>NZ_JBRKCV010000007.1:0-224959 GCF_052983275.1 Robertmurraya sp. GLU-23
GCTCCAAATTTATCCTTACGAGATAAATCCAACCATAGTATCGAGCTTAAACTCTAAAATTACAATTTATAAAATACTGAGAATACTGGAGAAAACGCGAGTTTTCACTTTGTTTATTGAGGGAGTTTTTTGACTATCTAAAGAAGTCTGGTTTATACGACAATTCTATCATCATCATGTATGGTGATCATTATGGAAATTCGGTTAATCGTAATAAAGCAATGGAGAAAGTATTAGGAAAAGAAATTACACCTTTTGAGAGTGCGGGTTTACAAAGAGTACCATTATTTATTCGTGTACCTGGGATAGAAGGTGGAGTGAACCAAGAATATAGTGGTCAAATAGATATTTTACCAACACTACTTCATTTACTTGGAATTGATACAAAAAATTATATACAATTTGGAACAGACCTATTATCAGAAACTCATAATGAAGTTATTCCGTTTCGAAATGGTGACTTTGTAAGTCCAGAAGTTTCATCCATAGAGGGTAAATATTATGACTCGAAGACTGGCCTTGAATTGCTTCTTGAAGATAAGTTAGTGCTTGCAAAGGAATATAAAAAAAATGTAGAACTTAAATTAGAGGAATCCGATAGAGTAGTAAACGGAGATTTGTTAAGGTTCTATACTCCAGAAAACTTTACTCCTGTGGATAGATCTAATTATGATTATAATAAAGATGATACCCAGGAAGTTAATAATCAAAAATAAAACACAAAAAGGCTGAATTGAGAATAGCTCAATCAGCCTTTTGTGTTTTATTTTCATTAATCAGTTATTAGTTTATATAAATTCATTTGTAAAAAGAGCGAACCTCAAAATACCCAATATAAATATAACTATTGGAAATAATGACGTATATTTGTCACAATGACAACTTCTATATGTGATAAAATTAATTAAAGTAAATTTATTAAAGAAAAAAGTGTAGAGGTGAGCTTTTTTATGGCGAAATTCGGAACCTATTTATTGGCCATATTATTTTTTGTGGTTGGTTGTAATAACAACGTTGAAACTCAAATTAATGATGAGGTCCCTGAAATAATTGAGGTTACGGTTGAAACTATCCCTGATGAACTAAAAGTCAATGAGGAAGTAATTATTCAAGCTAAAATTACACAAGGAGAAGATATAGTAAAAGATGCTGACGAAATGCAGTTTGAAGTTTGGAAAGAAGGTCAATCTGATCAGGAACATGTAAAAGTAGAAGGAGAGTTAGATAAAAAAGAAGGTGAATATTACGTCAAGAAGACTTTTACCGAACCTGGTCTTTATTTTGTAATTGCACATGTTACGGCAAGAGGGATGCATAATATGCCAAAAGTCGAGTTCCAAGTTAAATAATAGATGAAAAGGAATGTATACAAGGTTGATAATGAATAAGACCGGTAGCTTTGAAGCTGCCGGTCTTATTCATTAACCTTTAGGCATTGGAGTAGGTGTAGCTGGTGTACCTAAACCTTCATATTTTTTGTCAATGATTTCACGAATGGTTTTTAAATCTGTTCCTTTTTCATATTCTAGTTTCGCCTCACGGGCGATATCCACACAGACACCTCAGCCAAAGCCCATGGTATCTAAAAGGGCTACATCACCTTGTATTGAATCCACAAAGCAGTTTGTATTGCTTGTATGTCCGTCTTCTTCATAACAACCACAATAACATGGCATGTAATCCAAAACTTCTGGATGTTCAACTGCAAATTGATAGGCTTCTAAAATTTTGGGATTGTCTGTTAAATCAGTAACTACAGACCAATCATTACTTCCTATTGTATACTCTAACTTTGGTTGAACTTGTTCAGATTTGCTAGGTGGTTGCTCTTGTTCATTTTCTTGACTCTCTAAGGATGAACAACCTGTAATAACTATTGTACTAAATACTAGAGTGGTAATTATTTTATTCAGATAACTCACCTCAGTTTTTACAATTTTGATATTAAAATAATATCATTGGTTGTCTTGTAATACAATTGCCAAAAATTCGAATCAAATTAAAGTGAATTATCATGGAAACCTATAGGAAGTAACGGATTAAATGTAAAAAAATAACAAAAATTTGAAAAAAAATCCTTTTTAATATTGTCACATTTATTCTACTAAACTAATGTTATTATTATAATTGCATAAATTCTTATTTGTATATCTAACTTTGTGAAGAAATGTGCATGTAAGCAGAGATATCTATGAGTATATGTGCACTTATTAAAATGATGAAAATATTTAAAGAAAGGGGTACCTCTATGAAAATGAAATTGGCATTATTTTCGTTAATTTTCACTATTGCCACTGTGCTAACGGGATGTGAACCGCTTCTCGTTTTAGACCCGAAAGGACCTCAAGGTCGTACAACATCCGATGTTATAATGATTTCGATTTGGACAATGGCTATTGTCGTAATTGTAGTCTTCACACTCTTTGTGTATATAGTTAGGAAATATCGTGCTTCTAAACAAAGGGAAGATTATGAACCACCTCATATTGAAGGAAGTATTAAATTAGAAATTCTTTGGACATCTATTCCAATCTTAATCGTTGCTTTCCTTTCGTTTATTACTGTTAAGTCAACCTATGAAGTGGAGGATGTCCCAAAGGGATATGAAGAAGAGCCATTAGTTATTTATGCTTCTGCATCTAATTGGAAATGGCATTTTAGTTACCCAGAGGAAAATATTGAAACGGTTAACTATCTCTTTATTCCGACGGATCGTCCCGTTCAGTTTAAACTATATTCTTATGGGCCAATTGCGAGTTTCTGGATACCACAGCTGGGAGGTCAGAAATACGCAATGTCTGGAATGGTAAATACCTTAAATTTAGCAGCTGATGTTCCTGGTGAATATATGGGTCGAAACGCTTCGTTTACTGGAGAAGGATTTGCTGAACAAACGTTCAACGTTCAGGCAATGACTTCTGAGGAATATGATGAGTGGGTAAAGGAAGTTAAAGAAACTGCTGAACCTCTTACAGAAGAAAAGTTTAACGAATTATTAAAACCAGGCCACCTTGGACAGTCGACCTACACTGGAACACATTTAGAGTTTTCGCCACCTCCGGCAGCTCATCATAATGGTGGTTCAACTGAAAATAATGAAACAGACACAGAAAAAGCAGATCAATCTGACTCAGATTCATCTGAAGGGAATTCTGATCATAGCAACATGAATCATTAATAATTAACTCTCACTAGCTCAAAGTTAGTTTTTATGAAGAGCAATTAGCAATATTATTCCTGAAAGGAGTTAAAAAAAGTATGGATTTCTTTGATCGATTTGCCGTACCTAATCCAGGTCCAACAATATATGCATCGATGGCAGCCATTGCACTTACTATGATTGCAATTGTTGTTGGGTTAACCTATTTTAAAAAATGGGGGTATCTTTGGCAAAACTGGTTAACAACTGTTGACCATAAACGAATCGGTATAATGTATTTAGTTTCTGCCTTATTGATGTTATTCCGAGGCGGAGTAGATGCGATTATGATGCGTGCTCAAACTGCTGTACCTGATAACAAATTGTTAGGTGCACAAGAGTATAATGAAATATTCACAACTCACGGAGTTGTGATGATTATATTTATGGCTATGGCTTTCATTATGTTTTTTATGAACTTTGTAGTACCATTACAAATTGGTGCTCGTGATGTGGCCTTCCCTAGATTAAATGCAGTAAGTTTTTGGTTATATTTTTTCGGAGCAATGTTATTTAACATTTCGTTTGTAATCGGTGGTTCACCAGATTCAACCTGGACATCTATTTTCCCTTTAGCGGGTAATGAATTTAGTAAATCTGTAGGAACGAACTATTATATGATTGCTCTTCAAATTTCTGGTTTAGGAACGTTAATAACTGGTATTAACTTTATTACGACCATTCTCAAAATGAGAGCACCTGGATTGACATTGATGAAAATGCCGATGTTCACATGGTCTGCTTTGATTACAAATCTAATCATCGTTTTTGCCTTTCCAGTATTGACTGTTGCTCTTGCAATGGGTACTTTCGATCGTCTGTTTGGTGCTAACTTCTTTTCAATGTCGAATGGTGGTATGGATATGCTTTGGGCAAACCTTTTCTGGGTTTGGGGACATCCGGAAGTTTATATATTAATCCTACCGGCATTTGGGATATATAGTGAAATCATTTCAACTTTTGCAAGACGTAATCTTTATGGCTATAAATCAATGGTTATCTCTATGGTGGCTATTTCTGCACTATCATTCTTAGTGTGGGTTCACCATTTCTTCACAATGGGTCAAGGAGCATTTGTTAATAGTATTTTTTCTATAACAACCATGGCTATTGCGGTACCGACTGGTGTTAAGATTTTCAACTGGTTATTTACCCTTAGAAAAGGAAAAATTGTCTTTACAACACCAATGCTATACACATTGGGCTTTATTCCGATTTTTACTATCGGTGGTGTAACAGGTGTTATGCTTGGTATGGCTAGTGCTGACTATCAATACCATAATACTATGTTCTTAGTTGCTCACTTCCACCTAGTGATTATTCCTGGTGTAGTTTTTGCAATGATTGCAGGACTCTTTTATTGGTGGCCAAAAATGTTCGGCTTTATTTTGAATGAACGATTAGGAAAATGGTCATTCTGGTTCATCTCTATCAGCGTTTGTGTAACATTCTTCCCAATGTTTATTTCTGGTTTAGATGGTCAAGCTCGTCGTATGTATACCTACTCAGAATCAACTGGATTTGGAATTTGGAATATGATTTCGTTTATCGGTGCATTGGGATTAGCGGTAGGGTTTGCTTTAATTGTGTACAATATATATTACAGCATTCGCTACGCACCAAGAGATATACCTGCTGATCCATGGGATGCACGTTCTCTTGAATGGGCTACTCATAGTCCGGTTCCAGAATACAATTTTGCAATTGTACCTGAAGTTGATTCAACGGAAGCATTTTGGGATTCAAAGAAAAAGGGATATAAATTGTTTAAGGGGGAAATTAAAAAAATTCATATGCCAAATAACAGTGGAATGCCGTTTATCTTAGGAGCAATCTTTTTCGTATGGGGCTTTGCGTTTGTTTTCGGTATTTGGATTCTTCTAATCCTTTCGACAATCGGACTTTTTGCTTGCTTAGCATTTCGTTCATTTGAGAAAGATCATGGTCGCTACATCTCTGTTGAAGAAGTAAAAGAAACAGAAGAAAAATTGGGAGGTACTAGAATATGAAGATAGATCACTCGCTCCCTCTCGAATATAGTACAGAACAAAACCGTTTAAATATCTTAGGGTTCTGGATTTTCCTTGGAGCCGAAATTGCACTTTTTGGAACGCTCTTCGCATCGTATTTTACATTAGTAAATGGAACTGGCAATGGACCAACAGGAGCAGAGATTTTTGAGATTACTCCAGTACTAATTGAAACAATCTTACTATTAACAAGTAGTTTTACAATTGGCCTTGCGATCCATGCAATGCGTATTGGAAGACTAAAAGCAATGATGACATTCTTTGTCATAACACTAGTTCTTGGCCTAGGATTCCTAGGAGTAGAAATATACGATTTTGTAGTATATATTCACGAAGGCGCTACGCTACAAACTAGTGGTTTTACATCGATCCTTTTCCTTACGTTAGGAACTCACGGTGCTCACGTTGCGTTTGGTCTATTCTGGGGTCTGTTCATCCTAATACAAATTAAGAAACGTGGATTAACCCCTGAAACAACTAATAAAGCGTTCATTTTCTCTCTTTACTGGCATTTCTTAGACGTAGTATGGATCTTCATCTTTAGCTTCGTCTTCTTGAAAGGAATGATGTAACTTGAAAGAATTGTTCCCAATAAACCAAGTATTAGGTTTTGTATTTTCGTTAATTTTAACTGCTGTTGCACTAACTGTATACTTCTTTGATTTATCATTCACAGTAGGTGCGACAATTCTTCTAGTGACAGCATTCATACAGGCAGCCTTACAGTTAATTGTGTTTATGCACGCTGGTGAATCAAAGGATAAGAAAGCAATTTATACGGCAGTTTATTATGGTTTCTTCATAGCTTTAGTTACTGTATTTGGTACCTTACTAACTCTTGTATGGGGATATTATTAATTGCTTTTTCCAGGGGGCGTCTTTAATGGCGCTCCTTTTTTGTTATAGAAACGATTCTATTTGGAAGGTACATTTTATTAAGAATTTCTTCTGTTACTACAAAGAATACACCCATAAGAAAGATAAAAACAGAACCGATTACTATCCCAACACCAATTGGTGTCAAAACACTGTAACCGTTTACAAACAGTCCGATAAAGAAAGAAATGATTCCAAATGTAAGACTCGTTAAACTAACGTACTTTACTACATTAAGTATTTTCACTTTAGATTTCATCACATTCATCTCCTTCATTTCTTTATATATAAATTATTCACTAAGTTCACAAAGTTGTCAAACATTTTTATAAAAAGATGCAAAATTACGCTTGACTTTAAAATGAATTTCGGTGTAAGTGGAATGTGTGTTTAAATTTCAATAAAATCCATTTAAAAGTAGATTACAATTTTGTAACATTTTGTCGATTGATAATTTCGTATGTTATTATAGAAAGGGATTGAAAGAATGGACATCAAGTTTATAGGGAAGTGGTAACTTTTGGCCTCAAATAATGTTATAAAAAAAATATTATACATAACATCCACTTTATTAATAGTATCAAGCTCTATTAGTTCGGGAGAAGCTTCAGCCAAAGTTGAGTTGCAAAAAATTTATCATGTTTATGTAGGTAATCAATATATTGGCATTGTCCACGATATTGATGAAGCTCAATCAGCTATTAAGCAAAAGATACAGGAATCAAAAAATAATTATCCTAACTTAGAAATGGACACGTCAAAAGAGGTTGAATTTGTCCCTGAAAATACTTTTCAACCTAAAGAGCATGATCAACAAACAATAGAATGGATTAATAATAATATTGAAATCAATGCAGTTGGACTGGGAATTAGATTCGGTGATCAGGCAGTTTTTGTAGCTAGTAAACCAGAAGCTGAAGAAGTAATAAAAAATCTAAAGTTAAAGTTTACTAGCGATAGTACGGTTACAACCTACATTTCACCAGAACCTATTGTTGAAGAAGTAAAGGTAAGTCCCGAAAATGTATTAAAGGTTACAGATGCTGTTAACTACATTTTAAAAGGAACTCGTAAAAACGATTACCACCTAGTAAAAGAGGGCGAAGTTCTGGGGGAGATTATTAATAGTTATGACATATCTAAGGAGGAGTTTTTCGAACTTAACTCTTTTAATGAAAACTCCATTTTACAAATTGGTCAAAAACTAATAGTAAAATCCTACAAACCTATTGCTGATGTAATAGAAGAGAAACTTGTAACTGAAAACGTGCCTATTCCTTTTGAAACTGAAGTTGTAGAGGACGAGTCTCTATACAAGGGGGAACAAAAGGTTAAACAAGCAGGTTCAAATGGTGAAAAAGTAGTTCAATACAAGTACATTAGTAAAAATGGTCAGTTAGAAAATAAAGAAGTTGTAAAAGAGGATATTATTAAACAACCTGTGAAACAAATTGTGGTTAAAGGGACAAAAGTTATTCCATCAAGAGGAACCGGTACTTTCACATGGCCAACAGTTGGTGGCTATGTATCTAGTAAAACAGGGGAAAGATGGGGTACCTTACATAAAGGTACAGACATAGCTAGGCCAAGTGATCTTTCTATACTATCTGCAGATAACGGTACAGTAACATTTGCGGGATGGAACGGAGGTTATGGGAATAAGATTGAAATATCCCACAACAACGGCTATAAAACGATCTATGCACATTTGAACTCTATTAGTGTAAATGTTGGTCAAACCGTGGAAAAGGGAAGTAAAATCGGAATTATGGGAACAACAGGTGATTCTACAGGTGTTCATCTTCATATTGAGTTATATAAAAATGGACAATTAAAAAATTTCTTAGATTATGTAAACTAATTATATAAAAGAGAAGGGAGAGACCAAATTACTTAGTCTCTCCCTTCTCTTTTTGCTGTAATTGTAGCACATATGGTAATTGTAAAGGTAGTAAGAGTCAAATGCATGAAAGAGGTAAATACATTTTGCTCGTGTAATCTTGGTAAGACCCCAAATAAGATAGTTAATAGTAATGTTGCTATTAAATATATTGATCTTGTTTTATATACATTATAAGAGATGGATAAGGATAGGATATATGCAGCAATTAATAATATTGTAATTCCAAGTATTCCATGTAAGGAGTATACCGTACTTGAAATTATTGTACTGCTGACCAAGGAAAGATTTTTCATAGCTGAATAAAGTAACTCACTATTATTAGAGTGTTTAAAAAATGCACCAATAAAAGTTTCAACAAAAATAACTATTAATAAGATTTTTGCTGGCTTCTTAATAAAATTTAAATTAACAACTTCTTTTGGTTCTTGTAATGAGTAGTGCAAATGAATAACAGAAGTGAGTAATAGTAGATTTAGCATAACTTCTATTGTTGAAAATTCGAGCCTCTCGTTTAGCACTTGTAGTAAATAAAGAAAACTAGAAAGTACTGCAAAGACCTTGAAATTCTTCTTATCTGGATTTTTTGATGCGTAAATAGAAATCAGAAATAAAAAAAATCCTAACACAATATAAATTGTTCGTTGACAATATTCGATCCATTTTTCCCCAGAATCCGTAGTAATCCCTAAGTTTCCAATAACAAGTCCAATTATTGTTATAAAGATAGTAAGTTTTGTAGTCTCTTTTATCATATAAATCATCCCAATCTATATATATGAGTATATTTGCATATACTCTTTTTATAATATCATGTAAGGGTCCTAGGCTCAATAATAAGTCACTATTAACATTTGAGTATTTGTATAATCGGATTATCCACAATCAAGGTAGTAGTACTATTCAATCCCTTCCGCTATTTAGGCAAAAAGCCAAATATTATTGGGGTTTATTAAAACAATTAGATTTAGGGTTAAAACAAGACCCTATGAATTGTCATATTACATAAAATAAGTGAGACTGTTTTTAAGTTGATTAGTGTTGTGAGGACTAATGAAAGAAAGTGGAAATTCTTGAAAATTACAGTTTTGTTATTATGTTAACCATTGTATGTTTTCATGTGTAACCTCATATCGGTAAATATTTGCTTGTTCAACTTCGCATACGCTTGCGTATAAATGTCAACACAAATATGTTGTACAATTACGCTTGTATAAGGATGTACAATATTACTCATTTTCTTTTGCTAAATGATCTTTTAAGCGATAGTACTTTCCAACCATTGTCACGATAGTGGCATGATGTAAGATACGGTCTAAGATTGCATTTGCTAGTTTGGATTCTTGGAAACCTCATCCCATCCCTTAAAGTTTTCGTTCGTAGTAATGACGGTACTACGTTTTTATATCTCATATCAATAAGCTAAAAAAATAGTTTTGCGTCTTCATGATCGATAGATAAGTAGCCTATTTCATCAATAATAAACAATTTGTACTTGGTATAGTTCTTTTTGATGGAAAAGGTCTTCCTGTACATAAGAGAGGAATTACCAGAAAAAAAGGGTTATACTTCTTAGGGATGCCCTGGCAATATCGCAAAGGCTCTGCCATACTGCAAGGGGTTGGTATGGATGCGAAACATCTAACTGAAAATCTATAAAAAAGAGGTACGTATATGAAAAAAGGTTATTATTTTTATTAGCATGTTGATGTTGGTGCTGCCAATAGTTGTCTTTGCACACACTGAAATTACTTCTTCGACGCCAGAGGCAGGTCAAGTGGTTACGGAAGAACCAATAGAAATCTCTTTAACGTTTGGTGGGGAAATTGAGTCATTAAGTACGATGACGCTAGTAAAGGATGGCCAGGAAATATCTTTTACGAGCGTAATACCTCGCGGAAATCAAATGATTGGTACCTTATCTGAGCCTTTAGAGAATGGTTCTTATACGATTCAGTGGATATTGCTGGGATCCAATCACAGGTAAAATTCCATTCAGCGTTCAATTACCTGAAGAAGAAACCAAAAATACCATAGAAGAAGAGCCAATCAAGGCTGAAACTACTCAAGAAGAAAAGGTTTCTTTTATTTGCTTCTCTACTTATTTATGGTGCAGGTACTGCAACAAACTTACAAGCCCGTTATGCAGGTACGGACTTAGCAAATAATAAACAGCGAGCGACTGCTGTTAGTAGTACGATGGTTTTTACAACATTCGGTGCAGTTGCAGGTCCCAACTTAGTGAATGTCATGGGTAATTTTTCTATTTCTATTGGTGTTCCATCACTTGCAGGTCCTTTCATATTATCAGCAGTAGCATATATCTTTGCAGGTCTTGTACTTTTCATAATGCTTCGTCCAGACCCTTTAGTTATAGCAAGAACGATAGAAGCATCCCTCGGAGAACAAAGTGGTATAGGGCATTTGGCTATAACTGACCATATAGAAAACAAACGAGGAATTATCGTAGGCTCAACAGTTATGTTGCTTACTCAGATCGTTATGGTCGCCATTATGACAATGACACCTGTCCATATGATACATCATGGACATGGCTTGGGTACGGTAGGTCTTGTTATTGGTTTTCATATAGGTGCAATGTATCTGCCTTCACTGATTACAGGAGTTCTAATTGATAAAATAAGTCGAACAGCGATGGCGATAGCTTCTGGAGCTACTTTACTTTTGGCAGGTCTAGTAGCAGCGATTATTCCAGGAGATTCAATGCTCCTTTTAGTAATTGCTCTTTCCTTACTTGGGTTAGGGTAGAATTTTGGTTTGATAATTGGGAAAGCTCTGATTGTTGATTCAACTGAAACTTCAACACGGGCAAAAACTCAAGGTACAGTGGATGTTCTAGTTGCGTTATCGGGAGCTTCAGGTGGTGCCTTATCTGGAATGATTGTGGCTAGTTCAAGTTACACTACGTTATCCTTGCCTGGAGGAATATTGTCCTTATTACTGATTCCAGTGGTAATCTGGTCTCGTGGAAGTAAGAAATAAATAACCTATTGTTTATTCAATAAATTGATGTAGGAGGCATTTTTAAATGAATAAAATGAATGAAATGATTATTGATGTTAGGGAATAGCTGGAATATGATAAAGAACATATCCCTGGTGCCCAATCCATTCCTGTTTCAGATTTAGAAGGACGTTACTCGGAGTTAAATAAAGACTCACCCATTAAAATTGTATGCAATTTCGGAGGTCAACGTAGTCATAAAGCTATTGAAATATTAAAAGAAAAAGGATTTCAAAATGTAGAAATAATTGAAGGCGGAATGTGTAACTGGGAGAAAAACGATAAATAAAGACGTGAAAATAAAACCACTCAAAAAAGGTTGAGAGGTTTTACTTTTATTGATTCAACTGTAACTTCAACAAGAACAAGAAGGCAATGTGCAGTCCAAGCTCGATAAACCACCTTTTATAGTTGTTTTATTTATTTTCCTTTTCACTATCGTGACTATCATCCATTAATCCTTTTGTTGATTGCTTAAACTCTCTTAGAGTAGTGCCCACTGCACGACCAAGCTCCGGGAGTTTTTTTGGTCCAAAAACAATTAATGCCATAACAATTATTAAAATTGCCCCACCAATTCCTATATTAGCCATCTCAAACACCCCTTAAAATTTTACAAAGAAAGCTGTAAAATACATGATTAATATTCCAATTGTAAATCCCGCAAAATTCATCCAAGAGACCGTCGGTTGATTATTCTTTTTATGGTCTTCAATTAGCATTCTGGCAATAACGAATATGACTTGTAAAATGGCACCTGCACCAATACCTAAAAATACCGCACCCCAAATTGGTGAAAAGATAAACCCTCCGAACCAAGTTCCCAAAATCGCAGGCGCACCTGCAACCGTACCTAATAAAATAAATTGGCTAATCTTTGGCTGGGTTTTTAATAAAGGAGCTGCAATTCCAATTCCTTCTGTAATATTATGAAGGGTAAATCCAATCACTAAAAATGTGCCCAACGCTGCTTCACCTAATGCAAATGATGAACCAATCGCCAACCCTTCACCAAAATTATGCAATCCAATACCTGTTGCCATCAATAAGGCAATGCCCAACGGAGAAGAACTATGTCCTTTCTGTTTTTGATGTTGATATTGGTCAAATCCAATCAATAGAAGGAAGGTAAGGACTGTACTGATTATTACAACCATGTTTCCTTGGAATACAGATGGTGCTTCAGCTCCTATTTCAAATCCATCAAATAGAGTTCCAAAAAATAAGAATAATAAGAGCCCAACTGTTAGTGCAAGAATGGAATTAATCCAACTTCCTTTCAAACGTTTCATAAATGGATACCATAATAGTCCTAAAGTAATAGGGACTATCCCTACATAAAAACCTATAAATCCGTAATTCAACAAATTATCCCAAGTATATTCAGGTGTTAATGTGGCTGCATCAATGACAGCTTCTGTTATAATTCCATTTTCTGATATTAATAGAATGGTATGGGGGTCACCTTCCACCCATGGATAATTAATCGTAATCTTTCCGTCTTCAAACCGTTTAAGTGTTGAATCAGGAGTTATTGAAAAATTCCATACCGAATCATCAACAATCACTTGAGATATGGTTAATTTCTCTGGGCCAGTATTGCTAACAGCTAGCTCAAATCCCGAAGGTAGAATTTTAATCTGTTCAACATTTAGGACTTCAATCGGAGCAGCAGGATCTCGTTCCACTCCTGCACCATTTTTAAAAACCCATCCTAATACCAACAATAATAGAACTAATGGTATAAGAAATGTAATTAGCCATTTTGATTTCATCTTTTACACTCCTTTCTATTCAACCTCAAAGAATCCCATCCAGCCAAGTTCGGCAAATTCACTAACATGAGCGTGAAACATATATCTTCCTTTGTATGGAAAACGAACTTCAAGTATCCCACGTTCACCTTGGCATTGCATAATGGTGTCTGTAAATGGAGATGGGTTTTCATTTCTGCCAGTAGGAATATAGGTGAAATAGTTGGCGTGTAAGTGAAATGAGTTTAATAAGTCGAATTCTGTTAAATTGCTTAAATAGATTCTGACAAGTTCATCCTTTTTGATTTTAATGGGATGGTTCATAAAAGCAAAAGCGTATCCATTCACTGTATAAAATTCGTTTGCACCATCCAAATCTAAATCATATGCATTCATGACCATATTTAATTCGAGTGCGGATTCTCTTGGGGTTTTTGGATCAATAATAAAATTACCGTATAATCCTTTATGAATGTGTCTTGCTAAAGGTAGTACATGGCAATGATAAATTTGTAATCCATATGGTTTTGCCTCGAATTCATACGTAAAACTTTGACCTGGAGGAATAGGTGCTATTCCGTCCATTTCAGGTGGATGAATCCCATGAAAATGGATGGAATGTGGGTGACTTCCTTTGTTAGTAAAATGAAATTTTAATAAATCTCCTTCAGTACAACGAAATGTGGGTCCTGGAATCGTTCCATTATAAGTCCACCCAGGAAACTTAATTCCTTTTGCAATTTCAATCTCCTTATCAATTGCTACTACTTCATACTCTCGAAGTGTCCGACCATCTGAAAGTCTTGTTACCTTTCCATAGTCAAATTCTGTGAGGAGACGTTCTGCCATCTTATAGCCTTCTGTTTTAGTAGCATCGTTCATATTCATGTGATTTCCAGAGTGATTTTTGTGATTTGATTGTTGATTCTCTGCATGAGCCACATTGGAGAACGGTGCCATTTTATTTAGATAAATGCTCCCAGCTATACCAAGGGCGCCAGTTGTTCCAATTTTTAGAACATCCCTCCGAGAAATTTTTTTATCTTCCATTCTTTTACCTCCCGTTAAAAAGTTTCTCTAACGCAAAAATATTTTCGTATGCCAATAATATATGATAAGGACAATCTTTTTGTCAATAACCAAAGAGGGGATTTAAATAAATTATTCAAATAATTGTTTGAATATCAGAATTCTTTTGTATATTATAATTTAATGAATGTTTGAATAAAGGAATAAAGGGGAGTAATCCTATGAAAAGGAGATTTTTTGAAGCTCGTCAGGAAAAATTCAAAATTCTATATCCTCAAGAAGATGTTTTGTAGGATAAGTATGATTCAGGTTGGCTGCATTTAAGGCGGCTTTCTTTAATGGTATTTCTAGGTTGTGAAGAATTTCACCTAAATGATAGAGGGAAAGTGCAGAAATTGTGGAGAACAATTTATTCCTTTTGAATTTAAAACCAATCGAAAATAGATATTAATCGAATAACCTTAGTTCTTATTAATAATATAGTTTATTAAGAGGTATTTCCCCTAAGGGGGTTAGATAAATTTAAGCTGCATATAACACTAAGAGTTTTTAATAGAAAATGGATAGGAAAATACTTAGAACTTTTTAGTCTTATTTAAAGGAAAAAACTTTTTTCAAAATCATCTCTTCTGAAAAGTAGCCTTTTTCCATCATTAACATGTGGGCCAGAAATTGAGGCGATTTTTCTAAGTGAATGTTTTTTTAATACTTGTTTAATTTGTATATTTAATTCAAGGGCAAGTTCAAATGTCAGCTTTCCGTAGTGACCGAAAGGCTCTTCGATTTATTGATCAAAATACATTATCAAATGCCTTTCTTCATTGTGAAACACGAAAAGTGGATAAATCAGGGTGTATCAGTTTCTTAGATCAAAGTATGAGGTTGGTCTTACATTCGTCGGTCGCCAGGTAGAAATTGTATATGTCCTTCGGATCTTGAGGAATTGACTATAGAATATGAGGGTTATACCCCTTGGAAAGCTAAGAAGCTCGTAATTGGTGAAAGATCGGGAAAACGTCCAGAATTACCGGAGCACATGCAGAAACAGGAAGCTGAATCTTCTCGACTATTAAAAGCAGCTGAACAGAAAAATCATAATCGTAAGATTGAACAGACACCTGCTGTAACCTTCCGTCCTATTTGGAAGGAGGAAGACACCAATGTTTGAATCATTTTATGAGATGGAAAATACCCCATTCACCCGAGATGTACCTAAAGATCAGCTATATGATTCTACTATGATGCACGAAATTCTGGGAAGGTTAAAATATGCAGCTGTAAGACAGCTTTTTGCGGTTCTAACTGGGGATTGCGGCACGGGGAAAACTACAACTATACGGAAATTTGTCGACCGGTTGGATAAGGGAAAATATCAGGTTTTATATCTATCAGATTCAAAATTAACACCACGTCATTTTTATAAGGGATTGTTAGAACAATTAGGTTCTGAAGCTAAGTTTTATCGTGGAGTTGCCAAGCGTCAGCTTCACAGAGAGATTGAATTAATGAGAGGGATACGTGGCGTTCAGCCTTTGGTAGTCGTTGATGAAGCTCACCTGCTTGATCGAGAAATGCTTGAGGAAGTAAGGTTTCTACTTAACTTTAAGATGGATGCCCAAAGTCCAATGGCACTTATTCTTGTAGGACAAAGTGAAATATGGGATCGTCTTCGTCTACAATCATATGAAGCGATACGGCAGAGAATAGATATCCAGTTTCGTCTAGGACATTTCGATCGTGCTCAAGTTGGGGAATATGTGTCCAAGCACATCCGTTATTCGGGTGTTGAGCAGCAGATTTTTTCTGATGGAGCACTTGATGAAATTCATCGTATTTCCGGTGGGGCTGCAAGGCTAATTAATAAACTTTGTACCCATAGTCTTCTTTATGGATCTCAAAATGGACGTAGGATTATTGATGATCATATGGTTAAGCTTGTCATTCAAGGTGAGCTCTCATGAAGAAGTAGCGATGGAGGGAAATGAAATATAATGAAGAGCTCGATTGCTGGGTAGTTTTTTGGGAAGAGAGTACAGGATGCAAGATGCGCTGCGGTGATTGGTTTGAGCTTCACCTTGGAGAGGGAAGAAAACTTACATGCCGTATGGAGTTAGGGAGAGATTGGTACGTCATTGTTGGTTTTAATGAAACCAAATTATATTTAAAACCAAACGAGGTTTATCAAGTAGACATATAAAAAACTAGGAGGCTTTGGGTTTAAGCTTCCTCTTTTATTATTTTGGACACAAAATCCGTCAGAATTTGGACAATATAAACCGTCAATTAATAGACATTTTAGACCGTCAGTAACACCATATCAATCATCCTTTTTTTGTCTCTCGAGTTGAGAGTATGGTCCCATTCAATCTTAAGAGAGGTTTGAAAATTGGAAATCATGTGACTCATTTTTTATGCGATCAAATCGTATAAAAGTGACTCAAATCTAAATTATCAAAAACAATTATGTAGAGATTTATGGGAAGATAGTACAAATGCTTTTTCAGAAAAGTAAAATTTACCATAAACCCTCTGTTGTTGTTTTAAAAGTTAAAATACTAGTTATAATTCTAGGGATGTAGATGAATGATTATAAATTATAAGCATACATTTTACTATGGAAGTGTTCTTAATAACTTTGAAAGGGAATGTGCATGGTACCTATATGGATTTTTTCCGCATCCCTTATTGGATTATCATTAGGGGGATTTCTAGCAGTTGTATTAGTTGGATTAAGGAACAATAAAAGTACCGTTATACTTTTTAGTGGGGGGATGATTTTAGGTTTACTTTTATTGGAAATAATACCAGAGGCACTTGAAGAGAATCATATTCTTTTATTAATTGGAATAATTATTTCTATTGCATTTTACATTATAGTGCATGATCTATTAGACAGATTCAAATTTATTAAGAAAGAATCTAATAATAGCAAATCTTTAAAGGCTGGATTGATTATTGTTGCCTCTTTATTAATGCATAACTTTCCTCTAGGTGTAACTGCAAGTAATCAATTACTAGAAGGCAACAGGACATTCCTTGTTGCAGTTTTGATTCACAACATACCGGAAGGGGTTATTCTAGTTAGTCCATTATTATCAGCAGGTTTGCCATTCATAAAAGTTATTGCTCTAATTATATGTGTAACAATTCCAACAACCATTGGTGCTTTTTCAAGCATGAATGATATTGTTGGTGTTGAAACAGTTATACAAATTGTCTTCCTAGGAATAAGTATTGGGATGTTATTATCAGTTGCCTTAAAAGAAATGATAATTCCTTACATAAAAGAGGGAAGAAGTAATATATTATCATATATAACACTAATATTGGGCTTTTTGTTGATCTATCTCGTATTTTAGGAAGGATTAATTAATGGTATAATATCTAATAATACTTGATAGAGGTGTATAGCAATATGTCTAATTATGAAAATGATGATTTAATAGAAAAAGGTGAAATAAATGATGACCTTGATGAGGAAACTTTATTTATCGTTTCTCAGACCTTTAAGGCTATTTCTGATCCTACAAGGATAAGAATTCTACATCTGTTATCGCAAAGGGAATATTCTGTAAATGAGATGGCAGATAAACTATCAATGTTGCAATCTACGGTATCACATCAATTAAGGTTTCTAAAAAACTTGAGGCTGGTGAAATACCGACGTGATGGTACGTCCATTTATTACACTTGTGATGATAAGCATGTTATGGATATACTTCAACAAACTATAGAACATGCGAGACATCATTGATATTCTTATTAGTATTTAAACATTATTTAGAGCAAAGAGACTAATTTGTTTCCTCCGTGGCTATCGATAACTCCTCGATAGCTTAATTTTTGTTTATTTTACACTGTTATTATATAGTTTTGAATCTTATAAGGATTGGGACAAAAAATAAGATTTTTGTTAAGGGTTAAGTAAGTTAAACTATTATATATGGTTATAATTGATTGTTTTATCATCAATCCTTTCGCTAGAACTGAAGGAACGTGCAGTTTTGACTTTTCTTAAAGCTAACCACCATAAATAAGCCATAAATGGGACTATAAATAGTAACCAGTTCACGAAAGAATTTATTATGAAATCATATGTTCCATGTAGGAGAAAAGGAATTAGGAGGGAGAAAGTTAAACATCTTCTCCTTATAGAAGTGCTAAACTTACCTGTTCCTAAGTAAAACCCCATAATTACTCCAAGTAAACCGTGTATGGAAACTGGTAAAAGTGCTCTACCTATGGCAACTTCGATACCATTTGCAAATATATACAGGATATTTTCAGCAGTAGCAAATCCTAAAGAAGCTGCTACCCCGTATACAACTCCATCATAAGGCTCATCAAATTCAACATGTTGATAAACTGTGTAAATTAAAATAAACCATTTGAAAAATTCTTCAAGTAGACCAACAGTTATAAACGACTTAATAAAATTAGAGTTTATTAGGTTTTCTACATCAATCACATACTCAATAAACATGGTTGGAAATACAAGTAGAGCCCCTAGGATAAACACTTTAAATACCAACGAAATAGGCTCTGGTTCATATTTATCTTTTAAGTAAAAATAACTTAATAAGGCTAATCCAGGTGCAATCCCAGCAGATAAGATCCCTAGCATAAACTTCCTCTTTCCGAACTGTTTTTTTAATCGTATCATTTAATGACGAAATAGCAAATGATTGTTTACTTTTTGAATTCACCTTTATATTCATATTCAGACTCATTATATAATAAGAAAGTAGGTGTTTTTATGGGAAGGAATAAAATGGTCAGATTAGTAGAAAATTAATAGGTATTTCTTATTAGATATATTTTAAACATAAGGAGAAGATGTTTTTTAGAGGAAGGAGAAAATGAAGATGAAGTGATTTCAATTGAATAAATTGTATTAAGTGTCCCAGCAATTGTAGTCTGCACTCTAACAAGAAAACTAAATAATAGAGGAGTATCGTCCATACCCTAGTTATTTCAATTGGTGTCTTATTCATGTTATAACAGGTTCTGTAGGGGCTGTTCCCATTCCTAATTTAATGACAAAGAATTTAGCAGAACCTTTCTAACCCTAGAAATACAAGAGTGTAAAGACATTCGAAAGGCAGAGAAGGGATAGTTTAAAAAGTCTTGAATCAACAGAGTATGCTCGTTTAGAGGAGACGCTATACTGATGGCATTGCCAAAACATTTGAAGCACTTATTAATTTTGCATTAATCGTATCTTTTGTAACGAGACTTACCATTCAGGCAGTCAATAGCAAATCAACTTTGATAAATAACGTCAGTGGAATAGTGATTGGTTAATTGTATTTTTTATAATAATAAAACGCTTTTCAAAGGGAAAAACTTTTAGGATATAACAAATGTTGAGGAAGGTGTGATTAATGTAAAGTGTCCAGAGTTATAAGGATGATGTGACTAACCACTAAAAAATGCGCGTACATTATTTGAGAAAGAAGAACCAAATGTTGTAGTTTATCTGCGAGAAAACATTTTAGAATAACTCTAGATTATTGTGGACAAAGTCAGGCAATCTGCTTTAAAGCTACAAGGGTCATTAGGGGGAAAGAGATACCACTCACTAGAAAGACTATGAAGAAGGACGGGGAGGAATTGCGTTAGTAACAATTGAAGATAACATAATCTTTATACAAGTCTATCAATAGTAAAGCGTTTTTAGTATGGATTTTATTCGTATCATTGGCAAACTACTTAGTAATTGCTATGGAGATGTGTTTGTTCTAGGATTACACTAATTTGTCTATACTAAAGATGCAAGTTACTCAGGTAACCGTTAAAATAAGTAGGAGTCACTTTTCTACATTATTCCTAAAGACACAAGGTTCTATTGAAAATATATGAAATAAATATCTGAAAAGTTCGTATAACTAATATGTCTAATAGTTAGGAGTGTTAGTTTGAAAACCGACAATAATAATCCGTTTCAAAACCATGAAATTACAACGGAAAACGAAGTGAGTATGAGGAAATTATTAAATGTAATAGGTATTTTTATCTTTGGTGGCTTAGTATTAACAAATTTCACTACTCCACTGCCTTCATATGAATCGACTAAAGAGTATTTAGTCTTTATTGCTGGAATTACTTTTATCTATTACCTTTTAGTAAATATATATTTCAAAGGAGGCCTAGGAAAAAAATAGATATACTTACCAAATTAACTTGTACTTGTATTTTATATCTTTCGATAAATTAAACTCAATATAATAACTTAGTAACAGGTGCTTTAGTTGAAAGGAAGAATAGAAATTATATGGTAAGAGTCTATGTTGCAACCAGGGGTTTAATGATTATTCGTTTCCAAATAGGTAAATATTGTCGCCCGAGCCCCTTAAATATATATGACTCTAATATGTTTATTATCCCAAATAATCATAAGACAAAATGTAAAGGGGGAAAATTTTAAAGCAGTTCAAGATAAACCTTCAAACTGCTTTTAATATATTTATTTTTGTGTCTGCTTATCTAGCTTTATAAAAATCATCAAATATATAATTATTGTAAAGGCAGTTAGAGCTAGAAATGGAATTGTAACTACTCCAAACCAATTTATATATTCCGTTGTACAAGGAACACCATTAACACAAGGTTTTATTTCTGCAAATCCAGGTACTTTTTGCAACATGTAATGATAAAAGGAAATGCACCATCCAATAATAGCCATAGGTAATACAATCTTTTTAATGGATAAATCATTTTGAAAAGTTCCAATCCCAAGTATTAGGGTTAGTGGATACATCAGAATACGTTGATACCAACAAAGTTCACAGGGTATAAAACCCCGAATTTCACTAAAATAAAGACTTCCCAGCATGGCGGTGGTAGAAACAATCCATGCCATATACAAATAAACTTGATTAGAATTAATTTCTTTCATTTTTATTTATCCTCTAATTCTTTATTTATAAGACTTTTAATTTTTTCATAGTCAAAAGGATCATCAAGCATTGTGCCGTTAACCATGATGCTTGGTGTCTGTTGGACATTGAAATCTTCTACTAGTACTGAATCTTTGTTTACTTCGTCTATTACTGACTGACTCTTCATATCTTCCTCCAACTGTGTCACATCGATATCAGGTATTAAGCTAGCAGTTTCCTGAATTTTCTCCATTGTGATCCATAATGAATCGTGGTCTTTATCTGGTTGTTCACTAAAAAGTTTTTTGTGGAAATCCCAATATCGCTCGGGATTTTGTTTATAGATAGCTTCAGAAGCTACAGAACCCAGTTTCGACTCGTCTCCATGAAATAAGACGTTAATGTATGAGAATTTAACTTTCCCAGTATCAACATAATCTTTTACTAACTGTGGAAAGATGGTTTCCCCCCAATTTTTACATGCAGGACACTTAAAATCACCGAATTCAACTACAGTTACAGGTGCTTCCGATTCTCCTAATGTTGGTTGACCTTCAATTGATGGTTGTATTTCATAACTAGTTCCTATGCTCGACTCAGAAGTTTTCTTATTTATTACAATTAATGCACTCAATATGAAAAATAAAAATATGGTGATAATTACTGCAACTTTAAAAGGTGAAGTCTTTCTTTTTGTCATCTTTATGACTCCTTTATTATGAGTTTGTAACTAATTAAAGTGATAGGTAATAAACCTATCGAATGACTAACTAATGCTTAGTATTAATGTTAGGTAAAAACAAATAACAGATAACATATTCATTAGGAACGATAAACTAGTAGGAGCTCTTCTTATAAATGAGAAAATTGATAAAACCAGGAAAAGGATTGCTAATAAGAAAAACGTAAAACCTGTTAAGTTTAGTACTAGCTGAACACTCATATCAGGTTGAAACTCTCCCTGATATAATATTGTAAATAATTTTGAAAGAACACCTTCTACTATCGTCGTTTCATGAGGAGGAGATTGTTGTCCTAATGCTGCTGTTGCAGAGAAAATAAGTAAAAGCACAATACTTTCTACTCGTACCCAGGGTGTAGGGTTAAAGGTAATATCTTTTTTTATTTTCTTTTTAACAAGTAAACTGTTTATCACTATGTATACCATTAACGGAATAATAAGGATATGCTTTATTAATAAGGCTTGCCCATAAGGGATCATCCACGAATTTGCATAATCCTTAAATTCTACAACAAAGGTCATTAGAATAAGCCCTGTTAAAATAGTAATAATGAAACAAAATAGAGCAATAGGAGTAAACCATTTTAAAAACTTTAACCAATTTGAATTACTTTTCGAAAACCAACTAACAACAATTAAAATCCCAACCCAAATAGTTACGGCAGTAAAATGAGATGTATGAGTTAAAAACCCTTTTACTTGATCATATGAGCTAGCATGACTGGACCAGCCTAGAGCAAGAATTAAGAAAAAGGTAAAGATAAGACCGATCCAGCTATATTTAGCTTTATTTTGGTAATCAAACCATATGACAAATATGTATAATAAATTTGCCACAATAAAAGTGAATACCCACGATTGTCCCACTTCAAACGTAAAAAGTACAGACAGGAAAGTTTGAGCAAAACCAATATCAGGAGATAAAAATAAAATTAATTGTAAAACGGGAAAAAATGAAAGAATGGCGATTCCGCCTGTTGCAATCATTAAAATTCCCTTTGGTACCATAATATCCGGACGGTGTGTACTTGGTATTAGATAAAGTACAAAACTTCCTAACGTTAATGAAAAGCAAAGGTATAACAATGTCTGACTAATAATTCCAATAGTAAGCATTTTCTATTTCTTCCTTTTCAAAATTAATAAGAAACTTCCAATAACGATAACTATCAGAATTCCAATAATAGAGGGTATAACATACGACGGTAATTTGTTTTGTTGAACATCTTCTTGTTCTGTTTCTATTCTTGTTTCTGTATCTGTATCTTCGTTTGTTTCGGTGTTCTCTGTATTCGCCGCACCATCTGGTTGAGATTGTGGTTCCTCAGTATTTTCGGGAGCGGTTTCAGAAACAGGTACATCTACCGAAAATGACAACTCGCCTTCTATTGGGTGACCATCTGCACCGATAATCTTCCAATTTATTTGATACGTCCCATTTTCTAATGGATTTATTAAACTTCCTACCATCTGAAATTCGGATAAAGTTATATTTTCAACGGGGATAGTATCTCCATTAGAATATTTAAGTTCAAATGTACTGTTCTGTTCGACTTTTGTTTCAAAATTTAGGGTAATTTGTTTTAATTCCTCTTTAATTACTTGTCCATTTTGAGGAATGGAACTTTCTAATCCTGTGTGAGCTAAAGCGTTGTTAACAAAGCCGATGAAAAAAATAATTGTTAACAGAGATAATTTTTTTAACATTAGTAACCTCCAAATAGTATTAACTTATTTACGAACTTAATTTTAGCAAAGTGTTATATCTAATTCAAAAACCCATTTGAATAAAATGTGACAAATTTGCAAACTTTCAACTTGATAATTATTGCTTGACAGGTTAGCATTCCTGTAGATCGTTACATATCAGGTTTGAAAAAAATAGAGCCCCTCAGTAAGATACGAGTATAGAGTCCAATCTAACTCAAAGTCTTAAGGAGGAAGCCCTACTATGAATTTTAAAATGCAAGACAAACAAAATCAACTAATAGAAAGAATTTCCGATACACATCTAATTGTAGGTGTGGATATAGCCCAACAATTACACGTTGCTCGAACTGTTAACTTCCGTGGAATTGTAGTGGGAGATCCTCTTACATTTGAAAATAATGAAGAGGGGTTCGTAAAACTATTAAGCTGGATTCAAAACTTACAAAAACTAAAAATATTTGAAACAACAATAGTAGGTATGGAGCCTACAGGCCATTACTGGCTAAACCAATCAAAATGGTTATATAACCAAAACATTGAGGTAGTAACAGTCAATCCCCACTTAGTAAAAAGGAATAAAGAAAATCGTGATAATACCCAATCTAAAAGTGATAAAAAAGATGCACTCGTTATCGCAGATATGGTCAAAAATGGCTACTATTCCTTTATTCGCCCTTCATCAGAATCATTTGAGAAACTAAGAGTTCTAATGTCTAATCGTGATGTAATTGTAAACGTCTTGTCATGTCTATTAATCAAATAAATCGATGGGTAGATGTTGTCTTTCCAGAGTTGCGACAAGTGTTTAACTATGTTTCGTGAAAAGGGGCCATCGCAACCCTTCGTTTATTTCCGACTCCAGGTGAAATATCTTCAATGGAGTCACTAGATGTTATGACAGGTTGGAAGTCATTAATGAAAAGACAACCAGAATCTAAAAAAGCTCAATTACTGATCAATCTAGCAAAATTATCTATTGGAACTGGACAAGCACTTGATGCTTAGAAATTTCATCTAGAACAATTATTAGAAGAATATTACCTCGCTGTAAAACAACCCGAAGGAGTTGAACAACAAGTAAAAGAAGTTCTCAATCAAATACCATTCGCAAAGAAGCTGCTTATGATAAAGGGAATAAGTGAAATCTCATTAGCAGGTATATTAGGTGAGGCTGGAGATCTAAGTGGATTTTCCCATGGAAATTCTCTATTACGTCATGCAGGATTACATTTAGCTGAAGCAAGTTCTGGTAAATGGAAAGGTCAGATTATCATTTCGAAGCATGGAAGGTCAAGACTACGACGTTTCCTCTACTTAGCAACCATGAGCCTTGTGATGAATAAAAGCCATGCATTCCCATAATGTTAAGGTTAAAAAGATAAAGAAAATGAACTCAATCCTGAAATGTATCGATAAACTAGAAAGGGTTTTTGTAGGAATAGCACGACGAAACGAGCCTTACTGTCCTAATATAATCCAAGAATTAATCCCTTTAGCTTAGAAAAAACCATTAGAGAATAAAATATATCAATAATAAAATAATTGAATTTAATTTTGTATGTTGTCTTATTCGTAGGATTTCAAATATGTACGGAGTACCAGGTTTATTTAACAATAGGGCACTGTGACCCATCAGGTTAGCATAACTGGCCTCCACCCCTTGGATAGGCATGACGAAGGAATGAGAGGGCAATTAACCCGTTGAGACATGGGAGGGAAAGCCTCCAGGGGCGGCGTGGAGATGTGCATCATATGGTAAAATATGGAGTAGTAGCTAACTCCTTTATTTAACTATGCCTTCACGAAGCCAAATGATCTGAATTCATTCCAATTACCCGTCATTCTTTTTATAGAGGTTATGGAATCCTGCGAATAAGTGAGCATTCAAGAGATATTCGTATCAAACTGAGGGAGTTTAATAAATAGTATTACTAAATGAAATTTTATAGAAGATATTAAGTAATTTAAAAACCGTTCGGAATTCGAACGGTTGGGTTATTTGTTAATAATTGGATTTAATTTTTTTCTAGTATGTAGGGTGATTTTTCCTAATATTGAATTTTTGTAGATCCTTTAATCAATTTGTTTTTCTTCTTGACCGAGTTCCCTTAACTCTTTGTCAGATTTTTTCTTGAATATATATATAACTCCTAGAGAGAAAAGAGATAGAACTAAATAAAATATAACAGTATACAACATTTGAATCACTTCCTATTTATTATAGATTAGATTGGTTAGTAATGGAAAGGATTTTGGGATTAGAAAAAATACCTTGTACTATAAAAGATTCAATAAAGATATAAGCCAGGATTTTGCTCATTTTCAATAAAATAAAATTGTTTGTAGTATTAACTAATACCTTTTTTCGAAGGAATTATTTACAGTTGTTTTTAAATATTCAATACTTTTTAGTCCTTTAAAGTAAAAGTAACCTTTCAACTTCATGTTAGCATAAAAATCAGGTCCTTGATATAATTCTATTAATAAAGATTAGAAAGACTATTCGTTTAATGTACAAATAAATTTAGAAGCACTCAAATAGAGTGCTTCTTTTTAAATAGAAGGGTAAAACGTCCTAGACCTCTATACTATATCAAAAGTTTGCAGAAACTGTGCATTTTTCAGAAAAACTGGTGAAAAGTTAAAGGTAATCTCAAAAAAACAAATATGTGTTATTTTAGATAAAAGAATAGATTGACTTTTTTTGGTTAAATATCATAATATATATGAGCATCTATTCATGGATAGATATTTGGAAAATTATTTAATACTAAAACAAGAGGAGTGTTCGTATGAAAAAATTGATTTTAGCAGTTTCTATGACTGGTGGTCTTATTGCTTTAAGTGCTTGCAGTTCTCAAACTACTAATTCAGAAGCAATAGTCCAGACAAAAGTAGGTAATATTTCAAAAGAAGAACTTTATACTGCCATGAAAGATAAATATGGTGAACAAGAACTTCAGCAACTTCTCTATGAAAAAGTGTTAGGTAATAAATACAAAGTAGAAAGTGAAGAATTAAATAAAAAATTTGAGGAATTTAAAGCACAATATGGTTCTAATTTTGAAATGATACTTGCACAAAATAATATAAAAGATGAAAGTGAATTTAAAAAAATACTTAAGTTTCAACTCCTAGTAGAAAAAGCCGCAATAAAAGACATAAAAGTTACTGAAAAAGAGTTGAAAGAAAGTTATGAAAACTATAAACCAGAAATAAAAGCAAGACATATTCTCTTAGAGGATGAGGAAACAGCTAAGGAAGTAAAGAAAAAGTTGGATGAAGGTGCCGAATTTGAAAAGCTAGCAAAGGAATATTCAAAGGATCCTGGTTCTGTTGAAGCAGGAGGAGATTTAGGGTGGTTTGGTTCAGGTAAAATGGTTCCTGAGTTCGAAAATGCTACCTATTCACTTGAAATCAATCAAATTAGCGAACCAGTAAAAACTCAAAATGGATTTCATATTATTCAAGTTTTAGAGAAAAAGGAAAAAGAATCGTTTGAAAAAATGAAAAATGAACTAGAATACAATATTAAGGTATCAAAAATCGACGACAGTAAAATTCAAGAAGTTTTACAAAAAGAACTGAAAGACGCTAATGTTGAAATAAAAGATGAAGATTTAAAAGGGTTACTTGAAACTGCTAGCACCCAACAATAATTCTTATAGAATTTCAAACGCAGTAGTAACAATTAAATAATGAACAGTTCACAATTCAATTTAATTTAAGAAGGATTTTTTTTACAGTATAAAAGAATGATTACCCGTTGGGCAATCATTCTTTTTTTTATAAATAGTTAAGTTTGGGAAGCGGTAAGGAATTTTGATTTTATTTTATATTGTTTCTTATCCATCTCTTCACTAGTTTGGGGGTAC
Source organism: Robertmurraya sp. GLU-23 (assembly GCF_052983275.1). Lineage (NCBI taxonomy): Bacteria > Bacillati > Bacillota > Bacilli > Caryophanales > Bacillaceae > Robertmurraya > Robertmurraya sp. GLU-23. Next base: position 27,021 of record NZ_JBRKCV010000007.1, read on the forward strand.
TTCGTTTTCTTTTAACTCTTTTGCAGTGTTTTTTGAAGGTTACTATTTATATTTGTCTAACTTAATTAAGGCCTCATTTTGGATTATATTTATTAAATGTTCTCCATACAATTCTTGAAGCCTTCTATAAATACTCAAATACATTTGAAAAATGTATTTTTCATCTTCTTTTACCTTCTCAAACCGAACGAGATTTCCATATTTGAGTCTTCTAAAGCCAAGTTTTAGTTCGACTTGTCTGTAAAAATCAACCTTATATTTTATTCCATACTCGTTCATTATTTCTTTTTGAGTATATAACTTAACTGGAAAAGAATTTATATGTAAATTCTCTTGTTGATTTTCAAATCTAACAACTCCATTTTCGTCAGTGAAATATTTTTTCTTCAAAATATCCGTAATTCTTGTCATATGAGATTGTAGAGTTAGCTTTTTGCCTTTTTCGTTACCTCTAGCAATCCTCTTTTTAATTTCGTCAATAAATTCAGGTTCAAAATCATTTTCTGAGAATTTCTTGTATGAGATAACCAGCTCTATTGAATTGCGGATGTGTTCTTTAAAATTATCTTCAGAGAGAAGTATTCTCTTAGTGAACAATCTAGCTCTTCTTTCTTCAATCCCATTGTCTTTTGCGTATTTCATTAAAATCATTTTACTAAGACGGGTAATTCGAATATGTTTCACCTCAGGGACAATCGTATTAATAACATACGGACCTGTACAATTAAGATAGGTAGCAGCATCATCTATCGTAAGACGATATCCATTCTCAATGTAGTGAAGGTATTCCGAACAAATATCCTTCCTACTTTTCGATTCGATTCTAATAAGATTTGTTTCTTTATAAGGTTTCTGTTCATTTTTTATTACTCGATCCATGTTAAATAAAGCCCCTTTTATATCAAAAAAACGTGTTTAATTTATTATTAACATATGTTTAAAATATAAAAAAGAAATTAAGAAAAAGGGCTTATACGCTCCTATAATTCTTTTCTTATAGTTTTCAAGGCATTATTTTATAATATTTCTTCAGATTCACCTTAAATACACATTAGCTTTGCTTATCCATCAAAATGGGTGTATTTGTTTTAATATGGTTGGGAAGTCTTCAACAACAGCTATTATGATATAACACAATTACCCTAAAATTTTGATGTTGAATAATTTTTAGGTCAATCACAAATTTAATCAATACAAAAATAGACAAAATAGAAATTAGATATATTAGTAGAAACCTAATCACATTACTTTTCATGGATTTAGAACGGACGAGATTATATAAAACCTTTGATATCCCTGAGTTTTTGTGATTTATATTCTATGAAGTTTCAAGGGATAGCCCCTAGTAAACAATTATTTATGGAAATGTTTAAAAACTATTGATTATAATAAATATGAACATATACTCACGAAATAAGGAGAGGTTTTATTTGCTTGAATCATTCTTTTACGTAATCTTTTTGTTAGTAGTAATTTGTTTGGTATATGGTTTATTTTTATACAAAGTTTATAAGCGGAGAAGAAGGTAATTAATATTAAAAAGGGAGAATATAAAATTATATGAATATGCAACATAAAGCACTTAGTGAACTTTATTTTGATTGGAACATACCGTTAATTATTGTTTGGGTGGCAATTACTTTTTTATATGAACATAAACGAAAAACTATGGAGTTCCATCTAACAAAACATCAAAAAATCAGCTTTCATCTTGGAGTATCGCTTTTAGCAGTATCATGGGGTTCACCACTAAATAGTGTTGGGCATTATCTTTTTTCTGTTCATATGTTCATCCAATCAATAATTTACCTTGCGGTCCCACCTTTAATTCTTTTCGGATTGCCAAAAAATGAAGTGGGGAAACTAATTAACAAATATAAAATCGTAAGGAAAACAATACATATCGTTACAAAACCTGTACTAGCTATTCTTTTGTTTAATGTTGTTTTTTCGTTTTATCATGTGCCTTTCATTTTTGATTTTATAATGGGAAATCAACTTTATATTAATCTATCCATTCTTTTTCTTTTCTTTCTGTCTTTCATTATGTGGTGGCCTATTCTTCCACCCGTTGATAGTATAGAAGGTATGAAACCGCTTTATAAAATAGCTTATATTTGTGGTATGGGTATTCTTCTTACTCCTGCTTGTGCCCTGATTATTTTTTCAAAGGATATTTTATATTCTTCTTACATGCATATGCCTAGACTATTCGGGATTGGTACACTGGATGATCAACAGGCTGGTGGTGCACTTATGAAAATTATTCAAGAGGCGATATACGGATCTGTATTGGCTGTAATATTTTTTAAATGGGCAAAAGAACAAAGAAACTTAGATTTAGAAAGTGAGATTGATAGAAAGGAAGAAGAGTATCTACAAAAATTTAGAAATATAGATACGGATTCATTAAGCTAAGATAATTCGAACGATTCAAACTGAGGAAAAAAGAAGAGAGTTTACCAAAGCCTTGGATGAATAAATTAATTGACTTTGGTTCTGATAAATAGAAAACAAGTGTATGGATTGAATCTATCCAATAGGTATACCTCAAATATTCTATTTCGCTAATGTGCAAATAAAATGCCTTGTTCTGCATAAAATCAGTAGGACTAAAAAAGAAGATAAGCACTTAGGCAATCGAAAAACTTTGTTGAGTGGTCTAACTCTTTTAATAAGGTAGAAAATATCAAAATATCTTTAAATGATTTTTTTATTTTTTATATGGAAGTAATTTTAGTTCATTCCGATAGGGAAATGATAACTTTAATAACCCACTAACAGGATAGATAATTTTATTTGAAAAGAAACTGTAATAAAATTGTTTTAGTATTCGACAAAAACAGATGTTATTATTTAGATAATAGGAATTAAAACGACAAAATAACTGAAGAATTCCCATATTTCTCAGATTCTAAATATAGTTAAAGGTGAGGTAAAAAGTGAAGAGTACAATAATTTCAGTTTCAGTTCTTACTTTGTTAGGGTTCGGAGTAACTTTATCAGAAGTGCCGACAAAAGTATTAGCTAAGGCTAATTTAGAAGACTTGAAGGAGCAAAAAAATGAGATTGATAGTAAACAGTCATCCATTGAATCTGAAATTGGTGATACGGAAAAAGAAGTAAACAAAATTAAAAATGAACAAGCAAAATTAGATGCTGAGATTAAACAGTTAGATTTATCAATTACCGAAGCAGAAGAACAAATGCTGTCAAAACAGAATGAAATTAGGGAAACCGAGAATCAGATTTCTAAATTAAAAGAGGAAATAAAGATAGTCGAAGAACGAATGGCAAAGCGTAATGAGCTCCTAAAAAACCGCGCTCGTTCCTTCCAAGAGAATGGTAGTATGATTAGTTATATCGATGTTTTGACAGGAGCAAATGACTTTAGTGAATTTATAGATCGGGTAGAATTAGTTACCACCTTATTAGAAGCAGATAGAGCTATTCTAAGAGAGCATAAAGCAGATAAAGAACTGCTGGAGGAATCGAAGAAAAACTTAGAAAAAGAGGCGGAAAGTCTTCTAATAAAACTTAAAGAAATTGAAGTGTTAAAGCAAAACTTAAATACACAGAAAGATGAAAAAGATAAGTTAATGGCATCTTTGGAACTAGAGGAAAAACAGTTAGAAAACTATAAAATGGATCTTGAGGAAGAAGGACAGCTATTATCCTCTCAAGAATCAGCTATAAAAAGGGCAATTGAATTAGAACAAGAACGCCAAGCAAATAAAGCTAAAGAAGCCCAAAATTCCGGAAGTGGTGCTTCTGTTTCGGCTCCACCTGTTTCTAGTGGTTATTTTACAAGACCAACGAGCGGAGTTGTATCATCAAGTTTTGGTTCAAGATGGGGTGCAAATCATTTTGGGACAGACATTGCTCAAAAAGGTACAGTACCTGTTGTTGCAGCAGCTGACGGGGTTGTTATAAATTCATACTACTCATCTAGTTACGGTAATGTGGTCTTTATATCCCATTCTATTGAAGGTGTGACCTATACAACAGTATATGCTCATATGAGCAGTCGTTTAGTTGGTTCTGGTGAAGTTGTTTCTAAAGGTCAAATGATTGGTTACCAAGGTAATACAGGTCAGTCATTTGGACAACATTTACATTTCGAGCTTCATAGAGGTGCATGGAATTCTGGAAAAACTAATGCAATAAGCCCTATTGGCATTGTCCCATTGTAAATAATTATTAGATTATAAGAACTAAATAAAAGAACAACCTAGAGCATCTCATTAGGTTGTTCTTTTATTTATATAAGCATATGGATTTTTTTAGATAAATATCTATTTTATTAGGTTAACAGACCGGTGCCCATTAAGTAAACTACTAGAACGTAAAGTTTATCGTGTCAAAACGGGTGAGAATCGGAAAATAAGAATGCATCCTTTATTTATTTTAAAAATTTTATACTAATGCATTAAATACATAACATTTGTCCAAACAAATCACTGTTACCTTTTATACTTTCGATGAATTTCTTTTAATGCCTTTATCCGTTGTTCATCCTCTTCGAAAAATTGTACCAGGCCATTTATACAATCCAATGTTTTCAGACTAAGATGGTGTTCAATTCTTTCAACTTCCTCATAGATTAAATCTTCGTCAACCCCAATGATCCGAAAGAGAGATTCCAATAATTCATGTCTATAAACAAGTTGTTTTCCTATGTTTTGACCATATGGAGTAAGAATTATTCCACGGTACTTTTCATAGATTAAATATTTATTTTGATCTAATTTTTGAACCATTTTCGTAACCGAAGAAGGGTTGACACCAAGAACATTAGCTATATCAGACACACGTGCATACCCCTTATTTTGAATAAGTAAATAAATTTTTTCAATATAATCTTCCATACTAGGTGTAGGCATATAATCCTCCTATATATTCAATACCTTTATACATTATAACGAAATTTGAATAAAAGTTGCACTGTCATCATAAGTTAATGAAATATTTTGTTTTTTTTTGTAATTTCTTAATAATCTTTAGTACTGGTTCCCACATTTATTATTTAAAGTATCTACTTTAAATAAAAATTCAATGAAGTTAAATACTATATATAACTTGTGCATTTTCGAAGGTACTTTTAGAGGAGGATATGATGATTAATACAAATTTAAAGAAAGCTGAAAGAGGAGTTTGGATTAGTATTTTAGCATATATTTTTCTTTCAGTTATTAAGTTGATTTCTGGTAATATAGGTAATTCGGAAGCCTTAAAAGCCGATGGGATAAACAATCTAACGGATGTTATTGCATCAGTGACTGTTTTAATTGGGTTGAGATTTGCCCAAAAACCTGAAGATGAAGATCATAAATATGGTCATACAAGAGCAGAGACTATTGCCTCTTTAATAGCAGCAATAATTATGTTTATAGTAGGACTGCAAGTTGTTACAGAGGCCTTTAAAGAATTTTTTTCTCCAACGGATGAAATACCAGAATTATTTACTGCATTTATAGGTCTTTTCAGTGCCATTTTTATGTATTTTATATATAGATATAACCGTAAATTATCAATGGAACTTGAGAGTAAGGCACTTTATGCAGCTGCACAGGATAACCGTTCAGATGCATTAGTTAGTATTGGTGCTGTTATTGGGATAATTGGTTCATATTTAGGTTGGGGTTTCTTAGATCCTGTTATTGCTGCAATAGTAGGCTTTGTCATTTGTCATACTGCCTGGGAAATATTTAAAGAGGCTGTTCATGAATTAACAGATGGTTTTGATGCTGCAAAGCTGAAAGTGATTGAAGAAGTAATAAAGAATACACCTGGTGTTACCTTAGTTAAGGATTTAAAGGCAAGGGTATCCGGTAACATAACAACTGTTGACGCTATAGTGTTTGTTAAGTCAACTCTTTCAGTTCATGAAAGCCATTTAATAACTAATCGAATTGAACAAAGCCTTCAAGATATTTACAATATCCAAAGGGTCCATATACATATTGAACCTTATTAATATTGCTTTACATTATTGGATAATTTTGATTGGTAATGAAAATATTGGGTGAACAATACAAAGAAAAATGTGTTATAAAGAAAATCCTATAGTGGGGGAGACATAATAAAAGATTATGACAAAAAAACCGCATTTCCTGCGGCAGAAAAGAGTAGGTAGTGTTTCATACTTACAACCTAAGTATTGCTTCTAATATTGTGCTTTAAAATGTAATAATTTCCTAACTTTATTTTCAGGGATAATATCAAAGCACACTCAGGAAGTTGGAAATCCTATATTCTTAAGGATTCTGAGAAGGAAAATGATAAACTGATATTTATATTTGTACAACTACCACATTCGTCCGTTATTTTAGGAGCAGAATATTCGGTATAAAAGGTAAAAAAAGCTGTCACAAGTCAGAAGACAACTTTTTCTGTTTTTATCAACCTAATAAGAAAATTTATCTCTTTACCAATCTTAGTAATATACAATGACAATCGCCTATATCATTCATAGGATATTAAAGAAATGGGGTGAAAGGCACTGAGAGAAAATACAAAGAATATTCTATAAATTTGACAATGAGGAACAGCTTACCTAGCTTGAAAAAAGAGTATCCATTGCTTCTGGATGATATTCATTGGCTCATTACTAGAGGGAGTTCAATATGTTCTAAATGAGAAACAAGTATTACAAGTAATTTGGATTCAGACCATAGGGTAATTCTTTGACAGTTATGGTATAACAAACAAACTCTTTCAAGAGAGGAAACAATTTTGGGTTGACTTAGGAATAATCTCAAATATAGGGATTGGATACAGAGTATTAGGTGGTATTCTTGAGGCTTACCAAGAGAACTAGTTAATAATGAAGATATAGAAAATTTGAAATCATATCTACTTATTCAATAATTAGAATAATTAGATATATATTTTCAAGGAGACCGGAAGATGGACAATAATAATTTTATTGAATACGGAGTTTCACTAAAAAAGATTGGCGAGGGAATAGTTTAATCTTCAATATACTCTGTTATTCATATTGGTGAGGATCTAGATATAATGCTAGATAAACTAGAACGTCAAGTAACTTCACATGAAACAAATGCTGTCCGATTAGAATCAATAGCCCCTCCAAGTATTATAGAAAAAGAGCATTTAGAATTAATCGATTTTTTAAGTTACCAAGCAATAAGAAAGAAATATATAATTGAAAACATTAAATTAAGCGGGGAAAATATTAATTTGGAAGAAATCTTTACCGAATTAAAACAATTAGACAATAAGGGATTTAATATTATAAATATATTTAAATCAATGATTTTAAATTTGTTTAATAGCTTAGAGAGGTGACTTTCTAAAAAATGACCTTAAGTCCTAATCTACAAAATTTTTATGGTAAAGAAAATGATAGGTTACTTAAATCCTGTAATTCTGTTTAGTTATTTTGGTTATTTCGATTGTCTTTTCTCATCTTTGTAAGCCCCTTTTTCTAAAGAATTAGGCTGTAAATACCATTGATTCTAAGGCTGCTTCACCATCTTCGAACCATGACCAGATAAGATAAATTGAACTGCATACTGCTTTTTCTATAGGAGCCAATCCATTGTGTTCACGTTATTAAATGTGTTTAATATATCTTTAAAGAAGAAACATGTTGGGTCTTCTCAAAAGCATCAAGATAATATCTTTCCAATCAGTATGCAATCTAGTTTATTCAAAAAAGTCCCTTTGGAGATTCCAAAGGGACTTTAAATTTTTGAAAAAGATTATTGAGTTTATTTAGTGGTTGGGTCTAATTGGATTGATTTCTCTCCGTTTTTGCTTCTCTAAAAGTACCTATTAGTAATAAGAATACCCCACTAATAAGGAAGACATCTGCTGTGTTGAAAATGGGGTAATTTATAAATCGGATATCAAACATATCAGTTACTTCTCCGAAGATTAATCGATCTGTTACATTGCCAGCGGCACCACCAATAAAAAAACCAAGGGCTAATCGTGTTAGTTTATCCGTTACTTTTCGGGAATAAAAGATCATTGCAATAATGGCAATAAAAGCTATGCTGATTAGAAAGAATTTTTGTCCCGAAAAAATTCCCCATGCAGCTCCTGGATTACGATGGGAGGTTAGATGGAAAAAGTTATTAATAATAGGAATGGTTTCACCATATTCCAAAAAGTTTCTGGTCATATATTTAGCAAGTTGGTCAATTGCTAGTGTGATAAGAGCAATCCAGTACAAGACTTTTCACCTCAACATTATAATATAGAGTTCCTATTATTTACACCCCCTCGCATAATATCTTTAAAACGTTCAAATAATTATTTGAGTATTTTGTATTTCTAGATTAAAATTAATAGGGAATTATGTCAAGATTCAAATAAAAAAAGGGGGAGTTTTAACGATTTCCGACAGAATTCCCCTTCCTCAAGGAATGTGAAGGGCGAAGCCTAATGAGTAGGGAGGGGATGATTGTCGGTTAGGTGACAGTCTAAAGGCTCTTTATTTGCACATTTTTACATTCAGTCGTGGAATATAAATGTGAGGTGAAAACAGTGCATTTAGATACAAATAATCATTCAGTATTCAAATTGAATTACCACCTTATTATGGTTGTGAAGTATCGTAAAAAAGTTATAGATGATACTATCTCAACTAGATTGAAAAACATGTTCGAAGACATTGGGGCAAAGTACCACATTGCTGTTCAAGAGTGGAATCATGATGTTGACCATGTGCATGTTCTGATGACAGCTAAACCAAATTCAGAATTATCTAAGTTCCTCAATGCTTATAAGAGTGCTAGTTCGCGAAAAATCAAAAACGAATTTCCTCAAATCAGAAAAAAGTTATGGAAGGAATACTTTTGGTCGCAAAGCTATTGTTTATTAACGGTAGGTGGAGCACCTTTAGAAGTCCTAAAACAATATATAGAAACACAAGGTGAAAAAAAGGGGGTGTAGGACATGTTGAAAGGATATAAGTATCGTATTTATCCAAATAGGGAACAACAAATATTCTTTGTCAAAACATTTGGATGCGTACGTTTTGTATACAACAAAATGCTTGCTGATAGAATCAATTCTTATAAGGAATCTCAAGAAAGTATTGATAAAACCATCAAGTATCCTTCACCCGCACAATACAAGGTGGAATTCCCTTTTTCCTGAAAGAAGTGGATAGCCTTGCTTTAGCTAATGCTCAAATGAACTTAAGTAAAGCATATGCTAATTTCTTTCGGGACAAATCCCCACCTTCAAAAGCAAAAAAGAGAACTACCGAAGCTACACAACGAATAATCAAAAGGGAACGGTCTGCATTGAAAATGGCTATATCAAACTACCAAAATTAAAAACGATGGTACGAATCAAGCAACACAGACAGTTTTTTGGCACAATAAAGTCTGTTACGATTTCACAAACACCAACAGGGAAGTTTTTTGCTTCTGTTTTGGTGGAGGAAAACGAACAGTTATTTCCTAAGATTGATACTAGGGTTGGCATTGATGTTGGATTGAAACACTTTGCTATCCTGTCTAACGGAACTAAATACAAGAATCCCAAATGGTTGAGCAAAGCTGAGAGAAGATTAGCTTTCTTGCAACGCTCTTTGTCACGCAAAAAGAAGGGTTCGAAGAGTCGCAACAAGTTGAGATTGCAAGTTGCAAAACTACATGAAAAAATCGCGAATCAACGGAAAGACTTTCTTCACAAAATTAGTAATGAAATCACAAACGAAAACCAAGTCATTGTGATTGAGGACTTAAAAGTGAAGAATATGCAAAAGAATCACAAGTTAGCCAAAGCTATCAGCGAAGTATCGTGGTCTAAATTCAGAGAATACCTTGACTATAAATCAACATGGAAAGGTCGCGACTTAATAATTGCACCTAAAAATTATGCGAGTAGTCAGTTATGCTCTTGTTGTGGTTATAAAAATAAAGAGGTAAAGAATCTAAATCTACGTGAATGGGATGTCCAGTGTGCAATAGTCATCATGATAGAGACATAAATGCAAGTATCAACTTGCTAAAACTAGCCATGTAAAATGGTAACTTTCATAGGGGCAGGAACTGCCCTTATAGCTTGGTAAATATAGATAGCTAGTAAAAGTATCTACTTCCCAAGAAGCTCCTTCTTCAATCAGACCATAAGGTCGATAAGGAGGGGTAGTTCACTCTTTGTCACTCTACCATTCTATATAGTAGGTTTTTTGTTTTATGATGGGAGTAAAGTTGTATTGAAAAAGATATTGTAGTTTTAACAAGGGTTTTAAGTATTATTATGATCTTTGCTTTGAAGAGTATTAAGTACTGCTTAATAATAAAAAGTATATATAAAAATAATTAATATTGGTTAGGAGCTTTTAGAATGGAACTTGTCAAATGTGAATGTGGTTATTCCATTCCATATGGAACGGTTCTTTGTGAATCTTGTGGACGAACTATCAGTGATAACAGAGGAGAAGGTTCAAATACTCTACTGGATATGAGATATGATGGAGGTGCCAGACGCTCACAAACGTATAAAAAATCAATTATTGATAAAATTTGGAACTTTTTTTCATCCGTTAAAGTGGGAGTTTGGATAATTGTTCTTCTTTTAATTGCATCTGCAATTGGAACAATTTTTCCTCAAGAGATGTATATTCCTCCAACCGTTGTTCCACAAGAGTTTTATAAGGAAAAATATGGATTTCTTGGTCAAGTGTATTTTGAATTAGGTTTTCACAATCTTTATGGTTCATGGTGGTATTTTTTATTAATTGCAGCTCTCGGTATATCACTTGTTATTGCAAGTTTAGACCGGTTTATTCCACTATATCCGGCTTTGAAAAAACAAGGGATTACACGGCATGAAAGTTTCATGCGCAGACAGCGCCTTTTCAGTGAAACCATTGTGACAGAGAACATTAATGAGCAATTGACTTTGTTAAAATCTAAATTAAAAGGAAAACGTTATAATGTAAGGGAAGAAAACGGTAATCTTTTAGCTGAGAAAAATCGATTTTCAAGATGGGGGCCTTATGTAAATCATGTCGGCCTTATTATCTTCCTTATGGGTGGGATGTTGAGATTTGTTCCAGGAATGTACATAGACGAAATGCTTTGGATTAGTGACGGTGAAACAAGTGTTATCCCAGGGACAGATGGGATATATTATTTAAGCAGTGATAAGTTCATTATTGATACTTATCAAAAAGAACAAGAGGATGAAGTTTTTGCAAATACTCTTACGAGAGTTGGAGATGGAAATGTGGTAAAAAACTTCCAAACAAATGTGACTTTGTATGAACGAAAAGGAGAAATTGTTCATGGAGCGAAGCCCGAATTAAAAAAGGTGAAAAATGAACAAATAAGAGTTAATTATCCTTTAAAATACGATTCATATGCTCTTTACCAGACTTCTTATAAATTAAATGAATTGAATAAGTTTACTTTTAGTTTAATAGACAAAGAGACAGAAGAAAGTTTTGGTAAGATTACTGTAGATTTGCTAGACCCTAAGAAGGAGTATGATTTAGGCAATGGGTATAAAGTAGAAATAGTTACTTATTTTCCAAACTTCTATTTCAATAACGAAGGTGAACCTGATACAAAAAACAGAGTTCCCGACAACCCAGCATTTGTTTTTAATATGATATCTCCTGCAAATCCAGAAGGTGAAAAAAGCTTTGTTTCCATCCAACAAACGCTGGACCCAGAGGAAGACAATCAATTAAAACTAAAATTTGAAGGTCTTGAAACGAAAAACCTTTCGGCTTTGACGGTTCGGAAAGACCATACTCTATGGTTTCTTGGTGTAGGGGGAGCTATTTTCATGATGGGAGTTATTCAAGGAATATACTGGAATCATAGACGAATATGGATTAGAAGAGCCGGTGACAGCTTATTAATTGCAGCACATACAAATAAAAATTGGTATGGAATGCGAAACGAAATAAACGGTATTTTAAAAAAATCCAGCATTAATAAATTATGCGACCAATCAAACGAAGCTGTAAAAAATAAATAGAGGAGGAATAAATGTGGTAGCTCTTAGTAGTAATTTACTATATACAGCATTCTTACTTTATCTAGTTGCAACATTCTTATTTGGTGGAGCCATTCGAGATAAAAGAAAGCTATACGAAAAACCTAGTAAATGGGCGACAGTCGCAATAATTGTCACCATCCTAGCTTTTGTTTCACATTTGGGCTATTTTATTACACGATGGGTTGCATCTGAACAAGCGCCTGTTAGTAATATGTTTGAGTTTATAACTGCTTTTAGCATGATGATGGTTCTTTCATTTATTATACTTTATTTTATTTACAAGGTAGCTATACTCGGCTTATTTACTTTACCAATTACATTGTTGATTATTGCTTATGGGAGCATGTTTCCAACAGATATTGCTCCATTAATACCCGCTCTACAAAGTGATTGGCTCGCTATCCATGTAACAACAACGGCACTAGGATCAGCTATTTTAGCTAGTAGTTTTATTGCGGGGGTCATTTATTTACTTCGTTCTGTTGATCAGACAAAAAGCTCAAAAGGGAATTTTTGGCTAGAGGTGGTCTTGTACACGATTGTGGCGACGCTTGCATTTGTAGTAATTACAAGCATATTTATAGGAATAGGGTATGAGGCGGTCTATAAATGGGTTGATAAAAATGATCAGGTGGTTGAGTTGACGTATAATTTACCATCAATTATAGGGCCTAATCAAGGAGAATTACTTACAAAGAGTAAAATGGAAGCTCTTGTTGAGGTACCAGCAATCGTCGCAGCAGGTAAATTAAACACGGTGATTTGGTCTGCTGTTACAGGTTTAATTCTATACGGAATTCTTAGACTTATTTTTAAAAAGAGAATTGCTGCAGTTCTTCAGCCATTAACAAAAAATATCAAACTTGATTTGGTCGATGAAATTGGATACAGGTCAGTTGCAATCGGTTTCCCAATATTTACTTTAGGGGCTCTTATTTTTGCAATGATTTGGGCGCAAATAGCCTGGACTCGTTTCTGGGGATGGGATCCTAAAGAGGTATGGGCCTTAATTACGTGGTTATTTTATGCTGCCTATTTACACCTCCGTCTATCGAAAGGATGGCATGGTGAGAAATCAGCTTGGCTTGGAGTAATAGGTTTTGGTATTATTATTTTCAACCTAATATTCGTTAATTTAATTATTGCTGGTCTACATTCATATGCCTAAAAACAAAATTTAATCACTAAGAAAAAAGGAACTTATGCTTAAAATTTATTTTGAATTCCAAGTTCCTTTTTAAAATATGGGAAAATATGGGTGTTTATTATTGCAGCAGGTGCAATTTTAGAGGTTTTTTTGATGTGTTTCTTATTTCTACAAATAGTTTAATAAAATCAAGCTCTTCAGCTTGAGTATAAGAGTGATAGAAATCAATTATGCTATAATCTGGTTTAAATTGGATTATCTTGACTTCTCTTATAGTTAATTCGATTTGACCTATTAGAAAAGTTTTAGTTTCATTATTTATTGCCTTTAATTTTCCCTCACCTTTATGATCCTTAAATGAATGCCGTAACTCTAGTATTGTTCTGTCATCTATCACTTGAGGAATATAATCTTGATAGTATCCATATTCCATTAGTAGAAATTGTTGAATTGGATTTTATATCTTGGTTTATCTCTGTAGTAACAGATTTAGTAGTAGTAGTACTACTATTGGAGCAACCTAGCGATATAAAAGATAATAATAATCATAGAAATATTGTTTTAACTCCCGCCGTATGTTAAAAAGAATGGCCATTCTTTTATTCTATCAAGTTATTTATCGTTAATGTTAACTTTAGATTTCAATAAATCAAAGATAATTTTTGCGTGGTCAGTATTGTCAATAGTGCCAACAAATTTATCACTTGATGGACCGAAGGCATATACTGGGACGTCTTCACCGGTATGTCCACCAGTTGTCCAGCCAGTTTTAGAACGTTCATTAAAAATTCTTTCAATGGCATTGTCTATATTTGTGAAGTTTTTTGTTACAGCTGCATCTTTAACAGTTTTAATTTCTTTATTAGTTAATTCAAGACTAATGAATTGTTTTAAAGTTTCCTCCACGTTTCCGCCATTTAAAATTTGATTAGCCATAAAATCTGGAGAGCGTTTTGCTGCATTGATTGGCTCGCCAAACCAGTTATAATTTCCGTTAGACCCTATAGAAAATCCCCCTGTAGAGTGATCTGCTGTGGCAATAACTAATGTATTCTTATCCTTTTTAGCGAATTCAATTGCTACTTTGAATGCTTTTTCAAAATCTTCCATCTCACTCATTGCTCCAACGATATCGTTATCATGACCAGCCCAATCAACCTGGCTTCCTTCAACCATTAAAAAGAAACCATCTTTATCTTTTTGTAAACGGTCAATTGCTGATTTTGTCATTTCCTCTAAGGATGGCGTATCATTTTCGCGATCTATCGCTTTTGCCATACCTGTTGGAGCAAACAAGCCAAGAACTTGTTCATCATTATTATTCAATAAATCACTACGATTTGTTACGTAACTATAGCCATCTTTTTGAAACTCTTCTACCAGGTTACGATCCTGTCGTACAAAAAGGTCTGTACCTCCACCTAGCATAACATCTAATTTATGTTTTCCATTGATTAACTCATCATAATAATCATTTGCAATAGCATTCATATTTTTACGGCTAATATCATGAGAGCCGTACGAGGCAGGTGTTGCATGCGTAATTTCAGAGGTAGCCACAATTCCAGTTGCTTTCCCTTTTTCTTTTGCTGCTTCCAAAACGGTTTTTACTTCAGTTCCATCATTATTAACAGCAATTGCATTATTGTACGTTTTAATACCAGCTGACATCGCTGTTGCTGCAGAAGCTGAATCCGTAACATTTTGTGATGGATCTTCCGGATATGTCATTTGCTGACCCACTAGGTACTGGTCAAAGGCAGTTTGTTCTGTCATTTTTGTAGTAGGATCATCTTTAAGATATCTGTATGCTGAAGTATATGATGTACCCATTCCATCACCTATTAGAAAAATGACGTTTTTCACTTTAGCGTTATTTTGGCCATTTTCTTTTGCTTCAGCTGTTGAGAAAGAGCCTGTAAAGCTAGTTAGAGCTAATGAAGTAACAACTGCAAAAGGTATTATTTTCTTTTTCAAATTCTTATTAAACATATTTTTCCCTCCCAATTTGGTCTACAAGTAATATAATATTTTAATAGTTTTAAGCACTTGTTAAGGAAGGATGTTTATATTGTAAATGAATGAATAACCATTAATGAAACTTGATATTTATACCTTTCTTTGAATTCGGGTCTATAATACTAGGTGTTGCCGAGGTAATACTTTAATAGAATAAGCTAATGTTACTTTTGATTAGTTACTTTGTACCTAGCATATAATTTAATGGGTATAAATGACATTTGTGATTTGTTTACAAATTTAATTCCTGTTTACAATTGAAAGGCAGGAAGGAAGGAGAAATTAAGATCAAAAGACTATATGAAATTAGGAGAGTTGGTACTGCTTAAAATATGTTGACATCAAAAGCGATAGCATCTCCCGATAACCAACATATTACCAGTGGGTAGGATCCATGAGATTACATTTGTTGTTGAAGAGTTTAGATTTCATCTTAACATGATAAATTCACTTATTCTATAATTGCTATAATATCCACTATTTAATAATGAGGCAAATGATCGACCTAGGTTTTCAATTATTCAAAGAGTGAGATTAAGGATATCATAGCTAAAATTGTATCCATAAAGCCATAAAAAAACACAAACAATAAAATGTTCTATACGGAAGGTATTGATGTTTTACTACAATAATACGTTCAATTCTGTAGTTACAACAATTAATAAAGGTACAGGAGGAAGAATCGTTAAAAACTCTAATAATGATTGACTGATAGACAGTATTTACATATACTGATAATCAAATGAGTGTTTGAATAATGAGGTGGATTGATGAAAGAAAATGATATTTGTGAAATTTCCTGTGTTGACGAGGAGAAAGTAAATAAAGTTAAAGGATTAATATCAACAATACATACTTTAGCTGTTGCACAAATATTTAAGGCTCTAGCTGATGACACAAGAATTAAAATTGCATACTCCTTAAGTGAAGAAGATGAACTCTGTGTTTGTGATGTAGCAAATATCGTTAATTGTTCAACGGCAACTGCATCCCATCACTTAAGACTTCTTAGAAACTTAGGGTTAGCTAAATATCGTAAGGAGGGTAAATTAGTTTATTACTCTCTTGATGATGATCATGTAAAACAACTTATAAAGATTGCAATTATACACCAAAAGGAGATAAAAACTCATGGGTAAAGCAGTTGAACAAACAAGTCAAAAGACCGTATATCGAGTCCAAGGATTCTCCTGAGCTGGCTGTGCGACAAAGTTCGAAAAGAACGTAAAACTCATGGATGGTGTTTCTGATGCGATTGTAAATTTTGGTGCTTCAAAAGTAACGGTATACGGTGACACAACGATTGAAGAATTAGAAAAAGCAGGCGCTTTTGAGAACATAAAAATAATACCTGAAAATGAACGTTTTGATGAAAAGAATGAACCCTTTTTCTAAAAACACTCAACTGTAATCATGTCTTTAATTTTTCTATTAATGGGTTGGTTTTCAGGTAACCAGTATGGAGAAGATAGCTTACCTTCTATTATAGCTTATGGTGCTTCAATTCTAGTTGGTGGTTATAGATTATTCACAACTGGATTAAAAAATTTATTACATCTCCAATTTGATATGAAGACACTCATGACTATTGCGGTGATAGGTGCTCCCATTATTGGAGAATGGGGTGAAGGAGCGACAGTGGTTATCCTGTTTGCTATCAGTGAAGCCTTAGAAACTTACTCCATGGACAAAGCACGTCAATCTATACGCTCTTTAATGGATATTGCTCCACGTGAAGCCCTAATAAGAAGAGGCTTAAAAGAACTTACGGTAGCAGTAGAGGATATTCAAATTGGCGATATTATGATAGTCAAACCAGGTCAGAAGATTGCTATGGATGGTGTGGTTGTAAAAGGGTTATCTTCTGTTAACCAAGCGGCTATTACGGGTGAATCTGTTCCAGTATCCAAAGGTGAAAATGATGAAGTGTTTGCAGGAACTTTAAATGAGGAAGGGTTACTCGAAGTTAAAGTAACTAAGCATGTGGATGACACCACAATTTCAAAAATCATCCATTTGGTTGAAGAAGCACAAGCTGAACGAGCACCTTCTCAAGCTTTTGTAGATCGTTTTGCTAAGTACTACACTCCTGCAATCATGCTTTTAGCATTAGGGGTAGCTATTTTTCCCCCATTATCCTTTGGTGAGGATTGGAGTACATGGGTCTACCAAGGTCTAGCAGTGTTAGTTGTAGGTTGTCCATGTGCTTTAGTTATCTCCACCCCTGTTTCAATAGTCACAGCTATTGGTAATGCCGCTCGAAATGGGGTACTAATTAAAGATGGAATCCATTTAGAAGAGTTGGGGGCAATTAAAGCCATTGCTTTTGATAAGACAGGAACCTTAACAAAGGGAGTGCCAGTAGTAACAGACTATCTACCTCAACAAGATGTAGATGTTCATGAACACCTTTCTATAGTTGCTGCGTTAGAAAATGGTTCTAAACATCCGTTAGCTTCAGCCATTATGAAAAAAGCTGAACAAATGGACTTACGATACCAAAGCACATATGTTGAAGATTTTACTTCAATTACTGGTAAAGGTATTAAAGGGAAGGTAAATAACCAATCATTTTATGTTGGTAGTCCTAATTTATTTGAAGAACTATTAATTGATGGAATTACTGCTGATATTAAGACGTTGATTGCTGAATTACAAAATCAAGGGAAAACTGTTATGGTTACAGGTACAGATGAAGAGGTTCAGGCGCTTATTGCTGTAGCAGATGTTGTTAGAGATAACAGTAAAGCTGTTCTTAGTAAATTACACTCGCTAGGTATACAAAAAACAATAATGCTTACAGGTGATAACCTAGGAACTGCTAAAGCGATAGGAGCTCAAGTTGGGGTTTCCGACGTTAAGGCAGAGTTACTTCCACAAGATAAGTTAGCCTTTATTAAAGAATTAAGAAGTAAATATGATCGAGTTGCTATGGTGGGGGACGGTGTAAACGATGCCCCCGCACTAGCAGCGTCTACAGTAGGTATTGCCATGGGTGGAGCAGGGACAGACACTGCATTGGAAACGGCTGACATAGCTTTAATGGCAGATGACCTTGGCAAGTTGCCCTTCTCTGTCAAACTTAGTAGAAGAACTTTAATGATTATTAAACAGAATATTACCTTTTCTTTAGGTATTAAACTCGTTGCTTTGTTACTTGTCATTCCTGGATGGTTAACCCTATGTATTGCAATATTTGCAGATATGGGTGCTACCTTACTTGTTACTTTAAACAGCCTCAGACTTCTTAAGGTAAGAGATAAATAATAAAAAAGGCTTCTCAAGAGAACACAAAGCTTAATAAGCGGAGAGTATTTCTTAATAGTTCCATGACACGAAGAAACATTACATCTTCCATATCAATTTGATGACGAATTAGCATAGCTATTTGGTTTCTTTTTTTTTTCTAACAATCATTAGCTTATAAGTTAGTAGTAATCTTAAATATCAGGCTTCATTATTCAGGTGTAAATTACCATATATTTCGTTACGTGTTAATAAACAAGTTCGATACTGAGTAATAATTAATTTCCACCCAAAATAGGTATGCTAATAACCAAGCGATCAAAGTAAATGAAAAAAGGGAAGAACGAAAAACACCTTAACTAATTTTTGGAACAGATTAAATTAAATAAAAGACTACCTTTCCAAACTTCTAAAGAAAAGACTTTACTAGCTTTTTATTCTGGATTTTATTACGAGGAATATTATAAAATTTACCTTTTAGGATATTAAACAACTAATGATCTAAAAAATTGTTGAAGGTGAATTATCATACGTAACAACAAACCTTAAAAGTCTTAATGAAATTCCGGAAATTACCTTTAATTAATCCTTAACTTTTTTTGTATCTTTTTGCATTTTATCCTCTGGCTAGTCTCCTTCATCAACACGATCATTTTCTAAATTTTGTCTGACACTTATTGTATACTTACCTTCCTGATAGGAATTAACTTTCCTTGATTTATCAGTCATAATAGTTTTCTACTTGCAAATTATTTTAATTTTATACTCTTAAAACAAGATAATCTCCTGATTTCATTTGAACAACATCAGCTTTCATTGCTTTGGCGATATCTACGGTTAAAGCTTCTGCATCTTTTTCATCTTTTGCCAATAATAAAAGGGGACTACCACCTAATACTTTTTCTTTGTCCGTAGTAATAAACGCTAAAATCTCATAGTTTGGTTTTTGTGTTGATTCACGTCCCATATTACTCTCTCCCCGTTAGATTTGTTTGCATTACAGCATGGCTTTTCTTCGCACTTTCAAGCAATGGAGTGTTTTTAGCCGTTTCAATAAGTTTATTAATATCATTGACGATTGGAACTAATGCAATCACTATCCGACCTTCTTCATAATCTTTTCTTGTAAAATGATATCTCTTCACCCCTAGGGACCTTGTAGCTTCAAAGAGTATAGCCTGTCTTTGACCATAGTTATCTAAGGTAATGCGAAAGTGATCTTCACGAGGATAAATGACTACTGCAATGCCTTCATTTTTGAATAAATTCCGAGCATTTTCGGTTCCCAATTGATTTGATACATAGATCCCGTCAACAAATAGTTCAGACCCTTTGATTTCAACCTTTCCTTCTTTTACATTAGCAATATCTCCAACGGTCTTTCCCTTTGAAAATCGCTTTAATACAAAAAGAACTGTAAACCCAATAATAATTCCACACAAGATTCTTAGCCAAATTGAATTAATATCTATCAATTGGATGGTTAAGGCGGTTGCAAAAGAAACAATTAACGCAAAGTAATTTCGTGCTTCAAATGTTTTTGCAATTCCATCAATGTAAGCATCGCCTCGGAAAGCATATTCAGTGTTTTCTAAGTCTTTTAAACTTTCTCGCTCCGTTTTCCGAACGTCACGAAACTGCTGAATAGCAAGCGTTAGGAATGTTACTGCAACGAAATTTTTAGTCATTAGTGCTGGAATAGCTACTGCTCCTAAAGAAGCTGCAACAAATCCAGTAAGTAAATGAATCAAATATCCGTTAGGATAACTGGGGTATTGCCGATAATCCTCTTTAATGGTTATTGCACGCGCAAGAGTCCCAACAATCAGTGCTGTTACAATAATGGCAATATGCTCTGTTGAGATAACACTGTCTTTCATTATTTCACTCCTAAAATTATATTTATTTGTAGTTTATCTTCCTCTTCAATATAAAACGTATATAATATTTAGGATGTAACTATTTAGTTTTTATATACTACTATTCCTATATCTAAAGGTAATAGAAATATCGTCATTAATTTCTACAAAACATTCTCCTCTTCTGTTTCATCTGTTATGTTATATATACCTTCATACCCATTTTATTTAGCCGCTTTCTTAAAACAGCCATCATTGTTCTGTCAACTGATTCGAACAATTCATCAATCTGCTCCCCTCATAAGTAATAAAATAAATTTTAATAACAAACTATTTGACCTTTCTTCTAAATAAATGCAAATCCTAAGGGGAAGTAATGGAGTGATTGGTAATGACTTTTAAACCAGGTGGGAGACCAATATTTTATTTAATGATTTTTGTTTATTTTTTTAGTAATGGAAACCGCTGACCGGGAGTTTTCTAATTGATTCTGCTGTTTCAATAGCACTATACGTTCCCTTTCCACCTTACCTTTGGTAGAAAGTTTTTAAAATGTAACGTAACAGCATTTGCTACATCCTCAGCAGTATTTTGATGATCTCCAGTTGAAGTTATGGTTTATTAACTTCTTCTTTAAATTATAAAGTTGATGTCAAGATAACATATATAAATTCAAATGACATCAAAATAATGATCTTTAAGAAGACAGGTAAAATACTTTTTGACTTTTACCTGTCTTCTTTTATTTAAATTCTAGGAATCGATGAAGGTTCTCTGATTTCAATTGGCTCCCTTGATTTTAAAGGTTGAGTTACCTCAAGCATTGGGGGATTTATCCTTGAGAAAGTTATATCCTTAATTGGACTAATTTCTGATGGTTCACCCATATTAGTCATTACCAAAGGAGATGTGTTTTGATTAGCTATTTTATCACCACCAATACATAGTATTGCTCTTTATGGGTTTAATAATTAGAATTCTTAAGCTTAAATATGGAATGTCCATAGCATTCATAATCTCCTTATTGAAACGTATTATTTAATATTAGGCTCACTAACAGGGGACCATAATATTGAAAGTTCACACGCTAACGAACCATCCGTGAATATTTATCTAAATGAATATTTAGTCGCAGAAGTACGTGGGAATAACCCTTCACTCAAACAGTTATAACTATGAGGGAAATAAGTGATTATGAAGTAGCATGAAAGTATAAAATAAGCGTAAGGAGAAATTTAAAAAACGATCGTGTTGATGAAGGTGTTTATCCTGAAAAGGTCTAAAGAATACAAATAACAAAGTGACAGGGAGAAGTAGGTTCCTTACATTATATATAAAAAGGATACCTGATTAATAAAATAAGTAGTTCAGATAACGTGGAGAAAATCTTTCTCTATAGAGGTTGCTTTTACTCACTTTAAATTTGAGCAAATTGTTTAAAAACTAATAAGCGGGTATCCTAAAGAGTTTAACAATAAAGATGCAATTAAGGAGTTTGTGTTTTCTAAACAAGCGGATTACCTTCGGGGAAGGATGTCAAAATTTATTAAATCCATCACTAAAAAAACCGGTATATTCCACTGCTATTATAAGCTAACTGATGAAACAACTGATTACATAGAGACACTTAAAGCCCTTATATACATAGGGTAAATGTGTTTTTTTATGATGTAATCATTTTTTTTTCGTTCAGTCTAGATCAACGCTTAAACTTATACCTGCTTTACCAAAGTGAGGGATTTCATCATTGTCTAAAGCCTTTAACCTCAGTTCGTGTTCAAAAGACTTTTTTTGTAAAAGAGGGAACTTATATGCATTAACAGAAGTGTTAAAGAAGACTTATAGATTAAACAATGATCTAAAATTTATATCAGGAACTTATAAAGACAATCTTATTAAAGGGCTTGAAGATGCAATGAATACAAGTAACTTTAGTGAAGTAGAACATTATTCTGAGTTACTTGCAAGTGAACTAGTTTACTCCGGATGGTCTCCAAGAAGCTTAGCACGACTAAGCATTGGTAAAGAAGCAATAAAATAAAATGACCATGAGAATAAAAATGTATAAGGGAACTAAGTTTAGCTACAACTATTCGTATAATACGAAAAAAAGTCAAGCAAAGAAGGGCTCCTAAATTTCGGTAACCTATTATTTCTTAACTTGAGGTTTAATTGACTATCTTCCTTAAATTGGGTTATTATAATAATAAGGATCATTGCATATACTACATCATCTGACTGTAAAGGTGGTGTTCAGATGCAACGGAGGGGAAGGCGTAACATGCATTTAAAACGTAGTAGCTCTACGTCTATAACTAAGGTTAAATCAACCAAACGAAGATTCAGAGGAACTGGTCGCACTAAACTATCAGTAATAAACGAAAGATTAGCAAGTCAAATTAACTTTCAACAAATAGTGGAGAACAACCCTGTCATAGAAATTAAAGACGGTATTGCCGTAAACATGGATTACTCTAATCCGCAACATCTCAAATGGTTGGAGGATTAGTATCATGGTAAAGGAAGGAGAGATTTACGATATAGGGTTCCTTTTAAGCCGCCGATTTTACCAGGACAACCGTCAGGTAAATTTCGACCGGCTCTTGTTTTGTCTGTTAATCCAAAAGGAACAGCGACGGTAGTTGCTATTAAGATCACAGGTTCAGCACCGACACCAAGGTTTCCTTTTCGAGTACCTATAGTTGATTATACAAGTGCAGAATTGAGCAAGGTATCTTATGCTGAGATAGATTCAGAGATTCTTATTCGTATAACTGGTACTAGTATTTATAGAGGTACATTGAATCCAAGTGATTTTAATAATGTACTAAGAACATATATAAGCTATCAAAGAAGTGTCCGACGTAGGCCAACTAGATAAAACACTTTAATACATAAAAGGGAACAACCTAAACTTGAATTTCTCCGTAAATATTAGACACCAATCTATCATTTACGATTTTTTTATGGATAAATTTGAGAAACGGATTTTTACGAAAAACATGGAGAAGTGTTTAATTAATTAAAGTTTGTCCGATCGAGGAAGGTACTTAAGGTAAGGGGTGAACAATTAGGAATAACGAG
This sequence comes from Robertmurraya sp. GLU-23, assembly GCF_052983275.1. Taxonomy (NCBI): domain Bacteria; kingdom Bacillati; phylum Bacillota; class Bacilli; order Caryophanales; family Bacillaceae; genus Robertmurraya; species Robertmurraya sp. GLU-23. Next base: position 50,373 of record NZ_JBRKCV010000007.1, read on the forward strand.
AACTCAGTGTATTCTTCTTACGTTGAGGCAGTCAATCTGGAAAGGGGTTACCTAAAGGAGGAAATGATAAATCCGTGGGGGACTTTAGGAGTGCGATTAGGCTATCTATCACTAGATAGGGTACCAAGTGTACAATCTTTCTCTCCATCTTTCTCTTCATCTACGGTTTCTCTTGTATTGCAGCTTATCCAAAGATATCTAGTTATATGAAGTTCATGTTCCTCAGATCGGAGGTTTACCGCTCACTTCCTTCAGATCCCACGTCACCGTGGACACCCTTGTGTAAAGCTAACTGTTACCTCTAGTTATACAAATTCGGGACTTACACCCTATAGATTGGACCCATGTTGGGCACACAACGAAAAAGATCCGGATTGAACCGGATCTTTAAGGGGGAATGAAAAAGGCTTGCTAGTGTCCTAGCTACATAATCATTATGTAGTAAAAATATTAACATTATGTGAACAAAATATTACATTATCATTAACTTTAGGCTAAAGCTTCTCTTTATTAAAGATGTGTTTTACCAAATGCTAAGACATTTCCAATAGATTCGTTATAGCTAAGAGTTAGGAAATTCTCCCTAATTTTCTCTTTTAATAATGAGAATCCTCTCTGGTGAACTAACTAAACAAAAGAAAACTTATATCAAATAACTGAAGACAAGAGGCACATTGAAGATGGATTAACTGTTGTATTTGTTAGCGTTAATTTTAGAAATTCGAACCATTCATTTCATCTAGAGAGGTACAAATGCAAAGAAATAAGTGCTGTTCATAAGGCAAAGGGAAGAAATAAACAATAATTCTGTCTTGAAGTCATTATGACACCGAATAAAACTAACGTACAGATGAGGCAATTACTAAACAAATGAGGGTAGATCGAGTATTAGCTGAGGTACTTAACGAAGATAAACCTGCAGAAGTTGAAAAATAAAAGGAGAGGGTTAGATTGCTACAATGGCTGTAGACGGTATTAATGATGGCCGGACCTTCTGGCTGCGCATATTGGTTTATCAATGGTACCGGAACGGATGTGGCCATCGAGGCGGTAAACGTAACCTTAATGGAGGTAACTTGATGGGGAATCGTTGATACCATTCGAATACCTAAAGCAACTATGCGCAAGATACGCCAAAAATAACTTTGCGCATTCAATAATAATTTCATTTAAATTCTGTTGATACATAATTCATTGACATTTAAAGAGGCCTCAACATATAATAAAAACAAATATATGAATAAATGCTCATATATATAAACAGGTGGTTTCTAAACGATTGCAAAAGAACATAAAATGAACCAGTTCATTTTATTGTAAAAAAATAAAAATAAAGCGGGTGATTATATGGAAGCTAGATCAGAAATTAAAAGAGAGTTTGTGCTTGAAGGCCTTGATTGTGCTGGATGTGCTGCTAAAATTGAAAAAAACGTCAAAACAATTAACGGTGTTGACGAATGTTCAGTCAATTTTGTGACGAAAACACTGACCATGGAAACAGCCGAAGTAAACAGTGATGCTGTTGTGACAGAAGCAAAGCATCTTATAAATAAACTGGAGCCTGGAATTCGTATAAAAGATAAAACAATAGGTTCCGCTGCAACAAGGCAGGTTTTGTTTTTAAAGGGACTAGATTGTGCTAACTGTGCTTCAAAGGTTGAAAAACACGTAAAAGGCATGGAAGGTGTAACAACTGCAACCGTGGATTTTGTTTCAAGGAAGCTAATTATTGAGGCACAGGACTCAAATACTATGAGCAGAATTGTAAGTGATGCATCGGTCAGCATCCCAAAAATTGAACCGGATATAGAGGTTGTCATTGAACAAAACTCTTCAACTAATGATGGTGGAGAAGATTCAGGTATTAAAAGAATGGTTTTCCGAATAGCAGCTGGATTCATTTTAGGGGCGATTGCTTTAATTGGGGATTTGGGTACATCTGTCGAGCTGCCTTTATTTATTATTAGTTATTTGCTTGCTGGCGGCGATATCCTTTTAAAAGCAGGAAGAAACATCATCCGTGGGCAGGTGTTTGATGAAAATTTGTTAATGTCTGTTGCAACAATTGGGGCATTTGCAATCGGGGAATATCCAGAAGGAATTGCGGTTATGTTATTTTTCCAGGTCGGGGAATTATTCCAGAGCATTGCAGTTAACCGTTCCCGTAAATCTATAAGTGACTTAATGGATATCCGCCCCGAATTCGCTACCTTAAAAATTGGAACTGAGACAAAGCGGGTAGCTCCTGAAGCGGTTAATGTCGGCGATATTATTTTGGTAAAACCTGGTGAGAAAATCCCGCTTGATGGAATAATCCTTGAAGGACATTCCATGGTTGATACATCCGCCTTAACAGGTGAATCCGTTCCAAGAGAAGTGGAAACTGGGAACGAAGTGTTAAGTGGATTTATGAATACAAACGGGATCTTGACTATTCAGGTCACCAAAATATACGGAGAGTCAACGGTAGCCAAAATTCTCGATTTAGTACAAAATGCAAGCAGTCGTAAAGCGGCAACAGAGAAGTTCATCACACGATTTGCACGATACTATACCCCGGCTGTTGTTATCATTGCTACACTACTTGCTGTTATTCCGCCACTTGTAATTGAGGGAGCAAACTTTTCTGATTGGCTTTATCGGGCGCTTGTATTCTTAGTTATATCTTGTCCGTGTGCTCTTGTCGTCTCCATCCCACTTGGTTTCTTTGGTGGGATCGGTGGAGCCTCTAAAAGTGGTATTCTCGTAAAAGGAAGCAATTATTTAGAAGCATTAAATAATGTGAAATATGTTGTATTTGATAAAACTGGAACCTTGACAAAAGGTGTATTTAAAGTGACAGGCATTGTACCAAAAGGTGATTTGACAGAAGAAAGCTTATTGGAATATGCCGCGCTTGCTGAAAGCTATTCAAACCATCCTATTGCCCAATCCATTTTAGTTGCCTATGGTAAAGAGGTAAATAAAGGTGCAATTGAAAATTATGATGAAATTGCTGGACACGGAATAAAAATTGAAGTGAATGGGAAAACGATATTAGCTGGGAATAAAAAGTTAATGCACAAAGAAGAGATTTTATTTATAGAAGCAGATGTAATCGGAACAATGGTGCATCTTGCTGTGGATGGAGAATATGCCGGTTACATTGTTATTTCTGATGAAGTGAAAGAAGATTCCAAAAAAGCGATTGAGGGCTTAAAAGCATTGGGAATTAAAAAGACAGTCATGTTGACAGGGGATGCGAAAAAGGTCGGAATTGCTGTCGGGCAAAAGCTTGGTTTAGATGAAGTCCGAGCCGAATTGCTACCACAGGAAAAAGTCGAGCAAGTAGAATTGCTTGACGGTCAAAAACAAAAAGATGAAAAATTGATTTTTGTAGGCGATGGTATTAATGATACACCAGTATTAGCAAGAGCAGATATCGGAATTGCAATGGGCGGATTAGGATCAGATGCAGCGATTGAAGCTGCAGATGTTGTAATCATGACGGATGAACCGTCAAAAATTGTTACTGCTATAAAAATCGCTAAACGCACCCGCAGAATTGTTTGGCAAAATATTATTTTCGCTCTTGGTACCAAAGGAATCGTTCTATTATTAGGAGCATTTGGACTTGCTACGATGTGGGAAGCCATTATATCTGATGTGGGTGTAACATTGCTTGCAGTTCTTAATGCGATGCGTGCATTAAAAGTCGACCATTTATCATAATTACTAAACAGCTAGCTTATTCAAGGTACCTCCAGGAAATGTATAAAATTATGGATAAAAATTTGGATAATTACGGTCTACGGGGCAATATTGAACAGATATCATATTATTTTAGCCACAATCCCTTTAATTATTGAAAGTGAAATTAATGAAATATATTGAGTCTAGTTAAACTAATAGGTATCAAGTTCAATAAGTGTGCCCCGGACTAATACCCTTGACCTTGAGCATAGTTATTCTATTTGCGACATTATTATTATTGCTAGTTCTAAGTTCTATAAATAAAAGTCCCTTTGGAACATGATATTATCCATCTTGTGTACGCAGTTAGAAAAAAGCCCATGCTGTTTATGAACTGCACCACTTAAAGTAGATGTTGAAAAACCCCCTTCAGGGCAACACTACTTTAAAGGGTGATTTTTTATGTCAATTAAAGGACACAGTACCAAAACTATTCATTCGACTTGAAAATTGAAGCAATCAAAATGAAACAAGCTGGTTATATTATTTGGATGTTTAGAATAATTTGTTTGATAAGAGGTGACAGATGAGTGGGGAAATGGTTTCCATCAATTTACGATGTGGCAATGAAGCCACTGGAACAAACCACGTTTAAAAAAGTTAGAGAAGAACTAATTAGTAAAGCAAAGGGAAGAGTACTAGAAATTGGTTCTGGGACAGGAGTAAATTTTCCATTTTACAAAAATGCTAATCATGTGGATGCAGTCGAGCCAAACTCTTTGATGGTAAAAAAATCATTAAGCCGAAAAAAACAAGCTAAGGTTCCGATTAAAACCTACCTGTTAAAAGCAGAGAAACTGCCTTTTCCAGATGATGCTTTTGATTCTGTCGTTGGAACGCTTGTTTTTTGCACTATTTCGGACCCTTTGAACGCTTTAAGAGAGATCAGACGTGTGAGTGAACCGAATGCTAATTTGTTATTTTTCGAACATGTTAGAATGAATCAAGTATTTTTAGGGAAAACACAGGATATTTTAACTCCGGTTTGGAAGAACATTTGTGATGGTTGTCATTTAAACCGCAATACTCTTGAATTATTTGAACAGGCACATCTATCTATTGATAAAGTAGATGCCTATTATAATAACGGGTTCGGTTGATGAGTACAAAAAAGTAAATAACAGTATAAAAAGGGGTTCAATTCGCATATGAATTGGACCTCTTGAATTTATTGATATGTAGGGATTGTTACCCCTTTAATTGGCAAATTAACATTAGAATTCGCAACGTAATTAGCAAGAGACTGCTGTTCAGCAGACAGCTTTCAAAAACTGTGTTAAAATGTGTGCTAATTGGACATACTAATTGTATAACCAATTTTAGTATACGGAGGACGATAACAATTGAAGTTTATTAAGCCAAAGAACAACAAGGTAGAAAATGTAGATTGGCTTATTTCCGAACGGGTCAGGGCTATCGTGAAGACCTATGCAGAATATACGGAGTATAGTGAAAGTGAAGTCGTAGATATGTTCCTACTCAACATTTTGGATGATAAAGAGTTTCTAAAATGGATTGAAAATAAGCGAAATAACAGGAGGATTGTTAAGCAATTAGAAATCGAAGATTTAGTGGAGACTGATAAAATTGGCTAAATTAAAGCGATTGACGACCAAAGATGATAACCCAGTATTTATCCCTTCCCCTGTTTCTTCGGAAGAAATATCGAAAAGAGTTAAAGACTATGATGTGTTAACTCCAAAACAGTTCGGAACGAAATACAAGGATTTGTTGTTTATGCCGATTGACTTCACTTGGAACGGTAAGACTTATAGCATCCAATATAATCATTGTTCCAATCCTTATTGCAAATGGCACGGATTTCCTCAAGAAAAGTTTCCAGCGAAAGGAAAGTCTAGCCGATACAAGTTATCAGGTTCTGGAACAGATAAAACTATAAACTGTAATCCAGACCCAATACACCCGACCGCAGGGGCAACATTGAATTGTCATACTGTTACATTATCAAATTGGTCGATTGCTCAAGAAATTGAGCGACTGGTTCGAATTAATAGTGTGCAAGATGTGGAACCTGATTATGAGTTTCATAAAGAGGGATGTAGTGCAGCAGGCTCGACTCCTTTTACTGAGCCAAATGCTTTTTATAAACGAGGAAAAAGTTCGGGCAAATCACAACGATGGCAATGTAAGGTTTGCAAAAAGTTTACGAATGTTTTGCCTAACCGTAAACAGGCTATCACTTATAATCAAAAGAGAAGTGAAATTCTCCCCTTGTTTACAAAGTTATTGTTGAGCCGAGTTCCGATAACCAGAACTTGTGAAATTTTAGAAATCGGAAGAGGAACCTACTATGACAAACTAGAATTTGTCTATCGAAGATGTTTGGAGTTTTTGGAACGGCACGAAACAAAACCTCTTCAGACGATGCAGTTTAAAGAAATGTGGTTGAACACCGATAAGATGACCTATTTTCTTAACAATGTTCGGAAGAAAGGGATGGGCGGCAGCCAGTATGACGATGTGGAGGAAAGTCAGTTCCCTACCAGTGTGGTGGTTACTGCCGATGTATTTTCACGATATGTGTTCCGTAGTGATGTAGCATATAATTGGGATATTACATTGGGGGATATTGCCCTAGATACGGTTCTTATGAAAGAAGACCATCTAAATGAGTTCGCCAAGAAACACGCTCGAATTCCGAAATACTCTCATTATCCGATGCCGCCATCCAAAAATGACACACAAACCAATTCGGATTATCAGAAGGATTTAGAAAAAATTGAACGGAGAGCCAAGTATTTGGATGGATTGCACGTTAACGCTACTTATACGACCATTGCCCATTTTTGGCTTATTAAACAGCTTGTGAGGGCTTCTGAATGGCGTTTCGTGACCGATGAAGATAATTCTTTAATGACTTCCCTTAATCGTGTCTTTGCCAAAGAATTTCGCTTGTCTGATGCCCACCACTTTCTCTACCAAACCGATAAAACAAAACCAAGGAAACAAGCCCGTGAAGAGTTTGTTCAGGCAAGAGTAGACTTGGTGAATTGGGGAATCAATTCAAGGTATGATACAAAGTCGTTACGGAAACTGGCGTTTCTAAAACTAGAGGAGCTGTTCCGTACCCACCAATTCCACAAAGAGGTTCGGACGGGGGGTGCCAGCCATTATGAATATGCGGATAATCCGATTGAGCATCCATTAGGGACTATTGACAGAGGCTTTCGCTGGGTAGATTGCACAACCAATCTTTCATCACTAGAACCCAAAGATATTGCAAATCTTATCTTGGAAGTGAACGATAATGCGACTAACATTTTTATACAACAGATTCGCAGAAGATTGTCCATTTTGGAAAGACCATTGACTACTGCCCGTGGTGATGGAAAAAGTTATATATATTCCAATTTCAACCCAAAGTACGCTCAAATGGCTTTGACCATCCTGCGAACTTATTACAACTTTTGTTTTGCGTATAAAACAAAAGATAGGATAGGAACTCCAGCACAACGATTAGGAATTACAAAGAGGGTATTTGATTTAAAAGATATAATATATATGCAATAAAAGGGAGTGGTGTCAATGGCGATAACTGATTTGTGTGAAGCCTGTAAAAGAAACGAGATTAATGTTGTAGAAACATCTGATGACTCTAATCAGCCTTATAAATTATGCAATCAATGTCACGAAAGGCTATTAAAATATTCATTACGACCTATTGAATGGTACAACCTAGCGGTTGTCCATTCTCCTAATAAATTTTTATTGCACGATGATTTTTATGAAGAAGACGGAGAGGCTTGCCAACCAGAAGAAGATGTAGTTGTAACTAAAAAAGATAAAGCACCAACATTACGAGATGTTCGATATAATTTGGAGTCTTTATTAGACTTTTCGATAACCAGATGGTTTCTTGAGGATGATGTAATAAATGCTCTTAAAAAACACGATAACCAAAAGACTTTGAGTTCAGTGAAATCTAGATATTATGGAACCGAAAATTACGAATTAAAATCAAGAATGTTGGAAATCGTAGCTGGATGTTTTAGGTACTTCTGCTTCGGAATGGGTAAGAGAACTTTGGGGTAATTATGACGAAGATTTTCTCTATCCAATCTCTTGGGCAACGGCCAGTAGTTTGCCAGCCGAAGAGGGATTAAGTAATGTATTTGAAAAATTGAAATTGGTAAGTGAAAAAGAATTGCCAATAGCGGCTTTTACCTGCCTATACCGTTTCCGTTCAAGTAATATACTTGATTGGATTGAGTCAACTTCCACAATTTTTAACGATAATTGGGGAAGGCTTGCAGCCGTATGCTTCCCAACCTGGGAGAGAATGAAAACTTGGCTAAACAAAGGAAGACCTTTAAGTTTAATTGCACTGGATACAATGGCGAACTGTGTTAAAGGTTATGGCGACATTTATGTTGAGCAATTTTCTCCTAAGATACTTGGTACAGACAAATATGAAGTAGAGCAAATATTAAATGATTATTATCAAAAAGATGGAGTTCCTCGTGTCAAAATGAAAGTAGCCAGAATAGTGGAAAACAAACAAGAAATATTTGAATAAGGCTAATAAAAGCGTGTGCTTAAATCGCACACGCTTTTTTTGCTTCTATTTTTACTGCTAATTGATACACCAAATACTTGCTAATTTGAATACTATTTAGCTTGTTATTTGGAGTTTTGTACCTCTGAACCGAACCCGTTACTATTATAAGGGGCTTTTTTTAGCCATTGAATGTTCAAATAATAAATAGGATAAGGTATTTCATGATAATCTATATTGAATAGTGAGGCTATTAAGAACTAAATTCTTGTATAAAATATTAAATTAGAATAAAAGAATTAAAATGAATGGAAAATTAACTGAAAATAATAATTGACATGGTTAGCTGTGTAGAAACTTAGTACAGATTAGGTGAAAAGAGGAGAAGGTTACTCCTCTTAAATAATTAGAAACATCCATTCATAGATTGCTGATCCATTGAAACTAAACGTTTAGTAGTTTCCCCACCAACTGAACCATTAGCTCTTGAAGTAGTTTCAGTTCCTAGATTAACGCCAAACTCTTGAGCAATTTCAAGTTTCATTTGATTAATAGCTTCTTGTGCACCATTTACTAATAATTGATTGTTATTATTGTTACGTGCCATCAACAAACAACTCCTTTAAGCTATTTTTTAAATGGTATATTGCAAGCTTGCTTAAGTGTAGTTTGATGTAATTTAATTTAGTAAGAGTGTCTTCATACGGATCTTATACAGATGGAGAATACTTACTAGTTGCTCATAACCGAACTGGTACATGAGTTTTCACTTTGTTTATTGAGGGAGTTTTGTTGAATAACGTGGGAACATTGGCAAAAGATAAGTACGAATATTGTATAGGATACTGTTTCTAATCCTTGTTACATAATGAATTTTTTCAAATTTATTAACTTAATTAAAAGGATGGTTAGAGGATGTTTGATTATACTGTTTCGACTAATAAAAGTGTAGAGGCAACAATTAAAAGTATTGAAATAAATTTAAAGGACGAAAAATTTGGAGTTCTTTGGATGTTTGATATTAAAGATAAGCTTCAAGAAAAAGGATTAGAGTTTGAAAAGGAATTCAAAGTATTAGAAGTTTGTAATCCAATTGAGGCTCAGGGGATTCTACTTGAAAATGAAATGGCTGGATATTTCCTTCCATGTAAGATTGTTGTTTATGAAAAGGATGGAAAAACAAATATAGGAATGCCTAGACCGACTTCATTAATCAGCTTATTAAATGATGAAAAATTAAAATTCTTAGCTAAAGACATTGAGAATAGACTTATTACTTGTATTGATAATAGCAAATAAGTAGAAGTACAATTAGAGTCTTATTTTTAGCGGAATGTTATGGCTAAAATCGAATTTAATGATATGTCTGAGAACCCTGAGACGGTAGCAAACCGAATGGAAGGAAAAATCCTGATGAGCGACGAATACGAGCGTTTTAGAGGCTTTGTTGCCTATGAGTATGGTGTACAGAACAGTTCGAACAAACATATAGTAAGATTTCATGAGTTAAATAAAGAGAGGAATCCAGCCATTGTTTCCTTGTTCTTAGGGTCAGGTTTAAGATTAACGGAATTGGTATGGTTAAATATCGAGGACATTAACTTCTCTAAATCATCCGTAAGAGTCATTAGAAAGGGGAATAAGGAACAATACGTTTATTTCAGTGAGCAGGCTCAACTGGATTTAGAATCCTATTTAAGCGTTAGAGGAAGTAAGTACAATGTCCCTAAAGATAACAAGGCTCTGTTTGTAGCAGCTCCTATGGGTCCTAAAGGCACAACCAGAAGGCTATCAACCAGAGCAATCGAGAAAATGGTTGAAAAATATGCTAAAGCGTTTGGTAAGCCATCATTATCAGTACACAAATTGAGACATTCATTTGCTACCAGGTATCATGCTGAAATCAATGATGTGCCTAAATTAAGAAGACAATTAGGGCATTCCTCTATAGAGACAACTATGATATACACTCATATTAAAAATGAAGATTTAAAAACAGCTATTAATAAATTCAATATGCCAAAAGAATAAAATAAATATCCATCTGTTTTATATCGAATTCACAAGATATTTAGTATTATTGTGTCATAGTTTCAGTATTATTGTGTCATTTTCTTAATTCATGTCGCAACCTTTTAATAAAATGGATCCCTGGAGCAAATAATTAGAATAATTCCTCAGAATTAATCTTAAGATACTAGACACAACATGAGTTTCAGTATTATTGTGTCACTTTTGTAAGTATTTTTGTGTCGCTCGTCATCAAGTTAGGGAGGGGTATTTTATTCGTTCCTTAACTTCGCGTTAAATCGTAATTTAATGCACAGTTGGAAATAGACATATAGAACATCTGTTTGATATAATAAAAGAGACTAGAAATCATTAATTCTAGTCTCTTAGTACATTTATAAGTATGTCGATTAGTTCAGCTCTGTAATAAACGGTAGCGGGGAAAAACTAATACAAGGTTGTAGTGCAGCCCTACAGTAATCGGTAGCGGGGAAACAGATACAACTTACTTAAATATATTACCTATTAATATTCTTTTAGTCAACCAAAACAACCTAATGTCATATTGGAGACGCCTATGAACTATTTAATTTATTTCGACGAATCTAATAAAATTGATCAATTCAATAAGCAGTATTCATATTATGGAGCTTATGGTGAGTTAGACACTTCATTAGCGGTCATCGTTGAAAAGATACGCAAAATATTTAAAAGCAGTGGATCTAAAAGCGAGCTACACTTTACTGAATACACTTTACTGAATACACTAAAGACCGTCATATAAAAAAGTATTTCCAAGCCTTACATACAGCCATTAATGAGAATATGAGAATTAACATTCTAATTGTAAATAACCAGGATGCTCTTGCCTCGGCCGCCAAAATAGGATTAAGTACACAAGAATTGCGTAATTTATTCTACATAAAGATCCCAGAAAGGCTATCTTATGGCCTGACCAGAGATTTATCCCACTTAGACCATGCAAATCAATTAGTACAGGTAAAAATAAAAATCGATAAAAACGATGAATACGATCGAATTAAATTAAATGAAAAGCTAGTCGAACAAATGAATGCCCATTCTGCCTACAGAAATAAGAATTATCGAATCCTTAAAGCCATCTCTCAAGACTCGAAGAAGTCCATCCCTCTTCAAATAATAGACACATTTATGGGAATTGTAGTTTTCTTACTTGAGAAAAGTTATATGGAGGATACAGATATAGCTGCTATAAAAAGTGACCTTATTTATAGGTTTTTGATTGAACAAGATAACCTATTAAAGTTTCAAAAACAGATTAGATTATTAGAGTGGACAGGTAGTGAGTAGTTAGCTCCTATTAATATTGGAGAGCATCTCTCCCCTTTTATGGTTCATAAAACAAATTACGATATTAATGAGTTAAGCAAGGTTCAAAAGATTCTATTAGAAAACCCTTTAATCACAACTAAGGAATTAAGGGAAAACATGGGCTACACTAATGCAAAACTACGCTTACTACAAGGTTATAGAGATCAATTAACTGGGTATGGAAGAAATACTTTTATAAGTAACTAATACTTTATTTTCGAAATTTTTTCTTTCACTATTGAATTTGTTATTAGACTTCCTCTTAGTAATGGATAACTTTCATTTAGTTGACAATAAATAAATTATGGTTAACTATGCGTAAAGATTGGATTTCACGCATACTTTCGACAAAATCCGACAAATAAGGTGATGATGTATAATGGCTGGTCCTTCTCGTGAAAAATTAATGCACGAAAAACGCTTAGAAAGTAAATTGGTTGATATGCCGGAATATGTTATTGAGTACATCCGTGCAAAAAAACGAGCGAAATTTTCTGTTTCTACTCTCCTTGGCTATGTTCACGACTTTCAAAAGTTCTTTGAATGGCTGAAGTCGGAAGGTTTAACTCAAGTAAATCACATTAAGGACACACCACTCTCTATTTTAGAGATACTTAGCAAAGAGAACGTGGAATATTATAAGGAATTATTGGAAGAAGAAAACATCAGTGAACGCGAAAATGTAATTAAAAAGCGTTCAGAGCAGTCAGTTCATCGGAATATAAGCGCTCTTAAATCTTTATTTAACTATTTAACAACGGAAACTGAAGATGAAAATGGTGAATGTTATTTTTATAGAAACGTATTTAAGAAAATAGTTGTAGGTAAAGAAAAAGCAACCGCTAGCAACCGTGCAAGGAAAATAAGTTCAGTAATATTAGGAGACGACGAGATTACGGAATTTTTAAATTATTTGAAGAACGGATATGAGAAGAATCTGGAATCAAAGAAGAAATCTCTCTTTCTAAGAGATAAGGAACGTGACATTGCTCTTATTAGTATGATGTTAGGCAGCGGTGTTCGGGTAAGTGAAATTGCTAGCCTCACCCTTCACTCTATTGATTTTCAAAAAGAGCAGATTGATATTGTCCGCAAAGGAAACAAGGCGGATACAGTATTAGTCCTCCCTTCTGCCATGAATGATTTAAAGGAATACTTACGTGTTAGACAAGAGCGATATAAACCTCAAAACAATGAACCTTACGTATTTTTGGCTAAATATAAAGGGGCTGCTCAACCTATATCTGTCCGAGCTATTCAGAGTCTTGTGGAGAAATACACCCGGGCCTTTAATTCAAATGAAGAATTTGAAATTGGAAAAGCTTTAAGTCCGCATAAATTTCGTCACTCCTTTGCAAGCGAATGGGTTCGTAAAGGTGGTGGAGCAGTTTTATTGAGAGACCAACTGGGCCACAGTTCATTTGAAACAACTACCAAGTATACAAACTTATCTATTGAGGAAAGTAAAAAAGTCATAGATCACATTGAATCTACTAGAAAATAACTCCAAAATACAATTATAAATCTAAATGGATAAAAAATGACCCACCTTGGTCCGCATTGTTAAGAGGCGTGGTGGGTTCTGTTAAAAATATAGTATAAACTTTAGATGCTCTTGTCAAAGCAAATCAAAGTAAACAATGGAATCAGGTTTCGAAAATCTATCTTTCTTCGATAATTCGTAATGTAAGTATTATCAAATAGTTGAATTCAAAGAGAACTCTGTCGAAGTATAAACTAAAGCATATATGTGAAAAAAAACGGACCACTTTCATGGTCCTTTTCTACCTAACTTACTTCATTTATATTCTTCGCTACTGAAATCCTTCTTTATGACTCTTTTATTTTATAGTAAGAAAATAAGGCATGCTTTACTTTACGCCCTAAATAAGCTGAGCATTCCGGAGAGAACAATTTTTTTACTAAACGATGGAATTCTCCCTTACTGATAAGTCCGTGCTCGAATGCACAACAAAGTATTCCCACCGTCCCTGTACATTCGATTTCATATTCTTGACAAATACTCATGACTCTTTTTTCATTTGATGTACAGTAAATCATTTTTTCCCTTGCAATAGCAATACATTCGGCATCATATTCAGAAAGAGCCGGCTTTTCATCCAATATTCTCGATAAGAACTCAAAGGATTCGAATTGTTCTAAGGCGGTTGGTTGGTACTCCAACCACTCCATATTAGATTGAATGGTTTCAAGTATTGCTTCACGATCCAGTATACTTTGGGGAATATAGACTTTTACAAAAACTTTATTAATTAAAGATATACATTGAAGTTCTGTGAAATCATTTAGGATATTATTATCTAATACTCCTACTTTGCCTAAAAGGCTTCTAATCTTCTGTATATTGATCTCCATAGTCCTCTTCTTCAGCCCATGCTTTAACAAGCAGGCGTGCCTCCTTGTCGTTTAATAATAACAATTCGGCAACCTTATTTGTAGTCACCTTATCTTCTAAGTATAATCTACGAAGAATGGATTTCATTTTTTTATTTTTTTCAATATATTCAATAGGTTGTGGCTCTTTAAAATCAAACCCCATTCTTTTTAAGTTGTTAAATAATGCTCCAAAAGTCTTTTGTTCTATATATCCTTCTTCTTTTAAGGCCATCAGCAAAGCCTTTGCGCTAACACCAAATTCTTTTTTAACTTCATAAACATTGCTGAAATTTGAAATGAATCCACGGAATAGTTTTTTATATCCTCTAAGTTGATTTCTTGGAATTAAGAAATAACTTGAAAAATTATCAACTAATTTTTCGTTTATATTATTACGTGATTTACTATATGCTAATTCTCCCGGCTCCCTGTCATAATCCTCTCTGTGGAAGATAAGGTGCCCTAGTTCATGAACAGCACTAAATATCTTTCTCTCCTCAGGGATATCAGGATGATCATTAATGATGATAAAAGCACCCTTATCCTCTGAATAAGCCGATAATCCAAATATCTTACTATTGTCCATTCTTAATGCCAACACATTAATATTATTTTTTTCAAGTATGGAATAGATGTCATAATCAATAACCTCATCCACTCCAAATGCTTTTCTTTGTTTTTCGGCAATTTCTTTTATTAATTCATGGTCATCATCAGTCAGTTTATTTTCTTTTAGATGTAATTTATATGCTTGAGGCAAAAAAGCTAAGTTATTTTCTCCAGCCAATTCCAAGATTCGGATGTATTCATTAAGAAATTTGTTTAGATAATGGGCTAAATCATCGTCAAAGTTTTCCTGAGGATTATCAGCTCTAAACATAAATGACATGGATTCTTCATCTGAAACTAAAAACCATTTTAATGGCAGGTTATATTTATTAGCTAACCTAAATAATCTGGCACTATCAATGACCTGATCACCCGATAGGTATTTAGCTACTGTAACTCTGGTCACCCCAATTATGTTACCGATGTCTTCATTGGTTAATCCTTTAGATTGCTTCAACCTTTCGATGTTCTGTCCAATCACCTTCGCTATGTCTTCCATCTTAAACACACCTCCTCTTAGTTGAATCTTATGTTAAAAATTCTTTCCTTATTTTCATTATATTATACTTTTAATGTAAAGAAAAGTTTCTTTTTCGCTTGACCACATAAAAAAAAACAACTATACTAATAATCAGATAGTTGTTTTTCCCATAGACCAACCAATCATACTGATACGGCAATATCAGTCAAAGGGATGTCTACGTTCCATTATTAAACATATAAGCATTATATAAAAATTTTTTTAAAAAGGCAATGTAAATTGTCTTATAAAGGAATGGAAAATACGGAACAAGGCTTATCCATGTGATTGTGTAAAGAAAGGGGAATCAATGGTAGTAGGTCTTTTGTGGAAAAACCTCCATCTATAACAAACTCTATGGAGGTAAGAAAAATGAACATTATTTTTTTGCAGGAAATGACCGCAACTATTCAAAGGCTTTCCCGTTACAATGAAGGGCGTTCTGACCGGGTTAAAGTTCAAACTCTCCTTCAAACTGTTGAGGCAATTCCAGAAGGGCAATTTTGGTACATTCCATCTGGGACTAGTGTTCCACCGCATGTATTGGAATTTCTACGAAAGGATGCTGAATCAAGAGGGGAACAGTTTCAGCTGCCTATGATTCCACTAAAAGCTGACATTCTTGAAAGTACAGAAGATATCCAGGAACACGCAGTGTTAGGAAATCTAAGAGAGGTCTTGGATGATGTAAACAAGGCCATTCTGGTTTCTGTAATGAAAAAAACCGAATTGACGAAACTTCCAGGACGTTCAAAGGAAGGTCATTTCGTTTATGAAATCACCTATGAGCACAACATTTATGAAGTACCAGGACAACCAAATCATTATGAATTTGTTACTCAACTTCCTTTCTCCGGGTTACAACTGTACCCAAGTGGAGGTAGAGTCGAATTAGTGGTGTTGTTGCCAACTAGCGCGATTGTTGATCAAAACTTAACAAAAGGAATCGATGAAAATGGAGCGGAACTTCAGAAATACTTTACCCCAATTCCTGCTACCAACAAAACTGTTGTTTCTTTTGATTATCGTTTAGACCCAATATTCACTGTACATTATTCTTATAACGAATAGAAGTACAATAAAAGACAGGTGACCGAAATGTCATCTGTCTTATTATATTTCCCCCCTACTACTATGAATAAAAACAAAAAGTAAAACCAGAGACGACTTCCTCTCTGGTTTTGAAATGAAATAGCATTGTTTTTGTGTATCCAAGATAATCAATTAAATTATCTAAAAATTTCTTTTCTTAAATTATCTATACTTTTTTGTTAATAATCATGAATAGTAATATTAAATTCAACCATTTTTGGGGTAAGCGAAGCCTTTTTCGCTGCTACAACAGCATAGAATGCTCTACACTTTCTCCACTAAAGATACCATCTGAAGGAAACTATTTGTTTTCGTCTCGCCTATATGTGTCTAGATAACGACTATGTTTTTTAACATTGTTCCGCAAACCCTTAATGCAGAATTGAACATATTTTTCTATTCTATATACAATAGGACAAAATACGGAGTCTATAACACCTTTTTAAATAATTCACAAAATTGGTGTTATACGAATTGTTGAAGTACCTTTTCTATTACTATACTGTTCCCTTTGTTCTGACTCGAGCGACACAAAAATACTTACAAGAGTGACACAAACATACTGAACTGATGTTTTTTTCAGTGTCCTTAGATTAATTTAGAGCATCTACTTTAATTATTTGCACCTGGAATCCATTTTATTAAAGATTGCGACATGAATTAATAAAATGACACAAAGATACTTAATATAAAATGACACAATAATACTGAAAGGCTTTTTGGTTTTAGTATTATGATGTCACTCGTCATTTTTTCTAACTGGTGTTACTTCTTATAGGTCCCCTTTACCGTTACCAGCTTACGCGATATCTCTAAAAGTCTGTATTAGTACTCTCAAAAGTAAACCTTTTTGATATAAAAAGAGTTTTAACCCTTCTAAGATTATTACTCACTTGCAGCAACATTGAAGTTCCTTTTGAAACATGTTATTAATACAGATAGGTAAGGGTTTGAGATTATCGCTCCCTTTTGTCGGGTAGAAGGGCAACCTCTCAGTCACCGTCCCCCCTAAGAACCGTACGTGTTAGTTTCCCAACATACGGCTCAAGCATGCCTTTGTCCAAACTTTGGCTAGATTAGTCCTGATAGTTTCTTGCCCTTGATATATCTCTTGACACTTCTATGTTGAATGTCATTTGGAGTTTCTCCAATAGCTGGGAATACCTTGTGGTATTCAAGGTGACAAGAAATGTGAACTAATTCTAGATTTTTATATTCATTACTTCCGCCTTTTACTCTAGGGATTTTGTGATGTGTTTCTAACCCTTCAGAACCATCTGTTATTGAGTGGGTGCATAAAGGGCATTTGTATTTTTGCTTTTTGGCTAACTTTTGCCTATACGCTACATTATTTTTATCGAACTCTTTAATATCACGTTTTTCAAAGTATCCTTTTAGGTATTTGTTAAAAGGACTGTAATTGTATTTGATTTGTACATGCCTTACAATCGGTGTCCAGGACATCCTTTTGAGTTGGTTATTGGTTATAGGGTCAGTTAGTATCCACTTACTCTTACTTTGACCAGTTTTATCTGGTTTGTAGTACCTTTGAATAATCCATCGCCCACTCTTTTTTGGGTGCAGCCTTCTTAGAAACTTATATTGGGTTGTCCAAATATGAGAATCCATTTCGGAAAAGACTTCTTTGGCGACACTTGGACTCCAATAATTTGCCGTACCTATTATTATAGGATTAAGTGTACTGACAAGCACTTGTACGTTTTTTCCATAGAATTGTCTTGTTTTATCGGTTAACTTCTTTTTAGCAACTTTGATGCTATCCTTGGACGGTTTGATAAGAACTTTGTTCCCATTGTGAGTTTTGTATTTTCTTATATTAAAACCTAAGAAATCAAACCCATTTTCGATATGAGTTACTTTTGTCTTTTCTAATGCTAACTCTAAACCTCTTGTTGTTAGATAAGGTTTTATCTTGTTATATAATTCGTAAGCCTCTTCCTCAGATTCACACATGATGACGAAGTCATCTGCATACTTTACCACTGCATACTTAGTCTGATTTACAAAAGATACCTTAGTTTTTCTCTTTTCTTCTCTATAACTAATATTGAGCAGACTTTCTAAACCATGTAATGCAATATTAGCTAGAAGAGGTGAGATGATACCCCCTTGCGGGGTGCCATTTTCTGATACATGAAAAACCTTGTTGTCGACAAAGCCTGCTTTTAGCCATTTTTCTACCACATTAAAGGCTGGGAATCCCTTTATTTGTTCAAGGATATAGTCATGATTGAGGTTGTCGAAACAGCCCTTGAAATCACCTTCAAAAATCCATTGCTTTTTGTTTCCAATAGTATTGAAGATTCTTTCGATAGCATCGTGACAATTCCTTTTTGGTCTGAACCCATATGAGGTTGGTTCAAATTTGGCTTCCCACTGTGGTTCAAGAGCTAATTTAGCAATATTTTGATAGACTCTATCTTTAATCGTTGGTATCCCCAGTGGTCTAAGTTTACCGTTCTTTTTTTCGATATATGTCCGATAAGTTGGTTTCGGTCTATGGCCATTGATGTTTAGATTTTTCATTTTATTGTAGAGTTCTACTCTCTCATATGGAGTCAAGGCTTTATATCCATCGACCCCTGCTGTACGTTTCCCTTTATTGATTTGGGTAACCCTACGAATTGAGAGCAGTAATGCGGCTTGGCTTTTCATAAGTAGCCTTTGTAAGTCCCTTACTTTGCGGATTTTCCCAAAACGTTCGGCATGGTATATTCGTTGTTGGAATATCTCTACATACTGACTAATCTTTAACCAGTTAATACGATCCCAATCAGTAATGTCTGGTAATGCGGACTTCTTTATAGAAGTATACATCGTCTGTTACCCTCCTTTGGAATTATTCTTAAACGCTTTATCCCATGTTGCACACCAATTGGAATTCAGCACCCTTTCGGGTTTGTCAGAAGACATTATCCACCCAGTTATTTCCGATTTCTGTTGCCTTTCGACATGGTGGCGTTTGCTTTTTCCAACCTCCTATATCCCCTTGGGGAATTGGGCTTCGCTTACGCTAAGCTTACCTCTATGTTTAGGACCCCAAATGGACTTACCAAGTTCAACTTCTGTCAGATGCGAGTAGATTAGGTTCCTCCAATACACCGATAGGTCTGTGGGTTGCATTGAAAGTATTAAAGGGGAAAATACTTTCCCTACCTATAAAAACGCTAGTATTGCTGTGTCCTATCTAACGACTGTGTTGACGATGCTTATAAAGATTCACTTATCGTTAACCATACTACTCTTTCCCCTAGCCTCCATCTGCTAAGACACTGGCATCTGGTTTGGCATCACCTTATGCAACCTACATTACGATTACTCATAATGCAGTTTCGGAAGGGAATATCTTATGCAACTAGATAGTCTCGAAGAGACACTGACTTTGTGCGGAAGAAGTTGCTTCTTGTCGCACCCCCCTGTTCACACCGTACGTGCGACTTTCACCGCATACGGCGTTCCAACTAATCCAATTCATTCAATTCTATGTACTCAAGTGAAATTAGTTTAATTCCAATCAAATCGTATAGTTTTTACATAAGCTTCTGAGTTCATTTACTTTTCCCTTTAGTTTGCTGTTCAGTTGTAAATCATCAAGAATAGAATTAATTTTATTAATATCTTTCAGATGTACGAGCCTGTGAAGAGTTTCATGTAGAACTATCAAGTTTGAATAACGGTCATCCTTTGAGATATGGTAAGGAATCTTATGATGACAATGCCAATCACTCTTACCAAGTTCTGCTCCTGTAACTGCACATTTTCCATATTGAGCAATGAACTTGCTAATGCGGTTATCGTTATATTCAATCGTTCGATTTGGAATAAAGATTTTCATGACATGACTTAAAACGCTCTTGTTAATCGCTTTTAAATTGTTGTGTATTTTCTTTCTACCTTCGGCAGTATAATTACTTATATCTTGCGAGAAGCAAAGATTCGTTTTATGCCGTTGGGCATAGATAGGGACAAACACCATGTTTTGAATTTTAAAGAATTGTGGTGAATATCCTTTATAGCGTTTTTGGAGCGTGGTAGTCATTTCATCAAACTTAGCTTTTGTTCTGAAATGCTTTAGTCGATTATATAAAGTCTTGTTTAGGTGGGAGGACAACTCACTTAAATTATTAGAAATGTTAGTTGCTGGTGCGTAATAGTTTTGAATTCCCATTACTACTGTATTGTAGTGCCAAACTGTTTCGGCACACGGTTTTTTCTGTATTGTTTTTATAGAATCTTTAATTTTAATGAGGGCATTGGACTTAGCTTTCTTCGTCATATTGGATTGTGCTACAAATCCAAACCTAGTTTTCCCTTTTTGTATCGCTCGAAATGAGAACCCAAGGAATTCGGAAGAATTCTTCTTTAAATTGATAACCTTCGATTTTTCATCACTTGTCTCTAGATGTAATCTGTTTTTTAGAAAATCCGTAATCGCATAATTCATTTTTATCGCTTGCGAGCGAGTGACAGAGTACCTTAAAATCATCAGCGTACCTGACAATGTAACATTCCTTTAGGTTTGACTTCTTGAGTTGCTTAACTCTACTTCCATTCTGTTTATATTCATGGTTACTCTTAAACGTTTCCCATTGATTACTGACCCACCAATCCAGTTCATTTAGAACAATATTTGATAAGAGTGGTGAAAGTATTCCCCCTTGCGGGGTTCCTTTGGTTGGCAAACCCTCTCCTTCAATCTCTGCTTTCAATAGCTTTGAAATAATAGAGAGTAAGGATTTATCTTTAATGCCCATAGACCATATTTGTTTGAGTAACTTACTATGGTTGACGTTATCAAAAAATCCTTTTATGTCCACATCTACACAATGATAAAGACCCGCCATATTGATAAGCGATTCTAATCTCGCTTTTGCATGGTGGGTACTTCTATTTGGTCTAAAGCCGTAACTATGTTTATGAAATTTTGCTTCACAGATGGGTTCTAAGACTTGTAAGATACATTGTTGGATAATTCTGTCCCAGATTGTCGGTATTCCTAGTGGTCTTACTTTTCCATTTGCTTTAGGAATAAAAACTCGTCGTACACATTCTGGTTTGTATGATTGAAGCGAATTTTGAACGTGTTCAATTACTCCTTCTACCGACAAATGCTTAATGTCATCAATGGTTAATTTATTTGTCCCTGCTGTTTTACTCCCTGTGTTTCTTTTAATGTTTCGATAAGCAAGACGTATATTTTCATCGGATCTGATCAGTTTCATTAAGTCATAGAAATTTTGACCATCGACACTTTGAGAATATAAATTATCGAAGCAATGTTGCATATCGTAATATTCATTGTGTCTCAGTTTCTTCCGTTTCAACAAGTTGGTGACTCCCTTGGGAGTTGAACCTCTCTTAGTCTCACAAGAACCTTATTAACCGATAAAGAACTGTGTTACATGGTTGAATGATTCTTTTTAGTCTAGTGGCTATCCCTCCAGGTTGATTAGACCTTTCCTTGGTACTGTGCCACCACTTTCACTGATACAAAGACAAGTTATACAGTAACTATTTTCATTACTGCTTTCCTTATCAACGCTTCTTAGAGAGTAAGCTCTCCACGATATCAGCTTACAATGTTGAATTATATCTATTATAGAATGAACTTAGGTGCTTCCTGTAAGCCTGTTAACCGTTCATATGCCTGTAACATATCATGGACTTTTATATTTGTTAGTCTTACTCATCCACTGTTAACCTCACATTAAGTGATATACACATTTCTATGTATTGGGCGTGTAGACCCGTACATTCAGAAGTTCGTCAGCTTAACCTTTTATTATAGGTTTATTTGCATTCTCACCATATTCAATCAACTCAAGCACCATGAATTACACCACTCCATCGAGGAGGCTTTCGGCAGCCAAAACTGCTACGGTAATTTCTCACGCCTTTTCGCCGAGCTTATAACACTATCATTCTTACTAACTCAAATGCTATTCGACTAAGAGAGAACCCTTCAGGGCGTTACCCCATCATTTGATTCTTCGATATAACCCTTCAGTTCCGACAGGAACTGTCTGACCTTTACCTGAGTATTGTAGCCAATCTCAATTTGAGCCAGAAACATTTCGCACAATAAAAGCCCCCTATTATTTAAGTGTATGGGTTCACAATCATAGCTTTAAATTTCATTCTCATTATCTCATTAAAGGATGCTGCCCTTAACTGCAATAAAAGATTCCATAAGAAAAAGCATTAATCTTTCTAAATTAATGCCCCCTATCACAAACTTGAAATATCTTTAATAAAGCCACCTTAAAGGTGGCCAAATGAATCATACATACTTATCCTGTTAAAACATCCTCTTGAGGATAACGTATTTTAGATTTTTCCTGCCGTGCAAGAGAAAATGCGAGTGTTAATGGCCCTAATTTACCAGTGAACATGACTATGATAATAACTATCTTACCAATAATTGAAAGGGAAGCAGTAATCCCCATAGATAAGCCTACGGTACCAAAAGCAGAAACAACCTCAAACAAAATTGGTAAGAAAGTTGAATCCTCCGTAATGGTTAATACAAAGACAGCTAAAAATACTAATGTTAGAGCAATCATAGTAATAGCAAGTGACCGAAAAATGATGGTATCGCTTATAGATCTTCTAGCAACAACGATTTCTTTTTTTCCTTTTAAATAAGTAACAACCGTCAACACAATAATTAAGAATGTGGTTAGTTTAATTCCCCCACCTGTAGAAGCACTTCCAGCACCTACAAACATTAAGAGAATCATTAGATGAATAGTGGGGTCGGTTAAACTCCCAATATCTAAAGTGTTAAATCCTGCTGTCCTAGGCGTAACAGCTTGAAAATACGATGCCCACCATTTTTCCACTACAGATAAGGACCCTAATGAATTGGGGTTTCCATATTCCAAGAAGAATATAAAGAACATGGCTAATAGGTTTATAACAAACGTACCAATGATCATAATTTTCGAATGTAGGCTAAGCTTTTGAAACGTTCGTTTATTCTTTAGGTCGGCTAAAACGGTAAAGCCAATTCCCCCTATGATAAAGAGTAAAGTTATAACAATATTAACAACTGGATCTCCAACATAACGGCTTAAACCGTCAGACCATAAGGCAAATCCAGCATTATTAAAGGCTGAAATAGAATGAAAAAAGCTATAATAGATTCCTTTAGCAAACCCCATTTCAGGAACCCAACGCAGAGATAGTAAAATCATGGCTATTAGCTCGATACCTAATGAAAAGATGAATAGATTTCTTACTAATTGAACAACCCCTCCTAGAGAAGTTTGATTTAAAGCCTGTTGGACGAGAACTCTTTCTTTAAAACCAATCTTCCTTCCAAGAACCAAGTAGATAAGGACAGCAAAGGACATGATCCCTAATCCCCCTAACTGAATTAAAGAAGCAATGACGATCTCACCAAAAAGAGTATAGGCTGTTTCTGTATCAACAACTACAAGGCCTGTAACTGTCATGGCTGATGTAGCTGTAAAAAGTGCATCCAGCCAACTAACAGTAGTTGTCGTTGCAAAAGGAAGTTTAAGAAGAATTGTACCCAATAGTATAGAAATAGCAAAAACCAAAACCAATAATTGCGACGGATTTACGTTTATAAATTTATTTTTCATGTTACACACCTTTTTCTTCAAAACGGTTTAAATCGGAATTATGTCCTATCACAATCAAAACATCTCCTTTTTGTAATACCTCTTCCGCTACTGGTGCAACAATTACGTCCTCCCCGCGCTGAACAGCAACCACACTGCACCCATATTTTGCTCTAACATCGAGTTCAAGTAAAGTTTGATTATGTAATTTATCGGATGCTACTATTTCAACGATACTATGGTCCTTAGAAAGTTCAATATAATCAATAATTTTTTCGGATGCGATATAATGGGCTACCCGTTTGGCCATGTCCCTTTCTGGGTGAATAATTCGATCCGCACCAATTTTATCTAAAACTTTATGATGATAGTCATTTTGAGCCTTTGCCCACACTTGCTTAACTCCCAGCTCTTTTAAATGGAGGGTAGTTAAGATACTTGCTTCAATATCGTCTCCGAATGAGACAACCACTAAATCAAAATTTCTAATACCTAAATGCTTCAGAGTAGGTTCATCAAGAGTATTTGCTTGGATAGCATGAGTGGCATAAGAAGCAAATTCATTTACTTTGTCTATGCTTTTGTCTACTGCCATTGTATCAATTCCTAATTCATTAAATTCTTTAACTAAACTCCCTCCAAATCTACCCAATCCTAGTACGGCTATTTGCTTCATTTGTCTCCGTCCTTTCCAGAAAATAAAAAAGACCATTCTAAAAAATAGAATGGCCCGTATCATTAAATACATTCCACCCTCAATTCGCCTACGAGGTTAGCTGACGGATTAGGAGTTGAGAGTCTCCTTCTACTAAACGTAGATTCACCCCAAAAGATTGGTTCCCCCGCTCAATTTAGATTAGGCATTTCATTTAATTTTTTCTTAGACAAATATATATCCACTTTTTCTCGTTGTCAATAAGTGGTTTAAATGTTGAAGCTAGAAGAAAATATCTACAAAGCGTAACTTTGTTTTATGTCTTTATTTTTTTGCTATTCCTCTTGAGTAAAACTGCTTCTTTTATACAACAAAGAAATTCAACAGAAATAGGCATTAATCCACCTCTGGATCAACACCCTTTTAACAGTAGCTAGCGTAAGCGATATATTTTATAACTATAATTTTAGTCTACTCTCATTTACAATCGTTTTTTCGATGACATATTGATATCCGTAGATAATAATTGATAGCAATATACAAATAAAGTACCAGCTAGTATGAGTGATTTTTTTAAATTTAAATGCACCCACCTTTTCCCACACAGTAGCCATAGGAAAAGCATTAAAGATATTTAGCATTACATTAACAATCAAATATTTCGGGAAATTACCATAAGTAAATTTAAATATCCATAATGTTGCTACAAAGTATGGCCCTAATATGTATGAGAAATCTACATTCCCTGGGGAGAATGGGTTTTTATTTTTCCACCATCTTTTCTTATTGCTGATGACACTAAAGACACTTATAAATAGATTAACAAAACTTGCAACAGGTAAATACCTTAAGAATGATTTCTTGTCCATAAACAAAACAGAAAGCCAAGGAATGACTATCATAGTTAGAGAAAACATTTGCTTTTTCTTCAATAACATCGACCTTTCAATTTGTTTGTGTATATCATTCCCGAAGAAATCCTTCTCTATTTATACCTAATGCAATTACCAACGATTTTACTAATAAGAATAGTTCCTATTCCATAAACCTCCCTCAATAAACAAAGTGAAAACTCACGTTTTCTCCAGTATTCTCAGTATTTTATAAATTGTAATTTTAGAGTTTAAGCTCGATACTATGGTTGGATTTATCTCGTAAGGATAAATTTGGAGCTTTGGAGTAAAAAGACTGATAGCTCATCAGCCACGCACTTACAAAAAAATGGTGGATGAGTAAAAATATGATCGCACTGGTGGATATCCACATATCTTATGGAGGTCAACCCTCCCATGCCTCACAGAGTCTTCGCTCTCAAATTCCTTCGTCCAACCTTTCCATGAGGTGGATGTCAGTCATGCTGCCCCACAGGGTCCTTGCCCGAAGTTTTATTGCTTTGCTGACTAATCCGTGCTTCAAATGTACGAGACTTCTAACACCTAAAACTCTTTTCTACTATACTGGTCCTACTGATTTAAGCTGTTTTTTCAACTTCTACGTTTACTCTCATATGAGGGATATCCTTTAACATTCGCTCTTCACTAAACTCAAATTGTTTTTTACCAATGGCAAATAATATACGTATTAACTTATTGCACAAGGCTATCAAAGACTGCATTTTCTTTAGAGGATTATCCGGACGCTGCGTGTAATAGGCATGTAACGCTTTAAAAGCCGAATTCTTCGCAACCATAATCATACAAACCCTGAAAAGGAGAGCCCTTAGCTTCTTCCTACCTCGTTTGGTGATTTTTGTTTGTCCTTTATGTTTGCCAGAGGTATTCTCCTTCAAGCTCAGTCCAGCTAGCTTTATGATTTGTCTAGGGTGAGAATAATCTTGAAGATTTCCTACTTCCGCAAAGAAGCCGGCAACCGTATCTCTGCCTACTCCCTTAATAGCTAACATTTGTTGAACACCAGGAATATGTTCAATTAGGTTATCTATCTTATCATCTAGTTCTACGAACTTCTTTTGTATCTAGTCATACTTATCAAGCAGAGTTGCTAGTTCTAATTTAGCCATACCAGCACCTTGGCGAAGTCCGATGGACTCTTTTGCTGCTTGTTTTAACTCTAGTATTTTGTTTAGTCCCACACTCCGACTAACTGCCTTTCGTAAATGTTCCAATAAGAACTGATTAGTGAAATCAGTCAGTTCATGTGGTAAGGCTCCTAGCCTTAAAAACTGTAAGGCTGCTTTCCCTTCCCAACTCTTAAAGACGGTTAAAAACTCAGGAAAATACCGATCTAGCCAGTTGTGAATCTGGCCTTGCACCGTTTGAAGGTCATCAGTTAGGAGATCACGTATTTTTTTCGCCACGCGGAGTTCTGCATAAACACCTTGTGGAATCGTTGGTTCAGCATATCTCCCGTCCTTGACCAACTGAGCGATGACTTAGCGTCTTTCACATCGTTTTTAGTCGGTGAATTATCGTCAAGTTCCTTACTCCTCTTAACATGTATCGGGTTCACAGCGACAAACTTTATATCATTCTCTTTTTGTATATGTGCTAGGTTTAGCCAATAGTGGCCAGTAGGTTCCATTCCTACTATCACTTTTTGCATCTGTTGTTCTAGCTTTAATTGATTGATCCAATTGAGAAACAGTTCAAATCCTGGCTTGGTATTATCAAAATAACACGGGGAACCAAACTCCATTCCTCTATAGTCCTGTGCACGTGCGACATGCTTGTACTTGGCAATATCAACACCTATAATAAGAGTTTGAGAAGTGATTTGAGCAATCTTTTCATTTTGGTTATAATTCATTTTAAGACCTCCTGGTGTTAATTGAGTTCGTCCTTTTTGCTAGCCGGCTTTAGGACTCTCTCATTCTACCAAGAGGTTATTTTTTTGTTCAAACCTCATTTTCATTCATTACAGGAATGCTGCCCCATATCTTGAATAAGGATGTTTGGTAAGTTCGATTAGTGTTAATAGAAATTTTGCGAACAACCTAAGCACATAAAAAAACGCCCAAAACCCATTGATATCAATAGGTTAAGGCGGTTTAGACTAAATCGGTAATTAGTGTTAATTGGTGTTATACGAATAGTTGAATTATTAATTTATATCTAAAAGCACTCTTCATTTTGACGTCCTCTGTTACCTTTAAAGAAAAAATTCTTCAAAACATAGTGGTGGCTAATAAATAACTATTTTAGTCATATTCATAAAGTTTGCATTAAAAAATGATTACTTATCTCTCTATATAGACAAATAAGTAATCATTAATCAAGGTCATCTTGGTAATAATAAATCTCAGAATGTTTTTCCAACCAAATTTCAACATCTTCTAGTAAAGGTCTAGAGTTTTTGTCAGCAATCTCTATACATCTATTAAATAACTCTTCATTTGAAACGGTAATTTTATAACCATTCAAATTCAAAAAAGTACTAGCTGCTAAATAACCAGTTCTTTTGTTTCCATCTTTAAAACAATGATTAATAGTAATGAAATACATATAAACTGCAGCTTTTAGAAACAATCTAGGATAATATTCGAAATCGCCGAACCCTTCTTGTGGCATTGCAGCCTTTGCTTCTACACAACCCTTTTCATAACCTGCCAAACCACCGTATCGTTCTAGTGCAAGATCATGTATTGCTAATAAATCTTCATATGTTAAATATTCAAAGTTCAATTCTTACTCAACTTTCTAAGAGCTTCATCGTTACGATCACATGCTTTATTTACAAGAGCTAAAATTTTCTTTTTTCGTGCGTTTTTTTGCATTTCTTTCAGCTCCTTTTCAGTATATGTTAAATCTATAGCCATTTCGTTGTCTTCCTCCTTATTGCACATACAATCACCTCTAATACCATGTTAAACAGGTTTATTGTGTGATGTATATATAAACTTTATACTAAATTCAAACAATTTTCAAGGAATATGAGAATAAAATAGCGGAAGGTGTCATATAATGTATAATTTAGGCTAATTAGTGAGTATTCGCGGATTAGACTAAAATCTATTGTAGTTTAATTCTTATTCTTATTATAGATTTAGGGTTATTTCAAAATATAGAAAACCCACTATGGTCCCCTTTTTCTAGAGGAGTAGTGAGTTCAATAATGATCAAAATGTTGTAGATGTGATGTTATCAATGACTTAAAGATTATCTGCCACATCAATATTACAAATAATATAAAGCATATTTTAATTACTTCTAGTAAACAAATTCATAACTTCTAATATGTATTATAGATTTTAGCTATTAGGAATAATATAGTATTTAAATTTAAGCAACTATTTATTAGTTAATTTGAGCTATTTGCCTTTGTAAATTGTTATATTTTTCTGCGATTTTGTCGCGGTTTCGCTCAAGCAATTTTAATCCTTGTGTCATCTGCAAGAGCCTTAAATATTTGTGCAACAGCGATAGTGTTTTGGTTGGAGACTGATTCCTTCACTTTTTGTACTTTTTCTCCATCCACACAGGATATTTCACAAACATCATCGTGTTTCATCACTACACCCCTTATTCAAACGTTTATTTGTATATTAGTATATGTAAAACTTTTCTTTTGGTCAATTAGATGTTTGAATGTTAAATAATTTATTTCTATGTGAACTGCTTATTAAATAACTATTTGGTATTCGTGGGTGTCAATATTGTATAGGAAGAGGAAGTTGCCGATGCTGTCATGGTAAGCCAAGATGGGGGTATAGAGGTACAGAGGACTAACTTTGCCAAAACTAATACAAAAGACTAATTAATTACTACTTAAACTATAGAAACAATTGGTTTCACTAGAGGATGTACCTTTACTTATGTGTTTCTTCACATTTTCAACAAATTTATATGATAGTATTACTTTGTAAAAAAATTTAACGAAGAGAGGTTTTCCTATGACCTTCATGAAAGGAATCATAATTTTAATCGTATTTTTCATCTCATATCTTCCGAGAGGTGTATATGCTTCAGGTATAGAAGACCAGCACCTTGAACTTTCTAGTTATACTTTTTTTGAACTTTGGAACCCCTTACTTTTTATTTCAATCCTATTAATCCTTAGAATCTATCTTTTTAAAATACGAAAAAGCAAAGAAATTTTTGTTAATGGTTTAGGGAAAGTAACGTTCTTTTGCGGATTAATGATTATATTTCTCGCATTAGGAAGTCCTCTACATATTTTAGGTGACAAATATCAATTTAGTGCTCACATGCTTGAACAATCACTCATTTATATTGTTATGCCCCCTTTGGTTTTACTAGGCTTGTCAGAACAAATGGTTACACCGATTATCAACTTTGTTAAAAAATATAAGATATTTATAATCCTAAGGAAGCCCCTCATTTCTCTATTATTATTTAATGTTTTATTTTCGTTCTATCATATTCCGGTGATATTTGATGTATTAGTTTCAAATACTATACTGCATAATATTACTCACATAATTTTGACCATTACAGCATTTTTCATGTGGCTACCAGTTGTACCTCCAACAAAAAGCTTAGAATCTTTATCAGCTCTCAAGAAAATTGCTTATCTATTTGGGGCTGGAGTTTTACTCACGCCAGCATGTGCTCTAATTATCTTTGCGGATAGTCCTATGTATACGACATATGCTAATGCACCACAGCTTTTTGAAGCGTTACCTCCATTAGATGATCAACAGTTAGGTGGGGTAATTATGAAAGTTATTCAGGAGATTATGTTTGGCTCAATTATTGGTTATGTCTTTTTTAAGTGGGCAAAGATAGAAAGCTTAAAGGATTACGTTCCTGATAAAGTTTTTTATAAGTAATACTCTTATTGGAGTACTAAACTCGTAAAGAGCAAGAGTAATAGATGCTATTTCTTGTTTCTTTTTTGTTATTGAAAGGAGTTCTATATAGTGAGTTTTTTTATTAAGGAAATAGGAAAAGTTAGTCTCCTATTCATTTTCATATTCTCTATATTTCCAGAAAGTTTTGCTCAAGCTCACTCATCGCTAGTTAAAACGCTACCGGAAGGTGAAGAGGTATTAAAAGAAAGTCCTCAAACCATTGAAGTTTGGTTTCTTGACCCTGTTGTATTACATTCAAACACAATAACATTGATGGGGTCTTCGGGTAACCGAGTAGCGTTTGAAAATGCTTATATCGATCCCAAAGATCCAACCCATATTATCGGGAATGTTCCAGATACTTTACCTGCTGACAGATACACAGCAAACATTAATGTTATTGCTTTAGATGGCGATATCTTAACAGAAACGTTTAGTTTCAAAGTTTTAAGAGAAGAGCCCAAGAAGCCAGAGTCTTTAAAATTAGTGAAACATTCTCCGGTTGATGGCCAGATATTGAACGGTAAACCTAATAAGATTGATTTATGGTTTACCCACAGTGCAGAATTAACAGCAATCGGTGTTTTTGATAGGACTCAGCAATCAATAAAACTAAAGGAGCCTTATAAAGACCCTGAAGATCCAGCTCACATAATTGTTGAATTTGATGAACCACTTGAAGACGGAACATATCAAGTCACCTGGTATGCAAGCTCAAGTGAAGAGGAACTAAGCAATCAATTAGAAATTGTAGATGTCTTCTATTTTGCAGTCAATGAATTTACATCTATTGAAGATGGCAGCATTGGGACAATGATACAAACATCTTGGTTTCCTGATTTGGACTTAAAACAGTTTGGCTATTGGTTTATCTTTCTAGGATTATCCATCCTGTTTGGTTCCAATTTTTTTATTCATCTGGTTTCAAAGGAAGTAAAAGAGTATAAACGATGGAAACGAATTTCATTGGGATTAATCTTCATGACCACTATGGGAGCTAGTTTTTTAATTCGTCAGCAAAGAATAGAAATGGCAGACCTCCCTTTGCTAGAGTTTTTCTCTTTACAGTATATTTGGATTCCGGTTGTTCAAATCGTTCTTCTTTTGTTAGGCTTTATGGTTAAGAAGCTAGAATTTCTCGCTTTTGGAATTGCTTTACTTATGGGTCCATTTGTAATGGGACATGCCTCTTATCCCCGATACGGTGGATTTTTAACTATAATGGTAAATATCTTGCATCTGGTTGCCGCTTCTATATGGCTAGGAGGTTTATTTGCTTTACTCACCATGGCCAAAAGAAATGAATTTGGAGAACTACTAAAAAAGGTTGGAACAAGTTTCTCAAAATGGGCATTCTGGAGTTTGCTTGTTATCATCTTGACCGGCTTTATCATGACTATCCAGTATGTTCCATCTTTTTCCTTCGAAAGTTTTATAAAAAGTCAATGGGGAAAAGCTGTAATCATTAAAATTGGATTAACCCTACTTATTGTATTTATAGGATTTTTACAGAGAAATACACTTCAAAAGTTAGCCGCCGCTCTCGTAAATAAATTTTATAGACGGGGGATTATCGAAATTTTGTACGGCGTATTTCTTCTACTATTTGCTTCTATTTTAGTTGTTTCAACTCCTAGTGCGGCGGAACGGGGGATATATCCACTAAAAAGCTCGTACGAACAGGAATTAAAAGTTGATATATCTCCTTTAAAGGAAGGACTGAATGTGTTAACACTAGATTTTAAGAAAGAAATCGATATGGAGAATGTGAAAATAAATATTTCTATGCCTCCAGAAAATGATATAGAATATGATGCATTTAAAATAAAGGAAGGAACGTTTAAAATAACAGGAAATATTCTACATGGAGCGGGCTCTTTATTGATGAAAGTTGAAGCAAAGGAGCCAAATGGAGACATTCGTAAGTATGAATATACCATTGTTGTTCCTGGTGAAAGAATGGTCAAGGAGTAATAAGTAGAATCCTTAAGCCAAGTAAATAAATTACTAACCCAACCATTTCTTAACCTCCGCAGTAGAGAAAGCATACCTATTCTTTTTGCCGTTTATATGCTTAGAAATGAATTCCAATTCTAATATCATTTTTTAGGACTTTATTGTCCATGTCCTTATCTGTTTCTTCCGGTTCCATGTTCCCAGTATCTTTGCAATTAGAAACTCTATAGCTGTACTCTTGCCTTTTCTATTATGATATTGAATTAATCGGACAGGAACAAATGGGAAATAAAGCAGGCTTTATTGTACGAAAAATTGAGGAGTATGAAAATTTATTTTAAAGAATAGTAGTTTTAGAAGAATACTCACCTGTACTCACCTCTTAATTTATGAAAATTAAGAGGTGAGTTCTTTATGAAAAGAATAGCGGTTCATTTCCCTTTAACGGTTTTTTATTATTATTTGAGAGAATTAATACATATGACATATAAAAATCCCCTTCACTAAACACACCTTTTAACCAAAAACCATAGTTATAGGACATGCGAGTAAAAGTAAATACTCTTTATAATAAATCCTTATTTCTTTGGTGTAAGTACAAGTTTCCTCATGATTGTTCCCATAAGGTATTTTTCAGATATAACTGATAACCCGGCTGCCTCAATATTATTCATGGTGTCACGGTTAATGTTTGCACCCCAAAGTTTTACAGGAAGGGGATTTAATAGATCCATTATTGCACCAATAATTTTGTTCTCACTCCTCATATGTTCAAGCATTAGAATTTGCCCGTCTGGTTTGCATACCCTTCTAATCTCTTTAAGCCCTTTTATAGGATCGGGGACAGAACAAAATACACACGTCGAAACAACAGTATCAAATGTATGGTCTTCAAAAGGAAGGTCTTGGATGTCAGCCTCGAGAAACATGGTAGGGTGAGATTGATTGATACTCCCTGCCTTTTGTTTGGCAATATTTAGCATCTCACTGCTAAAATCCACCCCAGTTAATGATGATATTCCTTTTGGATATAGTGGAAGGTTAATACCTGTCCCTACCCCAACTTCTAATACCTCTTTTGAAGCTAAGTCCAAAAGGTCCCGCCTCCACTCTATTCTAATCATTTTATCCATGTAATCATATATTTTTGCCACTCTATTATATCGTTTAATTATTACTTCATTGATATTTGCTGACATAGTTAAACTCACCTTCCTCATCTGAAGAGTAATGATACTTATACTGAATCAAATAAGTGTTATTTAAAAATAGTGTAACTTAAAATTATGCATAAAGTATGGAGAAGGGAAAAATTTATAGTCGTTCCCAAAATGGTGAATCTACAATATAATAATAAGGAGGTGATAAAGATGTGTTTTTCCTATGATCAAATTGAACTTCAATCGCATAGACTGGCCAAACAGATAATTCAACAATCAAAACATAATCCAGTACGTCTAAATTTAGTTGGTAATAGCAGTATAGAATTAAAAAATCGAAATTTAGAATTTGATAAAATGCAAACTCAAGATGGATCATTACCCCTTATTAAAAATGTTATCCTTCAGGATCAAGTTGGTAAGCTTTACAGCATTGAACCTTGTGAAAATGGATTGAAATTTGCCCAAGGAGAAATCACCTATAAAGAATATTTACAAAACCAAAAAGGAGAAAACAAGAAACTGATTGGTTTTTCATTAGCATTTATAACATTATTTCTGGCTAGTGGTTGGGGACTTGTTACATTTTTATAATTAATATAGATTTTACTAAAAAGCTGCCATTTCTTGGCGGCTTTCCTCATTTTTGGAGATTAAACCTAAACACATTGCTACATATTTACTGGTTATCTATAGTTGTTACTATATAGATATATAAATAGCCAAAGTATATATTAAGGTCAAAATTTTTAAACATAAGAAAATCTGCATAACTTCTTCACATTTTAGTGGTATTTTATAATTTATTTATATAAAAAAGAATAAGATTTAGAAGTTTTCAATACTGTATAGTGACTTCTTAAACAATCTGTTCTTTACAGGTTCCAGATTAGAGATCCTTACTAACAACTACTATAGAAATCAAAAAAGAATGGAGTTAATAATGCAAAAAAAAGTATATTTTAATTTATTCGTATTCAGTTTTGTTATTATGGGACTAGAAATGACCGCTTCAAGATTTGTTGCACCTACATTTGGTAATACAGTTTATACTTGGGGAATTGTAATTTCAATCTTTTTAATAGGATCTTCAGTGGGGTATACAATAGGTGGATTTGTAGCAGACAGAAATTCTAATAAAACAATATTACTTAGCCTTAATTTAATAGGAATACTGTTAGTAACTCTTATACCTACCATTAAGGATATAACATTTCCCTACCTTAGTCCTTTACCCAATGAGGTAGGTACAACGTTGGGGGTAACGGTTTTATATCTTTTCCCTAATTTAATCTTCAGCATCATTGTTACTGTCCTAATGAAGGTTGGGCTCAGTGATAATACTACTGGAAGAGTTATTGGAAATCTCCATACATTCTCTGCAGTAGGTAGTGTATTAGGAACTATTGTGACTACATTCTGGTTAATTCCCGTTGGAAATATTAATACTGTAATTGGTATATTAGCTTTAATGGTATTTATAAGTTCATTATTTTTTTATGAGACAAAAACACGCTTGGAAATTATATTAGTTGTAATACCAGCTCTCTTTATACTCCTGCTTTTTTTGGACTCTAAAAATGAGCCGGTTGGTGAAATATTATACCAGGACACTAGTTTATATCATGAAATTGTTGTCTATCAGACTGAATACTTTGATGGGAAAAAGGGACCTTTCCGATACATGAACTTCGGAGATGATGACACAATTCAAGGATTGATGGAGATAAATTACCCTGACCGACTTAGCTTGGACTATTCAAAAAGTATATGGGAAATATCAGAGACATTCAGACCAGATAGCCAAAACGTCTTTATGATTGGTCATGGTATAGGCACGCTGACACAAAAGTTTGAGAAGAATGGAAAAAAGGTAAAGGTTGCAGAAATAGATAAGCAGGTATTAGAGGTAAGTAGAGAATACTTTGGTTATGAAGGAGACAGCGTAGAAATCGGTGATGGTAGAAGAATTTTAAGTAAGCAACTAAATAAATTTGATGTTATGGTGTTAGATGCTTACAATAATACAGAGCAAATTCCATTTCACTTAATTTCAAAAGAATTTTTTACTTTAACAAGCGATAAACTAGATGAAAATGGGCTCCTACTTGTGAATGCTATTGGAAAAACAAAGGGAGACGAACTCAT
Source organism: Robertmurraya sp. GLU-23 (assembly GCF_052983275.1). NCBI lineage: Bacteria > Bacillati > Bacillota > Bacilli > Caryophanales > Bacillaceae > Robertmurraya > Robertmurraya sp. GLU-23. The sequence continues at coordinate 85,898 of NZ_JBRKCV010000007.1, forward strand.
CAAGTCGATGAATTCTACATTAAAGTCGGTCTACCCATATGTATCCGTATATTCTTTTGAAGATAAAAAAGGTATTCAAAATCTGACATTTGTTGCTAGTAAGAGTAAGTTTGACAAGAATAAAATCAAGCAACAAAAGTTATTCCAAATTGGCGAGGGTGAAATAATCTTAGATGAGAATACCAAGTTAAGAAACGTAAACTAATTAGCCCTATATTATAGGTAACAAAACCTTATTCGTAAGATAAAAAAAGGTCTTCCGAAGTTGACTTCAGAAGACTTTTTTATGTAGCTAACACACTATGATAACTATTTTGCAAAACGATGATTACCAATAGTTACAGTGACTTCACGAGAAAGGATCCATTTGCTCGTAGCCGTTTTTGGATTATAAAAATATAATGATCCTTTTCCTTGTGCTCTATTTGCTATAGCTTCTTCTACAGCTTTAATAGATAATTTATCGGCCGGTTGTTTAATGGTTCCATTCTTAACTGGTGTAAAAGCATAATTTCCATTTACCCTTTGATATATAACCTCTTTTATTGTATTTGGGAAGCTTTTGCTATCCACTCTGTTAAGAATAACGGTTGCTACAGTAACTTTTCCTGCGTATGGTTCTCCTTTAGCTTCAGCAGATACAAGACGATCCATAAGTTGTTTATCTTCAATAGAAACGGTTTTATTTGGAATTAGTAATTTTTCTCCAGCTTTTATGGAATCATTAGACTTATTGTTTATATTTTTTAGTTCAGCCACAGATATACCATACATATTAGCTATTCTCCATAGTGTTTCCCCTCTCTTAACAAGGTGGTTATAGTCGATGCATTAGATTGAGAACTGAATCCAAATAGGGATAATGTAAGAGTTGTGACAATTAATAGTTTTGTTAGATTCTTCATAATTACCTCCTATATGTGCGTCTGTTTGTAAATGATCAAATGTAACAATGTAATTCACTAAAAACATATGGTAATCAATATATTTTAGATAAATATACTAATCTACTAACTTAATAGATTGGATAAGTTTCTTATATTGTTTGTAAGAAGACCGTCCCTTACAAAAAGCGATAAAGACAACAGCTTAGCGAAATATCACTAAGCTGTTCTTTTCCCTATGGATCCTGTAGATATTGTTGGCAAAAATATTTTATAGAGGAACAATACCAATAGGGTTTATAGCATTTGTTTTTCCTGCATTCCAGGATCCTTTATGGAGCTCGAAATGTAAGTGTTGTCCAAAAGACTGGCCTGTATTTCCTTGGTAACCGATTTGTTGACCCTTCGAGACAGTTTGACCTGTACTTACTAATCTACTACTCATATGAGCATATACGGTGGTGTATACTTGTCCTTCAATAGAATGGGAGATAAAAACAACATTACCATAGCTCGATGAGTAGTACGAATTCATTACAACTCCGTCCGCTGCTGATACAACCGGTACTGTGCCTTTTTGTGCAATATCCACACCAAAATGATTAGCTCCCCATCTTGAACCAAATCCTGAAGTCAAAACTCCGCTGGTTGGTCTCGTAAAAGATCCATTTGAAACAGGAGGAGCTGAAACTGAAGGTGCGGAAGTAGCAGGTGCTGAAGCAGAAGTACCACCACCGCTACTTACAGCATTTTGAGCTTGTTTTGCTGCTTGATTCTTTTTCTCTAATTCAATAGCTTTTTGGATAGCGGATTCTTGAGAAGATAATAACTGTGCTTCTTCCTCAAGATTCATTTTATAATTTTCAAGTTCTTCTTCTTCAAGTTGTAAGGAAGCCATTAACTTATCTTTTTCCTCTTTTTGAGTATTTAAGTTTTGCTTCAATGTTTCTATTTCTTTAAGCATCACTTGGAGGCTTTCTGCTTTTTTTTCTAAGTCCCTTTTTGAGGTTTCCAACTGATCTTTATCTGCTTTATGTTCACGTAGGATATCTCTGTCAGCTTCCATTAAAGTTGCAACTAGTTCTACTCGATCGATAAACTCGCTGAAATCCCTAGCTCCTGTTAGCACATCAATATAGCTAATCATACTACCGTTCTCTTGAAAAGAACGGGCACGATTTTTGAGAAGTTCGTTACGCTTTGCTATTCTCTCTTCAAGTACCTTTATTTCCTCTTTCAATGCTGCAATTTGAGTTTCGGTTTCACTTATCTCCTTCTGTTTTGCAAGCATTTGTTCTTCAGCTTTTGTAATGGATGAGTCTAATTCCTTTATTTCAGCATCCAATTTTGCTTGTTCACTCTTTAGACTGTTAACTTTCTCTTCGGTTTCATCTATTTCTGATTCAACTGAATTTTGTTTGCTATCTATTTCACCCTTCTCTTCCTTTAAATCTTCTATTTTCGTAGTCTCAGCAAGTGCTTTTATTGGAGATTCAGATAATGTCACGCCCAAACTTATTAAAGATAGGACCGAAACTGATAATATTGTTTTTTTCACCTTTTTTCTCACCTTTAACTATTAAATTTCATTTAATCAATATTCAAACATTATAGGGAAATATGTTAATTATTCGGTTATCTTGTCGTTTTATTGCCCTTGTTTAAATTTTATCATCTGTTTTTGTCGAATTCGCTGATAATTTTATTACAGTTTCTTTTCAAATCTGTCTATTGGATGACATTTGGATGCCTCCTTCACCTATGCCTGTATTTGTTAACTAGAAAACAATACTTGTTTTTTATGCCTGATGAAAATAAAAAGCCAAGATCGAGATTTTGATCTTGGCCTTTATGCTTATTAATAAGGTACTATAGTGATAATTCTTTCTTTTGAATCCTTCCAGCTAAATAAGCAATGGCAATTGATATAACGCTTAACCAAAACGTAAAATAACCTATTTGAGGCATGTAATTTCCTAATACTCCATACCATGGCATCATAGAGAAAACATAGTCTATCACATCATTATGAAGCGTCCAAACAGCTGCAATAGCTAAGTGCCATAATTTAAATCGATAAAAAGGCGCATACAATAGTCCTTGTATGGCCATTGCAGCATGAGAAACGATCAACATATATCCTGTCCAGTGAAGGTTGCCTGTTACTTTTAATGTAAGTATATTCATGACAACAGCCCATACCCCATACTTAAACAGGGTAACTATGGCTAACGCTTCAAAGAGTGGCCAATTCCTTTTAAGAAGGAATGCTCCCAATACAAATACAAAGAACAAACTAGCAGTTGGGCTGTCAGGGACAAAAATGATAAATTTAGCTGGGGTTTCAACTAGTTGATACTTGTACCAAATATAACCATAAACTGTTCCCAATATATTAATAATAAACAAAGCCCAGATAAACCATTTTTTTCCTAATAAATGATTAAATAAATACAATTCTGTCATCCTACTTTCTTGATATTTACCAAAAAATAAATAAATTTTAAAACTATACCCCGCTTCTAAATCAATAGTTTAAAAGCGGGGTAGTAGTTTTTCTGCTAGGATACTAATTGAAACCTTAATTTCCTATTCTTCTTCCTCATCTTTTTCCTCATCTTGCAAGGATTCTTCATTTAAATGGATAGCCTTTGAGTAATCTAGTGTAGAAGGGTCCGTCTTTTTAATGGAGTCTAGTTCGTGAAAACGAAGTAAGTCTCCATATACAACTTTATCGGACATTTCCAATTCACCTTTTACAATCTCACTATATCTCTGATATATGGTTTTATCTTGTACTTCTAGTCCAGTAAGGTTATCATAAATTTTCCCTTTAATAGATGTTACTTCTTCTGTGATAAAGTCTCCGTTTCTAAAGCTAACAATTCCATCTCTTTCTTTGGAGAGTAAATCATCCCCAAATGATACTTGATGTTTAGTATCAATTCCTAAAAGGTGTAGGACCGTTGGCCGGACATCAATCTGACCACCATAAGTGTCACTCATAAACCCTTTTAAACCTGGTGCATAAATGAATAGAGGAACCCTTTGTAATTGAGCTTGTTCAAAATCAGTTACCTCTTTGCTAATAACTTTTGACATAGCATTCTTGCGATTCTCCGAATTTCCATAATGATCCCCATACATGACAACCATTGTATTCTTACTTAGGCCTGATGTATTTAGATCTTCAAAAAATTGTTTTAATGCCTCGTCAAGATAACGTGCTGTTTGAAAATATCTATCAACTGTTTTGTCACCTGTGTTAGCTGGTTCAATCGATTGATCCTCTTCATCTAATGGATATGGAAAATGGTTAGATAATGTAATTAGTTTAGTATAAAATGGCTGTGGCAAACTTGTTAAATATGGAATGGTTTCTTTTAAAAATGGTTTATCTTCTAACCCGTAATTTAACACATTCTCCTCTACCATATTATAATACGTTGCATCATAGAACATATCGTATCCTAAAGACTTGTACATTGCTTCTCTATTCCAAAACGTCTTATAATTCCCATGAAATACTGCAGAATAGTATCCTTTGTCTTTAAGGATAGCTGGTAAACCTTGGTACGTATTTTGTGCTTTAGTTGTAAATACGGATCCTTGGGGAATAGGATATAAAGAATTTTCCATTAAAAATTCTGCATCAGATGTTTTCCCCTGGGCCGTTTGATGGAAAAAGTTTTTAAAATATATCGTATTTGGATCTCTTGTCAAAGAATTTAGGAACGGTGTTACCTCTTCACCATTTAATTTATAGTCAATTAGGAAGTTTTGGAATGACTCCATAGAAATATAAATCACATTCATACCCTTAGCAGACCCAAAATATTCAGGCTTTGGGCTTGTATAATTAGCATTGGTGTAATTCTCTACTGTTGTTATATCGTTACTGTCTGCCAATACTCTTTGTGCAGAGGACCGGGAATTTTGAATAATATCATATATGGTAAAATTATAAGCCCCTAGATATTTTACTAAGTAGTTTCTATCAAAAGTACGTGTTAGTAACTGTGGGCGGTCCAATTCTGCAAGTGCTATATTTGATGTTAAAATGATAAATCCTGTAATAAACACTGCAGTCAAAGATCGTTTTGGAAGTGCTTTTATAGGTTCAACCTTCTTCATAATTATGAGTAATAGTAGGATTATAGTGTCTGTAAAGTAAAAAACATCATAAGGGTGAAGAAGTGCCCCTACACTTCCTCCGAGATCTCCAAAATTTTGGGTCTGGAACAATACTGGTACGGTAATGAAATCACTAAAGAACCGATAATAAGCTACGTTCGCATATAATAAAAAGGATAAAAAAGCATTAATGGACAATAGTATCCATTGCTGTTTTCGACCTTTAAAGAACAAAGCGATACCTAAAAATATAACTGCTGAACTAATTGGATTTAACAACAGCAGAAATTGCTGCATTCCATTGCTTACACCTAAGTTAAATTCTCTGAGATAGACAAAATAAGTTTTTAACCATAATAAGACTACTGCTATAAAATATAGCTTCAATATTTTAAATGAAAATAACTCTAGTTTTCTTTGAAACATATAATAATATCCTCCTTGATCCGATGGGTTAATTTATAGTTCGAATAATATAAAAAATGATATTCATTACACGAAAAAAATATTAACCTTTGATCTATACCTATACAAATTCTCCACTCACAAAAATTCGTTATCTACTTCTATATTAGGGGGATTTTTATTTTTAGGTTATTTGATGTTTACTTATTACTAGTATAAGTAAGAATATAAATTTATGAACAATACCCCAATGCCAATACAATTTTTCCTTTGTCCCCTACTCTTACTTTCACCATTATGGTTTAGATTCTTTTTCTCATCTTAAAATGCATAAGACATAAAATAAGTATGCCATAATATTTTGAAGAAAGTGTGCAGATGAATTAATAATTTTACCTTGGATTATTTTACTAATTAATTTTTTGGTATGTTATGTAATTAGAGATTAAGTAACACGGTTAGCTAAGTTAATTTCTAATATGAGAATATCTATGTTGATGTATAATCTGCACAAATTTATCAAATTTAAAGTGTATACTCTTTTGAAAGGAATTTAAATAAGGTTAATAAGTTAATAATTCTCACATATTTTCAAAGGAGCAAAGGGAAATGAAAACCATTTTAATAGTTGATGATGAATTGATGATGTTAGACTTATTATCTTTATATTTGACACCTGTAGGATATAAATGTATCAAAATGACATCTGCAAAAGCTGCAATCCAGTATTTGGAGTCTAATCAGGTTGACTTAATTTTATTGGATATTATGATGCCTGAGATGGATGGTTGGGAGGCTTGTAAAGAAATTCGAAAGTATTGGAGTACCCCCATAATCATGCTAACTGCGATGAGTGAAAAATCGGATATTGTAAAGGGTTTAAAATCTGGAGCTGATGACTATATTTCTAAACCTTTTGATGAGGATGAATTGACAGCTAGAATTGAAGCTGTATTACGTAGACAAACGAGTGATAGCAGCAAAATCTCATTTAAAGGCCTGATTTTAGATCGTGACTCATACGTACTTCAATATTACGATACAGAAATCTCACTTACACCAAAAGAGTTTGGTATTCTAAGTTTGTTGTTAACTAATCAAGAAAAAGTATTTAGCCGAGAGCATTTAATCAATACTATTTGGGGTTTTGAAGTATTAACAGAAGACAGAACAATAGACTCGCATGTAAGGAACTTAAGAGAAAAATTAAGGAAAGCAGGCTTTCCAATTGAGAATCATTTACTTACCATCTGGGGAGTTGGATATAAATGGGCCGGAAAGGAAAATTGATGAATCATTTTTCTTAAGTAAAAAAAGATCAAAGACCAGTAGCTACATTATTCTACTGGTCTTTTTACTATGATTACTTCAAGTTACATGAGCTAAATTAGATTAAATGTCTATTCTTGTAGTTATATAGAATTGATTTAATTAGTTATTAACAACTATTTTCAAAGAATTTTATTTCAATACCTGTCTAATCGTTTCAATATTCTTTTCCATAACTGAAATATAATCTTCGTTATTTTTGACATCTTCTTCAGTCAGTGATTCTAAATTGTGAAGCGTTAATGTATCCGCACCGATTTCTCGTTTTATTACCTCTGCAACTCGATTTTCTACATTTTGTTCGAATAAAACATACTTTATATCTCGATTCTCAGCAACTTTAATAATTTCCTCTAAACTTTTTTGTGATGGTTCATTGCTTGGAGAAAGACCACTGATACCAACTTGTTCTAATCCGTAAGCATCTTGCCAATATCCATAAGCAGAATGAGAAACAATAAATGTCTTATTAGGAGACTGTTCAACCATCGATTTGAAAGATAAATCAAGTTGTTCTAGATCTTTCTTCAGTAGATTAAAATTCTCTTCAAAATACTCTTTTTGTTCTGGTTTCATCTCAACTAAGGCATTTTTAATATTCTCTGCTAGTTGAATTGACCTCTGTGGGTCAAGCCATACATGGGGATCATTGTCACCTTCATTTTCATCTGCATGTTCCTCTTCTTCACTTTCAGTTTCATTTAAAGATTCAGATGAACTTATTAGACGGACTCCTTCGGAGGAGTTAATAATTTTCGTATCTTCATTCTTCATTGCGTTGATTACAGCATCTGTAAATCCTTCTATCCCAGTTCCTAAATAAATAAACATGTCACCTTGAGCTATTTTTATCATTGTTTTATTTGTTGGTTCAAAAGAATGGGCGTCTGCACCTGTCGGGACAATGTTTTCAACTTCCACAAACTCTCCGCCGATTTTTTCAGAAAAGTCTAAAAGCGGATAAATGGTTGTATATATTTTAAGTATTTCTTGGTTATTTGTTTCTTTATTATCGTCTTTAGAAGTCGATTCACTACATCCAACCAATAAAAGAATAATAAAAAAGAGTAAAGATACTAATTTTTTCATTCTTGGTCCTCCTCATATCTTTCGTAAATAGTAATCATTACGATTAATATATTATATTATAAATAAAATAAGTCAACATTATCTTTGAAATATGCAGAAAATATGGAGGGAGAGACCAGGAATTAAAATAGATTATTTAGAATTGCGTTATACCTGTTGTTGATTGAAGCTTAAGTTCCGCCGAAGTTCTTTTTCAAGCTGCCCTTGAACATACAGAACTGTTTCTTTGTCAGTATTTGTTGGTAAAACAAATGGTTGTTTATATTGTTCAGGTCCCTTACCTGTAATTACGATCCAGTCGCCTGTTTTTCCCATTTGTTGAGCAGTCTGGATGGCGAGGGTTCTATCTAGAATAATTAAGCCTTTTTCAGGAGAGTTTTTACTTGTAAGATTCTCCATCATATGGAACATCTCATTGACCTTTTCGTTGTTTAGATCATCTATAGTCAAAATGTAATAATCGCTGATTTTTGACGACACCTCTACCATTTCAGCTCTCTTAGTTAAGTCACGCCCACCACGAAACCCAAAGATATGAATGATTCTTTTGGCACCGCACTTTTTGACAGTTTGTAGAATAAACTCAAAGGCATCTGCAGTATGAGCATAATCCACAACAAAGGTTGGACCCAAGTCATGTCTATAAATTTCAAATCTCCCAGGTACTCCTGGGAAAGAGTTTAAAGCAGATAATATACTCTCCTTTTGTATAGACATGCATCTAGCAGTAGAGTAAGCTAATGCAGCATTATATAAATTATGGAGCCCTGGTATAGGCAATTTAATTGCTACCGACTGATCTTCTTCTGTTAACAAAATAAAAGGATTTTTTGCACTTTCATAAGTAGTAATGATCAAATCGTTAGAGTTAGACGTTCCTACTAAATAAGTTGTAATTTCCCTCTCTTGTAGTATTTTATAAAGCTTCATTCCCCAATGATTATCACCGTTAATAATGGCAAAACCACATGGTTTTAATTTTTCAAAAAGCAATGATTTTGCCAGAAAATATTCGTCCATTGACCCGTGGAAATCTAAATGCTCGTGATAAAGATTGGTGAATATACAATAATCAAATTTGATTCCCTCTAACCTATATTGAGCTAATCCATGGGAAGACACCTCCATTATTACAACCTGATCTTTGCTAGAATGTAATAACGAATTAAGTTTTATCGAACCGGGAGTTGTATTTTCAGAAATCAATTTTTTACCATTTATAATATTGTTTATCGTGCCGATAACAGAACAGGTTATCCCATTTTTCTCTAAAATTTGTTGCAACATAAAACTTGTAGTTGTCTTTCCATTAGTACCCGTAATTCCAATCATTATTTTTTTACTACTAGGGTCATTGTAAAAATTCTTAGCAATTATACCTAATGCCCTTCTACTGTTATTAACTTGTAGATAAGGAATTTGTAAATTGTCTATCTCTTTTTCTCCAATAACAATGGAGGCACCAAAACTTACAGCATGTTCTATATAGTCATGACCATCAGAGCTATAACCACTCACTGCAACAAAAATATATCCACTTTTTACTTCTTTAGAATTATCTGCTATACCTGTTATGAAGATATCCTTATCCGAAATATTCGGATTATTTTTGACTTGTATTCCTTTAATCACATCCTGGAGTATCATTCGTCATTACACCTTCTTTCTATAATTAATCATTTTTAATAAAGTTGTAAGGGAAACGGACGGTACTATTCCCGATGAAGCACAAGTATTTCAACCCTTCTATTTCTAGCTTTTCCTTCCTCAGTATCATTTGTTGCTATAGGTTTAAATTCTCCAAAACCTTTTACACTAAATAAACGAGGATCTAGCCCTTTATTATTAAGTAAGATTTTCATGAAATTCACTGCTCTCTTAACACTAAGTTCCCAGTTTGAATCAAAGTCTGCATATTGAATTGGTACGTTATCTGTATGGCCACTAATAACAATCTCCCTTGGTGTATCCATGATAAGTAACTCAGAAATATCTTTTGCAATTTCAATATTTTCTAATCGAATCTCAGCCGCTCCAGAATCGAATAACATATTATTATTAATGGTAATTAACAGACCCTCATCTGTTATCTGAGTTTCTAAACTCTTTTGTAGGTTCCTTTCATTAATGTAGGTTGTTACTTTATTTTGAATCTTTTCCAATTCATTTTGTTCTACATCCGTGGATAGGTTATTATTCTCATTCTTTTGTTTCTGCTGCTCTTGGGTAGTATCCTTTGACACTGAGTTGTTATTATCAGGTTCTGGATATTCCATTACACCCGTTCCACCTGTTAATACCTCGTTAAATGCTTGGGACATTGCATTGAATTTTTTTGCATCAATTGAACTCATTGAAAATAAAACAATAAACAAAGCAAGTAACAAGGTTAATAAATCTGCATAAGGAATTAGCCAGGACTCATCCACGTGATCCTCATATTTGCCCTTCTTACGTTTTTTACTCATATTAATTTCTCCCGCTTTCAGCAAGTAATATGTTCCATCTCAATATAAAAAGTTGTTCTTAAGATAAAAAATAAAGTTATACAAAATAGATGAAATTTAAAATAACATATAATTGTGTAGATATTATGGAGATTTCAGATAAAATTCATCTTCCCTGTTTGGTAAATAATTGGATCAAAATAAATAAGGGGTGTCGAGTTTTAAGAGATTTGATCGTGGAAGGGGACAACTAAAAAAGTTTAGATAATCATTAAACAATGTGAAACTGCGAAGACCCAAAGGTTTAAGAAAAGGTAATTGTAGTAATAAGGAGGATAACAGGAAGGATGATATTAAATTCATAAAGTAACTTTGATAGCTGGATTTTATAGTATAGGTTAGCTATTGAAAGGGTAATTTTAATTGTAAATATATTTTATAAATAAGAGTATAAAGGAACCCAATTGTACTTCATATTTTTTTAAAAAGGCTTTATGAGATATTCAATTTACCTCTATATTTTTAATCCTATTTGTCCATGTATTCAAGGATTTTATATACGCTTGCCAGGATCATCAATAGCAATAAGGAATAACTCCCAAGGTATAGTGTAAAATTAAAAAAATCCATCCAGTTCATAATGCAAACCTCTCATTTTTATTTTTTTATCAATGTATATAAAATAGTTAATCTATAAATAATCAATTTGCCTAATTTGAATGTTTTATACTCTTCCAAAATGTTTACCTACTATAAGCAGTATTGTTGAGTCCTTACAATAAATTATGATCATTTTCTCTCATTTTTTTGTATCTTTGAATATCTACAATTTTGTTGGATTGGCTATATGAGATATGACCATAATCCTTTCCTTTATTCATCAGTTTGATGAATTTTACAACTAATATGAGAACAATAACTAGGCTGATGACCCCCAACAATTTCATTACTTCCTCTCCCCCCCTTGAGATACTGCCATTCAATTTTTTCTTCCTATCAACCATATTGTATTTAAATAAGATATGGATATCGTTTATTAAGTATTAATTAATCAGATGTAGAAATGTTCTATATAAACTATACCAAGATAAATTGCAGATTTTATGCATTTAATTACTTCACATTTATTTTTTAGGGGGAGCAACAAAGTTTTTTTCTCCATATTTTTTTCATATTTTTCAGGTAAAATTTAAACAACCTAAATTATTCAAAGGAGTATCTAATATATGAAGACGATATTAATAGTTGATGATGAGCCACGGATGTTGGATTTGATTAGCTTATACCTAACGCCAGTTGGTTACAAATGTATAAAAATGAACCAGCCAAAGGAAGCACTTAAGTACCTATCACAGAATAAAGTTGACCTTGTTTTATTAGACATTATGATGCCTGAGATGGATGGATGGGAGACTTGTGTAGAGATAAAGAAGATTGTAGAAGTACCTATTATTATGATAACTGCACGGACAGATAAAGCAGATGTTGTTAAAGGTTTGAGTATAGGTGCAGATGACTATATATCTAAGCCGTTTGACGAAGAGGAATTATTAGCGAGGATAAATGCTGTACTTAGAAGGAACAATAATACTTCTAATAAAATCGTATTTAAAGGATTAGAATTAAATCCAGAGTCATATGAGTTGCGGCATAATAAAAATCTTATATCATTAACCCCAAAAGAACTTTCTATTTTGAGTTTGTTTCTAACAAATCGTAATAAAGTTTTTACACGTGATCATCTGATTACCACTATTTGGGGTCATGGAGTAAATACAGATGACAGAACGATAGACTCCCATGTAAGAAATATAAGAGATAAATTAAGAACATCTAGTTTCCCTGTGGACGATCATTTAAGCACTGTTTGGGGAGTTGGTTATAAGTGGTCTGACTAAATAAAACTTAATGCGTTTAAAAAATTCTGAACCATCGGATTATCTAGGTTTATTGAAGAAATGGACACATTTAATGTGAATAGGTGGCATAGTTTCGTAACGGAACTATGCTTTTTCAATTGAATATAATACATTCTTTCAATATTTTTATTACAAAAAAGACACAATTCCAATACACAAACAAAAAAATAGAACATGCATTCTTAGTGCATGTTCTAATCTGGCATAAGGTTTTGAGATTAACTAGTATATGATATGAACAATTGAATATAGAATATTTAGCCAAGCACATGAACAGTCAAAATACATTTAGTATACTGAATTACTTATCATTCCTGGTTAATACCCTTACCTAAATTAACTATACTTTCCCAATCCGCTCCATTGTTTTTACTAACATATACATTGATCTGATCTGTAGCAATAGCAATCTCATCGGGGTTATTATAGTTATTAGTAATATACATAATGTTACCATCTATATTTTTAGGAAGATCAACATTCTTAACCTCTTTGTTATTTAAACCTATTTTGATTATTTTTTTCTCATCAGTATTTTGACCAACAATTAATTCATCTTGACTAGAGATAGTTCCAGTACTTGCTATTATGTCATCTGATAGTAATTGAAAGGATTCTCCGTAATCATTAGATAAATAAAGGCCTTTATCTGTCCCAATGACCACCACTCCTTTTTGTGTTGGGTGTGCTATGATTATTCTAGGATTTCCTGTAAGTCCGTTTAAGGCCATCTCATTCCAAGATTTAGCTTTATCCTTTGAATAGTAAAATCCTGCTTCCTTCATCTTTGAATTTGGTTCAGGTGTATAAACATATAAGTCTTCCGTTTCATATCCTACCGTTAAAGAATGGAAATCAACTTCCCCGTGTAAATCCACCACGTCTATAGTCTTACCATTATCCTGACTCTTTACGATCCCCAGAGGGTTTTTTAAACTTGATGTAGGGCCAGGATGTCCACTACTATAGAACCCATTTTTTATAGGTGAATAACCCATATAATCATTTTTCTCACCATCAGGTGTTGTCCATTTTCCATCACTATATTCCCTTAATCCGTCATGTACAGCTGCAACTAACTTTGTATCATCTGAAGAAAAACTTAAACCATGTAGATCAGGGAAGCTAATATTCTCTGTTTTATTTTTTGGAATGAAAATTAATCCAATAAAAACCACCATAATCCCTAAAAGTAGCCACCCTAATCCGTTTTTACTCTTTTTTTGCATTTTCTCTCTAGACATAAACTTTGCCTCCTACCTCTTACTTTCAAGGACAATAATACATTTAAAGTGTGCATTTTCTATGAATTCTTACTTCTAATATTGTCCTTTTTCGAAAAGAATGGAGACTATTGAAAACTAGCATTATGCCTAATTCCCACTACCACTAACCTCTTCTGCTTTCCAAAAATATTCACTAAATACTTCAGCAAAAGCTTTTATAGAATGATCTAGCTCCATACTATTATTTTCTACTCCACCAAATTCAAGAAGCATAGATTGGCTAGATAGATCTTGATTATAAACTCCATTCCCATCATCTTTTGTCTTAATAAAGACACCTCTACTAATTCCTGGGTATTTTTCTTCAAGTTTCTGATTGAGTTCTTTGGCTAGAGCAAGGTTACGTTCGTAGTTTTTATTTTCCTTACCTACAATAAAAAATAACCTTGCATAGTCTTTTTCGTTTATTTTGGTTGTTGTAAGCTCTCTATTTTGAGAGTCTCTATGAATATCGATCAAATATTGAATAGATTCCTCTTGTGCCATAGCCTCTTGAACTAGTTCTCTCGAGAGAATGTAGGATTGATTGTAATTCCAGTTCTTCTTTTTTAATTCTTCTGTCACATTAGCTTTACTTTGACTCGCACCTATCCCACGTTCAGCTAATTCTTCCTTAAGTTTATTACCAACTGCAATCACATTTTTGGTTTCTGCAAGACTTACTGCTTCATTTGCAGTCTTATTTCCTTCTAAAAGCGGCAAGAATGCTTCCCAACTATGAGAATGATAAATGAACACAGCATCTTTCTCAGTCTTTAAGGCTGGTGGATTAGCTGGGAGATTCTCCTCACTATTTGATTTCGCAATCTCCGCTTCAGCTTCCTCTCTTTCTTTTAATAAAATCTCTAAGGGAGGCGGAGACTCCAGTGGCAAAGAGGTTAAATTTGTACCTATACCAGCAACAGCGATTTCTGTATTAAAAGTTGAAAATCCAGGTAGCTCTCTCCCCAGAAAGGTTCTAATGTCTTCTGGCCAAATATTAAGAACTGTTGAAAATAGTACCTTTGTTAAAGGCGTTTCTGCTTGGTCGGTATTAGGACTAAATAGACTAATTTCAGATGCCATAACATCTATGAAAAATTCTGTTGAAACATCTTCAAATGATCTAGAAAGCCAACTATAGGAAAATTTATATTTTAAATCAAACAGGCTTGTGATAAAAATGATACTAAACAGAATCAAAAAAAATCCCAAGTAAATAGATTGGAGCTTTAATATACCAGGCACTTTTATCAATTTTATATTCCTCATAACAACCTCCGTCATTTAAATTGTGCTTAGTATAATCTATTATTTTTATTAAAAAATAGAATTATTTTTTGTATTTTAATAGTTTTTCCCTAATGCAATTATCTATATAAAACTGAAAAATTTATTGATAAAAAATAACCTACTGAAAATCAGTAGGTTATTAAGTACTTTGTTTTTATTTTATCGTTGAGGTTTCCAATTACGAAGAAACAAGGTGTTTCCTACGACAGAGACCGAACTAAACGCCATTGCTCCACCAGCTAGGATCGGATTGAGAAGACCAATCGCAGCTACCGGTATTAATATAATGTTATATGCAAATGCCCAGAAAAGGTTTTGTCGTATCTTCCTCATGGTGGTCTTGGATAGGCTAATTATGTCCACTATTCCCAATAAATCTCCACGCATCAAAGTGATATCGGCAGCTTCAATGGCTACATCTGTTCCAGTTCCTATCGCAATACCTACATCAGCTGCAGCAAGGGCAGGAGCATCATTAATTCCATCTCCAACCATTGCAACGACCTTTCCTTCTTGTTTAAGCTTTTCTACCTCAGCCGATTTATCTTCTGGAAGCACCTCTGCAAGAACTCGATCGACTCCTACTTGTCTTGCGATCGCTTCTGCAGTGAGACGATTGTCCCCTGTTATCATAATAACTTCAATTCCAAGTTCTTTCATCCGTTTTATTGCTTCTGCTGAGCTCTCTTTAACTGTATCTGCGACAGCAATGATTGCTTCAAGCCTTCCTTCTATTGCAATTAGCATAGCTGTTTTTCCTTCGCCTTCTAGATTCTCCATTCTACCAAGGGCATTTTCAATATTAACTTTATTTTTAGCCATTAACTTTTTATTTCCAATCAAAATATTTTTTTCCTTAATTTCAACTTGAATTCCATGCCCCGGAATGGCGTTGAAGTTTGTTCCATCTATCAATTGGTAGCCTTTTTCCTTGGCTCTATTAACAATGGCTTCACCAAGTGGATGTTCTGAACCTTTTTCTGCGGAAGCAGCTAGTTGTAGTATTTCTTCTTCAGAGTAAATACCATAGGTTACAATATCAGTAACATCTGGTTCTCCTTTAGTAATGGTTCCTGTCTTATCTAAGACAATCGTGGTTAGACGCTGAGAATTTTGGAGATGCTCTGCTCCTTTAATTAAGAGACCATTTTCAGCGCCTTTCCCGGTACCAACCATTACTGCTGTTGGTGTTGCTAATCCTAAAGCACACGGACAGGCTATAACAAGTACGGCGATAGTACTAACCAGTGCTGGGGTAAATCCTACTAAGAAATAGGTAATTATAAACGTTGCTAAAGCGATTAAAATAACAATCGGTACAAAAACTCCAGAGATTTTATCTGCGAGTTGTTGGATCGGTGCTTTTGACCCTTGTGCCTCTTCAACGAGCTTAATGATTTGGGATAACGCTGTGTCTTTGCCAACTTTAGTGGCTCTAAATTTGAACGAACCATGTTTGTTAACTGTAGCACCAATCACAGTATCTCCGTATCTTTTACTAACCGGCATGCTCTCACCCGTTAGCATTGATTCATCTATCGTAGTCGTCCCCTCTATAATTTCACCATCAACAGGAACTTTTTCGCCTGCACGGACAAATATAATATCACCCAGTTGAACATCCTCAATAGGAATATCCATTTCTTTATTGTCCCTAATTACTCGTGCAGTCTTAGCTTGAAGTCCCATCAATTTCTTTATTGCTTCTGAAGTTTGTCCTTTAGCCCTCGTTTCGAGTAGCTTTCCTAGAACAATAAGTGTCATAACTATTACTGCAGCTTCGAAATATAAAAATTGACTGGTTCCCATAATAGTAACAACCAAACTATAAAAATAGGCCGCTGATGTACCAAGAACTACTAATACAGCCATATTAGAACTACCACCTCTTACCGCGTTAAATGCATCACGGTAATAGTGACCACCTACATAGAATTGAACCGGAGTGGCAAGTAAAAACTGAATCCAGGGATTCATATGAAAGAATCCACCACTTCCATACTCCATTGTAAAATCGGAAATCATTTGCGCTAAGAAAAATAGCGAAAGAAAAGCCCCAACCATAAATTTTATTTTTTGTTTTTTATAGGAAGCTTCCCGTATACTTTTTTCATAGTCTTCATCAACCTCCCCGATTACCTTAGCATCATATCCTGCTTTTTTAACAGCTGTAATTAGCTGATCAACATTGGTCTTTCCAGGAATATACTCGACTGTTGCTTTCTCCGTTGCAAGGTTTACGGCTGCTTGTGTTACTCCTTCGATTTTACTTAAACCTTTTTCAATCCTAGTTGCACAGGCAGCACATGTCATTCCTAGGATGTTAAACTTTACTTTTTCCTCTTGAACTCCATAACCAATCTTTTTGACTCTAGATATAATGTCATCAATTGACACCTCTGAAGGTTCATATGATACAGATGCTTTCTCTGTTGCAAGGTTTACGCTAGCTTTTTGGACCCCAGGTATTTTATTTATGTTCTTCTCAATCCGGTTAGCACAAGCTGCACATGTCATACCAGTGATATTTAACAAGACATTTTCCATGGCGACATTATGAGGTTGATTTTTTAATTTCGCTATTTCTGTCATGTCCTCTTTCCTCCTAACTAATTTACACACAATGTTCTTATTTTTAGTAAATTTTAAATGATGGTACTATTTGTTTAAACTGATAACATCATTCTTCTAACATCAATCTAGATATAAATTTTCGTTAAAGACTGGGAAGTCAAACGCTTCAGTATCTCCTGCCTTGACAATGTCTTTTTAGCATAAATTCTTTTCTGATTAAGACTTGTTATTAATTCATCAATAGTGGAAATATTACTGTTATCTTTTTCCTTTGACATGTTTCTTCACCTTCCATACCCGTGCGGGGTATATATTTTTTAAAAAGAGAACGTGCTTACATTAGCACGACCTCCTTCTCCATTCTTAGATTACATCATAACCCTGTTCATCAATGGTCCTTTTTATCGTTTCAAGTTTTATATCATTTGAACTATATTCTATCTCAACGGTTCCTTCCTTAAGGTGAACTTTGACCAAAGAGACACCTTCTAGTTCATTTACACTACCTTCAATCGAATTTACACAATGACCACAAGACATCCCCTGAACTTTAAGTGTTACCTTTTCCATTAGATCTCGTCTCCTTTATGGTTTAGTTTGAATTATATTCTTAACTTACCTTTATTATAAGATACCCTAGTATGGTATGTAAAGTGAATGTTCTGTGACAAAAATATGGGGTTTTTATGATGTTTTAAAATAAAAAGAGGAGCTGTTTTCTTATAGAAAACAGCTCCTCTTCTTCATATTAGACTTTATTCAACTGGTGAAAGTTCGCTTTCAGTAACCCATTGGTGATTGGTTACTCTTTCACCACCGGTAGTAGGTGTAAAATCGATCATATAGACGGTTGTCTCTTCTGCTGAGTCAATTACTGCCTTAGCCCCATCCATTCCTTCCATATGTTCAGCATTAATTGTTACTTCAGTGCCCGGTTCTAGTGGCTGTTCACCAGCATCAGGAATTTCTTCGTGAATAACCCACTTATGGTTTTCTACTGGTTCTCCACCATTTGTTGGGGTATATGAAATGGCATATGCAACCGTATCATAAGCACCGACAATAGTTGCTTCAGCACCTTCCATACCTTCCATATGTGCATCTTTGATGCTTGCTTTACTTCCGACTTTATATGTTGGATTTTCTGATACCTTTAACCCTTCAGGCACTTCTCCTGTACCAGAATGATCCATGTCCATGCTTTCTTCCGATTCAGAATCATCATTTTCTTCAGTATCTGAACCCATATCCATATTTGAGTGATCCATGTTTTCCATACCTTCATCCTTGTTGGAATCACTCTCCTCATTACCAGCACACGCAGCTAAGGTAATTACTGTAAGTATAGAAACTAGCGCTAGCAATATTTTTTTACTTTTCAGCATAATATAAAATCCTCCCTTATTTAAACTACGAGCATAGTATATACAATAAATTTGCAAAAATTATGCAGTTTCCTAATGTTTACAAGTAATTTCCTTTTTTTTATATAGATTTAGCGGATTTGCTATTTGAAAAGCCTTTCCAACGTCTAATTCCTATAATAAATACTGCAATACCAATTAGGAGTAATGACAATACTTGTGCAATTCGTAATGAATCAGTCAACATTAGACTATCAGTCCGTAATCCCTCGATGAAAAACCTTCCAATAGAGTACCAAATAATGTAAGAAAAGAATAATTCACCACGATAAAGTGGGAACTTCCTTAGTATGATCAATAATGAGAAACCTAATAAACTCCATAGGGACTCATACAAAAACGTGGGGTGGTAATATGAACCTCCAATATACATCTGATTAATTATGAAGTCTGGGAGATTTAGATTTTCTAAAAAGCTTCTTGTAACTGCTGTTCCGTGAGCTTCTTGATTCATAAAATTTCCCCATCGACCAATTGCTTGCCCGAGAATAATACTTGGTGCTGCAATATCTGCAAGTTTCCAAAATGAAACATTCTTTTTCTTTGCGAATATAACAGCGGTTATTATTCCTCCAATTAAAGCCCCATGAATAGCAATTCCGCCCTGCCAAATCGCTATGATTTCACTTGGATTCTCTACATAGTAATCCCATTTAAATAACACGTAGTATATTCTTGCACTTATAATGGCTATTGGAATTGCCCATAGTAATAAATCTGAAAATATATCCTTATTGAGTCCTGATTTTTCAGCTTCTTTCGTCGCAAGAAACCACCCTAAAAATATGCCAAATCCAATAATAATACCATACCAATAGATAGTTATTGGACCCAAATCTAAAGCTACTCTACTTAACGGTTGAATACTATCCATATATTTCCCTCCCTAAGTTAGTTTTATATTTACTTTATTAATGATACAAAAAGAATATGGAGAAAGTATGCAAACATCACAATATAAGAATTTGATATTGCTTTCGCCAAATAAAATGGTCATCGAAAAAATCCCGATAACCAATACATTGCTTTTATAGAATTTATCTTTTTTCTTTTTAGTACAAAATTAATTAAGGAATATACTATATAATCCTATTGCACCTACTACTAAAACCCAAATGGCAAAGAATTTAAAGGGGGAAATTTTTTTTCTATTATTAGACTTTCCTTTACAGCAACTCACTGTAGTCTCAACTCGCTTCTTTATTTGTTTACCTTACAGTTGGATTTAATATAGATATATATACATTTCCATTCTCCACATATGGGCTAAACATATCTAACGGTCTTGGTGGTGGCCCACCTACATTTACTCCGTATTCATCGTACTGACCACCATGACAAGGACAATAATAACGAATGCCCTCCTTTTGCAAATTTTCATCAGCATCACCTACAACACAACCCAGATGCGTACAAATAGGAGACAAAATAAGTAAATTATTATCTTCTGAATTCTTGATTATATAAACAAATCCCTCCATTTTTTGTTCGGTCCAAGCATCTTTTATATTTACTTTATAAGGCACCTTTTTGGGAAATAGCCCTTTATTAAGTTCAGTTAGGGGACCTAGGTTAACCATAGAGTCTGTATCCAAAGATAATTCTTTATTACTACATGCGCTTAATCCAAGAGGTACAATAGAGATTACAATTAAACCCGTAGTTCCTTTCAGCGATTTACTAATAAAGTCTCTTCTGTTTAACAAAAATACTTCCCTCCCCAGTAACCGATCTTGTAACTATATTATGAAAGTGGGTAGATTATAGAAACCGTGAATTAGTGTTAACAGATGTTTTAAATTATTTTATGACTCTTTTTTTACTAATGAAGAAAGTAAGTCAATTTCTCTTTTCAATTCCTCATTTTCTTTCTCTAAGTTTGTTAACTTACTTGAAATATCTGAATTAAAATGATTATCGTGCTTCTTATGATTACCATGTCCCTTCATACAAAAAATCATCATTAATGGACAAAGTAATACGAGCAAATAGGAAAGCCATTCCATACAGTTACACCTCTCTAAAAAAATTTAAAAATAATATTATTGAAAATTATTACTATTTTCTGATCCACCTGTACCATGCATATCCTTATACATCTCCCCTAATTGTTGCTCTGTTAATTCGGGATGCATTTCTTTCATATGATCTTTCATCTGTCCGAAATTCATATTTTTGTCATTCATCATCTCTTGCATGTCGCCATTCATCATCTCTTGCATGTTGCCATCCATCATTTCTTGCATGTTGCCATCCATCATTTCTTGCATGTCACCATTCATCATACTATCCATGTTTTCAGTATTCATTTTTCCAGAATTCTTAACGGAATTATCCTGAGTTCCTACATTCTCTTTTGCTGAGGCGTAATACAGGCCAGTGCCACCTCCGACAATTAATGCAGCTGCTAAGGTTACTGTAATTAGAGTCTTTTTCATGATCTTTTCTCCTTTTTAATTAGATTTAGTAATTATTAAAGATGGACCAAAATTTTAAATCGATAGCTCCTCCTTACTAGTTATTGTTTTCTATGTTTTAACTATAAAAAACAATCATGGAGAAAGTATGGAGATAAGTGTAGGATAGAAAAAAATTTCAATAAAAAAGCGTGTCTCCACAGAGACATGCTTCAGCTAAAGAATACAGTTTTTTTATAATAATGACCATACATAATAAGGGGTATGTCAAATAATACTTTACATTGAACCATCATTATTGAGGATTTCATATTTAAATAGAGAAAAAATTATTAGAAAAATAATGTAATTAATTAAAATAATTTCAGTTAAACAATTCCTTTACATTCCTTTTTTTGACCCCATCATAATCAAGAATAGAATATAACAGTAGTTTAAAGTGATAGTTATTGTTTTTCGTTCCCTTTTTCCTTCTTACTAATGAAAATCCAAATTAATAAACCAATTCCAATCATGATTAAACATACCCAAAAAGTCTGATTAAACCAATACTTCACATGATGAAACATCATCTCTTTACTCATCATCATACCCATTGATTCAGGAGGAAACCAAACCATCTTTAACACAAAGAAAAGAAAAGAAAAACCTAATACAATAAATATACTTAAGATAATTACCGGCCATTTTTTTTTCATATTCTTTTATCACCCTACTCCACTTTGTAGCCAATTCCCCAGACCGTTTTTATAATGGACTTTTCAAAACCGAGGGAACTAAGCTTTTCACGTAAATTTTTAATATGGGAATCCACCGTACGATCTTCTCCGGAAAATTCTAAGCCCCAAATCTTCTCTACAAGTTGCTCTCTAGATAAAACATTTCCTCGATGTTCAACAAGAACTTGTAACAAATCAAATTCTGTTTGTGTAAGATTCAGTTTTATTCCTTCATGAAAAATCTCTCTAGAAGTTAAATTAATGATAATGCCACTGTATTTAATAATTTCATCGTCTGATTGATTAAGATTAGTCCTTCTAAGAAGGGCACGTAATCTTACAACTAATTCCGCTTCATCAAATGGTTTGACCAAATAATCATCAGCTCCTGAAGAAAACCCAGTTACTTTGTCCGCGACTGTTCCTTTTGCTGTTAACATTAAAATAGGTATGTCAGAGATTTCTCTTATTACCTCTAGTGTTTTCCACCCATCCATTACAGGCATCATTACATCAAGAATCATTAAGTCAAAATCATTTCTTTTTACCTTTTCAAAGGCTTCCTGACCATTCTCAGCTTCATAAATATCATAATTCTCCTGCTGCAAGTAAATACGAAGCAGTTGTCTCATGGTTTTTTCGTCATCAACTATTAGTATCTTTTTCATTGTTCTCTTCCTTTTCTAAATAAATGGTAAAAACGGAGCCTTCGTTTTCTTTACTTTTAACCTGTATATTTCCGTTGTGAGCATCAATGATCTGCTTAACCACATAAAGACCTAATCCAGAGCCTCCAGTTTTCCTAGTTCGAGATTGATCAACTCGATAAAAGCGTTCCCATATTTTAGGTAAGTCCTCTGAAGGGATACCAATTCCCGTATCAGAAATTTGAAGAACAATAAAATCTCTTATTAATGTAGATTTAATCGTAATAGTACCTTGAGAAGTATATTTAATGGCATTTTCAATTAAGTTATAGATTACTTGCTCCATCCTTTGAGGATCGATAGATATTTCGGGTAATTCTTCATTCAGGTTTAGAATCAATCCAATCCCTTTCTCATTTGCAACAGGATTTAGATTTTTTGTCGCTTTTCTGATAACGTGATTTATGTTAGTTAATTCTTTTTTTAACACAAACTGTCCTGTTTGAAGTTTGCTCATTTCAAACAAATCATTTATTAATATTGATAATCTATGAGCTTCTTTATTAATGATAGTTAGATACTCTTTTTGTTCTTTACGATCTTTAATTATGTCCTTATTTAAAATATCACTATAACCTTTTAAATAAGTAAGTGGGGTTCTAAGTTCATGGGAAACGGCAGCCAAAAAATCACTTCGACTTTCTTCAAAATACTGTAGCTGATCACCTAAATTTTTAATTGAAAGCCCAAGTTGTGCTACTTCATCATTACCATTTACCGGTATATTCTGCTTATACATTCCCATTGCCATTTTTTTAGTTGCCTCTTTCATATACAAAAGTGGGCGTGTTAATCTTCTTGATAATATGCCTATTAAACCAAATGCTAGTAGCAAAATTCCAATGGTAGCTACAATAAGTAGAAGATTCATAACAAAAACAATTTCTCTAAGAATCGATGCTGGATAGTACATATACACGTAACCTAAATGATCTCCAATAGGGGTTACCGAGATTAGATAATGATGCTTTTTCCAATTTTCCTCCAAAATGGTTCCATTACTAAGGCTTTTAGTAATAAGATGGTCAACCATCTCTTCATCTGGTTTTTTTGAAAAAGCGACAAGTTGTTGTTTGTTGTCTGTTACAAGTACATCTGTCATTACACCTTTTTCCATTTCGACTACGTGATTTATTGCAGATTGATTAAAATCTTCTGCCAAGATACGGGCATGATTTTGTCCTTTGGCTAACAAATCCTGTTTTATATAATCCACAAACATATTTGTAAATACGCCATATAATATGAGCCCGAGAAGAAGTAATAATGTAATAAATACACCGCTAAATAATAGCCCAAGTTTGAAAGAAATACTGTTTAGCTTTGAACTCAATTTTTTCTTACCCCTTTAATTCGTACAAAAATTAGTACGTTCTCGTATATTTAATTTCTCTAATCACATCAGTCCTCACTTATATTATATCTTCCGTTTTCATAATTAAAGGCTGTTTTCGTAAAGTTTGTTGTTTTGGAAAAAGAGCCTAATTAAATAATAAGTGTTATAAATGAAGAAATTATGAAGTTTCTATGTTTCTAATAAAAAAGTTTAAGTCGTACTCTATTTTGAGTACGACTTAACTGTAATTTTCACTAATCCATTATACTTATTCCATTAGGAGTCTCTCCCACTTGAATGGTCCCAGTTACTTTGTAGGTTTCAAGATCGATGATACTCACTGTATTCTCATACATGTTTGTTACATAGGCAAATTGATTATTGGAACTTAAAACAACACCGTGAGACCCTTTGCCTGTTTCAATGGTTGTTATTATTTTCTTTTCTTTAATATCTATAACACTAATAGTATTAGAGGGTTGATCTGGTGTTCCTTGATTGGCAACATAGGCATATTGATCTTTAGCGTCAATGTAGACTTGAGCTGGTCCAACGCCAACATCAACTTTTGAAATACTTTCTGTTTCCACATCAATGATTGCTAGCTTGTTTTCTCCATTAAGTGTTGCAACTAACGTTTTTCCGTCGGAAGTAATACCAGTAGTAACTGGAGTTTCCCCTACTGTAATTCTTTTCTCTTCCTTCATTGTTTCAATATTTATTACACTTACCGTGTCTTCACCCATATTTGCTACATAAGCATATTGATTATCTTTAGATGTTCTAAATCCATGAGGTCCTTCACCGGTTGAAATTGTATTTATAACAGTATAGGTACTTAAGTCGATCACCGAAACGGTATTATCCTCATTATTTGTTACTAATCCATATCTTCCGTCATCTGTAAAAACAACGTGAGCTGGATGATTACCTACTTCTACCTTGTTTTGTAGTTCATTTGTTTGAGAATTATAGAATAGAACAAATCCTGGCATTTCCATGTCGCCATGGCCGCCTTCTGCGGTAGGAACCAATGTAACTGCAAATACTTCTCCATTTGGAGACGTTTGAATGTTGTGGACAGCTCCATCTACTTCAATGGTTGAAACCACTTCATTATCAGCAACTCTAATCTTGTTTATGGATCCCCCTTCATTAGCGGTAAAGTAGAATATTTCCTTATTATTTTCCTTTATTTCTTTTGGTTGTTCAGTATTTTTCTCGGCATCTGTTGATGTTTTACCCTCATTTCCATTAGTATTGGAACTACAGCCAGTTAGAAATATTGCAAAAATGATAAGTAAAAATGAGATATTAATTAAGCTTCTCTTCATCATTAATGGCCTCCTTAAGTTATGATAGTCTTATATTAATTAGAATCACTTATTTGAAATGTGATACACATCACATTTCAATTATTTAGAAAGAGAATCTAACAATTTCTTGAAAATCGATAGTTTCTGCAAAATTATCCTTTAAAATAAAGATTTCATTCTTTATGGAGGTAGAGTAATGATGGGAAAATCAATTGAGAACGTGCTAAAGGAATATCGTGAGGACGAAGAAGCGGTTTTTAATAACTGGTTTATGAATAACACTGAACGCTTAAAGGCTTTTAGAACTATTCGCAGCGGTTTACAAATTGTAATTCGTGAAATTGAGACAAATGAGTTTGGAAATGATTTTAAAGGGTCATCTCTTGAAACCGTTATTACGGCTATTTCGGAACAAAAGGAAATTTTCGAAGGAGCTGCACATGCTTTTTATTGGAAACCAAAGCTAAGAATTCCAGATATCTATGAAAACGAGGCTAATAAGAAAGCGTTCGCTCGGTTTTTAAAAATGTGTCTTCAGACAAGTAATGAAAAACAACTTTTAGAGCAAATCTTTCTATTAGACTCCCAAAAAATTAAAGGTTTGGGCCCAGCGGTTGCTAACATCCTCTATTTTATGCACCCTACTATTTTCCCTCCTTTTAATACCGCTATTATTAAAGGGGCTAATTTGTTGTTTAATCAACGCTTAAAACTTGGTTCTTGGGGTGAGTATTTAAAAATGAGAGATTTAATCCTCGATTTTAACCATGAACATAGTAAATTTTTGTCAAAAGATTTAGGTGCAGCTGGTGGCCTTTTATATGAGATTGGAAACGGCCGAATTATCACTAGTGGAAATTATGAAATTGCTCTAGAAAAGATTGAGAAAGATAAAAGAAAAAGACACAACTCCATTCAAAATGAAATGCTTGAAGAGAATACCCATACAGAGATGCAATTCCATCTAGCGACATTAGGAAAAGCGTTTGGGTATAATGTTTGGATTGCTCAAAATGACCATAAAAGGACCTGGGGGAATTCTGCACTCGGGGAATTTTCATTAACGGGTCTTAGCCTTCCTCATGTTAAATCCAGTGTAAAGGATACGATTCAATTGATAGACGTACTATGGCTTAATAAAGATGGAGAAATTATTTCTGCGTTTGAAGTAGAGAAAAGTACATCGATTTATTCCGGCATCTTAAGATTAAATGATCTTTCAAAGTCTTTATTACATAACGACTGTAATTTTTTCTTAGTAGCCCCTGATAAGAGAGAAAAAGAAATTAAAGCCCAGTTGCTGCGCCCCTCCTTTCATAATGATCATACATGTTCACTTTCTTACATATTATTTTCGGATTTAAGAAGTAATTGTGAAGCCATGTGCAAATTTGGTACGGACGTTAATACGTTGTCAAAGATTAGCAAGACGCTTTAGATAGTTTGTTAGCTTAATAGCAGAGTTGATCCAAATTATAATAAATCTAAGAAGAAAAAAGGATGGTTAACATTTGTAAACTAACTCAAATGTTAACTATCTTTTTATTCTTTCCTTAAATAAAATGTTATTTAAGGAAAAAGTTCTCTTCCCAAGTTAAATTCATTGAATTTATACCAACTTGTCTCTACTAGTCTCGTCACTGACTAGAACCCTTTCGACTTTTCTGTTGTTTTTGCCAACCGTATCGAGTCATACCCTTGGGCTTGTAAACCGAAAGAATCATAATTATTAATAGAATTACTAGAGCGCCAACAGCGTGGCTAATACCTGCTCCCATTTCTCGTAGTTCATTTAACGAGGTCGTTGAATCTGCGGCTATGCTTACCATCCGGGTGAGTGATTGTGTAAATGCTAGTAAAATAATAATAGAAAAAACAGTTAATATTAATTTGAAAATTACCCAGTAGTGCCGAAATAATCCCCATGAGGTTCCGAGTGAGATAACAATCCCTGTAATTAGAGATGCAATCGCTAACGGGACTAGAACATAACTTGTAATTGGTTCCAAAGCAAGATAAGCAGCGCGTACCAACGAAATATCCTCACTTGTTTTAATAACAACCGCAAGAGAAAGGTAGGCTAAAACGGCACCTAACCATCCGACTGAAACAGTGATATGCGCAGTGAGTGTGAACTTACGCAATCTAGATGACATGTTCATGTATCGGTCCCTCAATCAAGTCTTGTTTCATATTTATGATCTGATCACCCCGAACGGCTTGAGCCGTAGAGAAGTGGCGACCAGGTCCGTGATTACCACCGATGCCGGTGAGTTTAAGAATAATGAACAGTACTATCAATGCTACGATGATAATACCTGATATTTTCACCCAACGTGGTGTGCTTGGTGGCTGATTTCCAGAGTTTGTTGGTTTACTCATCTTACTAACACTCCTATTATTTAGATTTTGCTTTTGATATTTTGATATTGCTCACAAGTTATTCTTGCTAGGCAAAAGTATAAACAAATATTAACTATTTGGTAATTAACAATTACAAAAGAATTACATCAATCAGATGAAACTAATCAGATAAAGGTTACCATTATTCTCTGAAATAATATAGAAATATCTATCAATTTCACTTTCGAAAATATCCCGTTAATCCTCTAAAACTTTTTTTCGTTAGGAGTTTCTTTTTATTATTATTTAACCGTTTCTTTTTATATAGTATCAAACAAATAAATTATGTGTCAGCACAATAATTGGGCAATGTAAACTCTCACTTTAATTCGCTTTATCAATGTCTATACAATAATAGCAGCTTACTATTATTAATTTCGTCATCTAAACTTCTTTTGTCATTTCTTTTTATTATTAATAATTGAAAAACTTTAATACATAGAAAAACGTTCGGGGGATAATCCCGAACGTTAAATCAAATCAGTTTTAATTAATAGTGTTTTAATTAATAGTTATCTTACTTTTTCTACCTATACTCTATGGCTCATTGGTAGTGAGAATAAATAGATATTGATAATTCCCAAAATTAGCATTAGAGCATAATATGGGAGCATGGATTTAAATGTTGCCTTTTTCCCCATTTTATAAGCAGTGTAAGTAGATCCAATGAAACCTATACCTATAATTAAGTATTGTAAAAGTTGTACAGTAGATGTAGATGCTAAGCTCAGATCACCTGTAGTAACTTTACTACCAAATAAACTCAATGAATTAAACCAGATGGCTTTCCCCTCTGTGATAATATGAAACAAGTTATGACCTAAATGTCCAGCTAAATCTAAAGGAATAAATGCGTATCCAAAAAGAGTGAAGTTTTTCTTTACGGAGTTAGGCATTCCCAATACGGTTGCTAATTTAGCTGCTCCTAATAATAATAGGATAGGTAACGCCATTGAGAAAATGAATGCGATTGTAAAATTCACTTGGTAATTAGTGGTTCCGGTAAAAGAACTGATGATTGATAAGATATCTTCCCAAATTTCTAACATTGTGATGTTTTGCACAAAAACAATACCCATTATAACTGCAGCTAATGATGCATGCTCAAGCTTTGGATTCTTAAGGCCCCACAACTCTTTTGTAGGAACTCTTAAAGATAATCTTATAGAATCATTCGGACAATTTTTCACACAATTTCCACAGATATTACATTCGGCACTGGAGTCCATGGTACGAGGAAACTGGAACATCGGACACCCTTCTGCTTTATCACTTCCCTTAAAACACGATTGTGTTTTACATGTTTTACAAATATCGGGTGTCCCTCGTAACTCTAGCGCACCTGATCTTGAATAGTTACCTGCTAACCCTCCAAGAAAACAAAGTGTTTTACAAAATGTTCGTCTCTCATAGAATACTGAAGTAGCCACAACCATAGTTACCAATAAAAGGAGAAGGTATCCTGATCCTCGAGGAGATTCAACTATCCCCCAAACATGATCGCTATACGTTATCGCAATAAAAAATAAATCAATTAACCATATTCCATATTTCCTTAAAAATTTAGGCATAGGACGTTCGCTACCGACAAGCTTTCTGACAATATCACTAACTTTACCGAATGGACATATTGCACACCAGAACCTTCCCGTAGCAATAAACAAGATAGGAATTAATGGCCACCATAGAACCCATGTCATTGTTGTACCAAAATTTCCGTGGGGACTAACTGTTCCTACAACTAATTCAAATACAATAACCGAAAATACTACTAAAACCATCCACTGAAAAATACCAGGATACCATTTACTTTTGATAAACTTCTTAATAATTGGTATAGATAATAAATTGAATGGAGTTTTGGGTGCGGGATTATTTGGCATAGACATTTTTGTTCCCTCTTCCTTTAATCAATTTATTCCATACACCAATAAGGATGAATGTAAGATTTATTAATCCAAAAACGGTTAATACGCGATAGTTTGGAGCACTTTCAGTTATCTCTTCAGTGCTATGCCCACCCTCTTCACCATGCTCGCTTTCTTCTGAGTTGTGACTACTTTCATTCTCGGCTCCATGTTCACTGTTTTCTGTACTATGACTTTCCTCTGATTCAATTCCTCCTTCTTCTTGCTTTGTATTTTCTTCTGAAATTTGACTATCATCTACTCCTTCTTCATTAACGATAGACTGGTTATTACTTTCTTCATCTGTACTAATTTCAGTGGTATGGGTTGTATGACTATCTCCCTGACCCTCTGCAAACACTGATGGACTACTAATCAGTAAAAAGGTCATGGCTACCACTGCTAATACCCTCTGCTTCATAATCTACCTCCGTAAATGTTGTATTTCGCATAGTTACAATTTATAGAGGAGATTTGCAGATTTGATGGTTTTTATTTGTATAATTAAAGAACAACTTTCCTGGATCTGTGACATTTCTCACAAAAAAACGCCTCTCATAGAGAGAAGCGTTTTTTCTGTACTTTTCCAAAAGGTGGTCTAGCAGTGCTAGAGCTAAATTATATCTGATTATTTTGTTAATGTCTATTCTTCATTATGTAAGAATCTTCTCCTAATCAGTTCACATTATTATTGAATTAAAAAAAATCGTTTTTTTCTTCCATCTTTCCTATAACTCCTTTAAATACCATTTCAATCTGCATAGTTTCTCAACAATTTTCTTATAAACTATAAAAATCTAATGAATTATAGGGGTAGGTGTACTCGTTGTACTATAGACGTTTACTAAAAACCGGTCAAATTTCAATTCCAAAAGAAGTAGAGGAAGAGCTTAATATTATGGAAGGACAATTCCTTTCTTTATACAGAGAAGGTAATAAAATTGTTATTGTTAAACAGCATTCTAACGCTACTTTAAACCAATGTATTTATAGTTATAGGAAAATATCATTACCCATAGAGTTACGTAGATTAACAGGTTTTACATGTGGGATGCTTTTGGCACTAAATTACTGTAAAAACGAACAAAAGATTTTAATACAAGCCCACGGTTAAAGCTGATTTTTAAATCAGTCATATCTCAAATAAATATTCAGAATTTCTTCATAGTTTTACTATATGCTTTAAATATTGTCTTGTTGAAGGGGTGAGATAAATAGCAACTATACTTTTTATGGGAGATGTACAGGAAATCAGTGTAGAATATTATCTACACTTACATGGAAATTATTTAATTATTACAAAAGAATCTTTAGAAGACGCATATGCCCTTATTAAGAAGGGCTCGGTTGAACTTATCATTATTATAGATCCAAACCCCGTCCACTTATGTATGCAAATTAGAGAATTTTCAAATACTCCTATCATCGTTAAGTCCATAATAGGAAGTAAAGAGGAAGGGATTAAATCTCTTAATATGGGGGCAGATGATTATTTATATGGTAACGTTTATCAAGAAGAATTTAGTGCCCGTATAGAAGCAGTTTTAAGACGATCTGGAAACGACAAACAAATAGTTGAATTAAACCAATTAGTATGGGACAAGAGATTATTAGAGCTAAAATACCAGCAAAAAGTAATACCCCTGGCCCCGAAAGAGTTCAATATAATTGGGGTCCTTCTACAAAAACCTGAAAAAGTGTTTACAAATGAAGAGATTGTTTTAGCTGTGTGGGGGAACAAAGATAAGGTGGACTCAAAAACTTTACATTCCTATATCAGAAATATAAGGGGCAAAATGAGGGACGCAGCATATCCAGTAGATTTGCATCTTATTACTGTATGGGGTGTTGGGTACCGTTGGCATTCACTTCAAGACACTACTAACTGAATTATCTTTTCATTTTTAAGCAAAAAGGGACTTTTATTAGTCCCTTTTTTATCTAAATCCGCTCTGTATGCTTTCAAATCTTATTGACTAATCTCCTCCTGAAGCCACGTAAATGTTCTAGACTTTATGCCATTAATGTTATTTAATTTCAATTCTAAAAATGGAAACTCACTATTCCAGTTGCCGTTCACTTTTATATATCCTTCAGTATGATGACTTTCAGTAGTGGATGGTTCCCAAGTAATACTACCAACTTCTTCATTTTGCCCAATTGAAATCTCTGTAAGGTTGTCTAAGTCAAATTCTGATAAGTCCACCGAATGCGTGTTCATTTCTACTAGAAATACATAATTTTCTTCATCGCTTTTTTCAAGTAATGGAGTGACACTAATTGTAACTTCTCCTTGGTTGTCTGTTTTTGTTATCTCATTATTACCCTTATTCACTTGATTTGTTTCAGTTTGAACTTCTACTACTACTTTCTTTTCAACCTTTGGCTTTTCTCCAACGATTGTTATTATCGCAAAGTAACTTATTAAACTTGTAATTCCAAATAAGAGAATTAAACCTACAATCTTTTTAGCCTTTGTCATTTCTGTCACCCCATAGAATTTTATAAAAATAAGATCTCATAATTTTTTGCAGAATTTAACGAAAAAACTTGAATACTTTATGAAATTTAAGCAGTGACCGTATTTTTTAGATTACTTTCAAAACCTATAATCAATGTTCACTCAATTGCTACTATTTCTGCAAAGACTCTTCATCTTTATTTTTTAGAATGAAAGGGAGCAAATAT
This sequence comes from Robertmurraya sp. GLU-23, assembly GCF_052983275.1. Classification (NCBI taxonomy): domain Bacteria; kingdom Bacillati; phylum Bacillota; class Bacilli; order Caryophanales; family Bacillaceae; genus Robertmurraya; species Robertmurraya sp. GLU-23. The sequence goes on from NZ_JBRKCV010000007.1 coordinate 118,154, forward strand.
TAAATCAAGAAAAGGAAAGGAAGGATCTTTTGAATTATTTTGAAATAAAGCGTCACTTAGCAATTAAGATCGAAAATTTATTAAAAAGGTTAGACGACCCGTATCTACCAACTTCTGATGGCGAGGCACTTAGGAATATGATTGATAATTATCAATATATAGCTGAAATAGCAGAAATGAACCACTTCCAAAGGGGGATAAAAAATTAAAGAAGTCACCGCTACTTTTGCGAAAGTAGCGGTGACTTCTTTTAATTATGAAATTAGCTGCATTAAATTGATATTATATGAAGTTATTTTTGGGATTAAGTTGAGAGAGCTTATTACAATAAAAAGTAAAAGTAAAAGTTCCCCCTCTTTGTTGTTAGAATTCAACAACAGCTTTTTCTACCGTTGCATCAGGGTGTACCATTATTAAGTGTCTACATTTACCATTAAAAGCAGATGAAATATAAACTGTTCTCATTGTATCTCTATATAAAGAGACTTTATCAACATCAATGAACGTCTCAATCTATTAAGAAGAGACAATGCTTAGTTTTGGCCGATAACATATACGAGTGGAAAACTGTCTGGTGCTTAAACTAAAAAGCCACCAGAAAAAAACATGGCTTATGACACTAATTATCTCTACGATGGCCCATTCACCCAAATATAACGTACCTAATCTTATCCAAGAGTTATGTTAAAATAAACATTCACTCAATAATTTGATTAAATTGAAGGTCAACTATAAAATGCAGTTGACCTTTAACAATAATCTTTTTATTCATTTCTAAATGATTTTATCTTAATTCGTCATTCAAAGGCACAACAATATCATCTAATGTCTTTCTCCACTGACGTTTCATTTCTGGTCCATATTTCAGTGGTTTTGCATCTGGGTTTACTGCTTTATACTTGTCGAATTGTTTACTATCAATAATTCCACCGATATTTGGAATAGGCTCAGTTCCTATTACATATTGAATAGCAGATGAATGCAGCTCTCCTTCTTCCACAAACCAAGTATTCGAAAAATCTTCAATCGTATGATTATAGGCTTCCTTGAAGAACCGTCGTTTCACTACTAGAATATCTTCTTCTAAATCTATTTCCTTGTTATCAATCGCATTTAAGATCGCACGATATACATCTTTAACAATTTCAGATTTCTTTAGTTTTTGCAGGGCTTTTTCAATTTCGTCACGGGTATTCTGATTATTGGCTGAGTAGATTTCTAATAAACGGTCAATATACGTTGAATCTATATCATAGATTTTTATTGCATTATCTCCATAGAATTCAATTTCAGAGAGGTCAGGTCTATCCCCACCATCTCCTCCATCATCATCAACCAGTGACCCTTTAACCGTGTTGTATACACCTATGTATTCTTCTAAGATTTTTACCTGTTCTTGAAGTGCCTCTGATTTCTCCATTTCATTGTTATACTGATCATAAGTAACTAGAGCTTCGTAAGCATTGTTTAACTCTTGAAATGCTTTTACAAATTCAATCCGAGTTTCTAGCGGTGAGTGTTCATTCACATCGGTTTGATTTGAGACTATTTTTTTCAAGGTTTTGTGCGCTTTTTTGAATCGTTTTTTCGATTCATCATAAGTCGGATAAACAAGCTGAGATTCCTCATGTTCTTGAGAGTACAACTTTGTCGCATCTTTCACGTTGCGTTCCATAGTAGCGGGTTTTCGGTATGTCACGATCAATCCCTTTGTCTTACCTGGATATGTACGATTGGTACGTGAAAAGGCTTGAATCAAATTAGCGTAACTTAAATTTCGATCGACAAATAACGTTTGAATCGTTGGTGCATCAAATCCAGTCAACAAGCGATCTACAACAATGACTAAATCAATTTGTTTCCCGAATTCTTTGAATTCCCCTTTTTTTCGAGCCAAACGATTGTTTATATCGCCATTATATCGTTCGATATCTTCTAACGACCAAGCGGTCCTATAATAATCGTTATAGTCTTTGATAATCCCTTTCATTTCATCTTGAATTTTTTTGGAATTATCTTCGTTTTCTTGTAACGAGTAGGTGATAGCGATTCGAGGAAAATCAGTATCTTCAATAATACGTCCCTTTCGAATCGGATTTCCAGCGAATTCCTTTGTTATCCATTCAGGATCTTTGGTCAGTTCTTTGATTGCCTGATAGTAACGCTTCGCCAGATCAATAGAACTTGTAGTTAATATAGCAGACTTTTGGGGTTTACCATTTTGGAAATCAAATTTGATATAGGCGCTATCTGGTCGGAATATTTTACGAATGACTTTTTGAATATGTTCATCACTTTCATAAGAAACTGGCTGAAGATATGATTCCTTTGCAATTCCATCCATTTGATCAATCATGTTGTTAATTTCATCGTTACTTAAATTTACGTAATTTTCATTAATGCGGAGCTGACTAAAAATATGATTTTTTAATGATGTTGGTTCAATCGTATCTTCATGCTCTACTTGAAACCCTAAAACAGCACCATCATCTAATGCGTTTTTAATCGTATAGGTGTGTAAAACTTCTCCATATTGGTCACGAGTAGTACGGGCTAATTTCCCTTGTGCTTGTTTCTTGTTTTCATTGAATATCGGTGTACCTGTAAAACCAAACCACGTAGAATTCGGGAAGAAGCTCTTAATTACTTCCATTCCTTCTGCACTTAACGCTCGATGGCATTCATCAACGACAAAGACAATATGTTGCCCAGATAGCTTTTTAAAGCGTTGTGTACCTTTTTGTTTTTCTTGCTTTTCGGCAAAGCGTAACGCAGCCTCTAATTTTTGACGAGTGGTAATAATCACTGTATTGGAATTACTGTCCGATAGTAAGGCTTCGCTCAATTTTTTTGCACTTCCAGTTCCGACAATTAAACTATTCGACTTGGCTTTACCAGAAGAAATACCCGTATTAAATTCAGAAGCGAATTTAGTGAACTCAGTGGTCGTTTGATTATCCAAGTCTTTTCGGTCAATTAACATAATGGTGCGATCCACACCTGGCTTACGAGCTAATAATTTCGTAGATACAAAACTAGTTAACGTTTTTCCTGAGCCTGTGGCATGCCATACGTATCCTGACTCATGTTTTATAGCAGCCGTAAACAACGCTTCAATCGCATGGATTTGATAAGGATGTAACACCATTAAGGCTTTGTTATCTTGGTCTTCACTAACGATTGAATAATTAGCAATTATTCTATGCGCATCTGGTATATTTAAAACTTGTTTTACGAATTCATAGAGGTTTTCTACTTTTCTATTTTCCTTTGTACGCCAACTAAAGATGATCTTCTTATGCATATCTTTAGGTAGCGCGTTGGCGAAATAGCGAGTAGTTTGTTCATTTGAAATGACAAATAACTGTAGAGTTGAAAAGATATTATTTCTAAACATCCCTTCTTCTGCGTACTTCTTTATCTGATTAAAGGCTTGGAACACCCCATCTTTGGCACTAACCTGTTTCAATTCAATTTGAACAATTGGTAACCCATTGATTAAAAGGGTCACGTCAAATCTCCTGTCACGACCATCAACGATAGCCTTTTGTTTCGCAATTTGATGAACGACTTCATATGTAGAAATTCCTCCACCAATGTCTTGATTGGAATACAACACCAACGACATTGAACCAAGAGAAACTTCTTCACGTTCAATCGTTATTCGCGAAATCCCATTCTCCCCTTTAAGCCATCTAGCAGCATCAAAGGGAGTTTTGGTTTTGGATAACAACTCTGTTTTAATAGCGTCAAATTCTTTATCAGAAATGGGATGATCCCCAATTTCTGATAAGTTATTTTGCGTAATCTTTAAACGCAAGTTCTTCCATAGGTCTTCTTCTGATTTTAAATCCGGGCGATAATTCCACTGATTATACCCTTCCCCTAACACTTCAATCAGGCGACGTTCTACCTCAGCTTCATCATTATATGGTATCTTTGTCACGTTTCTTTCTCCATCCCTTCTATTAGATTAAACAAACATCTTTTGTAGGAAGGCTTTTTTCGTTTCTTTTAAATACTCCAAATCTCGTTGATGAAGATCGATAGTCTCGTCTAGTTGTTTAAATAATTTACCGATTTTACGTTGTTCTTCGAGAGAAGGATATTTCTCAATAAATCCTTCAACATCGTTTTTAGATAAATTTGTTTGACCCACACCGTCGTCAAAACGCAAGAAATAGCTATGTCTATTCATTAAAATATACAAAAAATAGGTATCAGTATTACTATCAGGAGTAATACCTGCAATACGTTGATTTAGACTGTACATATCATTAGACTCTACTAAAAAAGTTTTAGCAATAGCACGACCATTTGGTACATCACTAAGGACGAAAGCAATTTCGTTCATGTACATTGGCTCAATTTGTTTATCTGAATACTTTTTAACTTTTCCATTTGTCGAAACGAATTTTGAATTTATAACTATATATTTACCGTTATCTGAAATGTTTTTTTCATGTGCCTTCCCATTTCTATACTTCGCAACTTCAATTAATTTTTTCTCATGCCAATCTCCAGTAAATCCTGGGAACCGAAGTTCCGGCACGGACTCCCCTTCTTTTGGAAACATTTTTTGCAAGAATCCCTGCTTTGTTTGTTTGAGGATGGTAAGTTCTTGCTGGTGAAGAGCAATAGTATTTTCTAGTTTTACAAAGAAATTTCTAATTTCAATCTGCTCTTCAATAGAAGGTTCTAATATTACTATACTGCTCAGAATAGATTGACTTACATTAAATCGTGTACTTCCTCCTGCCTTACTTTCAATTTGCTCTCTATTGGAATAATTCAAAGAAAGTTCAATAAATTTGGAGTCAAATTCACTTTTTTTCTTGCCCCTAATTGAAAATCCACTATATAGAGCATACTTCTCTTGTTTATAGGCTTTTACCCAACCAACCTCATCTGGTATTTCCGATGACCGAACAAATACTAAATCACCGTTTTCCACTTTATTTTTACTTTCAGTAATATCATCTACTTCAACAGAATTTCGAATATTTTCATAAATAATAGGCTCATCAGCAAGTATATCCATAACACTAATCATTTTTCTTCCCTTGCCATAATTCTCTTTCGGAGCATTTATCCCATTTGAAAAATCCATTAGGTCTGATAGCCTTCGCAGTTTCCAATCTCCACTAAATCCTGAAAATCGAATTTCAGGTGTATAATTATTTTTCACGATTAAACACCTCTAATGCACCCTTGATCCATGTTGCGTTTTCTTCTTCAAATTGTAACGAAGAAATCATCTCAAATAGGCTAGATTCTAATTCTGCTTTTTCTTTTCGAATGTCATGAATTTTCGAGCCAATTGAAGCCATATCAATAGGCGCTTCTTCTTCAAAGGTATCTACGTATCGAGGTATGTTTAAATTGAAATCATTCTCTTTAATTTCCTCAAAGGTAGCAACATGGGAATATTTCTCCACACCTTCCCGCTTCTTATAAGTTTCTACAATCTTATCGATATTTCCCTTTGAAAGTTTATTTTGTGTTTTTCCTTTTATAAACTCTTTACTTGCATCAATAAATAATACATCACGAGTGGTACGATCTTTCTTTAAGATTATTACTGTAGTTGGAATTGATGTTCCAAAGAATAAGTTTGCTGGGATGCCAATTACAGCATCAATACTGCCATCTTCTAATAGTTTCTGACGAATAACACCTTCTGCAGCTCCACGGAACAATACACCATGTGGTAACACGATTGCCATTGTTCCAGAGTCTTTTAAATGATAGAACCCATGTAAAAGGAAAGCAAAGTCTGCTTTTGATTTTGGTGCTAATTTCCCGTAACGATTGAATCGAGAATCATCTAAGAAAGAATCATCTGCAGACCAATTTGCAGAGTATGGCGGATTCATAAGAACAGCATCAAAGGTATAAGGCTCGTCTGTCGGCCAATCTTTATTCAATGTATCCCCATTGCGTAAACGCATATCCTCTTTATCAACACCGTGCAAAATTAAATTCATTTTTGCTAGATTATAGGTCGTTGTATTTAGTTCTTGCCCATGATACTTTACACTATCTGGATAGTTAATATAGTTTCGTATATTCAACATCAATGATCCTGATCCCATGGTTGGATCAAATACGCTAAACAATTTTTTGTGTTCTTGTCCCATTGCAGCAATACGAGCCATCATGTCAGATACTTCATGAGGTGTATAAAATTCTCCAGCTTTCTTACCTGCTTCTGAGGCAAATTGGCCAATCAAAAATTCATAGGCATCCCCAATGACATCGCCATTATGTCCTAGAACATCGATATCAATTAGTTTCTTCAGTACCTCTGTAATGGTAATGTTTCGTTGTTGATCATCTGCTCCAAGTTTTTTTGATTTCAAATCCACATCATCAAATAAGCCATTAAATTGGTCATATTTCGTGGATAAATCGATAAATGATTTATTTAAATCATTCAACTGAAATGTATTTTGTTTTGCTTGAGCTGTTAGAACATTAAATAAATAATTGGGTTCAATATCATAGCCCAATGTATCAACTAATGTTTCAATTAAATCATCTTTTATCTCCTTATCTGCTAATAAATCCTCATACAATTTAGTTTGTTTTTCTTGTGTGTTGTATTCTTCTAGCGATTCATCTGCTATAACAACTACTTTTTCTAATAACTTATCAGATAAATACTTGTAAAAGATCAATCCTAACAAGTAGTTTTTGTATTCTGAAGCGTCCATTTTGCTACGTAGGTTGTCTGCAGCACTAAATAATTTCGTGTTTAAATCTGCCATGTTGGTTCCTCACTTTTTCTATTGTTGGTCTAAATTGCTTCAATACTTCTAATAAAAGTTGCTATTTTGCTTTTTCATTGAGTATAATTCATTCAACGAATAACATAAATAAGCTACTATCCAAATAATCATGTCCATTTTGCAAAATTTTGGTTTATTATCCCGCTGTTTTAAGTGACTTACTTGACTACCTTTTAGCTCACAAAACCAGAAACAAATCTCCAGCACTGCTCAAATAACTGTCTTTATAATTTGGGTTTCCACTAGTTGAAATAGCTTGTGAGTCTAGAAATGCAGCCATCTCATTTATTAAGTACTCGTAAGAATAAGAATCCAAAGTTAAAGATTTTTCCCTATTTTCACTGTAAGAATTTCGTCAAGTTTCCTATCCCGCCCTATTAAATGAAGTATCTATAAAATTACTATTACAGTTACATTTTCATCATATCATCTGAACATACCTAGTCAACAATTGTAATTACTATGAATTACAGAAATAATGTTTTGCGATTTTTACATCATTATTTATTAACGAGTATGTATATTGGGTTGCAAAGGTTAACCGCTTATTGTGGGTTGATTAGTGTTAATATAAGTTTTGCGGAGATCTAAATAAAATAAAAAACGTTTCAACTCAGTGATACCAAGGGTTGAAACGTTTTTATAACCGTTCATTTAGTAGCGTTAAAAGGTATTATAAGAATAGTTGGAAGAAGGGTCATGCCTTCAAATTGGGACAATAGAAATATAAAGGCACGATATGAGTATGCTGGCATTACTTTACTAAATTACGCAAAAGAATACATAGTATGTAATTAAAAATAAAATGATAAAAACGGAAAATTTTTTACAATTACCGTTTTTATCATTTTTGATTTATTCAAATGTTATTAATTCTTCCGTTTTTAAAATGATGGCCCAATCATAAGCATTATTATTGTAATTATAAATAATTATTTCAGGATGATAATGATTGATTACTCTACCTAAACTAAAACTAAGTGAAACAGGTGTTGTAGCAAATAAATGGATTTTATTAACACCGTTAGCCTTTAACTTTGACAAAATATCTAATAAGTATTTCTGATATAAGTCTATTTGAGCATAATTATTAATTTTCCATCTATCTGGATTTTCAATACCTATTGAAATTACTTGTGATACTTTTGTAAAACCTTTTATCCCTTCGTCCCTAATTGGAAATGATTGCTCTATTTTTAGTGCAATTTCATTTTCGTAAGTATTTTGCTGATCATAATTACTTACAATTTTCATGTCAGTATTATATTTCTTATTTAATTCATAGAATCCCTTTCCTAATGATTCCGTATCCTCTCCCTGATACTCGAATAATACTGGATCATCAGTATCTTTGAAATGATATCCATCTAAAAATGCCAGTGGCACATGTGGGAATCCAAGATAAATTAGTGAATTACTATTTTTACCTCGCTTTATTGCAACCTTCATCCTTTTCTTTTGCTTTTTTAATATTTTCAGGAGATTCTCCTTTTTAATACTCCCATCAACCTCAAAAAATTTTATTACATTAAGGGTTAAAAACAAACAGCCCTGTTCTTGAAATTTCTGCTTAATTTTTGAATAGTTGGCTTCTTTCTTTGAAAAAGTGGTTAACATGACAAACTCTCTCTTCATAAAACGGAAGATATTATTAACTATCCAATTATATACAATTTGCAGTAACCCGAATTTTTTATATAGCAATATACTAGAAAAAATCAATATTAATAGAGTTATTATTGCAGTTAACGGGTCACTTTGTATAAGTATAAATAATTCAGTTACTGTTTGAACTAACTTCATCATAGGCTCCTTTGTAAATAAAAACTACTTCCCCATTTATACGATTTCCTACCCAAATTTTATAAAAATTTATTCCACCAATAAAAAAGAACAAATAATCGGAGTAGGTTTTAGACTTTTTTAATAACCTTTTCCAATTCCTAATATCCTGCCAAGAATAATGTGGATCATTTTCGGGATGAGTATGCCATTCCCCCATATACATTACTGTCCCATCACTATCCATCCACTTTTTATGCAATATAGCATTATGAGTTTTTTTCTTTCGTATGAATCGATACCTTGATTGATGGTCTCCTATTTGTGGTATAGTGTAGTCCCTTATTTCAATTTCATTGCTGTTATTTATAATTGAGCCAATCACCATACCACCGGATTCTTTATCTTGATATTTCATCTGACGTCTCGATCTTATTTCTTCAATTATTGTTTCTTCAACACTAATAATCATATTTTCGTATTTAATCTTAATCATTTCTGAGAGCCTCTTTGAGATGCATAGAACATATTTTACAACTAGAATTTATATATTCATAGGTATCCGTCATTAACTTATCTATTGGTTGTCTATATCTCTCAGAAGTCTGATAACCACTTTCTTCAAACGCTTTAGAAGAACCTTTCCATGATATTAATGGATTTCCTTTAATCTCGTTGTTTAAATATCTTAAAATGAGTCTAGAAGCAAGTATTGCTGTCTCCATGGAGTCAACACTTCCATATGGAGTGAATGATGTTGTACAACCATTCATATTTTTAATAAAAGGCACATCACTCTTACCCGCAAATGATGGAAACATGCTTAATTTATCATCAATTAAACACTCATAACAACCTTTGTCTCCATTGTTAACCATCAGTGCATGCCCTCCTACTCCATACGCTTCAACCCAAGTAAAAATAGCAGGTGTTGATGATTTCGATATAAATTCATTTAACTTTCTTTCAGTATTTGGATCCCCAATAGCAACAATTATTAAATCATAATCATTTAGATTTAATTCCCCATATTCAATTGCAACCAGTGCATCCTCTTCTAGTGTGTGTATATTGGAATTAGGATACCTAGACTCCATTTCATCCTTTAGAAGTTTTACTTTAGACATATTTTCAATAGACTTATCCATTCCTAAAAAATGTCGATATGAATTTTCGATTCTCAATTTATCATTGTCTACTAATGTAAACTTATTTATTCCGGAACGTGCTAATAAAAACAGTAAGTCACTTCCTACTGAACCACAACCAATAAGTAAAGTATTTAAATCTTTCTTTACTCCACCGCCTCTTTCTATTAATGTCTCCTCATCATCTCTATAAACAAATAGAGGTGTAATTTCAAATGCATTTGCAAATGTTTCATCAATTAGCGGATTTACCTTTTTTGAAAGTCCGTGAACAATTTTTTTATACCAAAGCCCAATCAGTGCACAATCACCTGTTAATAATGGGATTCTTATTAAATAATAGTAATTATTCTTGTTTACACAGAATTCCTTTATCCTTTCAAAGGTATCGCTGGTTGTGTGTTCTTTTATTATTTTTATTATTTCTTCACTCGTCCAAAAACGATCTAATTGTGGAACATTTCCTGAATACGTATGGTCTAAAGGCAAATAAAATGCTTTATTTAGATTATGTCTATTAATATTCGTTTTTAACAACCTACCTAAGAAAAATTTAGATTGATTGTTATCATTTAAAAATGCAAATGGTTTATCCTTTAAGGTTAGAACTGAAATTTCCATTGGTTTATCTTCTGGAGTAAATACAGAAAAAACATATTCTAACGGGTCAAGTGATCCATAATAATAACTAAATTCCCGATGATATTCTATTTGTGGTGAGTCTGCAATTAATACTTTTTCCACTCTCTCGAAAACAAAGTCGAGAGTACTTTCGGGCTTATTATTCCAAATAACTCCTTCACGGTCTAAGAAACATATCAAGCCGTTATTCATCACGTGAGGGATTTTCGGTATAATATGCTGCCTTTTGTTTATATAAACAAAAGGCAACTGTGTAGGAAATAACGGACTGAAAGTTATCTCCAATGGAATCGTGTACCCATTTCTCATAATAAATAAAAATTCAAATTGGAATGGGTTTATTGTTTCAACATTTTCTATATATTCTTTTTCACTTAATATCCTTTTAAAATCAGTTTTCATAACCAAATCCTTTTGCAGAGTTTGATGCTGGAGCACTTGATAACGCAACTTTTTGGTATCTTGCTTGTGCTGACTCTGGAATCGGGAATTTATCTCCAAGATATGGACTTAATACTGTACAAGCATCATGTGGATCGCTTTTGCTTTGTGCATCGGCTAATGCACCCTCAAAAGTGACAAGTTTTTGATAAAATGTATTCATTTGTACCTTTGTCATTTTAGAAAAGATATTCGAATATGGTTTGACTGGTAAACTATATTCGATTGTGCGTAAATATTCTTCCCTTTCTGAATCCCAAACTAGTACAAATTTATTTTTTAAATTATTTACAAAGTCCTTTAAAGCAGTCAAATCATCATATTTATAAGTCCCTGATAAAGAGTTGTATGTTTGTCGAGGGGTAAATAAATCAACTACTGCAATAGTTATCCCTACACTCGGAGGCCTTGAACCACCTGATGTAGAAAAGCAAATATCTTTCCATTTTTTCATGTATCTCACAATTCGTTTAAATTGTTTTTTATCATCACCTGTAAAAGAATTCGAAATGTGATCGTTTAACCCTTCTGGATCTGCAAGGTCCCAATATTTCTTATCATCCTCGGCAAATTCCTTCCCCCAAGCAAGAAACAAATCATTATCATATTTTGATTTAATATAAACAGGTAAATCGACATGGTAAATTGGTTCATCATCTAGTGAATAAGTTATGGTTACACAGGGGTTTTTAATCTTTGGTGGAGTGCTTGTGTGGTTTGCAAGTATATCTTTTATAATTTTTTTTAATTCTACACTATTAGTGTAATCCTCTTTATATAAATCAAAAATTACTCCTTCGTCAATATCGTAATCTTTATCTTCTGGTACAATACCAAGATCAACTGCATAACTGCCTTGATCAATGAATTCCAAACTAGGAACGTCTTTCTCCATTTCCTCAAATTTTGTCTTAATTCCACTTTTGATTTTGCCTATAATGATATCTCTTTTTTCCCTTAACTCTTTGTTTTCCTTAAATCTTTTCAATTTAATCGCATCATGGAACTCTTCAAATTGTTTCTGGATATCAGCCATTATTTCTCCCCCTAAAATATTTTCTTTTTCTACTATTATACGACAAAAACTGGAAATCTTAAAAAAAATGAGACAACAGGCTACGACAAATGAACTGAATTTATTTTAATAAACAACAAAAAAAACAGAGAATTTTCCCTGTTTTTTAATGCTGTATATATTTTTGTAATTTGTGTCCTTAAGTATGGTACCGGTGGTCTGGGTCGAACCGACACTCCGCAGGATCACTATTTTGAGTCGTGCTCGTCTGCCAATTCCACCACACCAGCACTTTTAAAGGGTTTTGCCATTTTTAAGTTTAAGTAGCTTGGTTACCTATCAAAAACGGAACATTAGAGGCTCTCAAAAGTAATGAAGCTGGATATATCTTGCGTTGTAATTAAATCATCATCATCCTCACCCTTCGATAGATAGGAGTACGATAAGTTATATAAATGGGAGAAAGCTGCGAACAAATCACCAATAATGGTTTCAGTTATCCCTTTATCGATTTCTAATTGAGAAATCACGCTCTTACTTAGTCCAAGTCTCTTGCTACCTCTTCTTGTGACATTCCGTTGTTAATCTTGCTCTCTTTACTCGTGCACCTATCATGCCTTATCCCCCTACAATCTCTCTTTTGTCTCATTATAAACTACTTTGAAATCAACAGATTTATAAAAAAGAGACTCACCTACTTATAAGGCAACTCTCTCTTTTCCGGTCTATTATTCTTTTATATGTGTTGATTATTTTACAACGTCTCTGTCTATACTGTTATTGTTGGGGAAACCCAATAATTACTCGCAAAGGAGATGAATCTATTGGCAGTTGTAGATGTAATCATCAATATCATTATTGGCTCCAAAAGAAAGTAATAGCCATTAGCAAGAGATAGATCGAGAAAATATAGGAACGTAGTTTAATCAATAATAATTATGGCATCTACTGTCAGTCTTCTTGGTTTTTCTTTTTAAACGAGAATAGGTTTAACATCTTCTATTTCATCATGTTTGACTACCAATTCACCGCTAGGAACTACTAAAGCATCCACTTCAACAGATTCATCTAAATGAATGCCTGTTTGAATCGTATTCGTACTACTAGGCACTGTAGAACTATTATAAGCCCCTATTTCGACTCCAGCCTTTCTTTAGAGGGTTTTTATATTTTTATACGTTTTTTATGATAGTATAGTATTCTATCTATATGATCTTCTTCACCGTGTATAACACATCCTTGGCCCGAAGTACTATGACTGATACAAGGGAAATTAAATTCATTTTTAATATCTTTTCCCATAGCGCTTTCTAAATTCCAACTACCAGTATTTCGAATTATTTTTTTCTCCAACTCTTCGATGCATTTATCTGAACAATTGTTGAAAGAGCAATCTAATTGTCTACAGCTTATTACCTTCACAATAATCACTTATCCTTTAATTTAAAGTCAAACATTTATCCAGTGAACTTCTAATTAAGATTAAATACATCACGTATCTTTTTTGTATTAAGGTTTGTCTCTAAGATAAAGACAATTAATAAAGCCCCTCAATTTGAAGAGCTTAGTTGAAGATTTAATTATGAAAAATTTATTACTTAGTTTCACTAACTGCTTTTTCAAAAGGTTCAAGGATATCAAGCGATATTTCATCTAGTAATTCAGCTGCATCCTCTACCTTTTTTAAGTTTTCATCAATTAATTGTTCATGATTAGCTTCAACTAACATTGGCAAACTTGTTGTTGCCTCACTTAGTAGCGATGACGCTTCTGCTAGTTTTGTATCGACCTCTTTGAATCGTTCTGAAGGTGATTCTAATTCATCTTCTATCAATACATTTATTGCCGTCATGGTTAGCATTCCCTTGAATAAATCTTTAGAAGCTTCTTCTGAGAGGCCGTTTTTCTCTACATCAACTAAAGTCTCTGTGAATTCATCATAAGATTTAGTCATTTGTGTTACTGCTTCATTTACTCCTTCTAGATACTGGATTTCTTCTTTTGAATAAACAACTTCTTCTGTCTTTGAACATCCTAATAAAAGGCCCATAAAGAGTGTTAATACTGCTATCCTAGTTCTGACTTCCATAATGGTATTTCCCCCAAAGTATTCTATTTATAGTAGAATACTACCATATATAGGTATATTTAGGTATATAAAGAAAAAGGTTTAATAAGTTCTAATATTACCTTCCCGTATTCAACGTACTCCTATGATTTTTCAATAGATTTTCTAAACACTTTTTAAACCTTTTTCAAAAAAGTGTTCCAAATCTTCCTTTTTAACCACCCATCTGGTACCTTGCTTTTCTCCAATTAACTTTCCGTCTTTAATCCACTTTCTAATGGCGTCACTGTAAATGTGATGTTCTTTAAAAGGACTGTTTTCATCATGCCTACATATGTTTTGAATTCTTTCACTTGTGAGGAAAACACCGTCCTTTATTTGTGAAGTTGACACGATTTAATAAACTCATTTCTTCGCATTTCCTCTTCTGCAACTTCAAGACCTCTCTGCAAATCTAATAACCTTTGAGCTTCTTTGAGAATGTCTTCACTTACTATGTAATTCATCATCCCCATTTTTCTCCACGTATTAAAGTGATGGGCAGGTTCAAACACGAACATTCTTGGAGTATTAGCAAAAGGAACATGAATGAACGTAAAATTTGGAAGTATATAGCTTAACATTTGATTTGGATCCCCTTCTCCAACTCTTCCAGCTATCCCTAATTCCTCGGAAAATACGTTGGATAAACTTGAAGGAAAGGTAGGTTGAGGATCACCTTGTTCTTTAAGCCAATTCCACATAAACCACATTAAAGTCCCTTTATTTAAATATCTTCGCGGACTATTAATAGTATGTCGATATAGAAAATGCATCTCTTCATTATCTTCTTTGGAGGGTTTTTGATAATACTTACATGGTAAGACACTTACCTTTATATATCTCTTGCTGAGTAAAGCAGCGAGGAAATACCAGGACATCCAATCTCCTCTTGGGCCCCACCACCCATCGGTACCGCTAAGTATTCTCTTAGTGGAATTATAATCCCATTCAATTGTTTCATTATTAATAGAATCAACAAAACTCTGTAAATCTTGTTCGGATTCATATTCGCTCCAAAACTTATAATATGATGATTCTTTTAAACTTGAAATGAATAACCAGTACTCCAAACGCTCTTGAAATTCAATTCATATTCAACTTCACCATCGTCTATATACTCAGGACCCTCAAAATCTAAATTTAATTTCTCAAAGTATTTATTTAAGTCTTTTAACATTACATCTGAAATATAATACCGTAGTATTGTAGAATAGTCTTCTCTCAAGTTCAACAACTCCCAACAACGTTTCTTTATATTCATTATGTACTCATAATGGTAATCTAATAACCATTTGAAAAGTTATTATAATAGACTTATTTAACTCAATTACCTTAGATTTATCTAGATTGTACACAATTGATTTTCATTTTTCGTATTTTAATTTTCGACAGACTCATCTTTATGCTACAACCTTATATAATCCCCCATGATTAGAAGTAATTCTTAGCCGGAAAATTTGCTAAGAACAGATTACCACTTTTTGTTATATAGTTAACTTAAATCTAGAACAGGGAGGCTGATAGGAATGAGAGAGGAACAATACATGAAGTTTCTATTAAAAGATGAGAGTATTAATAGCAAGGATAAAGCGGTACGAAGTCGTATTAGTAGGGCAAGAAAAGTAGAAAGAGAATTAAAAATTAATTTAGATCACGTTGTTTGTAATGATGATGCAATGTTTGAAACACTTCTAATGATCAAAGAGAAGTTAAAAGATAAAGGTAATCTGCAAAATACCGTTCGTAAGTATTATACTTTTGTTAATAATAAGGAATTTCCATCTTTACTAAGATACAAGAGAACAACTAAAGTAAATTGAAAAGAAAAAGTACTGTTAGGATGGAAATAAATTTTTAAAATCTACTAAAAAGAGGAATTATTTAAAAGTTAATTCCGTAATACTAAATAGTAAGTAAGCTAGAATTCGAATTCAATTATAAGGAGCGATACAGCAATGTCACCAAAACAAATAGAAGAAATAGCCATGCAAGTAGTATCCGAGGAGTTGCCACAACTTGAGCAACAGAATCAATCGTATTTTTACGGTTTTGTAAAAGAACTAACTGAAACTATTATTATTGGCTATGACATAAATAAAATCGATTCAGAAGAGTACTTAAAGAAGTTGATGTTAATCGACTTAGAGCGTTTAAAGTCAGCTCTTTCTTCTTAACCAGAATAACTAAAGTAAAAGACCCTCTCTTTGGAGAAGGCCTTTTCTTATATATTAATATATTTCTTTAAAGGTGATTTCCATTTTGGACTCATCTTCTTGATAAGCATACCCCTCTTTAATTAATATCGGAGCAACATAAGAAGCTAGAGCGGTCCTAGTTACCATTGTTTGCAACCACGCACCTAGAGACCCATCATCGGGACTCGTCCTAGAAGTACCTATTAACACCTTACGGCCCTTGAATTCTTCTAAAAGATTATCAAGGTGTTCTTTTTCAATGGTTTTTTCTCGATCAAAGTCATGGCCAAAATATAAGGTAATGCCTGTGTCAACTGAACCTTTATATTTAAACCGCTTCTTCCTTTGTAATGTGACCACTTCATTCAAATTATCTACTAAATTCAAAGTAGATACCTCCTTATTAAATTACATAATTATATTACGCCCGGATGTCCCTCTTTTTGACACTCTCTACACGCGTGCATAGGTATTGGGATTATGTTATTTTTACAGACTTCACAAACCTTTTTCCCTTTCATATCCCATAAAAACGCACATTTCTTACAGAAGGTCTTTGTATCCTTTAATGAGATATACCGTTGATGCTCTTCTATCGAAATATACAGTGCCTCTTTCCGTATATCTTCGCCGTATCTTTCCCAAGTGACCTGCTCTTTTCTTTTTCTCAATAGGCTGGCTTTTACATCTTCAAAACTAGGTTTTATTTTTCCTAGTTCATTCGAATAGGCTAACTTTAATGGTTCATCAAATTCGTGTCTACATTTAATACATTTGAACTTCGGCACCATCGTTTTTCGTTCCGAAATACTAAGTCGACTACACTTAGGACAAGCGTATCTTTCATCAACAAATCGTTCTAAATAGTGATGGATTTCTTGGTATTCACTATCGTCACTAACCAGTTCTTGATCTACAATTGGAAAATACTTTCTGTAAACCTCTCTAATGATATCCTGATAACGTTGTGGGTGCCACATATGTTGAAGAACAAATGGTGGTTGTGTTTTTTCACATTGTTCACAAGTATCTTTAATTAATTGCTTTCTTTTGTCTTGCCATTCCTTCGTCTGCCAAGGTTTTTTCTTACTGTCATAAATTAGCTTTGATGACTCATCATATGACATTTCATTGTTAATTAAAGCTGTCTTTATCTGTTCAAGGGTAAGCGTCATATTTAGCTCCTAAAGGTAAACTAACCTAAAAGGGTCAGTAAAGTTTTATAAAATACAAAAAGCATTAATGCTATTGATAGTAAATTTGAAATGTTATTGGGTACTTTAAAACTCCGCAGCAGAAACTTACATATCAACCCGGTTAGTAAAGGAACAAATAAAATTACAGCTAGTTTAATAGCCATGCTATCAATGGTTCCTTTTAGTGGACTAAAATCAATCTCATTCATTCGTTAGTGCTCCCTATAGCTTTATAAAAGGTTTTTCTTGTTTTACTTATTACTTCTTGAGATTATTGTTTTCTATGGTTAAATCTTGGACTTGTCTCTGGAGTTGTTCAATTTTTTCATATAACTCCCTATTATCTTCACGGCTTTGTTGGTTAAGCTCTCGTTCTCTTGCTAAAAGAGCCCTTTCTTTATCGACTTCCGCTTGCTCCGCTGCTCTAGTTAAATTGATCTCGTATTCCCTACTTTTTCGGACCATTTCTTCTTCTAATCGTTTATTAATATCCTTCAGCTCTGAATTTTCTTTAGAAATTGGCTCCATTTCCTTTAGTTGTTCAAGAGTATCTACGATCTGTTGGTTAAGCCTGGACTTCTCTTCTTTATGTTGAATCTTTAATTCCTCTAACGATTGGATATATTGACTCTTTTCGGCAGCATTGTGTTCCTTTGCGGTTTCCAACTCTACTTTTAATCGGTCATTGTCCCCTTCTAATCGTTCCATACCCTTTGTCAGCTGTTCTTCTAATTTCGCAAAGCCTTCTACCTTCGAGGAAAGACTTAATATCTGGCGGTTAAGCTCTTCAAGTTCCTCATCCTTTTCTTGAAGGTTTCCCTCTAGCAAACTAATTTCTTGTTGGAGCCTTTGTTGTTTTTCTTCATGGATTCTAATGGTATTATTAAGATGTTCCGTCCAATTCCCTTTTTCAACTGCAATCCGGTTCATTTGATTTAAGAATAGGGTATTAATCAGGTTCATGGCTTCTTTCAATGCCGATACATCACTTGAGAAATGCTTCCGTAATTCAGGAGAAATATTCTCCTTATCGAGAACCAATTCATTGGCGGCGATCTTATGGATGACCGATTCAAACCATTCTACATCTTTCATACCTGAATCAGATATTAATTTTTGAACTAGAGTAAATGATTCGTTCCCCAAGTTAAAGCCTTTGGTTTTTCTATCCTTTTCCGCTGACATTTCCTCTCACCGCTTCCGATTTTATCTTATTTTCATTATACGACTTTGTTAACAGAAAATATACTATGTTAACCTATTTTTCGTACTGTTAACAGTGGTTTAACAGGTTTAACAAGTTTATTTTATCCTAAATCTTTAGTTATTCATTTTTAGATAAGATCTAATTGAAGTAATAATCCAAACCAATTAAGACATCCATAGGGCGCTCCTTCTATACGATAATATAAGGCGTAGATTCTTTAATCTGTTCCTCTTAGTGAATAATGGTTTTACCATGATACTTCATCATCAACTGTAACACCTCTCCTTTTTCCTTTATTGATAAAGGTTTGACAGGTATCGAAATCAACGGTGAGTTATTATTCATACGAATTTCTAACACTTTTCTTCTAATCCCGCTATAGCCCTTCACGATGTGTCTACTATTGGATACTTCAAGTCTAATAAAGTTATACTCTGAATGAATGGTGTATAACCCTCCTGCATTATGACTCACGCTCGTTTTCATATCGTTAATGGATACAATGCTACCCCAAGGAATAAAGCCATGTTTGAATATAGAGGTGTTATCTGTTATTCCCTCTTCATTTATAGTCAATATAGGCTTAGATACAAATAACATCCTCATTGTAAAAATAACAAACTACCAAAGAATAAGAGTAGAAATATTCCTATCACCATTAAAAGAAGCCCTTGTACATAATCGCTATAATCTTGATGGAAAGAAATCCAATAAAAATGAAAAAGATGGGTATTGCGGTAAAAATGATATTACCAATAGTCAATTTTAGATAGTACCACAAGGAGCGGTACAAATTCATTTCGTCTTTCATTTTGCCCACCTCTACGTTTAATCTATTATTCCAACCACTGTCCTATCGCAAATAATAGGATAATACTTGCTACACATATCCATAAAACAACTAGGATTCTGATGACCACGACATACCAATCCCCTTTTTTGGGGCTCATTAATAAACGATATTTGTAACTAGTCCAATCAATGCTATAAAGCAAACCAAAACAATAAAATAGTACGTAAGCTTATCTAGCATGAGCTGTTTTACCTTGTTCTAAGATGGTGTAGTTTTTGTGATTAACAACTGTATTGTTGTTCTCATAACCTAAAACGAATTTCGAATAGTCATCGATTTGAACCAAGACGCTGTTGTCTTGTACCTTCGTAACCTTCCCTTCATGGGTTCCTTCTTTCCGATTGAAAAGGATAATGTCTCCTACTTTTGCTTTAATAATCTTTGCCATATATATTAACCTCCAATATAGACAAAAAGAGAGTGCCCCAAAACGCAGATCATCCTTAGATAATCTTGTTTTGGGGCACTCCCATTCGTCCAATTTAATTGAATTCATAATAGCATATTTGGTCTAATAAATAAACAAAAATGCTACAAAGGTATTTCATCAAGATTTTAAATTATTTACATATTTTAGGTGTAGGTATTTGTCCTTATTTAATGTTCCAATGTTATTATTAATATATAGTTTAAATGCTAGGAGGAAATAAGTTGGATTTCAAGCGAATACCTGTTGTATTAAAACGCTATTCTTTTGATGCTAAAATGCATAAATGCCAATCACATTCTAAAAAACTAATGACACTTAACGGTTTAGTTAATGCAGATAAATTAAGAAGTATGGCCCTTCCTTGGGATTTAGAAACATTTGCTTTATTTTCCACTATAACTCTTGGCGAATACTCTAATGCTGACTTCGAGGATAGACGTGGCGATAGACAATTTGTTGAAATAATAAGTGCTCTCAAGGAATATATGCCGCCAAAATTAGAAGAAGCAATGGATAGCAACAGCAACAGTTTTCTAGATTATTTTATGATAGTTACAGGGTTAAACCAATTTCAAATACAAGAAAATATTCCATATAAAGTCTTTCGTTACTCCTATATATTCAACTTTATAAACGATAATGTAGATATGAATAAGCATTTCATTGAAAAGTTCGGTTGCGGATTTGAAGATTTTATTAAGTTTGGTTTTATCATTCAATTTCTTTTCTCTAATGAATCTATTAACCATGTGAGTTTATATAATTATGTAATAGAAAGGTATAGGCATATTGTCGAAACATTAACAATAGAACGGGAGAAATTTAATGATCTTCAGCAGAGAATTACAGACGATATTACACATTATATATATGGTTTTAAATATTTTTATCAATTCCCATTTA
Organism: Robertmurraya sp. GLU-23; assembly: GCF_052983275.1. Taxonomy (NCBI): domain Bacteria; kingdom Bacillati; phylum Bacillota; class Bacilli; order Caryophanales; family Bacillaceae; genus Robertmurraya; species Robertmurraya sp. GLU-23. Next base: position 138,867 of record NZ_JBRKCV010000007.1, read on the forward strand.
TCTCATATAATCAAAAATTTTATCTACCGCTACCACATCTTATAATGCACGCTGTTACGTCTTCGCTTTTATTTAGGTTAACTGAGGGCAATAATCATTTGCGTCAGCTTTTTGGCAAGGAAGTTCTAGAAAGTTATCTTTTACATATCTGTCGGTTCTCTGAACATTTTGATGAAGTCGTACCTGAATTTTCTTATCACCATAATATGAATCGAACGTTAGACATTATGGTACGTAAAGATAGTCAATGTATTATGCTAGACTCCAAAAGTATGAGTCCAAGAGTATCCATTCGTAATCTGTCAGATAAAGATATATTACATACAATTGACAGGATGGCAGAAGCGGTTAAACAAGTATACTTACACATCACTCAAAGATTTAGAGTAGATTATTATCCTTTTGAAGAAACAGTAGATTTTCAGAAAGAAGATATTTTTGGAGTTGTCATATTATTTGAAGATAGTTACGTTCGTAGGGATATTATTATGTCAAACGCAGCAGATAAATTAGGCCTAATGAAAGATAGCGAAGAATATAAATATTTATTATCTAACGTAAAAGTAATGGGCCTATACGAACTTGAGAAAATGTTATTTGTTAAGGAAGATATCTTTCGGCTACTCTCTGCTAATAGGGATAATCCAAGTAAATGGTTTGATCTTTCCTATATGGATTTTGAAGGAGGTAAAAAGGAAGTAATTAAAGAAATTAGTGATATCAATGACAACATGAAAGATATAATTATTGATTTTGCAAAAGAATTAGAACAAGCCGGGTTAATTTCATCATAACGCTAGTCGAAACTCAAATTGATCTTCTTAAAATTTGTGAGGTATAACATGGAATCTATAACAATCAAATGGCATGGTCCATACTCATTGTTAAATCTGGGGGCAAAAGAAGCAGCTGGTAGCATAGGTATTTATGCCATTTACCGAACGTACGGAAACAAGGAAACCCTTTTGTATATCGGAAAAACAGAAAGAAGCTTCTCCCAACGATTAGCGGAACATTATAAAGATTGGCTATATCAAGTAAAAGGTAAGATAACCGTTAGATTAGGAATCGTAGAAATTCCTTACGGTCGCAGGTTCTCTCCCAAGCGACTTAGTGACGTTGAATCACTTTTAATCACGTGGCATAAACCTATCTATAATACTACTTCCACGGTTTATTATAGGGGCAGATTCAACTTGCAAATTAATAATGTAGGAAGAAGAGGCTCAATAAATAAATTTGTTACGACAGAGGAATTAGTTTGGGCTTAGCGCTAATAATATTAATCTATTATCAAATAAAAAACCGTTGCAACAAAATAAATGAAGCAACGGTTTTCCTTTTAAAAAAGGCTTAATTGTTCTAATTCAGAGGTTTTTACCTCTTCTATCTCCTGTTTAGGATTTATTAATTCGTCTACAGGAGTAGCCGCCTCATTCTTCACTTTTGGTACATAGTGAGGTGAATGTTTAATTTGATAACAGCGACAACGCTGTTTCATATTAGGATCCGTTGTAGTAAAGACACACTCCAACTTCCCATAATCACATTTATTAAAAGCATGACAGCAGCTAAATTCCATTTTCTTTTCCTCCTACCATATTTGGCGAATTTATTTTTTTCTTTACGCTATTTGAGCCATATCCAATAAGGTTAGTTGACTCTCTTCAAGGTTTTCTAATCCCAATAAAAATTTAATGTTATGTGCTATAATCTCCATCGTAGACATCGTTTCTGGGGCCTCTATCCGCTCTCCTGTTGGAAGGTATATCTTTCTATCAGACCACTTACGCGCGTTTAAATACGCAGTCGAGTCAGCAGAGAAAATCCCATAGTCTAATAGCATTTCATTTGCTATTCCAAGTCCATGAAAGCAAACGTTAGGATGACGTTTCGTAATCATCTTCAGTTTGTCCCGAACAAAGTCTTTACGCGAGCTTAGGAATGGGACACAGCCACCTAAAGCCACCATTTCAGGCTCTTTTTCTACGATTCGGTCTAATTCCTCCAACGTGTCCGTTATTTGCCACACAGGGTAAATATGAGCATCGGTTAATTCTTTAAGTTTCTTATAATTCTCCCTTGTCATTTGTGGGTTTCCGATACAATCTAATGGCATAAATCCTAGTATTCTCGGATTACTTTTATGCTTATTGATAAATTGAGCGTACCCTTCAAGGATCATCTCATCTAACAATTCCGACTCAAATAGAGACGGCTGATAAACCTCGTTTTTCTCATCTTTTTTTGACTGGTTAAACAAGGAAAAGGCTCCACTGTCACAAATACAAAAAGGTCGTTTTCGTCCAATTGACGTAAACAATTAGGGGACTCCAAGATACTTTTATAATTGAACAGAACGTACTTTCCACCCAAACTTTTTAGGAGAGAAAGAATGTCCGGAGACCGTTCTAAACCGCTAAACCAGTGTCTTGTTCCGATTAAAGATACTCGAAAGAGACCATGTTTTAACTTCATCAACTTGCTTTTATCTCGAAAGCAATGAACGATAATGGCAAACATGGCCGAAGTGAACTCGGAAAAGCTCTTAAAATCTGAGCGAATCGCTGTTCTCTTAAAAAAGAAAAAAGTAATCGCTTTTCTAATCCTAGTCCGTTCCAACTCGATGGGATTAGCCCCTTTTTCAGTTATCACTAATACATGTGTTTTGCCATACTCCACTAAGCGATTGATGTTTCCTTTTGCGGTACGATAATACCCTTGTTTGCTCATTTCTCTTTGAAACCTTCTCTCTACCTGTCTTGCATTGACGGTATATTCTTTATACATCTCATTTCCTCCTATAAAAAAGAGAAGAGTTAGAAACTCTTCTCTCATTCCTGTATTTTGATTAGAACTTATCGCTTAAAAACGAAAAAATCCGGATTAAACCAATGACAGTGAACACTAGTCCAGTAATTGCTCCAACTACTGAGCGAATTACTTTTACGACTACGATCAATGCTATGACTCCAATCACTAACATCCATAAGGACGGTAGTTGAAGTATACTTGTCAATAAATCCATAACAGTTCCCCCTTAATTAACAAATTTTCTTAACCCATCTTTTCTTTGGTCCAGTAGGAGCTTTATCAGTTCTTTTTCTTGAACGACAATTCCAAGAACCGCCCTCACTGATACCATCGAGGTAAAACCCACTAGCTTTAAGGGAGATACCTGTCTCTTCCTCCAACGTATACGAAATAATTCGCTTATACCCGAGCGCTTTTCCCGCTTGGTAAACTGCGGATAACAACTTCGATACACCATTTTTATAGATGCTGCTTTTCATACAACATCTAGTAATCTCTAAGGTTCGTGAATCATCTAAATAACGATTAACCGGATTTCCTGCTATGGCCACACCCACTATGTCTTTCCCATCACTAAGACCAACGCTGAAACGATGTCCCTGGGGAGCTTGATGATGACGATGATGGGTGTTTATAAACTCACAAGCCTGTTTAAAGCTAAGAGGCACTGTTTCTAAAGTTAAAGGCTTTGGTTCCTCCAATAGTAAGCGATCGAGCGGAATATCCCTTTGATACCAATCTAGGAAAGTATGAATCTGTTCCATGACTCGTTCCTTTGCTATGTCCTTTGATAGAGCACTATCCCAAACGATTTCATATCCATCGTCTAATAAATCACCTAATGCTCCATTTTTTAACTCTTCATCATTGGTAATAATGAATTTATTTGTTTCTACTTTATAGAAAATCCAATGAAAATTGGTTGATCTACCGCTAACGTAAAGCATTTAATTCCTCCTGCCGTAGCCTAAATAATGAAGGCTAGCTGATTGTTTTGGTTTTGCTCCAATGGAATGGTCATTTGACGTTCCGCTGATTGTTGAACTCTCTGTTTCATCAATGAATAAGCCACTTCTATCCCGATTACTCGAACGACATTACCCGAAACTGATTGACCTAGTAGCGCAGCTCGTTGGTTTTCAGAAATGAATTCTGGAAAAGAGAAGCTGTCTGGCACATCTAAAAATCGAGCTAATTCATCTGATCGGAACAATCTCCATAAGTCAGGATTCTCAGGATGCTTGAAATAACTAGAAGTTACATTGATTTTTGCGTAATTCGCAATGATACAGGAGATCTTCTTATCCTCTAAACCGACCAAAGTACGATTTTTTTCTGCAGTAAAGTTGTTGTTTCCACCCTTTGATAGCAAATGCTCCATGGTAGACCCTTTAATCGTTCTCCAATCCCCTTCTTCCCAAACCTTACCTAGCACTTGTCCGACCGTCAGTCGCTTATGCTCGGGCAGCTTAGGGATAGTAGGAAATTGAAAGTCCGTTTCCTCTCTGAAAGCCACTGCGTATCCACGTTTTCTGCTTGAAACAGAACCTAGCTCATACGCATCGATGGTGGTCACATTCCAATAAGGAAACAATGGTGCTAGCAATCCTTTTAATTGTTCAAACGAACGACTTTGAAAGTAGGAAGGTACTTGCTCGACAATAATGGCCTTACAATTGGTTGCCAGTACTAATCTTGCAAAGTGAGGTCCTAAGCCTTCTAATACACCATGCTTTGACCGCCAAGGCTACTAAATGTCACGCATGGTGGTGACAGCCACGTTACATCAACGGAAGGAACGAAAGAAGGATGTAGGCTCTTCACATCTCCCCAATATGTACTTGATGAAGAGAAGTTATGAGCATACGATTCTACCGCCAAGTTCCATACGTCTGCGCCAATCTTACCCTCGAAAAATCCAGTACTTTCAAGGACAGATGGTGCCACGCCTGCACCGGATGGGAAGGAAGCAACCGTTAACTTACTCATCGGATTTCTACTGCTTAACCGAGGCTGGCCGATAACACATAAGTCAAAGGTTTGTTCTTTCCTTATCACAATGACCGAATCAGATACCAAAATATCGATCTTCTCCTTTGTGCGGAACAGGAGAGCTAAATCACCGTTTGAATAATCAATCAGGGGTCGCTCTTTATTCCAGGAAGGACGTTTTCTCTTTGATACTCTGTAAAAAGTATCCTCCGCTTTCTTAATGACCAATGCTAGCTTGACATAGGTGTAGGAAATGGATTCTCCCATTTCAAAATTACCTGCTTCAAGAACAGCTGGCTAAGAAAAATACGAGGATTGCCGTACTTATTCGTACTCGTCCTTACATTCCGTATCATTTTTACACTTGTGTCCACGATGATTCCTCCTTAAATAAAAAGACAGAGCAAATCAGTTAGATTTCTCTGTCCTTATATGTCCTCTATTCGTATATGGGTAGATTCGGTTCGACTAAAGATTCACAATCGAACATGATCCACTGAACATCTATTGAAACCGCGTAATCCAACACTTGTTTCATATCCTCTGGAATGGATTGAAAGGTAGGCTCATTAGGATTCACTTTATAGTCTTCAGGTATAGGAATAAACCAACCATAATCACTCTTTTCATAGGGTGATAATGGAAAAGGGCTGTCCATTAACCACTGTCTTGTTGACTCGGTTAAGTGAATCGTACTAATGTCTAACATTCTCTCAATGATTGTCTTTTGTATCATTTCATTCTCCTCCAATTCTTAGATAGCCATTGCTAGCTGGAAGTTTTCCTCTTCAAAGAAGTCCCCTTCCTTCTTGTCCCCAAAATCAACGAAACAGCCGCAGCCCGAAACATCATACTTTAGGTCAAACTGGTCCTCTTGTGTGGTAAACCCTGTATTCCCATTTAACTCTCTTGCGTATTTAGCAAGCGGATAAGCACCACCATGTCGCTTTAAAAAGCTGTATTGGTTGATTACAAGATCCGTAGGAATATACACTTTTGGCCTTTTAGCTCTACCATAAAAGTAATCACTATAACAATCTTTCAGATTCTTATGCCATAAAGCCTTTACTTCATCATCTAAACCATCTACTTCAAGATTCTTAATGTAGTGGTACTCAGATACGTAAAGCTTTAAATAATGTTCCTGTTTAACAAGCTCATTAAATACTTGTGGCATCTCTTCTTTAAGTCGTTTAAAGTGAGCTAAACCTCCTCTTATACAACGTCCACCACAATTGTTATGACTGAAACCTTTTAAATACAGGTCAGGAATCCTAATATCTCACTTATCCAACACATCTTGATTATTAATAAAGTAGTCGATTAATGGGAATTGGCATTCAAACGGGGCCCAGTTCAATTCTATCGGCTCAGCACGATGCGCTTACTGGAAATCAATCCCAAAATACAGAGTAGCATCTGTCCGAAAGTCCTCCTGCTTGAGAAACTGTTTATTTCTCCAAACTTCAATTTTAGGAGTAATACCTTTCTTTAAATAATCGGCTGCCACCTTCATTTTCAAGTACTTAGAACAATTCGGGATTCGGTTGTTAAAGATCACTCGTTGTTCGAACATTAGTTGAATTGGCGTCAATCCAGTACTAATTGTGACTAGCGGTAACTCCAATTTATCCGCTGTTTCATGAACGAATCGGTACAAGTCCCCGTCCTCCCAAAGCGTGTCACTAAAAATAAGGACCACGTTATCATTAGGGTACTTTTCTTTAACAAAGTCCACTACAGAGAAGCTGGACGCTCCACCTGAGAAGAAAATGATATGATTTTTCATGGTATATTCCTCGATTCTTTTATATGTTTTTCCTCTGCTATGAAATCAGTTGTTGGTGAGTTGAAAGATGATTGTTCTGATACTCTAAATGAATGGCTAACAAGAGGGATTTAAACTCTTCAAAATCCTCCTCTATTAGTCCAGGTTCATAGAAATAATCAGAAAACCAATACTCCCCATCTCTCCGCATACAACCTACTTCAAACGGTCTGAATCCTTCCCCCTTACTCCCGTTAAAATCTTCTAGAGAAGCTGTTACATTCGGGTCAAGATAATGAAGGTTAGGACCAAATCCGTTTTTTCCAAAGATAATCACTTCATCTACACCCACTCTTACCGCTACTTGGAACCCTTCTATACAATCCAGGTTTCTAAAAGCATAGGTAAAACCGTCTTTCTTGGAGAAGATCCAACTTGGAAATTGCTCTTGGATAGAAAAAGGCTGTGGACTCATTTAGACCACAACCCTTCAAGTTCATTCCACGTAAACCCTTCATCAATTGCCAATTCAACGAACGAATCGTCGTTATCAGATATGTCATAATTCATATCCATCAATTTGTATTTCACCTGTTGGTCATTTAATTGAAGAGTAAATCCTTTTGCATAGGCAAATTTTCCGCAGCAGATGACTTCCTCCGCTTCCTTCACGAAATAGCCTGTTTCCTCATGAGTAAAGAGAGAATGGTAATAAGGGTTATACAGCACTTTTGAATAATCAGCTGTTACATTCACGTTATACGCAAGCAAGGTGCCTCTGATATACGCATGAACCCTTTTTCTCTTCTCATTTACCGTTTTCATTATTCCGCTTTCAGATACGACAAATCGAGCATCCTTCAGATGAACCGTACTACAATGAGCAAGTACCAATCCTGTCTTTGAATCGCGAATGCTGTAGCCATTATCCGTATGGAGATTTCGATATACATCTACTGTTGCTCCCAACTCAACCGTTCTTCCCTTGTAAGGGGTAAAGAACTTTTCCTCTTCTTTTGAAGAAGGCGTTTCAATTGGTTTAACAGAGAGAATATCCCCCGAATAATAAATGTCTGCGGATGTACTACCAAACTCCCAAAATAGAACATCAATGATGCCTGAGTCGTAGTTGTAATCCAATCCTCTAAATTCACCTTGAATCGTTACATTCTTGGTATCATTCTTAGGATCTGGCACAACAATCTCATAACAATCTCCAACATTCTTGAATTGTTCATATGGTTTTTTCATCTTTCTTCCTCCTTAAAATAGAAAAAGACAAAGAAATCTGTACGTATTTGTACGGTTCTTTGTCCTCCATAAATTATGTTTTTTATATGTACAGTCGAATGGTATCTGACTGTAACAATCCATCTCCAAGTGTGTTAAATCGCAAGCATTGATAGAGCATACTCGTAATGATCTTTTGATAAATCCCAGTTAGTTACTCCATTTGTTAATTCGATCCTACGATTCATCACTTTTCGATAATCCTTTACACCATCCAGAAGAGAGATCAAATTCTTTGGATAGGTTAACCCGGTCTTTATCTCAAATTCTTGAATAAAATCCTAGTCACGGGTAGGAAACAAAGCTCGGCCTTGAAAAGTACCAATGGTCATTTTATCTACTTTATTACTTGCGTGATTCTTATAGATAACACGATACTCTTGGATTTCCTTTACTTCACATAGTTCATATAAGGTTCTCCACTTTCCAAAAGCTTCTTTTCTGAAAACAAAAAAGAGCTGACCGATAGTTGGTTGTATCCCACTAACATCACCCCAAAGACATTTCATATGCTCGTATTTGTAGTAATCCTCAAAGATTCCGTCTATCATTGATTCATTGTTAGAGCGGTATTCTTCAAGTTTGGTATAACCCTCTTGTGACGTTTAATAGTGTACATTTTCTTCCCTCCAATAAGTAAATTCTTCTTATTCCTTAAAAAAACTGACCACCTTTCCGAGAACGCAAAAAAAGCCCTGGGATAGAATTTAGACACACTGAAATAAAAGTGTCTTCCTTCAACCCAAAGGCTGCTAGTTTAATAGAATCCCGCTAACGATATGTAAGGATCGTTGCAATTAAAATAAAAAATAAATAAAACTTATGAACTAAGTATAACATAAGAAAATTGTAATGAAATAGAGTTAAAACCCTTTCGCTTAAAGAAATGTTGTGATACCTTTTTCTTACATATATCAAATATATTTAGCTCAGATGGAGGCACTATGGAGAACAAAGAACTACTGGATTATGACTATGAAGATAGGAAATTCTTAAAAATAGTAGAAAATGGTACTGAAGGATTACATAATATGATTAGCATTAGCAAAGAAAGTATTCTACCGGCACCTGTTAAACTTGCAAAAAAAATTATTGGAAAGCAGAACAAACATATAAAAATTATTGAACTAAGAAAAACACATTCTGCTATTTTTCCTGGTGATGGTCTACCAAAGGTTGGCCAAGTGTATATATGTAATCCAATTGATACTAGAAGGTATTATGAGGTTGATCAATTCCATAAAGAAATGGTCGATCATAAGATTTTCGAAGCTGAATATCTCCTACGCTCATTGGGAGCTACCACGATAGAAATAACGAATGAGACAGTAGTTGAAACCAAGAGAAAAGCAAATGCCTCTTATAACGGATTTGTTAAAGGGGATTTTGATAACTCATCAAACAAAACTGAAAAAACAAGGTGGAGAGCGACATATACACCCATTCAAGAACCTTTCATTCCAGAAGATTTAACTTGGTTTGATCGTGAAAAACAATGGGAAATGATAGCTAATTCTAGGTTATATAATGGATTAGAAACATTTACACTGGAAGTGGAAATGAATGAGGACTTCGGTATTACTTCTGATGTAGTAATACCACTTAAACAAGGTATTGTTTCTGTTAGTGGTGAGTTTGGTGAGTTTAAAAAGAGTAAATTTACATTAGTTGGTGAATTTAAACCATTGTAACAAACCAAAAGAGCTGTACTTCATAAAGAGAAGTCAGCTCTTTTTTCAATGTTAATAATCCTGTACCGCTGTTACAATCCCATCTTCTAAATATACATATTTTCGACTTCCTTTAATCTCGTATACCCACTGTTCACTAACACCATAAACAGTTGTAGATTTATTAATTTTCATCGGCTGTCCCCAACTGGTTAACTCTACATCACTGCTAACCATACCGACACTCGGAATCATGGTACTTAAATCCTTTCTTCCTTCAATACCTGCTTCTATCTCATCTCTCATGTCTAAGTCATAACTGTTATATATTTGTTCCCATTGAGCTTCATTTATAAAGAAAAAGTTTTGAAGTCCAGTTTTTAGATTAGACATTACATTAGGTATAAATGATGAAGCCCCATTAGTATTCGGGTCAATTTCTTTTAAATACTCAACCACTTCCAATAGGTGTTTATCCGCAAACCCTCGACCATAGGAACGTTGATTATCATAGTTTCCGCTACCATTGTAACCGGTTTGACTGTTCATATTATCCCAATATTCATTGATAAACCCATTTTGTACCGCATAATAGTAAAGAATAAGTGCATCTTCCTTGTACTTGGAGATAAAATTGCCTTTATTACTAAGAACTGATTTAATGTTATTTCCAGTAGAAGCATTATCATTACCAATTTTTATTAACTCTTTCCACAAGGCATAAGCTTCTTCTACCTTTTCCCTTTCTTCAACCTCAGCAACTTTTATCGCTTCTTCAACTTGTCTCTCAAGTTCTGTTTTCAAGGTAATAGCTTTTTTTGCTAATTCACTTTTATTGTCCTCATCAATCTCTGTGTGTTCCAGAACCCTTAGAGCATTTTTATTTTTCTCGAAACCACTTACTTCTTCACTTTCTAAGACTAAATTAGCCTTTACATAACTATTCATAATGGTTATCTCATGATCGTAATCACCTGGAATCTCTGAAACCATTTTGTTTGCTTCATCCCATTTTGCACTTGAAATTAATTCCTTAACTTCTTTTATTTGCTTTGAATAGTCTTCTTTTACACTTGCTTCCTTATTGGAACATCCTGTTATAATAACAAGAACAAGTGCTATTCCCCAAATACGTTTCTTAAACATACTCCCACTCTTTCCACTTTTTATGTACCTTTCTAACGTACCATATTTTTACTAAAAGTGTATGGGATTTAGTTAATTTAACCTATTAAATTATGGAGGAAAGGTTTTTGTAAGACCTTTGGTTTCACCATGCACAAGGGTTTGTAATAGGATTTTATGTGGGTTTTATAGAATATAAGAGTATGAATGAGCTACTAAAGGGAGGATAGGAAATGGACAAGCTGACAATGATTGCTGGACTTTTGTTTTTAAGCGAAATAAAGGAATACCAAGATTCAGCCATTATGCTGTTAAATGGTGACTTAACATTGGATGTAGCAAAGAAAACACCTAATCTTTCGAAACAAGTGTATGAACTTGAAAACCTCTTGAAGACTGAAACAATAGATGAGGAAACCAACCAAAAAGTTATGGAATTCGTGGGAAAGTATTTGTTTGAAATGGCATAATTTGAAATAAGGGAATCCCTAAGCGGGGTTCCCTTTCTTGTTTAATTATCATATTTATTTAAAAAAAGGCAAATTTGTTCATTTTCAATTAGTGTGTTTTGTCTACGTTAGCAGATCCTCGAACGTAGAACAATGCGCTTCAAAAAAATCTCCCTGTTTCTCTGTTTTACTCCAATTTACGAATTTGATATTCATCTCCGTCTTTTATATCCTCTAATTAATCTCAAGTAATTAATGGAAGGGTTGAGATAGCGACACCTAGCAAAATTCCTAAAACAATCCCTAAAGAGTATTCACTCTTTAACAGTTTTTTCATCATAAACTAAAAGCTCCCTACTACCCGAAATACAACTAGATTAGGAGTGAAACTAATTCACTCCTAAAATCCTAAATGTCTAATGTAAAAGGAGATACCAATAGCAAGTAATCCAAAAAGAGCTGTAATTTCCTTGCGTTCCCCATATAAGGCAGCATCCCTTGTAAAAGTGATAAGAGCAAAAGCTCCACCGATGATCAACATTACTTTAATAAAAAATAGTATCGTTTCCAGTTAAATCACCTACGATTTCACCTAATCAGATATCTAGACTTATAAGGTCCTTTCCATAGAAAAATCCGAATTTATCTCTGTCAAAGTCCACTTTGTAAGAAATGGTTCCATTCTTCGGGTTTTTTGATGATGTACTAATGACACCCTTTTTATTTTCGTAATCCTTTATATAGTAATAGTCCTCGGGTTCAAGTTCTTTGGCTTCATCTTCTGTCAATTTTTTCACTTTAACCCTGTCTCCATCTTGAAAAATTACTTCTTCCGCTGGGGAGGACTCTTCCTTTTCTTCAATCTCGAATAAATCTAGTTGGTTCATAGCCATCCCTCATTTATCGTACTTTTCTTTTAGGATCTTTAAGACAAACTCTTCCATCGTTACCCCTTCACGTTCCGCATCTTCCTTAACTTTTTCTTTTAAACGGGAAGGAGCTGCAATTTGAATGATTTCTAAATCACTATCGATATAGAATCCGTCTAAACGTTTGGTAACACTACCCTCTACCACTGATTCCTCTAACAATTGAAACTCTTCTGCCGTTAATTCTTCTTTAATAAGGATTGGCTTTACTTCAACAGTTACTTTTTCGTTATCAACTAGGAATACCTTTAAGTTCTTTGGACCGAGGTACTGGTAAAAGTAGTTCATAATAGAGCAAAATGTTTCTGTTACGGTAAATTCAAACTTCGCAAACCCTTTTTTATTGATGTAACCAGGGTTTGGAATGGTTCTGAACGGTTCGTAACCAATCTTTTTTATGTCTTTATAGGCAATTTGTTGACCATTTTCTGTTTCTAAATAAGGCTGGCCATGTTCATCTAATAATAAGAAGTTCTTTGCAGTACCATTCTGGTCTTGAAACTCTTGGAACCAAGCAAATTTTGTTTTCTTATCATAGAATTCTTTACCTTCACTCTTTTTCATTTCTTCATATACGGATTTAAACCGCTCTAACTCTTCGAAAGAAATGAAATTAAAGATTTTTCCTCTATATTCTTTTCGCTCTGCTTTTAATTGACTTTGCTGAATATATTGCAGAATGGTTCCACTATGAATCCCTAGCATTTTACCTGCTTCGCTTGTGGTCAGTCCTGGTTTTGCTAGTGCCTTCTGTAATTTCTCGATATCATCCTTATAAAAGAGTTTGGTCTTATCAATATAGTGATTTTTATAGACTGGAGTTAGTTCTCCATCTTTTACATATTTAAGAATGGTCGTTTTTTTCACATCAAGCATTTTTGCGGCTTCTTCAGTCGTTACAATCTCTCTATCTAGTTCCATATATAACACCTTACTTTCCATACAGTAAATAATTAACTAAACAATTTACCTTAAATTATATCAAATGATTATGTATGGATTTAAAAAAAGGTAAAAAACTTTTTACCTTTTTTCTTCTATAATATATAGGAAACTATCGAATCAACTTTTCATTATAAGCGTACTGTATATATTCCTCTATCTTATCTGCAATCTCAGGTCGTTTCGGATTAGATAGAATTTCTTTTACATATGATTTTTTTAGTATCAGCTGGTCATCACCATGTAATAACTCAACCTCTACGGATGTGCTAAATTTTGTTGTTAGCGTTCTTAAGTAACGAATTACATTAATGTTGGTAACTCATTGCTGTGGTGCTTACGCTAGATAATTACTTCAATTTTGCTACGTATTCTTCTGCTTCTGTCTTGGTATCAAAAACCCTATTCAATTGCATAGAGGATAAAGTATAGTGACCTCCATTAGCTTCGTGACCAACTATGTATGCTTTAGCGCTTTTCCCCTTTGGAACAACGATTACAGGAATAATTTCTTTTCCATTCACAAAATAACCGCTCCTTGGACTCAACCACCCTAGATTCTTTTCGAACTCCTGTCTACCGGTTATTAATTTATCAATGTTCGTTCTCTTACTAACCTTCTCTAGACCCGCTTGTGTACACTGCATGTCTATATTTCCTTCGGTTAATACTCGTATAGGGAACTTGGTTGTAGGTTTGAGGTCGTAGATGATACCCAATTTTCCATTACTTTTTAATTTAACTGGTCTGCCTATGTGAATATCTTCACTTACAAGAATAGACCCTTCCGAAAGTGACCAAGAGTTAATCTTGTACTTCTTTGCAAATTGCTTAATCATTTCCTTTTCCCCTAATTCACGTAACTCTTTTTCACTCATACCCTCTGGAGCATCAATTTCTACCGAAATTGGAGCAAGGTTAAAAGTTAATGTTTTTTTCATGTAAATCAGCCCTTTTTAAAGTTTTCTTGTTTAAGAGAATCTAACAATCAAGAACTTTCCAAAATTGACTAAATTCCCCTTCTGAAACCAATATATCAAATTTAATTATTAATGTATAGTTAATTATAAATATTGAGTTAAATTAATAATTACATTAATATTTTTGTATAGTCGTATATAGTAGACAAATAACCTCTTTTTCGTGTAGGGTTATAGTTAAGTAAATGGTTATTTTTTATTACATATCTAATCTTTTTGCATTCTTAGGTTTTGAATTTAAGTTAAATTAGATATTGGAGAATTACATAGGATAAAAACTATTTAATGTAGGATGGGTTGTTTTAGATGGTTAATTACGAAGTAATTCAATATAAAATTGATTCAATCAATGAAATTAGGAAATATGTTAATCAGTCTGATAGTATCGCTTCTTTAACTAATCAGTTGTTAAATGATTCATTACATAATCAATTAATCGATATGATAGATGAGGAAGGAGATGAAGATTACTCCTTATTTAACGATATGGAAATGATTTACCTCTTCGTTCATAAAAAGAGAGATATGAATGATAAGAAGAATCGAGGAGAAAACACTAAGAAGGAATATTTGCGGGATGTTCTTCTCTTTTATAAGCAATTGATTGAACAGGCTGAGTTGATTGAATTGACCTTAGAAGGTTTGGAGCAATACCAGCTGTTTAAAAGATTAACCGCAAGACACCTACGCAAATATCAGGAATGGTTGAAAGGTGCTCCACTAGGTAAAGGGAAGAAACCTTATTCCGTTTCAACGCTTAGTAGAAAGATAATGATTATTCGAGGATTCCTCAACTTTCTATTTGAAAGTAAATACATTGAGCAGCCGATACATAAAAAGATGCTGAGTAGCAACGTTAGGAGTGAGGATCGACCATACAAAGACCTTTCCTCTTACGAAGTAACAAAGATATTAGAGGGATTTAAAAACCATCCAATCGTGTACGGAGTTATATCAGTGCTTGCTACTACTGGATTGAGAATACAGGAGCTTTGTACGGCTCGTGTTTGTGACTTATCTTTTGTTGATGGGGACTATTGGTTACTGGTAAAAGGTAAAGGTGATAAGCGGAGAGAGGTATTAATTCATTCCAATGTACTGAAAACTATTGAGCAGTTTCGCTTAAGAAGAAGGTTATCATTTAAGCTGGACCCTAGTGATCAGTCCCCTTTATTAACAACTGCAAGCGGAAAGGCTTACGATTATAAATATTTATCAAACTACATCACGCGGAAAATACAGTCTTTGGACTATGACTTCGTTAAATACCGCTCATCGCCTATTACTCCACATGCATTTCGACATTTCTGGGCCATACAATCGGAAGAAAATGGGGTTAATTTAAGTCAAATTCAGTCAGGACTAGGGCATTCAGATGTGAAAACAACCATGATCTATTTAAAGAGGAAAACACTACGGAAGAATCATGCAGCTCACGCATGGAAGAATTCCGATATAATAAACAATATATAAGTACTTGTTGAGACAAATGTTAAGAATAATAGAGACACCGATAGTTGCGTCAACCTTCTCTTGAAGTATTTATATTTCTATAATTAAATATGGCTATCAAGTAGAATTGCTTAACTAAAAAAATAACAACTAACATTTAAGATTGGTGGAATAGGTATGTCAGAAGTAAGTTTTATTCGAGGATTTGATGTTGTATGGAGAAAAAATCAGTTACCTGGGTATCCGAAGATGTCCCTAAAAAACAACTTGGTTTTAGCTCAGATAGGTGGTAATTTATTTGGATTAGATCCTTCAACAGGTAGAGAATTGTGGGAGTTCAAATACCCTAACCAAGGTTATAATATAAATCACATATCAGATTATGACGATAATATCTATTGTATTAATAATATTGGTAGAAGTCATCATAGCGAGACTAGTAGATCCTCAGTCTTGTACAATCTAAACAGAGCGAACGGAGAGATAATTTGGAATATAAAATTATCTGATCATGTAAACCTACCAGCCGTAGCAGGGAATGAAATAGTAGTTATAGAATTTTGCGGAGATCTAATCGGAATAGACAAAAAAACAGGGAATAAAAAGTGGACTCTACCAACTGAAGGTAAACAACCTATCTTTTTATCTATACATAAAGATATGGTTATATTTGTTGTATCTCAACGTATAAATTCTGGTGAGAGTCCTGGAAGTATTAAACATATATATATCTTGGACATAAACACCGGTAAGGTAAATAAAAAATTCGAGGAGAATACCCTCATTGGAAAGTTTTATATCTCTAAAAGTCATTTATTTTACGAATGTGGCACTTTGGATGATTTGAATTATTTTTATAGAGAGTTTATTAAGGGAATAAGTTTAAAGTCGTTAAAAGAATTACCATCAGTCTTAAAGGTGAATAATAACGATATTATAGATATACATAACGGAACATTCTATTTGTTATCAGATGAATCTTTAACCTGTATAAGTTTTTCAAATGAAATAAGGTGGCAAAAAAAGATTGGTTTCAATCCTGGTCATTCTATAACTACTTTTGAAGCAGGGGTAACATATCTAAAGGATGGTAACTGCTTGTTTGCTCTTAATCCAGCGACTGGTGAGGAGTATTGGAAAAAGGAGCTACTTCCTACCAATACAGTAACCATTCCTTTCGTCTATAAGGGATTAATACACGATTTTGCTCTTAACTATAGTTAGTATTCTTATCCCTTCTTCGGAATGGAATTCCATGTACATGATTAATATATAAATTAAAGTCTAAAAAAGTCCAGGTGTTTACACTGGGCTTTTAGGCTTTAAGGAACATAATTTTCCATTCATTCATAGATCCTACCGCCAATACTAGTATCCTATTTCCCTACTCTACTCACTACGGACATTAGCCTATCTTGGCGCCCTTGGTCAACGAATCCTATTTAAGGAATGCTCCTTTTCTATCGCTCTCCCCCTGTTTTGACATCATTACTAACTAACAATTTCCAAATCTCGTTATATGGACAACACAAAAAAACGCCTTCCTCCTTCAAGAATGGCGACATTTTGTTGAATAAAGGTTCACATTTTTATGTAAAACTCTTTCAAAGTGTTTTAATGATAATAACAGTTTGATTTAAGTTAAAATTCCAATGTAGTTAAAGTTGTTATTTAGTTTTCTTCTCAATTATTAACCATTTAGCTTTTTAAATTATTATATGGATTTCCATCAGGATTGGAACGTAAATATCCTCCACCCTCTTCTACTGTCCTATCTATTGATGTATCACCATCTCCGTCAACCCAAATTGTATTTCCGTCTGATAACATACGAGAATGAGGTTCAACAAAATGATTATTAGGGCCCTCAACTAGTTCAAGGGAATTATAATCAAGTGAGTCTAGGACATCTAATGCATCTATTGCGTCACTTAATAACCCAATGCCTACTGTTCCGAAAATAAGCATCATAACGCTTTTATTAACTTTAGCATCATCATCATAAACGATTCCTTCCACTAAGTTTACAATATGTCTAACTGGTGCTGAAACCATATTCCAAGCAAAGACAGCAGCTTTACTTAGTAGGGATTTCTTTTTTATCTTAGAAAGTTCATCAATAGCTGATTGATATTTAATCAACTGATCATTTAAGTGACCGATTATTTTTTGTGAGTGCCAAATCAACTTTTCTAAATTATTTCTTCTTATATGGTATAAGTATGGAAAAAACTCTTTTATTTCTGTATCATTTTCTAAAATTTCTAATGTATATTGAGCCGATTTGATATTGGAATCGAAATACTGAATTTGATATTTAATTGTATAAATTACACCAATCAAATTATAAATAATTCCAAGGGCTTTTTCATCAATATCCATACTTTTGTAACGTTTTTGGTCTTCATATGCTTCCTCCCCCTGTTTTATAATGGAGTAGCTTGTTGGATAATCTTTAAAAAATGAATTGAAACCCAGTAAATAAGCATCATAAATCTGATCAAATCTTTCAAGTATTTTAAGTGCGTTTTGTCTTTTATTTTCACTATTTCCTTTAGATGAATAATATTTGTCTAAATTATTTTTGCGAATCTTAACTTTTTTATTTTCATCTATACAAAAAGAAACTATAACAAAACCGAAAAATAAAATTACTAAAACTAAAATAATTACAAGGATTGTCTTAAACAAATCTTTTAATACTCCTTTCAACCATACTTAATCTCCTATATATAGGTATAGTATCCTGCATCCTTTATACTAATCGCACATTTATTTTAACATATATATCCAACCTTTGTAGCAGTAATTTTTATCAAAAAATTCTCTCATTTGTTGATAAATAATCAACTCTTTATTATAAATACTAATTTTAAGAAATTTAGTTTTTATTGATTTTTATTAATTCAAACCTACTAGCTTAGTTGTTTTCATCCTGATTATTTTTTCACTCTCCTAATGAACTAGTCGAGTAGAAAGGAGCCTTCCTACCTTACGGTAAGTTGTTCTCCTCCCCCTCACAGAACCGTGCTTGCGCTATTTACGCACACGGCTCCTCCTAGTTATCATTACAGAATATAGCTAATCTCTTCTCTAAGTTCATAGATATTTACCTTAACTCTTGGTAAAGGAAGTGGATATCTACTGAGGAAGAGATTAAATTTGTTCCATGTAAAGGACTTTCTTTGGCTCCTTCTGTTTAGCCATTTAAATAGTAAGTTTTCAAGTCTCTCTTTGAAATTGTTAACAGTTTGGATGTTATCTGTCATGCAATAATAGTTGTAATAACCAGTGAGCGAGCGATTAAGTCTATCCATAATCATATGAATAGATTTATTTCTATTAATCTTCAACCATTCTTTAGTTTCTTTTAGTTTGCCTTGAACTTTCTTCCTACTGGATTTTCGTTTCACACGAAATTTTCCTTCTTTACTTTTTCCGCAATAGTGGGTAAATCCTAAGAAATCAAATGTGTCTGGTTTGCTATTTCTATCTCGCTTTGCGTTATGTACTGCAAACCGACCAAAGGAAATAATTTTCGTTTTATCCTCGGCTATTTCCAAATTAAATTTCTTTAATCTAAGCTTTAATGAATGGAAGAATTGCTGGGCTTCGCTCTTATGTTGAAAACAACATACAAAATCATCTGCGTATCTTACTATATATGCCTGCCCTTTACATTGTTTCCTAACCACTTTTTCAAACCATAAGTCGAGAACATAATGGAGATATACATTGGCTAATATCGGAGATATTACTCCACCTTGCGGTGTACCATTGTCTGTCTTATACTTCTTACCTTCCTCCATGTATCCACCTTTAAGAAACCTGTTGATTATTCTCAGTAGGTTAGGGTCAGCGATTCGAAGTTTTAGAAACTCCATCATCCATCTGTGATCAACGTTGTCAAAGAAACCTTTAATATCTACATCTACTACATAACTTACTGCTCTCTTTTCAATGTAAAGATTCAGTATCTTCAGCGCATCATGGCAGTTTCTATTAGGACGAAACCCAAATGAACAATCTAGGAAGTCATTTTCATAGATAGAATTTAGTATTTTGGTAATTCCCTTTTGTACAATTTTATCTTCATGTTCAGGTATGCCCAACGGTCTTTTCTTATTTGAATTGAGCTTTGGGATATACATTCGTCTTACTGGAACAGGGCGATAGCTCTTGCTTTTAAGCCTACTTACCAAATCAATTATGTTTTCTTCTAGGTTTTCACTGTATTGTTCTTTAGTCGTTCCGTTAACACCCGTTGCCTTTCTATTTGGCAATCCATGATGACACTGTGTTAGTGATTGCTCATTTAATAAATGAGCAAGTGATGTAAATTTCATATTAGGCTGAGACTTTGCTAATTCTGCTATCCTTAGTAGTTTTGTTTCCATTATTATTCCTACCTCTGTGTGTAGTTAATGTGTCCCTAGTGAGGGTGATAACTGGTAGCTAGCCTTCCCTCCATCGGCATTACCCAACTTCATTGGTACTACGCTGCTATCCGACTCCCTACACGGCATTTGGTTTCCTTGCTTGTTATCGCTTGTACACCATACTCTTCTAAAAAAAAATAGAAAAGACCGGTAGGGTCTCCCGAGTTGCCGTATCATATCAATGTGAAGCGTGCCAAGGTCTCTGACTCCAGAGAGGTTTTATTCTTCTTGCCTTTGATGAAGAATAAAATGTTGCTTTCTACCGCAGTTAAGGTATCAGCCCTCTCAGTCTACTAAAGTTTATGGAGCTCAATCCCTTCAACCATTTGGCTTTCGGCCCACTTCCTAACTGTCTACGCTTAAAGACTAAAGTTACCTTTAGCCCTCCAAGACTCGCTACGAGCGAATGGCTAGTTCTTACTCGGCGGGAATCCCACCCGCTATATGATACGACCTAGGCTCGGCCGCACAACTGCCGCGTTTTTGGAATATAAAAAGAGGTCCCTCCATTATTGAAGGAACTCCCTTAACATTAAAGTAAAAATATTCGATTTGTTTACTCTCCTACTAGTCCATCTCCATCTCGATCATCCATATATTTATAAAGCCATGAATCAGAAGAAATTGGCATTTCATAGCCAGCTGCTTTGGCTTCTGCAATCGTAACAATTCCATTATGATTGGTATCCACTTTACTAACATCCTCATTACTACTTACCGTTTCATTTGCTGGTACATTGTCTGTTTTCGGTGGCGTACTCGTACCTGTTGTTACCCCTAAATTTTTGTTCACATCGTCTGGGTTTACATTGTCAAATTCGTCTGTAATGGTTCTGCCCTGTATTTTGTATGTGAATTTATAATGATTTGGAATTTGCGTGTGAGTATTTGGATATTTAATCACTGCTACGAAATCTGTAGAACCTCCTGCATCTCGAATCACTTTTTCCATATATGCTTGATTGCCGTGCCTATTGAGAATGCTGTCTTGAGGTGTAATGTTGTATGCGTTAGATACTCCCCCAAGTGAGTCAGCAATTACATGTCCTTCATCTAATTCTTCACTCTCTGTACCGGGAACCTTTGCTTCATCAGAATAGTATCTCCCAGACGATGAAACATGTTCAGTATTTGGATTTTGGAGTGTTATATTTTTTGCCTCAACACGAATTAGCTGTCCGTACTCATTTGTGAAGGCCCAATACTTTCGGTCACCATAACCAATGTCAACAACCACGTTAGGTTCACGATATCCAGACAAATCACCACCATCAACTTCAATAAGTTTGTATCCTGAGAACAGTTCATTATTTGATTGGGTTTGTGTTTCCTCTACTACTGGTTCATCAACCGTAGTGACAGTTTCTTCTTTTTCATTATTTTTATCTGTTTCAACTGTGGTTACTTCTTGTTTATCTGTTTCTATAACAGTATTGGATGCATCTTCTACGTTGGTACAACCAACTATAAAGATGGTTGTTAATAATAAGATTAAATAGTTCATTTTCTTTTTCATTTTAGGACTCTCTTATAATAGTTTTATATGTTCATTCTTAAAAAAATCTCGAAATGTTAAGGTAGATTAACGTTGTTAACCTATTGATATAGTATATTCTAAAATCGAATATATTTCAGTATTAAGATTTTGTTTTTATTTACAGCATAATCCTCCTTGTATCTTGAAATAATTAACTGTTAAATGGGAGTATGATATTATTAATCTTTAATTTATAAACTGGTATAAGTGGAGTGCAAAAATGAATAGTGAATTAATATTGTATGTTTTAATCATTGTTTTAGCTGCTGTGTTGAGTGTGTTTTTATCCTTTTTCACTTACCTTAAACTCCGAACTAACCCGGGTGCAAAGCCATTCTTGGTGGTAACGATATTATCATCACTCTTTTCCTTTTTCTACATCTTTGAGTTAACAAGTACAACACTCAAGGAAATAAAATTATGGCTTAGTTTAGAGTACCTTGTAATGCCTTTTATTCCAGCTTTTATTCTTTTGATGTGTTGTGAATACATAGGAAGAAAAATACCTATTTGGGTTTATTATGTTTTGTTTACAGTTCCTTGTATCACTATTTTTATGCATGCAACCAATGAGATGCACCACCTCTATTACACATCGGTTACTTTGAGAACTCATACACCATTTCCAATAGTGAAATTTGAATATGGGGTGTTTTTTTATTTTCATGCATTATATTTATTTCTTTGCTTAGTCATTAGCATTATTACTTTACTTGTTCATCTAAAAAAAGGGTTATTTATTTTTCGAATGCAGATCTTAACGATGATAGCAGGATTAATCTTCCCTATTGTTGCTAATTATTTTTATTTAAATGACCTAAGTCCATATGGGATAGATCTGGGGCCTGTGTCTATGAGTTTGTCTTTTCTCTTTCATACTCTTGCTCTGATCTCCTATAAAATGTTTAATGTAACACCTGTCTATAGGGATACGGTCTTTGAGAGGATGAAGGAAGGAGTCCTTGTTTTAAACAAGGATGATGTGATTCTTGATTATAACCATGCCATGATGGTAATCATGCCCGCCCTTACCTCCTCCATCATTGGAATGCCGTTAAAATCCGTAATTACGGGAAACGAACAACTTGATGAAATCATAGGACAAGGAGAAGATTGTGACTATGAAATTTTGAAAGATGGAGAAAGGATTCACTTTCAGGTACAATTTTCTCACATAGAAGTTCAGAAAAATACGAGTAGAGGCGCTAAGATTATTTCATTCGTTAATATTACAGAAAAGATAGAATTACAGGAAAAACTTAAAGAATTTGCTTCAATTGATGGACTTACTCAGGTATTTAACCGCTCATTTTTCATGAAAAAAAGTGAAGAACAACTTAGATCTATGGTCGTGGGTGAACAAGTGGCCTTCATTATGTTTGATATTGACCATTTTAAAAAAGTGAATGATACATATGGTCATCAAGCAGGAGATTTAGTCCTCTCCCATGTGGTGAATATATCTAAGAATAGTCTAAGTGGAACGGATTTTATTGGAAGGTACGGTGGAGAAGAGTTTGTCATTATGCTACCTAATACATCTCTAGACGACGCATATGCTTTATCCAACAATTTGCGTTTAAGAGTGTTAAAGAGTTCTATTCTAGTAAATAATGTTCAAATACAGGTTACATTGAGCCTTGGAGTTTCAAGTAAACAAATTTACGGGGATGAAAATATTGAAGAGATGTTAGGTGATTTAGTAAACAAATCTGATCAAGCTTTATATATGGCAAAAAGGAATGGCAGGAATAATACTCAAAAATATGTTAGAGAGCAGTTGAGCAAATACATTGAATTAGGTGCGGAAATCTAATATTAAACTAAAGAACACCTGTACAGAATAATATATACTATCTTACATAAGGAGGTAATTAACTATGAATGACCCGAGTGGTGGAAGAAGAAAAGATCCTGGTGGTGGAGGATTAAATTAATTAGTGGAAGCACCCAGTTTTTTAATGGGTGCTTTTTATAATTCATAAACAAGCTGGTTGTCAAAGATGGAGATAAGTTAGTGGAATAGAGATGTAAAAAAGGAGGATATCCCCTCCCTAATTATTTTGAAGATAAGTTTTTATAATTTGAATGGCTAACAACGGTTCTATTATTAGGTAATAAAAGTAGCTTTTGATCATCCTCTGTTATTTCCACTATTACTGTGTTTTCATTTACAACTACAATCGTTCCTTCGAATATCATTCCATTTCTTGAAAATGTAATTTTGTCTCCCGCTTTTGTATTTGTATTCATATGTACCTCTCCTTATAAGTAGTATGCTTATTTTCTACGACCGCTTATTTTACTTATCTCCACTAATGAATGTACTTTATTATAAAAAAAGCCTCTCCAGGAGAGGCCAAGCGGTATAAAATATACCTTACAGGGGTTTTTATTATAGCATTACATATAATATTTTCCAAATAAACAACTGAACATAACCAATTATCTATTAAAAAAGAAACGGTATAATCCTAGAATGAAACAACCTACAGCAACCATAAAGGCAGTACCACTTACGAATGAAAGGATATGATAAAAAAATCCTGGTGAATCATCATATGAATTCATAATGCTGCTGTTAACAGCAACTATAGTTGAAAGAAATTTAAAGATAATTCCTATAATAAATGAAAATATACCGACCCTGGCAGTTTGAGACATATTATTGAATGAGTGTTTAGTCTTTCTAGAGAGTAAGAAAAATACTCCAATAAATAAAATTATAGCTAAAATTAACTGCATGTTGATGTTACTCCTTATTTTGTTCGGATAGAAAGGTTACTATTGAATACTCTCTTCAAGCTTTTTAATAAAATCATTTATCTTTTGTTCATTATTCGTAAGGTCAATCGCCAAAGATTTATATCCCTGATCACTATTGATAATCTTTTTGCTGTTTGCTTTACCATACTTATTAAGGAATTCAATATACTCTTCTTCGGATACAGTTTTACTTACTTCCCCTTCGGTTATAGTGTATAGATATCCTAGTTCACCGGAATTACCCGAATATGACTCTTGTTTTTCTGCTTTAGCTAGTTCCTCAATAGTAAAACCATCATGGCCATAAAATATATCAAACGTGGTAGTATTACTTCCCTCTGTCAGCTGCCCTGACTCATTTAGGAATGCTTGTCCATCAGGTGTAATATTCACATACATTGAACCTTCACTTAAGACTCCAAAATCCCCATGATCCTTAGTCATTAAGCTATGAGGTTCTTCGGATTGCTCCGTCCATATCCCTTCTTTGTATAATGGGAATCCATTTTCGGTAACACCAGATATCTCATATACGACATATAGTTCCTCGGTACCATCGTTATTAAAATCTAAGAGGTCCA
Organism: Robertmurraya sp. GLU-23; assembly: GCF_052983275.1. Taxonomy (NCBI): domain Bacteria; kingdom Bacillati; phylum Bacillota; class Bacilli; order Caryophanales; family Bacillaceae; genus Robertmurraya; species Robertmurraya sp. GLU-23. Next base: position 163,601 of record NZ_JBRKCV010000007.1, read on the forward strand.
CATAGGCTAATCCTTCATTTCCACCTAGCTTATCGTCTTCTGTTAAGATACCATGAGTATCAATAAGTTCATTTATCTTTTTTAAATAGGATGATGCAAATACAGTTTCTTTATTACTTACATCTCCAGTAGAGGATTGCTCTTGTGTTTCTTTATCAACATTTGTTTCTTCTATTTTATCAGAACTCTCGCCACATCCAGTTAGTAATAAGAGTGAAGCTCCGAATGTAAGTAGTAACTTATTCATATATATACCGCCTTTGAGTAGTGTACAGAATTTTTTTTGCTACCTATTAAATAGATTTCTTCATTCCACAATTACTACATTCTCGAATAAATTTTCCGTTTCCTACTGAACTATTAAAATGTGCTCTCCCACAGTTATCGCAGCGTCCACTCTGCTTGTCCGGGAAGCTTTTAAAGTCATAGATTATGCTTAAATCAATAGGTGTCTCTTCGTTTGGTGTAGTCATATTTTACCCTCTCCTTAGTTACATGAGTAAATAGTCCTTTTATAAATTTATCTTCAGAACCCTTTTAATAATAAAGTAGGTGATATAAAAAACCAATTAGAAAATTTAAAGCCGGCCGTCTGTTCATAGGAAGGGATTAAGAATTCCTTATGCCTTATGATGAAAACTCACCTTTTATTTTGTATTTGATCTTTACCGTTTTCCACTTGTCTCTATTAATGTTAAGTTTGTTAGCATCTATATAGTCATCGTATCCTTTTTCCTTTGATAGCAAAAACATCCCAAATTCTTTTTCACTTATTTTTTTTCCTCCATAATAAGCACTTATTATAATCTTGCCATTAAAATCCTTATCGTTGTAATTATTGACCACATAGTTTATATTCCTGTTACCGCTAGTAGATGCTCCAGTTTTGTATAACTCTACAAGGATTTTTTCAGTGGTTTCATCTTTCGGTAAATCATTCTTTATTAGTGCGTACTTTTTATCCATTTTCTCAATTAAAGGTTTCTCTTCAGTATAATAACTAGCTATTAAAATAGGAGTTATGATAAAAATCAATACCCCTAATAATAGCAAGTTTGATTTTTTCCAAATGGCTTTGAATCCTTTTTTTCTAAAGAAGAAAGCAATGATCGGAGATACCATTCCTACTATAATAAATACAAATACCGCTAAACCGCCTAATATATCAAACAAAGTTATTCTCCTCTCCCTGGTTACTAATGACGTTGCTGGTAAGTCAGAATGAGTTTATCTAATTCCTGACTTAAACGCACCGTATCCATGTTTTTAATGCCTTTTTTACGAGAACTTTCTATCATAGCTAAACGAAGTTCCTCAATAGATTTCATTAACTTTTCATCTTTTCTGAGTGTTTGTAACATCTATTAATACCCCCTCTTGATGCTATGTTTGTTCAGTTCCTCTTTGGCATTAATCATTTTTGTGACGATTGCTTGTGTCACATTCTTACTATTTACAAAACCAAACAATTTCTGTCACCTCTAAATTACGTTTATGGGAGCATCTCCAAATATTTATTTGATTTGATATGAAGCTCTGATGTGTTCTTACCCTTAAATTCATTCTTTATTAATCTAAATCCATAGGACAATATTTTACGTCCAATAAGCTGTTCATCTTTGTAAGTGAAGTGTTTAAAGTACTTGTCGAAAATAACTAAACTAAACACAACATTATTGATGGGCTCAAAGTTGAGATAGATTACTTTCTCTCTACGAATGACCTTTCGAATAGTTCCATAAACAAAATAACTTAGTGACTCATTAGCTTGTCCAGACCTAGCTAATTCATGTGCTCGATCAGCACTAACAACTATCTGTGAAAGTGGTATTTTCCTTCCTTTTACACTTACTAGGATGCTTGCTAGAGTATCAGGCTCATAGGAAGTCAGAAGCTTTACAATCGCTTTTAACGTACTTATACTGTTAGGTGTGTTGGACTCTTGTTTAACTTTTACTTCATTTAGATCTTTTATTTTTTTCTCGGACTCTTCCCTTTCGATTACCTTCTTTTGATAGTCTGGATCAATTTGAGCCATATTTAACCGGATAATTGTTTCGGGGATCCCTTTTCCCATTAATTCAGACTGGTACTCTTTTACTTTTTCTACGCTTTCCTCAAAGGATAACATCTTGTAAAAACCACAGCTTGACTTATGCTTAGACTCGTTATTCTTTCCAGTGGTTTTAAAGTACGGTACGGTTGACTCTGTACCTGGAACATAGATGATGTTAGTCTTGCATGCTTTATCAATACAATATATCCTCTTTCCATGTTTGTCAGGATTGTACTCAGCAGCTGTAATTACTTGCCCATTATGCAACATAGCCGAATTCATAAAATCACCTCCATTCTAAAAAACCATTATTATTAATTAGGAAAACGATAAGTAAGTTTCTTTTGGTTTTCGTCCCACGCAAGAAATGCATCAAACGTTTTTTCTTTTTTCTTACTTACGAAGTTTTTAATGAGAGCTGTTTGTCCAGTTGTTAGGAGCTTTTTAGCATTTTCTTTACTTATGGTCTTCTCGGACATTGTTTTTGGTATCCTAAAGGTACAGTTGTTCTTACTGTAATTGCTACAGCCATAGAAGGTATCTCTTTCGATGACTACCCCTCCACATAGTTTACAGGTACCTACTTCTTCTGCTTTTTGTATTTCTTTTATAAATGCGCTAAAATCCCATTTTTCAGCATTACTAACTAGTTGTTCAACGATTTCTCTTGTGATATCTTCGGTACGTTTCACAAAAGAGTTTAAATTACCTTTTCCCTTTTCAATCTCTTTTAGATAACGCTCCATGTGTCCAGTAGTTAAGACAGAAGTAACGTAACTATTTAATCCTAATGCTTCAATGAGTATTTTCCCCTCAGGCAGCATAAACACTTGGTTCTTAACAATCTTTACATAACGAGCAGTTAACGTGTTTACAATGCTTGCTCTTGTGGCCTCTGTTCCGAGTGATAATTCCCCTTTTCTAAAATCTCCTTTGTCCTTACAGTAATGAGATGCATTCACCATTATTCCTATTAGGTCCCCTTGAGTAAAACGAGAAGGTGGGGCGGTTGAGCCTCCCTTTATTTCAGTAGATAAAACTTTTCCAATTTGGCCTTCTTTAACAGTAGGTAAGTTTACCTCTGCCTCTGCCTTCTCTTCACTGGCTATGCCCTTATAAACCGTCTTCCATCCCTCGTGTTTGGTTTGATTCCCTTTGCTCTTGAAAGCAAACTGGTCTTGTATGGTGGTTAGAATTTCAGTTGAATCATAGACGAAATCGGGGTAATGGGCAGCAATTACAGATTTCGCAACCAAATCATAAATTTGTTGTTCTCCCTTCGGCAATTCAAGCGGATTAACTGCTTCTTCAGTAGGAATCATGGCATAATGGTCACTCACTTTAGAACTGTCCGTAAATCGCTTATTCTGAGATATATCTAGGGTAGCTCCATTAACTAACTCTTGGTAGCACTCATACTTTGACAGATTATTAAGTATGGTTGGCATCCAAGCGGATTCCCCTTCGGTTAAGTACCTTGAATCTGATCGTGGATAGGTTAATAACGATTTGTCGTATAGCGATTGGCAAAACCCCAAAACTGCTGCAGGTGACATACCAAACAACTTATTAGCATGAATTTGCAAGGCAGATAGGTTATATAATTGAGGAGGCTTAACCCTTTTTTCCTCTTGAGTAACCGAATGCACCTTTGCTGGTTGCGTCTGACAAAAATCAGCAAATGCTTTGATCAGTTCCTCATCCATATCAAAAATATGCTCTGAATCTTTGCTAATCCATTTACCCATTAGAACGGCTTCACCAAATTGAAACTGTGCAAAAAGGTCAAAGTATGGCTTACTAACAAAGTTCTCGATCTCCTGCTCACGTTGATAGATGATACCAGCAAGCGCGCTTTGCACTCGACCTGCGGAAAACGTCTTATTTATCCCCTTTTGGTTTAATAAACAAGTTAGAGCACGGGAGGTTGATATACCAACAACCCAATCAGCACGTTGCCTAGCGATTGCCGCCCTATTTAAAGATTCATATTCAGTGTTATCTTTCATCGTTTTAAAAGCCCGGATGACGGCATCTTTAGTTAAGCTTGAAGCCCAAAACCGCTTTACAGGCTTTTTATTGCTGAAATAGGTTAAGATTTCGTTAATAAGAAGCTGACCTTCACCCGCTGGGTCCCCACAGTGGACAATGGTTGATACGGAAGGATCTCTTAGCCATTTCTTATAGTTATTAAGTATTTTCCTTTTATCTGGTGTTGGCTTTAATTTATATTCGGAAGGAATGATAGGAAGGCTCTCTAGAGTCCATGTTTTATATTCTTCGGAGTAATCACTTGGTGCAAAAAGTTCGAGGATATGTCCAACAGCCCAAATAGCCACCGCGCCTTCAGGGAAAATCTCACAAGGTGCAATGACTATATGATTTCCTTTATCGGTATGTTTAAATGGTTCACAAAGTTTTCTTGCCTGTGCAGGTTTCTCGGCACATAATAGCATTCTTCCCATTTCCCGCTACCCTCCCTTTGCTCACATGACATGGAGCTCTTTATCTAAGAAGTAAAATCGAGAACAAAACCACTCGTCATGTTCATAACCAGCTGGATGATGTTTAGCGATAATATGCTGTTCACCTTTATCATCGACGACTTGTAACCCTTCAGGTGTAATGGTTCCGATATATTGTTTGTCTGTAGTGAAGTTTTCGCTTCCACAATCATTGATACATCTAACTATCATATCTTGATCTACCTTTCTATTAGTAATGAAACCAATAACCCTCTAGGCAGATAAGGAATATTCCTTTTCTCCGCCTGTACAGAAAAACAATTATAAGGGGGGATGGAGATGTACTATCTCCCTAGAAGGTTACTGATAAATCCTTTTAGGACTGATATAACTTAGGTTCAGCTATCTTGTCCGTTGCAACATTAAGTAGTCTGCTTTTAAGATGTCCTGAATCCATTTTCTTAACTTGCTTAACAAATTCATCCAGGTCCTTTATATCACGAATAGTTTCAATTAAAAGCTGCTCAGCTCTAGTTAGCTCAACTAGTTTTTTATGTGTATTGACAACTTTGAATGTCATCTCTTTATTTCGTTTAAACATTTTGCTCCTCCTTATGCTGCTACTGAAGTGTTTAAAAAGCTGACACACTTTTGGATAGCACCGCTTGCTCCTCTTCCATCATGAGTGATCATTTGAACACCTAGTTCCTTACATACTTCTTTCACGATGTCCATGCTCACATGTCCCAAAGCTCCAAGGAGAATAACGACACAATCAGCTTTTTTTACCAGATTTCTAAACTCTTTTTTGTTACCGCCGTTCCGGGACTTCCCACAATGAAATAATACTTCTACTCCATGCTTCTTCCCAATTTGCTTATAAGTTGTCTCCTGGCTTCCTCCAAATACAGCTACTGTTTTTTTCATATTGAATAACCTCCGATTTTTGAATGATAATTTAAAATAAATATATCATATATAAATTCAAAATCAAGTGGTTTATATGACTTATTTTGATGTTAATTTTTTTAATAAGACCTGACCAACGTCTGGATGTACGTAGATATCGTTATAATCGAGTATTTCTTTTAATACATGAAGCATATCTGAAGTGGGCATGTTTTTTAATAAAAAGCCATTAAAGATATCTAAGTCTACGTTATCAATATCATCTGCTTCCAAACTAAGTAAAACGATCTTGGAGCCTTTCTCCCTCATTTCATTTAAAAATTCTTCTAAGGTATCAGTAGATACGTCATCCACAATGATTAGTTTTGGAATGTTCTCAGTATGATAGTTCTCTAGAGCCTTAGTTTCCGTTTTTGTTATACCGAACATGTTACCAAACTTAATTTCCAGAAGCTTAGACAACCCTTCCTGGAAAGGAGTTCGTTCATTAATTATCATGATTTCTTCCATAGTTGCCACCACCTATTAAATAAAAAAACCCTGCTGTAAAAGAACATACGGATGGTATGCCTTCACAACAGGGTTTTTCCCTTTGTTTTCAATTACTATTATTATAGCTTGTAAGTATCGGTAATTTCAATATTACTTTGCCCAATTTCTTGGTTTTGGTGAAGAAAGGGACGTAATCTGGCCATTAGCAAGTAAGCCATATTGTCCATAACCATCTTCATCAACGATCCACACCACTTTAGAAGCAAGTGGTACAGACGATTTATGATTGTGAAGAGGGATGGGAGATTTATATACCTTCTTTGTCCAACCTATTTTGGCACTTTCCCTATCTTTCGGAGTCACCATCGGTTTTTGGTAGAGGTTTACAATCCAGCACCCGTATGTTCCACAAGGTGATATATACCAATATGCATCATCTCGGAATGCAGAAAAGTCTGGTTCCAACGGATATGTATACATTTCTTTATATACTTTCTTCCCTACAAATTCACGAAAGATCTCAGGATCATCTAACAGGTAGTCTGCCTCTTCCTCAATTAAAGTAAACCTAGTGTTCATTATTTTACTATTTGATTCAGGTAAGGTCATGCTCTTGTGTAAGAAGAAGCCACATCTCGCTGCATCGTAAGCACTATCGACATCAACTTCAAGGTGAATTGAACATTTTTCTGTTTTCTCATCATAGTATTCACAAGTATTACGGCAAGTAATTAAATCGTGAGTTGGACACTCCTCTTTTTTATTATCTATCACAAGTTTTAACATAACATTCACCCTTTTCAAACTAGATTAAACAGCTCCTAACACTATTGGAGCTAGAATGGTTAGTAATGTAAGTACGGCAGCTATGCCCCACATCCGCTTACTCCATCTCCCGAACTCAGGATGTTTAATCAAGTGGAAGAACAAGTAGAATATAAGTCCGATAGAAATCATCCAGTCTACCGTGGAGTAACTAGTAGCGGTTATTAATCTGATAAAATCACTTGCTAATAATGTAACACCCTTTCCGTTTGTTGTAAACAATAAGAGCATTAAAACACGTATGGAGAAAAAAGTAATAGGTACCCAGATTAATAAACCGGTAGATCCTTTCATGACTTGTCCTGTCTTAGTAACGATACTATAGCCTAAGCGAACCGCTCCAAAAAGGAACATAAGAGTAAATATAGCTGAGAATAAGTTAGAGATAGTAGGAGCAAGATTATTTACCCCGTCGTTCCAAACCCCTAACTGTTCATTGAGGGTTGGACCATTATTTTTCCCTATCTGTAATGGACTGGCTTTAACGGACAATGGTAAAAGTAAAAGGATTATGACTGAAGTGAAGCCCGTTTGAAAAAAACGACTCATAGTTTTTTACCTTTAGCATCAAATTTAAAGCAAACCCCAGTCTCATATGTTGCTGTATTCATTCTCCCATTTACAATAGGTAATGTGATTCTGTGTTTATAACGCCCCTTGTTAGAATCAATTGTATGGTCAATAGTCGAAGCCCATTGTCGAAGAATTTGATTGTTCGGTACAGATGCATTACTTAAAATGGTGTTTACCTTTTTCCCATCTAAATCCATAGAGAATCGGATACTACTTAAGGATCCTCCATGCCATACAAATTCCACACGAGTCAAGTAATTGCGGAAAGGAACTAGTCTTGTTAATAATGGTGTTAGTTTTCTAAGAATTTGCGGTGAATTCATTTCACCAGGGAATGTAGTTAACATTCCAATTTTTATAGAGTTGTGTTCAAATTCACCCTCTGGATCTACAGCAATAGTCGCATCAAGATTCACATTAAGTTGATGACAGATTGGACCAAGCCAAGATAGATCAGAGAATACTAGGTGGTCTTCAATATTCTCATAGTATGTGTCTGCTTGTGGTATACCTTCAATTCCTGCAGTCTCTATGTAAACAGTCCCTTTCTTGTATCCAATTTCGATTTTGTTAATACCCAGTTGTTTACTTCTAATAGTTTGGCTCACTTCTTCAATGTGAGTTTCGGTTAGTATTGGTGCGGCCATTATAGGTGACCCCTTTCTTCCTTGCTAATAATTTTTGTAGTATTGCATGAAAAAAGACTATCTCTCTATAACTCTGTATCTATTTTCGTTTGTAATTGTCTTTTTTACGTATTGCACAATTATCAATCTCCAAAACTTACAAGTAATATGCGACTATTATCCTACGCAAGTGAAATCATTATAAACCTATTTTACTACTGCTTTTTGTCGTTTTGTGTCGAAAATATATAAAAATTTACAGAGTTTTGTCGAGACCGTATTTTTTAAGATTTTCAATACCAAATGTTTACCACATTTGGTGTAAATAAGGGAAATTGTTCCCGTCCTTACACCAAAAGGCGACAAAAAGTCGCACAATTGGGAATTATTCTTAAATAGCAATTCGAACGTCCTCTTCTTCTCTAAGGAAGCGTTCTTCATCAGGAATCATGTACTCATCTGTAGCGGATGTTTCTACCCGAACTAAGTTCTGTACAGTGATCTCTTTGCCATGTCGAACAATATCTAAAATTAGAACGTCATTCTTGTGAATCTTAGAAGCTCTTTCACCAACGTTAATCCAAATTCTCTTCCCATCTGAAACATGGATATATTGCTCTTCCATACCAATGACCGAGACTACCCATTGTTGAGGGCCATACATGTTGTCGATAATCTTGGCAGATGCAAATGCTTCATACCCGCTTGGTGAGGTAACAACTTCTTCTCTCATTAGGTCTTCCATATGAATACAATCTTCTTGATTGTCTACTAAGTCATCTTCATATGCTGTGACATAAGTCCCTTCCTCGATAAACTCTTGCCCTGATTCATCGTAATCAGCAAGGCTTACCATTTCGTATCCGTAATCAAATTCTGCTTGCTCTTCATCCGTCACGTAGGTTGCAATTGGTTCATACTCGACTTCTACAGCAGTATCTGAATCCATACCTAATTCTAGTTGAAGTTCAGCAAATAGCCCTTCTGCTTTTTCATCAAGTTCAGATTGCATAGCGACTGGTTTCATAGAAACAACAGGTGCTAATACAGGTTGTGAAACAATTGATGATTCTACCTGGTAAGATTGATTTTCAAAGGCCTCTTTGGGCTGACTACAATCTCTAAACATTTCTGCTAAACGTTCATGATAATCGTAGTACTGTTGCACCTTTAACTCTTGAATTCTTACAAATACATAGTTTTCGATCAGCCAGTATACATATACTAGACAATCTATTGTTAATGTGATTGTCATTGAATTGGTCCCCCTAAAATAGTTCAAACGCTAATTGTCCTGTAACTGGAGCTTTGCGTTTTTTAGTTTTTATTTTGTCTTCTGCCTTAACTTCAAACAATGAAATTTGTTCTTCAGTAGCTACTACCTTTCTCTCATAATCTGTTAAATAAGCAACCATTTCACCGTCTTGAATACAATCAAATCCAAAGGCTTCAATGAGATCTACTTCTAACACTCCGTTTACGAAGCTAAACCCATTAATCTTCCCTTGTTCAATATGACTTATAATGGTTGATGATTTGCGAATAAGTACGTTTTTAGAAGAATCCGTTTCAATGTGTTGATTCACCCAAGCAACATATTGTTCTTTAGGTGTTAGCACTTTCTGCTTCTTCTTGCCGATTCCTGCTAGAATTTCTCTTGCTCGATCGGAAGCTTCCGCTGTCCATTCTTCTGTACTTCCCTTAAGGACTTTCCCTTTTTTTATAGATTCAATTAACATTGTTTGAAGATCTGCATCATCTGAACCTAACATTGCGTTAAGACCATCTGAAGAAGCCTCTCCGTTAATTGCACCCGCTGCCTTATTCTTTTGAGCAATAAGCATAGCCATGGTTTCTTGATACGTATCTTTATAAGCCAAATAGTAGAGTCTGCATTCTTCGGTTTGACCGATACGCCATGCTCTTCTACTTGCTTGGTTGATCGTAAAGAGAGACCAGCTGAATTGATAGAAAATGAGTGTAGGAGTACAAAGCAAGTCTAGACCAACCTCGACAAGTGCCTGTGAAACGATACAAACATCGTATCCTTCTTTCTCAATTTTCTGTTTCAACCATTCACTGCGCTTATTGGTTTTAACCGTAGATGTATCTAGGATACAAACCTTCGCACCAAGTTGCTCTAGAACTATTTTTAATCGTGGACGCACATCTCTACCTTCTACACTCGAACCAGTATCCCTTACATAAACAATGCTCTTTCTTCCTTCATCCAGTTCTCCTTTGATGATTTCCTGAAGCTTTTTCTCTTTATTTAAGAGGTGTTCTGCAGGAAACTTCTCTGGTTCCCAAATTAAATCTCTGTGACCAGATTCAGTTTTAATCGAGAAAGCTGGGAAAGAAAAAGGATTATCAGGATAGGCAATGCCGTTTTGAGTAAGAGGCATGTATAGCTTATAACCATCATCTCGACTATTAATGGCATGCTCGAATGTATTGACCATGTTTCTGTAGTGAGGTTTTAATTCTTCTTCCAAATCTACAAGAATAGTAGGGACATTCACGAGTTCCACCGGATCTGGCCATACATCTACTAGTCTTACAAGTACAGAGTTTTGTACAAGAAACTTAGAGAAAACATAAGGGGAAATCCCTGGCATAACTTTCTCTGTTTTTCTTGTCACACCACCTCTAGACTGCTTGTTGCTGTATTCACCAGTATCATCAGAACCATAAATAGTCGTCTCGATATTCCCAAAATTTTCATTCCATTTTCTTACCTCAGTGTACGCGAATCCATTCTCAACCATAAGGTGAGGGAATAATCTCCAAAGAGTGTAATAGACATCTTCTGCTTTACCACCGAAGAGCGTCCCTGTTCCGCCAATTACTTTCTTAGAAACAGCAGCGATACTGCCCAATGAATTTCCCTGGGCACTCAGACCAGCTTTAAGTTGATGGATCTCATCAACCACTGTAATATCAAAGAACCATCTCATCTTACGGCGAATATATTCGACTGTCGCAATTCTTCTTGGGTTCCCTTGTTGCTTCGGAACTTCCGGTTGTGACAACTGAATCTGCTCTACTAGTTTATGGTTTTTATCTTTCAAGGCATGGCTCACATTCTTTTCATGCTTTAGCCAACCGTTAATTGATTCATAACGAGTAGGAACTTTTTTCGTCCACAAGCTTTCTCCACATTCAGAACAAAATGCGTTTGCCGGATTTTTAGAGTTTTGTAGTCTTCTTGACTCTCCGAATTCATGCTCTTGCATCGTGCGTTTCACTTGGTTTTCTACTTCATTCCCGTCTTCGTCGATCGTGGTTTCTTTTGATTCGACTACTTGGTGGGCTTTGCCACAACAAGGACAATAGTAACCATCGCGATACGGAAGTTCTTTTTCTTCCTCTTGAACATGGGTTTTCTTATATTCGTAATGCACCGCTGGAACCGTTGCACAATCACCTCGCATCGTTGTAAACGAAATAACAAAGAAGGTCGGTTTTTGTGGTTTTGGTCTACCTGCGTATGTCCAGTTTCGATGGAAAGCAATCAATTGATCTGTTCTTTCTATCACATGAACATCTGCATACGGAATAATTTCCATGATTTCCTCTGGCCACTTTTTGGTTAAACTAGGAGGACACATAAGACAAGCGAAATATCCCTTCTTGTTGGACATTGCAGCTATCACATCTGGAATGGCTGTCATCATTGTTGATTTGCCAGTACTCATCTCCCCTTGGATTAACGCCACTTTCTGCTTCTTTAACACTTTTGCAATCGCAGTACTCACATGAGCTTGTACTGGGAATAGTTCACGTTTGTATGTTGAAATCTGTGGATGAACAGGATCTACAATTGGGTTATGAATCGGTGTTACCCTATCTGAAACCTTTTTGACCATATCGTCCATAAATTTCGTCATATACGTGCCTAAATCTTCAATGGATTCCACTGAAGCGCCAGTACCTGCCTTAGGAAACTTAAGCATTCCCTTTTTTATCATGTCAGAGATAATGTCGTCTGCTTCTTGTTCTCCATTCTCTTCGCTGAACTTAAGTTTGTAGATGGAAAATCCATTTGGAAATAAGGAAGGGTCATAATAAAACTTCAACTCTTCAATACATCCACGTCTAACAAACTCATCCAAAATGATATTTTTCCATTCAGGTAAGATATTAAGTCCGTATTTACCGCCACCTAACAGCTGACGTAAGTCTTCTGCAGCATCGTTTTCAAAAGAAAGGATGTAATCTCCATTCCCTAACAGATCATCATGCACGATAGCAACGGCTTTCCGATTACTGTTAATCGTCATTTTGAAGCTCTCATATTTGCCTTTATCGGTATACAAACGTAACTGAGAGACAAATTTATAATCCGTTAGTTGCTTTTCTCCATGCCCAAAGGAAATGCCTGAACTTCCAATATCAACAGACGCTTTCATCGCTTGTAATGTTGAATCACTCCCAGCAATAATGGTCATCAGAAGTTTAGCTGATTGCCATTCTTTCTCGGGTTCTTCTACCGCAAGCGCATAACAAAAAGCATTCTGCCAAGCTTGGTCTAAGTAAAGTTCTAACATTTTTGGGTTTTCATTTGTTTCCTCAATTTGATTCCAATTAATCATTCTGGCTCCCCTCTCAAAAATAGATAAAGGAGCCGAATGGCGTTCCCTTATCTACTATGAGGTAAGGGATACACCTCCCTATTGAATTTTATTTACATTGTTTTATCTCCAAGCTTTTATATAAACATGCATGATAAATGAGTCTTACACTTCTCTATGAATCTGATTTATATCACTTTGTCCAAGTGCTCTTTAAACGCTTCAATAACTTCTTGTTTTGCTTTTTCAATGGATTCTGCATAGCCAACAGTTAAGTTATGGGCAACACCGTTGCTCATATGAACTCTAAACCAATTGCCTAGAGGTATTGTTGAAACATGCTCAACGTAAAATTTATGTCCAGCATATTCTTCAAGGTGACTAGATAGTAGTTCACTCACCTTTGAAGCACTTCCTTTCTGTGTAGTTCTAAGCTGACTGTTGAAGTTGTCCTTCCTGTCCTTCCATCAAGGCTCTAAACTCGTTAATTATTTTTCCTGAGATATCTGATATCTGGGATCCGTATTTAACAAGGGAGTCATCATCGTTCTTTTTCCATGACTTAACGTAACGGAAAGAATAGTCAGATGTATCGAGACCAAAGAACGAACAAACAACAAATGCAGAACCTTCAGCAACTACTTCTTTTTCACTAGAAGAGGATTTTGTGTCATACCTATGGACTCTTGAGTGTACTAGTTCATGTACAAGTGTTTTACAACGGTGATTAATACTAAGCGTGTCGCTAACAACGATTTCGTGGGTATATGGTCGATAATAACCATTAGCACCATCCGCATCACCATAAGTTACAGGACAATCATCTATTAAAGCAATTTCTTCAGCGCACTTGATAATTTCTCGTGCCTCTGGACAATCACCCTCAAGCTTAATGCGTACCATGTCAATTGGAAGTGCGTCACCCTCTGTCTGCTCATAGGCAAAAACAGGAACGGTACCGAAACCGACTAGCTGATAATCCTCTGTGGACGAACCATTTTCATCTTTTTTATCAACCTTCTTGAAGTTGGGTTTGAAGATTCTAATGGCTTTTGAACCCTTTTTAACTTTTCGTCCTAAATCACTCCAATGCTTAAAAGATGCTATAAAACTAGCATTGGGGTATTGAGCCTTTGCCACCATAAGGTTCCTGAAAGAATAATTAGGCATGAGTGCCTTCATTTCAAGAATTGCTTTGTAATCTTCGGGTGAATACGTAAAGTTCTTCACTCCTTCATCTAGGATCGACACAAGTTCTTCAACTCTTTCTTCCAAACTTGGTCCATCATACTTCTTCCACCTAGTACTCTTTTTCATGTAACAGCGCCCCTTTTAGAAATTTTATATATAAAAAAGAGAATAGGAAAAATCCCATTCTCTTTGAAAACACCACCATCAAATTGGCTAAATAAACGCAAAAAAGCCCTTGAAGTCTCTGAAATAAATAGCAAAAAACAAAATGTTTAAGCTATTAGTCCATCAACCTCAAAGGCTGCTATGTTTAGTAGATTCCCGCTAATCCTATGTTGGATTGCAAACAAAAAAAATTAAAAAGAAATATAGGCTTATTATACTCGTTATGACCTCATTCGACAAGCTATAGATTAATAGAGAAAAATGCGGATGGTAGTGCTTATTATATATTTTTTTTAAGATATTATTCCCCTTTGTATTTATTCTGATTAAAAATTTCATAACCAGAGGTTTAAAATCTTTTAACCTATTAACTACCTTTAAAATTTTTTAACCTGGCACTCTTTTATAAAGAGCTTTATTTTATACCTTAAAAATCTATTAAGGTATACCTAGAAATTTTTTTAACCTATACCTTATGAAAATCTTAACCTAATATAAAAATCTAATAAACTACCTTTAATATCTTTTAAACTCCTTTAAAGACCTTTAAACCTCCTTCCATAAAAACAAAAAAATACCTCCGTTTTTATACAGAGGTACTTAATGATTTATATTCAATAGTTTCAATGTCTATGTCATAGTCCGACAATGCTTCTTTAATTAAATAGTCATACTTTTGCTGTAACCAATCTCTAGCAAATTCATTTGGTGCAATTATATAAATTGATTGTTGACCATTGTTTACTTGAAGTTGAACATCTTTGAAAAAGGTCTCAAAAGAAGGCTTAGAGATCTTCTGTAACACATAATGATTAATATGTTTTAATATCATCGTTTCGGATTTATCCATGGATACTTGAAGCGTAGTACTTTGATCTAATGCGGCAGCAGTTTCCTTTCTAGAGGCTTTAATAAGTTCCCCGTATTTCTGCCATTGCTTATATATTTCTTCAAAATCAATTTTGTTTTCAATAGAAACCTTTTCGTTATTCTTAATCATGGAATCAACGTATTTTTCATGTTCTTTTCGGAGACGTTCGGGTAAACCCTTTTTCTCCTTTTTAAGAGCCTTTTTAATATGTGCTGGGGCATCTTCTGGTATCTCAATATCAGGATTACCGTATATAAGTGCTTCTGTTAGCAAAGGAACTTTTTTTCTGATTTTAAAGATCGGTCCTTCCTCTACACCCTCTCTTGAGCGATTATACACTCCGAATTTATATGAAAAACCGTATCTTTCTAATATATCTAAGTAGTTATGAATGGTAGGTCGAGACTTATCCATTTTTAAGCTAATTAGTTCGAAATTAGGGTAACAGAAATCTTTTGAACCATATGCAAACCGCTTTAAATGACCGTAAAGCGCTAGCCCTTCTGCATTTAGGTAATAGGACCAAAAATCAAATAAATAATTATTAAAGATGGTTAATTCCCCATCTATGTAAGGGATGTTTTCACCATATGAATCTAGTGAGAACTTTCGAACTTCATCTTCACTATAAATAACCTTATCTTGCTCAGGAACCCAATAAGTAAGGGTTACTAAGTTTTCCTCTTTTTCCTCTTTTACAAGCTTTAGTCTGGGGGATAGATTACCGTTATCAATCAATCTAAAGTATTCAAGTTTGTCTTTTTTCCCCTTTAAATTGAGATTTTCATCTTCCATATATGTCTCCTCCGATTCTCCCAACCAGCTGCTTAAATTGCAAGTGTTGTCGAAGGTTTCCTACTTGTAAAATATCGTACTCATGGTAAAATATATACATAATATTTAGTAAGAAATCCTACCTCTTTTGAGTTTTCAATCATCTGTCAGCGGCCAAACTGTTTTAGATGGTTGAAAATGAACGGGTGGGTTTTTTTGTGTCTTATTGTGTCGTTTAATTTCCATAGTATCAATAATATCGGTAGACTAATAAAATAAATTTACTAATCTAATATAATTTTTTTAGCAATGGCCGAATAAATTATGGAAATCCAATAAAAAAAACCCTAGACGAAATAAACCGTATACGTGTACGGCTATTGTCTAGGGTTTTTCCCTTTTGAGATATTCAAATAAATTATATACATCTATTAAACCATGATTTATAGTAAATATCATATAGGAATATTTGCTCATAATATACCCATTTAAAAGTAAAGAAGGAAATAATAGTATGATTACCATTACACTAGGTAATAGCCTACGACTAGCAAGACTAGCAAAAAATCTTACCCAAAAACAAGTTGCCGATGCTATTGGTATGTCAGTCCACTCAATTCGTTATTATGAAAGAGGTGAAGTTAAACCAAAAAATGAAACGGTTGTGAAGTTATTGAAGCTGTATAACTATCCTTGCACTCTCCTAGCAAACGAGGGGGAATTTATTGAAATCAGTTGTTCGTTTCCTAATTGCACTGAACATTCTTGTACATATTAATGACAAATTTACATAAATTCAAATGACAAATTATATTAAAATCTATGACAAATTTAGATAAAAAAAAGATAACATAAACAAATAAAAAAGACCATGGTATACAGTATGAACTATATTACCTTGGTCTTTTTAACTTTCATAATAAAGCGGAATTGAATTTAGATATGACACAAATTTTAGAGAATAATTTTTCATAATTGGCAGGAATAGAGTTCTCCTAACCCTTTAATCATTAGTTGTTTTTCATAATTAAGTGGAAAAAATCTTAACTCAATTTCTCTAATTTCCATGATATAACTATCATTCCGGATAATTGTGAAAATCTATTCCAGATAATTTTGATGCAATTCCAAGTAATTATTAAAAATTACTTTTTATTAAGTTAGTAATAATTCGAGTTGTCCCCCGTTATTAATACTGTAGCTGGTTTGAATCGATTTCACCTTTTCAGTAGCAACGGTCTTTACCTTCATAAATGTATATGCTATGCGATTAGCGATGGCTTTAATTACACGTCCACAAACAGACTGTCCCAACATTTCATACTTTCTTATCTTTTGTATGTTGTCTGTAAATGAAAACGATTCTGGAATGTCTAGAATGCGTTTAATCTCGTCTATAGATAAAAACCTAAACGACTTTCTATCATCGCTTAAAACGTGACTATTAGAGGCTGATTGAGCGGTATAACGTTTAGGCAAACATGCGATCCGTTCAACGGCCTTGTCAACGAAAGTTAAATCTAGACTTCTATCTTTCCAGGAGGAACCACGACTATTAAAGGACTCCATCCATTTTTCTACTGACTTCCATTCATGCACCACACCCGAACGGTCTAAGTAATCCTTTAACTTCTTCCTTCTTCCTTTTGGAGCTGTAGGAAATTGAAAATGAATAAACCTCTCTTCATTTTTAAATGCTACAGAATACGTTCTTTTTCTCATGGATATGTTACCAAAATCCCAAGATTCAATATCCTTTTGAGCCCAAAATGGATAATCCTCTTGGAGAAGACACTTTAATGTAGCCCAAGCTGCACTCCTGAAGAAAGATGGTACATTCTCAAAAAACAAGACCTCTGCCTTTGATGATTGTATAATTTTGGAAGTGGCTAATGCTAAATCATTCATTACCCCTGCATCGCCAAAACCCAACGAGCTATGCTCATTACAAGGTAAAGTAACGAATGCCATATCAACCTCCGCTACATCCATACAATCTCTCAGATCTCCATTGAATACCATAGTATTAGGAAAATTATGAAGCAGCACTTCTGTACTATCGTCTTCCAATTCTATCTCTTGTATTGGCGAAAAATAATTTGTAGATTGAAGAATTGATGTACCTACACCCGCTCCCGCACACACACTTAAAAAACGTATACGTTGGTCTTTCGGAGTAGGAATCGTAGAATTATCAAACAACTTATATTCAAGCGGTTTAATGACGACTCTTCCTTTATTCCCTTTTCTATAAACATTCATCTCCACTTTCTGGTTTATGTCTAAAAAAGCATATTTTGTACCTGCCGTATCTATAAGAGGTCGTTCTTGCTGACTAAGTTTACTCTTTCTTGAGGATACATGCATTGTATGAATGTTCTCTTCATTTTCAAACGGATAGTTTTGAATAATGATCTCTTCTTTCTCTTCCGATGTATGAATGAAGATTTCACCCTTTGGTTCGAATCCTGCTGCCTCACAAATTAAATGTTGAAGAAACAGTCTTGGTTTCTCGGGCTTCCCTTTTTTTGATACACTGTATACCTTTTTTAATTTTAAGTTCATTTTTATATCCTCCTAATAGTAAGAGGACTCCCTTGTGGAAAGTCCTCACAATAGATTTATAAACGGTTATATTCATCTTCCACGGCTGTATCGTTTAGGACATTGCTATTGAAGATGTATAACAAGGCCTCTGACTTGGAATGATTTCTCATTTGAAGGTCATTGAATACAAATGACAAATAACGGTCTTTATCAACAAAGCGTTTCATCTTTTCTTCATCATAGAGAACGGCAGTCATTTATAAGTCCCCCATTCCTAAATATGGGTCGTTTTTAGATATGATATGAGCATCCTGCTTTTCTTTGCTAGCAGATTCATGGCAAGATAAATGCCATGCTTCAATCCCCGAACGTGGATGTTCAACAGGAATATTGGGTATGTTCTTCCACTCGTTTATCATTTCCTGAGTGAGTTCATCTCCCGATTTCCATGCTTTGTCTCCAGGTACCATATCGATTCCTCGTTCTTTTGCTATTAAGATACGAAAATCAATCCAGTTCATTAACTGACCTTGATAGACTTTTTTGTTAAAATCGGTCGAATCCTCAAAGCACCATAGAGAACATTGAACCTCTTTTAGACTGTCCCAGCTATCATTTATGACCTGTCCATAACCGTCATATTCGCCTTGAATACTCTCTATTACCTCACCATGACGGATATGTTTTAGAACCACCTGTTGGCCCTTAAATCCGTTGTATTTGAGTCCTTGATTACAACCTATACATAGATATGAATACGTCATACACTTTTCCCCTTATTTTAAAATTTCAATATCACGTAGATACTTGAAAATTAATTCGAATTTTTCATTAATGGCTGTTCTCTCTTCTCCCATAGGAAAAGCTATGCTATCTGTACGAGTCCCTGCTACGAGGTAATCGCTTCTTCTTCCGCTTGCTACAAGCTTATCTTGGATATAGGATTCAAAGGCTCTAGCGGTAAGCTCCACATTGGAACTCCAATACTTATCTACCTTCCCCTTGTCTAATGAGATGGAAGCTTGATAGTAGTTAGACTTATCCGTTGGGTATGGAATTCTATCCACTCGCTCACCTGTTTGCTGCTCATGAAACCAAGCTAAGGCTTGAGCAAACTTTTTTATATTTCTCTCGAAAGCTTTTTTCGCTTTTTCGATTCTTTGGTCTGCATGGATGCTAACACGTGAATAGAATTGAATATCTGACTCTAGCTGAGCTTTAGCCGATTCAACCTTTTCAGTCATAGCAGCCAATAAATCTCCGTTGTGACGACGATAGCAAGACTTAAATTCTGTACCTCTCCAAAAGGTTTTATCGTCATTCGTATTCTCAAAGTAAGCTACACTTTTCCCTTTCTTAATCACTTCAATTAGTTCAGAGAACAGAATGGATACCAAAGAATCAATGTGTGAACCTAAAGTATCTGGGTTTGAAGCATAGTCTAACTTTCCGTACTTTCCGTTATGGCTTAGGCGGTAGAGGTAACTGTCATATGAGTGCCAAAATTCATGGGCAAAGATTCCAAGACAACCACGTTGTTTGGTCATGTTTATGACGTTAGAAAACGGTTCATAGTGCGCAAGGGCAGAACCGCCTCTTCCTCTAGCTCCGAAGGCCATGGCAAGCGTTCCATCGAGAGATACAAACGAATAACCTACCTCGAGTAATTCAGCAAGATCCATCATCGCTTCTGATGAACGAAGAAGATGTTCAGTTGCTTTAGAATCATCGACGTAATGGCCGAACTCAACTCCACGAAAGCCAAAGAACTGTACTAAATCTTCGGGTTTTTCTACAGGACTTTGAGCACCACCAATACGATCTGGTCGCTCAGGTAATGTCCGCTCCCATACAGGCTTTCTCTTCCCTGTAGATTTTTTTTCTTTTTTTCCTAATAAATCCTCCCAGGAATCAACCTTAAGAGCATTCCTAATAGTACTCCCGTAGCTTGTTTGGCTTTTGAAAAGGTTACAAAACTTCTTTCCTAAGCTGCTTAAACCTAAACGGTTTGCCCTTTCGATACCTCTCATTATGGTCTTACAGTTCGCTAACTGGTTACTAATTTTTTCATAATCCTTTGACCCTTTTTCTAGATCCTTTTGCATGGCTAGCAGTTCATCAATTCTCTTCACATAAAATGAGCAGTCTCTGCCTTCGTAACGAATGATAGTAGAAACGTCAGAAATAAATGAATATAAGTCTTCCATTTCTCTAATCATGTCAAAACGGTGAAGCACAAATTGCGCAGCCTTCATATATTGCTCACGGCTTTCTTTTGAATCACCACTTGGAGTAGCATCTACTCGTTGGATGATCAATTGTTTGGCACGAGCAACAGAAGGCTTTGTACAATTCTCGTTCTCTTTTTCCAAAGAAAAGCTTTTAAATAGTTCAGATTTTGTTATAATTTGAGCAGCAAGGACAGAGCTAATATTTTCAATCTCTTCTAAAGCAGAAAAAGTTTGATTATCCTCAAATCCCTTTCTAAGTGCCGCTAAGTCTTTACGTGCCAACCCGATCTTCTCGCCCACATCGTACGAAACCTTCTTATTGATTTGTTGCTCCGAACGTATATCTAATACCGCTAAATTACTCTCTTCAACGCTAAATAAAGACATTTGATTTTCCATGATTGAACCTCCAATAATGTTTTAAAGTAAAAAAAAGAGGCATGAAGAAAATTTCTTCAAAACCTCTTTTATATGCCACAAGACCTTTACAGTCTTTTTGTTTAAACCATACTCAGCAAAACAGGCATAATACCTGAATCTGATTGTACGAGCTGGTACCCACCTGAAAATGAATACTTTCCGTAACAGTTATGGAATGTATACCCCTCTTCCACATAAAATGAAAGACTTTCAATTGCTTCTCGAGTCGAATCCTCATAGGATAAGATGCGTTCGTCTAAGAAGTTGAATTCTCTTAGCCAAAGACGAGCTACCACTTGGTATTCGTCCTTACATCCTCCAGTGGGAAATTGATAATACCCAAATTCATAATTTCCAAATGAACATACCCTGATATATTGGATCACATTATTCCCCCATGTGCTTGCAAGTATAGGACTGATCCTTAATCATGCAGTAAGCACTCATGAATAAATCATTAAGCATGCCAAGTGTTAATTCATCGGGTGATATAGAGTAGGTAAAATCATTTCTAAACTCATATTGCCACATCTCATTAAATGCTGTTTGGTTATACTCTATCCAAAACTCTTGCGGTTCCTCAAAGTCTCCACCGATAAATTGGATATAGAATTTACCAGCTTCTAATTTGATACCAGTAATTTCATTTGAGAAACCAAGTACCTCGAAGAAGTACCATTCTTCTTCTTTCATAAGAGATACTGTAAGATTTGAATCTGTTAACTTCTTCATATCTTTTCTCCTCCTAGACCAGCTTCATAATTACACCGCTCGGGGTAATAACCTTAACGGACACTTCCCGGCGAGTTTTGATCTTAGTAATTACGGATACACTACCACTTTCATTTAGCTTTCGTTCGGTTGAAGGAATCTTCTTCACGATTTCAAGTCCTTGAACCAAGTGGTAATTGTCTCCCTCTCCTATTTCTCCGTTTACCGCTCCACTAGCTAATAAGAGTGCTAGTTGACCAGAATTCAAAGGTAAAATAGGATTTCCTCCGATTTCTAATTGCCTTGGCTTAGAACGGTTCATAAATGCTTGGAATCCCTTGCTCTGACGAATGCTTTCCACGAAATCAGATTTATTCGCTAGTTTGGTATAGAAGGTTTTTAATTCCTCAACACCTGCAGGTACATTCCATTTCTTACCCGCTGTAACAAAACGATCGATCGGAGTAACTTTCTCGAGTACAAAATCATCGGATTCCATGTGAGTAAGAAAATCAAAAAGCTTTTGGTTAAACTCTTTGTGTTTTCCGGACTTCTTGTTACCAATAAAAATGCACTGGCGATAATCATCGAAATCTTCATCAGAGAAACGCATCATGCCAACATTATAAAAATGAGTGGCCAGGAATCGAGCAATTTTCTTATCCGCAAATCTATAAGAAGGAATCACATACATCATTAATCCTTTGTCTTTAAGATAGCGGGTATTTCGGTATAGTTCGGTCCATTCTTTGCGTTCAGCTGAATCGTCGTCCATGCCTTTCATCGTAAAATCATAAGGTGGGTTGAGATATAGAAAAGAGACTGCATCATTCTGGATCACCATACTCTCGATTGGAGCATTGATAAGGTGAGTCAAAATGGATTCTGATTTCTCGGCTCTTGCTTTATCTAATTCCACTCCGTAAGTACTGATTCTACAATCCTCTGTTTGGAAAGTGGTTGCTAGTTGATTAAGGATTTCTCCTTCTCCACAAGTCGGGTCCAGCCATACTCCGCTTCCTTCCACTTCTAGTAATTGAGTTAAGTATTCTCCTTGTTTTTGGGGAGTGGCGAAAAAGCCAGCTCTTATCTTGTTACCTACATGACTCATAAACTTAATCCTCCTAAAATATTAGTTTTTGTATCGGCCCAAGTACGATAGCCACCTCTCTCATAAAAATCCTGGTATGGATCACGAAAGGTATCTAACATGCTAATAAGCTCTTCGAATATCTCCTTTGAAATCTTGCCCTTCTTAAAGAAGTTTCTAAGGTGTGTTAGAGCGACAACCTTAAACATCTGGTCCTCTTCTGTATAAGCACAATAAATGGTGATATAAGCGAGGTATGGAAGGTTTTCCTTTGCTTTTTGTAAGAAAGGCTTAACCGCTTCTTTATTTTTGTAACAATGCGGCAGCATATCCTTGATTCCTCCTTAAACAAAAAATAGCAAGAAATTAGTTTCTTGGCCCCCTTTGCCTTTGCAATTTAAATAAAAAACGTTCACTCTTATAAAGAATGAACGTTTCTTGAATTTCAGCCGACCTTTATCTCATCCAATCAGGTATATCAGCATCGATTTCTTGACTGCCTGAGAATGGATCTTGTTGGTTAAAAGGTGGCTCCTCATATGAATTATCTCCGTTTGTTGCGTTAGAATGGTTGTTTGAAGGTTTACGAGAATCAAGGAATTCAACATCATTTGCTATGAGTTCCATAGTGTATTGTCTCTTTCCATCTTTATCGTAAAAACCAGTTCTAAGCTCTGCATCAATCGCAACTAGACTACCCTTAGTTAGATATTTAGCACAATTGTCAGCTAGCTTCTTAAACGTTTTAACTTGTGGAAAGTCAGCCTCACGCTCACCTTGTTGATTCGTATATTTACGATTGACAGCAATGGTAAGTACACCGACTTTATTTTCTCCTCCACGAAGTTCTACATCCTTTGTTAAACGACCCGTTAACATTACCTTATTCATAAATATATTTCCTCTTTTCTAATTTTATTTGACCTAGTCAGTCAGAAGCCCTTTTTAATATTTTGTAGTGTGTGATAAATTAGTTTTCAATGTCAAAAAAATAGCTTAAAAAAGCTGATTTTGCACGTTCCACTAAGGAAGGACGAGACGTATAGTTAGTACTCATATGGTACGTTTTTTCGCCTGTTCTTCTCCACATCACTTTTTCCCCAGTAGCACTTTCAATCGCAGCAACAAATGTTAATACTTCACGTAGAGCTTTCTTTTGATCAAGTTCTTTCGCGATGTAAAAGCGACGAGTACCATCTTTCAAAAGAACCTCTATAGACATACGGTATTTCGCATTCGAAGCTAGTGCTTTCGTTTTCTTTCTACAATCCTCTACTACATCTCCTTGAATTCCTAATAACTGTGACATTGTTACAGCCATTACTACCACCCTTTCTGAAATAAAATAGTTAAATATTTTTATATTAGAACGCAAAAAAGCGCCCTTCAGAATGGACTTTAATAGACACATAGAAATAAAGTGTCTTAAAATCTTATCCCAAAGGACGCATACGTTTAATATCATAACCCGCTAACCAAATATATGGTTGCAAAAAAATTAAAAAAACAAAAAGTAGAACTGATATAATCTTACTATTTATTGGAGTTAGAGGCAATAGTTTTAGTGGTTTATTAGGTAAAAAGTATCTATGATAAATATGTTTTCAAGGCATATCGAAGATTTTCTATTTTGATACAAAATAGTTCGTAATCAAAAGTACTTCCATTTTTAAGAGACTTAACGGATAGTCTTATCTCTTCCCATTCCCTCCGCTGTCCTATAGACATTACAGATTCTAAATTAGATAGTTTCTTCAGTTCTTTTAAATGTAGTTCTATTAATGTTTGATAAGTTATCAATTTTTTGCTATCTCTCTCTTTCTTGTCCAATTCAGTTATATATTCATCAATTATTGGCAAGTGTCTTTCTAATAATGGGAGATTTGCATACGCAAACTCTCCGATTTCTAGATCCCCTATTTTCTCAGCGTGTTCTTGCTCTATTAGTAAGCCGGTTGAGTGAACAAATTTATTTAATATTTCCTTTTGTTCTTTAGAGATTAAGGTATTAAATACAAGCAATTGTTGCTGTGTAAGATTGTTATAGGCTTCTTCCCTTTTTAACTGTAGGTCGTATTCAGTCATCAAATATTTTACTTTAGCTAATTGGTTGTTTGTGAGGGGGATATGAAGCTGAATTTGTTGTTTTATATTCAGTGGAATAGTATCAACGACAAGGTATTTAGTTAAATCAGGATTGTCTTTTTGCTTAAACTTAAGTAAGATTTCGTCTCTTTCTAAATCAACTAGATGAAAACCAGTTTTAATATCTTTGAGTACTTCTGGTTGAAGATCGGTGTAATGCTCAAAACATGTTTCTCCTAATTTATAGGTTGTATCATCCCTTTTGTGGTAAACGATATATTGGAAACGTAGGGATTTTCCACATTCACATTCGTAGGGTCTACTTCCATAGCCCCCATCTAAAACGTCTACTAACACCCACTCATCCAACATTTCTTCAACTGCTTCTAAACTCATATTATCCGATAATACAATACCTTTCTTATTAGCTAATGTCTCTATCCATTTACTCTTTTTACTTTGCTTCGTATGTTCCATAAGAAAGTTTCTTTGGTCTTCTGAAAGACTGGACATTATATTTTCTACTTCACGTTTGCTAAGTGCTCTCATTGAGTTTGTACCTCACTTCCCTCATAGTAAAATATTAACATTATTAGATAATGGGTTCGATCAAAAAATAAGTAAATAACAAAAAGAAGTCACGTATTACGTGACCCCCAATCGAGTTCTTATAATGTCTGTTCAAACCACTGAATAAACTTATGATACGTTTGTTTCCTTGTTTTCTTTAGTACCAGTAATACTGGTAACATAAAAAACTGTAGAATGCTAATGGTTAAACCCGCTTTTATAAAGAAGTTTAAAGTTCCAAACGGGGTATCTAACAATAGAATTCCAATTGAAAATGCAGCTAATGCAACAGCAGACAGGAAAAAGCCTAACTCATATGGCTTCCCCTTTTTCAAAAATGTCTTTGAAATAATCTTGACCAATATAGCTGCGAACACAGCATACAAAAAAGCAAGTAGGACACTTAAAAATGCCATTACATATTACCATCCTTAAGTTAATTTATTTAGACTATATGCTATATTCTACGATAATATGTTCTTGCATCCAAGTATGTTCCTGCGTAATCCCAAAGTGCATAAAGGGTACCTACAGCTGGGATGCTTTTTAATACTTTTGATGATACAGTTTTCAGAAGTGTCCAAGAAAGAATTTTTCCACTTTTAATCGCATCTATTAAAGCATCCGCAACTGATAAAGCCCCTCCAATTACGGTTAATTCTAATTCCTTTTTCTTTAAATCATTAGCATAAATTTTGAAAATTTTAAAGTTGTCATTACCTGTTTTTGTATATTTATAGTAAGGACTTTGCCCGTTCATTATAGCAGTCGCTGACCCATCGGAGTAAGTAATCCATCTTGTGTCAGCTATGTATGAACCGCCAGAACCGGTTTGGTATCTTAATGAACTTGCGTAATTTATTCCTGATTTCGTAACAGTTGTTGGAGGTGGCAGTACATCGACTGTCCCAGTAGGGACCTCTGGAGTTTCCTGAATGTCAGTAATTTCAATTAATACGGGTTCTTCTGTTTGATCTGAAGTAACTAATATATCACCATTTTCTGTCGTCTCAATGGTTTGCTCACTTTCTTCTACTAGTACTTTTTCACCGTCAATTACTTTGTACTTAGTGATCACTACGTCTTGAATTTCACCATCTGTAATAATTTCTTCATGGTATTCATAAGTAAAGCCATCAGCTTCTAATACTTGATAGATTACTAGGTTCTCAGACTCGACAAGAAGCTGTGTGGGTTGTTCTTCGGTTAAAACTGGAGTGATTTCTTCTGCTTTTACAAGATTTAGCCCAGGTGAAAATAATGCTAGAGCAAGGGAACAAGACAGAGTAATAGGTATTAGTTTCTTTTTCATAAATAACCTCCTAATAATGTAATTACATGAAAATATTACCTTTTAGGCGGAGTTCCGTAAATAGAACGATAGTATTGAAATGGTTAGAATATATTGGTAATAAACTACTGTTTTAATAGAGAATTAAAAAAATACTAGTGTTTTAGTCTAATGTTCTAGAGGTTTTCGAACGTTATTAAGAATCGAAAAAGGAACGTGTTAGGTTCCACATGAATTAACTCCCTGTAAAGTGACTGAGAAAAGAAATAGGAGAAAAAACTCAGACAGAAAGTTAAATCCATTGTGACTGCTAAACACGTTCCTTTTACCATTATTAACTATTGTTTATGTTTTATCCTGTTTGGATAAGTATACTTCCTCCAAATACATTCGACTGGTCCATATGAGTACTTCTTCAACCAGAAATAACTAAATATAGATTGAATAATTAATATGCCAAAACCTAAAGAGATTGCTTTTATTGGAGCTATTAAACCATATAAACCGAAAAACTTAAATAATATAAAGCCTATAATGGACTGTAGAAGATAGTTTGTCATTGACATTCTACCTAGATTGCTAAAATAGGTCATATTTATTTCAGTTTTTCTCATTAAGACTAATACGAGTAACACATAAAATAAGCCGATTAATGGCCCTCCAAAAGCTTCTGAGAAGTGATGGGAAATAAAAGAATTTGGATTCAACATTGGTAAACTTTTAAGTGTGAATCCTAATATTCCAGAAGTAAATAAAACATATACTCTTAGATTAGTGTACTGGTGCAGAGATATCTTAGTAATCCACTGACTCTTAGCAAAATAAAGTCCAAACAAGAACATGGGAAAAATGCTAATAATGACAAAAGGAATATTAGACACTGTGTAGAGCTGGCTCCAATCTATAATATTTTGAATGAAACCATTAAAGAAATTACTTTGGTAATTATTTATTATTAATCGGATTAAATCCGTATTGTTAATTGTCGGTAACTCTGTCTTGTTTAATTTCAAAAGAAAACCGTAAAGTAAGTTAGGAATTGTCCATATACTAGCGGCTGCTATGAGAATGTTCTTTGGCTTTAAACGGTAGAAAAGGAGTAGTAAGAAACCTAGCACCGCATAGACTAATAAAATATCGCCATACCAGATAAGAAAAGCGTGAGCTGCTCCGATCACTAGTAAGAAAAAAAGTCTTCTTGAAAAGATATAGTAAGGGTTATAACCTCTCTTCTCTGCGCTTTTAAAAACAAAAGTTAAGCTTATTCCGAATAGCATTGCAAAAACAGGATAAAAATTAGACTGAATGAAGATTCGGAGAATTTCATGTATGTATTGCTCTAGTGGAGTAGTCCAATAAGAACTAGGGTTAGAGTCGTATAGTTCTGGCCATCCAAAAGATATAATATTTACAAATAAGATTCCCGTAATTGCTAATCCTCGAATTGCGTCTAAATTTAATAAGCGTTCTTTCATATTAGGTACTCCTGGTATATATAATAAGTAATTCTTATAATTTGGTATTAGATTACAATAAATTATTTTATTTTTTTGTAAAATTAGTCTATAATAGGGTTAGATATTCCATATATTAAAAATAAGCGCAGTGCTCGTAACACTACGCTTACCTTAACAACGCATAATCGCAGAATGGGTGCGATTGGCAGAATGTTAGTGAGATCTAAAGTAGAACCCACCTGATCCGGCCAGAGACAGGGTGGGTTCTACTTTTTTATTTTTTCAATCAAAAGTACGATTAGAGTTACCAATGCTACCATGAACATTGCTGTATTCAAATCCACGATTTATCACCTCCCAAATGGAAGGCTCAACCGCCCCACCCTGCAACTATGCAATTGTCTTCTCTATTATACCACAACGAACATACGTTTTCTTCCTGTGTATCCAAAAAATTGTAGGTAATATGTTTCAATTAAAAGAGTCCGCCAAATAAATAAAAAAGAGTGGAACCTTAATGGATCCACTCAATTATAATCATTTTTTATTTGCTTTTTTTATCCTTTTATCCATTGTTGTAATCTTCTGTAAGAGTACATCCAACTTTTTATCGTTTTTAATGCGAATTTCCTCGTGAATCTTATCTTTTAAAGATTGAATCACTTTATTTAGTCTTGATTTACCTTGAGTTTGAGCGGAGTAAAAAATGGTTAAGCCAAACCCATTTACTGCTAACCAACCACCTACGCTATCCCAATCCAATGAAAGGCTCCCTACTTTCAAGCACAAAATGATAAATGACACACAAAATACTAAAAAGGAGAATAGATGTATAAATCTTTCTAATGGACTAAGAAATAACAGGTATCCTGAGTCCTTATCATCCATTTTTTCAAATCCCTTTAAAAGTGTTTCTGTATTTTTCATTTTATTAATATTCTTTAGCTGTGAAAGATCACCTTTGTTAAATACATTTAACTCTTGAATCTCCTCGCCACCGTAACCAAGATGGATATACAATCTATTAATTAATGCTACACCCAAATTAACTACCCAAAGAGTAGTAAGTGCAGCAAGAACTACTGACAAGAACTCCACTAAAGTTAACGCGTCTTCTAATTTCAGATAAATAAAAGTACCAGGTAGTATTGCTAAATAACAAAAGTAAGACAATCTCTTTTGAAATAAAGTTACCCCTTTTGCAATTTCTTTTAATAATTCTATCATTCTATTTTCCTCCTAAATTAAATAATAAATGCGAGCTGACCATCGTTTTTCGTTTGAATAGGATTGGCTGCTACATTTGATAGCTTTTTAGTTTTTTTATTTAAACCTTCCTCAAAAGAAAATAAATTTTCTTCCCTTTTAAATTTCTGTGGTTTTGGCCTGATCCACCTTTGAATAAGTAACCACTTTTTCGATAACCTCTCCTGTTCGGCATGGTCCAATTCATCAAGGACTGTAGAATCCTCTTTTAACCCTTTAATTTCCGTGTCTAACGATATTAAAGAGTTTTGAAGAGTATCTAACATCAAATGATTTAAAGTCGCATGAAAGGCTTCCTTTGTCATTTTCGTAAAGGGCTGTCCATCCGTTCCCATCGTTACTGTTCCAGCTAAGTAAAACCACTCATTTACATAGTCTTTAGCTTGTTCCTGAGTAGTGATCCCATCTTTGCAGACAATAAATGTAGCTGAGTTATAGACAGCTTTCATATGAGCAAGATCAGTATGGTCGTAGTAGCAGAAGATACTTCTACCTGTTAACCGCTGGCGCTCTTTATGATAGACAGCTAGTTCCTTAGCGGACATATTCATCGGCAACTGAACATAGAAAATGGGATTAGGATTTGTTGTCTCATTTTCATTAATAGACCAATCTCTCTTTAGAACAACCGCTCCATCATATTGATGGTTAATTGGCTGTATATCTTCTAAAGAAACATGAAATCCTTCATTGGCCCACTCCTTAAGAATGTGTTCTACCTCTTCATCTGAAATCAGTGAGTATCCAGCCATTTTCTGAGTGTAGAATAACTTTTCAAGCAAGATTCTTCTCATTTCAAACGAAAACTTCCCAGGATCATATTCACCTTTTCCATTTCCTTTTGATGCTCTTTCATAGGTTTGGTACTCTTCGGTGTATTGCTCAAATTCATTGGCATACCAAAGACTCTCATCACCTAGAAAACCATTATCTAAGAAATCATCTTTAGATTTCTTCTCTATATCTTTAATCCCTTTAATCGGATCCTTGTATCTACAATCAAAGGTCACGTCATAAAGAAATGCTTTCCACTCTGCAAGATACGTAACAGAAGTGTCTCCTCCGTCAATTAGTTCTTGCAGCATCTTGTCTTTTCTCCCCGAATAAAGGCATACCCAACATCCGTTTCTGCTGTTGGTAGAACCACACGATTGATTCAATTCACTCTTACTACGGATAACTGGACACTCTTTTGAGTTATTACCGCCATAGAGAGCTTTTAGGTCTTCTAATGGAGTTCCCCATGGGAGTGTATTCGTATTGTAAGATAGCCAATTCCATAAATCATCTGTCGAAATATACTTAATCGGGTGGTAGACTCTCGATTTTGGTACGTAATCATGTTTTCCAAACACATCGTCACCTGAATGGGACCTGATTTTTGACGCACGTCGAATTGACTCATCCAATCTCACACCGAGCAATAGAGTTAACCTGTGCTCATGTTCGGGCTCAGGTATCACTACAGGCTGTTGTTTTAATAATTTCACCATAAGCTCACTCACAGGTTTTATCTTTATTCGGTCCGAACACCAGGAAAATCCCTTACCTGGAGCGGGAGGAATAACCCCTAAACCAATTACATGTCTAAAATATCTTTGAATCATTCGTGGCTGGACTAGATGAACCTCAATTCCAAGTTTTTTACCGTTTTTAGCCATCAATTCTAAGTTAGCATGTAAGTGTTTGGTGATTTGATTTGTCTCCACCAACGTATCCGAAGAAACTATGTGTACCCTTTTATGTCGTTGTTCTGGAGTAAGACTTTCAAGTATTTGCCATGCAAGAGCAGCAACTAGCGAAGAATCCTTTCCACCTGAAAAAGTTAGTACCCAATCAAAACAATCTTTTAGATACTCCTCTTTCATCTGTTCTTTAATGTCGTTGAATTGCTGTAATTTCTCTTCAGGATTTAATATCCAATCCATAAAATTATCATCAGATTCAATACGATTTACATTACGTTCCTCTATTACCATATAAGGCCCATACTAAATAATGAAAAGGAGGGCTTGCCCCCGCTAAACATCCATTTAGCAAGGACTTACACCTCCTTGAATTGTTTACTAGATTAAATTTGGTCTATTAAGCGTTAGGCCGCTCTTTTATCCTCTCGGTTAATGACAACACAATTCACTTTCTCAAGTTTTTCAACGATCTCATTGATACAATTGACCATTGATACTGAATCAGTGATAGGATAAGTTTTGCTAAAACCCATAGCCATGACAGTAACTTCATTTTCATACCCATATATATCTATCTTGTTAGACCATTCTTCTACATTTTTTAGGTCTTTCATTTCCACGTAATATTGAAGTTTCATCTGTATGTCCTCCATTAAGCACCCATACGATTAGCGGCTGCTGTTCGATTTTTATTATCCAACATATTCAGGAATTTCTCCTCATCCTCTAAAGTCATAACTGAAAATTCCAAATCAATCGTCTTAACGGTTTTGAATTGGTCAATTTCCTTTTTAGAGATCGTTCCATTCAAGATGAAACGTTCTAGTAGCTCCGAGTTGGGCTTTCCATACTCAATGAGCAACCACTCTCCGATATAGTCATAGACCGCAGGAACGTTGTATCTTGGTTGGTTGGCTACTAAAGAGATGCTTCCATACTTGTGAGGGATTGGCTCTCTTTTTTCTTTAGGCAAATACATCATTTGCTCAAACTCCGGCAAATTTATGAGCTTCCATTTCAATCGTTCATAATCATTCTTTAGTTCTTTGACGCGCGGTTTTAACATGACTATTTGACTGGCCAGATCATCAATCGCACAATCGTCCGAAATCACAAATGAGTCAGGGAGCTTATTTAACTCCTTCCCTACTTTGTTAAAATTCGGTTTCACAAAGAATGTATCTTCCAATTTAAACTCCTGGATCATGTCATAGTAGAGGAAATTGCTTTTAATAGCCTTATTATCAATTTCAACTACCTGAAGCAATAATCCCACGTCATATAAATACTCATTCAAAGCAAGATAGTCGGTCTCATATACCTTTTTGGCAATGAATCGACCGACTAACCCATGTTTCGTAAATTCATGACGCTTCACTTCTGACGATTTCAATTGTTCTCGTATGGAAGATGAAAGCTTTTTTAGTTTTCCTTCTGATTGTTTCAGTTCTGGGTAATACCCATCCTCGATGAATGTCTCCATGAGAGAAGCTGCAATAGAAGGTTTATTCGCCTTTTGTCCTTTTTTCTTAACCATCTTTATCACCTCATAGACCCCCTATCTAGCATGGCGGGAGTCTTATTGTAAGAGCCCCACTAGAAAGGGAGTTTACTTATGAAGTAAGTAAAATGTTTATATTATGCCACTTGATAAATCTCCATCGGATCAAAGATAGACCAAAGAGCAAAATCCTGTTCAACTTGTTTTCTATTCGGTGAATAGATATAAACAGATTCCAGGGAAAATACTTCAAAGTCTATTTTAAAAACTTCCAAAGGGGACCATTTTTGCTCTTTATCAGCTGCCTCAATGTTTTTCAAAGAAGTAGAAATTCGTTCTTCTACTTCTTTGTCGATACAATCAATGACTTTTCCATACTCAGCTTTAAGATAAAATTCATTCATTTCACCTTTTAATAAAATGCTGCTACAATCACGATGTTGATAAAGAAAGTCAATGATACAATCCTCTCCAATAAAACAATCAGAAATTGTTGATGGGTTCATTAATGTTGCTTTAAACATTATTTTTTTCATCTGAATTCCTCCTAAATTATGCTGCTGTCACAACATCTAAGATTATTAATTCACCTGACTTCACGCCCACTTGTAACATGAGTGCATTGCCAGCTACCTTCCCAACTTCTAATAGATATAAATAGCCATGCTCAGGAGAGAAAGATTGATATTCTCCTTCTTGCTTTAGCAATCGAAGCACTCGGCCTTTGTTACAATTAAAATAATCTAGAAATCGATTTTTTTTAGACTCTGCCATGTGTAATCACCTTAACCTTATATTTGATTTTGAACTGAAGAGAGCGAATCAATAAGAGAAGCAACATGAGTAGTTCGGATACCACGTAAATCACTACCATGTTGAGCTTTTAAAATTTGTCGTGCATGAGTAGCATCTACTGCAGAAATAATTTCTTCGTTACGAATCCATTCTTCATGCTTGCGAACCAAATACGACATTTTAAAAGCAGTTCGATTCCGTCTCTCTCCTCTGTACACTTCCTGACTAGGTAAAACTGCTGTCACCTTATCCAACTTAAGGAATAAGGGTGGGTTGTTTTCACCTTGATCGATGTTGAAAAACGCATGATCATTTAACATAAGGTGATAAACATGAATGTCCCCTTCAGCAATAACCTCTCCATTTCGATAAATGCGGTTTTCAGTAACTACAAATTGTGTCTCAATCCCCGTATAAAACTCGATCATCATCATGCAATTTCCTCCTGTAAACACGAAAAAAGATCGAAACCTTCGCTTGGAACTAAGTCCTCTCGAAGAATATCAATCTCATTTAATGAATCCGCCAATTTTAAGTTTTTGTTTTTTCTACTATGAAGTTTAAGAGTTAAAGAGTTGTTAGATACAACAGCACTTATCCCTTTCTTCATATAAAGTCCTCTAGGGTCAATCATTTGATATGACGGCCTTTTCCTTAATTCCTTGAACCAATCAACATCCTTCATAGATGGGTACTCCAGAATACATTCCACACAAGTTACAAGCGGTTCAAGACAACCAATGGTTAGATCAAAAAGGTAAAGTCCACCATGTAACTCTCCATCAAAACTTACTCGATAGGCCTTCATTGTGGTTCGTGGTTGGTTTTCAAAAGGTTCAATTCGAAACTTTGCTCCATCCATGGACCATTCAAAGCCTTTCTTTACCGTTTTAAAATAGATCCCTTTTAGTCTCTTTTCTAAATCAACAGGCTCGATAGGAGCAAAACAAGTAATTTTAAACATGTTCATCATCTCCTAACTGCCTCTTAATACAATCCTTAGAAAAAAAGACTCTCCCACTCTTCTTGTAGAAACCCTCTTCACAAGAATTTTTGCAACTAGATACATAGCCCATAAATCAACGCCCCTTCTTAATGTTTTAAGATAGTTTTTTTAACTTCCCTCTCCATTTAAAACCACGCAAAAAAGCGCCCTTTAAGAATGGACTTTTAATAAACACTACTAATGTTAATAGTGTTTGAGTCTCATCCCTAAAGGACGCTTGTAGTTTAAAATAGAATGCCCGCTAACCAAATGATCGGTTGCCAAAAAATAAAAAAATTAGAAAAAAACTATAATCAAATTTTATCATTTTTTGGTACCTGGATTCAAGACATTATAGTAAATTTGCTACAGTTTCAATAAATTCTGGGTTTACTTCCACTTTAGCTAGATTAGATAATTGTAAAGCTTGTTCTTCTGAAATGTATACTTTGTTTTCACTTTCTTCAAAAGATAACTTCTCTTTTTTAATTTGACTTAAAGGAATTTCTCTAAGAGAAGAAGCAATTATTTCAGGTGTTACATTAGAGATCCCGTTATTGCACGAATGAATCTCTTTTGTTACGTAGATTAGTTCTGTTACTGATTCGTGTTCTCCTTCAAATACCACTCTTTTAATATAATAAAGTACATTTATAATTGATTCATTTGTCATGAGATATCATCCTTTTATTCGTGTGTTAACTATAGTGTACATAATTAGAAAATTGATTATTGTAGATTTTCACAATATATTAGGGTACAAATTTAAAAAAGTATAGAATATTATCTAATCAAGTTAAGGTTACTGCCTTATTCATACAGTAACTTGTAAATTGAAAGTTTGTAATTTCTAAATTCCCTAAGTTTTTCATTATTCATTCTCCTCTTAATTCATACTAAGAGGGTCGGTTACACTAGTTGCTCCACATAATCCAAGTGTCCAAATAAAGATTATATTTCTCAGCTTCCCCAATTCATTGGTTTAGTATCTGATTCAATGTTTACATTATTAATTATCACTTTGTATAATTCAGAATTTCATTATTCCTTACCTATAATATACCAAATACACCAAAAATGGTATATTTTTAGTTCAATTTACCCATGTTTGTATATATCTATATAAATATAAATACCAATTTATATTTTTATCCTTTATCAGACTAAAATGATTATAATACAGAATTTTGATAGTGGAAATATTTTTGGATGGGTAATGCGGAGGAAATTGTTACCAATAAGGAATCATTAAGTGGTTATCTATCAATTATCCAATATGTATATTAATCTATTCTTAAATTTATAAGGTACACTATTATTTTATCATGAAATGTTTAAGAAATATAAAAAAAGCAGATGTATACATCTGCTCCAATCTTAAAATCTTCTGTGTATCCTGAACGTTTTAAAGGAATCTGAAATTATCTCAATGTATACTGTTGTTTTTTTTACAACTCCATTTGAGTATTGAACTTCAAATTCAAAAGCTGCAGGTCCAACCTTTAAGTTCTTGGGATATTCGAGGAAAGTTACATCATACAATTCCCCTTTATAGAGAATATTTGTTTGATAGTTTAATGGCACGGAAGTATTAACAAGTGATTGGTCTGCTCGACTCGCTTTGAGTGTTGCTTTCACGTAGTTTGTCGGATATGGCGAGGTTTCTGCATCCAGCAAGAACTTTTCCCCACTATAAAACTGGTTAGGTTGATTTCCCTCTTTTAAGTGCTGCTGTTTCCAAAGTTCCGTATGGTTAACGTATCCATTAATAATTAAAGGTTTAGAATAGAACCATGTAGAGGTTCCAATTTCATCGTAACCATCATTGACTGTTGTTCGTATATCGTATCTTCCAACCTCTGTGACAAATGAATAACATTGCTCGACTCCACTTGCAACATTTGTTCTTGAAAGAACTGTGGATTCTGTTCCATTATCCTTTTTAATAAAGATCTTCACCGTTAATGGGTTGTTATCTTCATCTTGTGGTCTAGAACAGACTTGTACGGTATCGCCTTCATATACATCAGTTGGAGTATAAGTGAGATCAACGGTTGGCAACGTATTAACTAGAATAGTTCCCTGTTTAGTATTATCAGCATCCGTTTCATTGGTTTCAGCAATCACATTATTGTCATCCACCTTAAACATAAAAGTTCGATTGCCAGATGTCTCAGCTGTAAAGGTATAGGTTAAGGTCTGGTCGCTACCAGAATTATGCGACGGTATATCTAGTTGTGTTTTACGATTTCCTTGTTCATAGAAACCAACTTTATAAGCTCCTACATTTAATTCACCGTTATTGCCTGCTACCATAGAGGCTTTATATTGTCTTCCCTTTACTAAGTGTGTTACTGGAGAATTATTCGTGTCTGTTATTGTTATGGTTTTTGCTGTAAGGTTTGTTGAATAAACTGTTCCCTCGTACTCAACCTCTACATCCCATTGGTCGGAAGTGTAGTACTCATCCCAATGGTCAAACACCTCTTTTGATAAAGTACCCTCATAAGTCGCTGTCCCAGTATAGTCTACTATGTAGTCAGGAAGAGCAAAAGTTCCAGAATAAGCTTGTCTATACTTACTTACTGGAACATTTAAATCGTAGTCAATCCAAACCCCACGTCTGTACTTGTTAAGCTTTCCGCTTTCTGATTTCCAATAATAGGAGCCATTGGAATATTCTAAACGTGATGCTTGTAATGGCCCTAGACTTGCATAAAAATCAGCGTGGACAACTCCTGGTTCATCCCACCCATAGGCAACTAATCTTACATCAGAGGGAGAAAGACTTCTTGGCAACCCATAATATCGGTCAGGAGCCTCTCCTGGCATTGGATCAGTCCAGTTCCCTGCATAATAAGAAGTTGCGTTATTAGACATAAATCCCAAATAATAGTTTGCCGCCTTATCGTACCAATCCGATCTACCCAATGAACGGTACCTAATCCACATTTTTGTATTCTCAATGGAATATAAACCACCGCTTTTTGGAAGTGAGTAGGATACGTTTTGGCCAGTGGCACCATCATAATGAGTTCCATTATATGTAGTAGGAACAGGCGCTTCACTAGCAAATTCTCGATAATTAGAATCAGTCCAATATTGAGTCAGGGAAGCAGTTCTGCCACGTGCCCAATTATCTGTCCATGAAAGTGACACCCTTGGTATATTCCCGCTGTACCCATCCTCATTGATCCCCAGCCAGTAAACTACATCTTCATCGTGCTTTCTACCATATATATTTGAGTAAGTTTTGGTAAAAGTTCGATACTCAGTACGATAAATAGCATCCTGATGATAGTCCTTTTGCTTTGGGCGAAGAATGATTCGTTTTGCAGTAAGTGTTCCTGTAAATCCTCCATCATTATATTGGTAAGTTGATGGATAGTTTCCATAATCGCTGTTAGGATAAGAAACAATTTTAGGATCTTCCCACCTCATATATTTATTGATTGTTCCAGAAGGAACAGAAACCTTTCTTGATTCAGCAGCCTCCACGGATGGAGGTGCGATATAATCAAAAATGGTTGAACACAACAATAAAGAGGCAAGAGTTGATAGTATGACGTTTTTCAATTTTCTTGCTTTCAAAAAATGATCACCTCTTTTTGATAAGTAAAACACTCGAGTCAAAAGACTATGAATGAATATCATAGTCTTTATCTTCCAAAGTTCTAGTTACCAAGTTAAATAGATAACTCCACTTCTTTTCATTCCAGATGTGCTTCCACTTTGCGATGTAATTTCACCCGCTAAAAGTGCATTTACTACAGTTTTCATATCAGAGTAGCTTCCTCCTACACCTGTAGCACCTTTCATAGAAGCATCCATATCTCCTCCACCTAAAGAAGCACTAAATGTGAGAATTCCCGGTAAAGTGCTAGCGATTTGTGACCCTCCTCTAAGAATGAGGACAGAAGAACCGTCACTACCAGTTGTATAACCACCAGGTAACGCATTTTGAACAGCAGTCTCTAATGAGCTTTTAGCTGGTTCAGTTGGCTGGCTAGGCGCTGGTTGGCTTGGAGCTGGCTGACTTGGTGCAGGCTGGCTCGGAGCCGGTTGACTTGGTTGTGCTGGCGCTGGCTGACTTGGAGCCGGTTGACTTGGTTGTGATGGTGCAGGCTGACTAGGCGCTGGTTGACTTGGTTGCGTAGTCGTTGGCTGACTTGGTGCTGGTTGGCTAGTTGTTGTACTAGGTTTTGTCTGAGTAGGTGTTGAGTTACTTGTACTAGGCTTATTAGCTGTAGAAGTAGTTGTATTTGAAGTAGATTTATTTGTAGTCTGAGTTGATTTTGTTGCTGTTTGGTTATTAGAAGCAACAGATTGACTACTTTCTTTCTTATCTTCTTGAGCAACCGCTCCACTTTCTGTAGTAGTATCCTCTTTCTCTCCCTCTTCAACTTTTACCTCTTCCTCGGTTTCTTCTATTGTTTCTTTCTCCTCTTTCTCTGCTTCTTTGTTTTCCTCTACTGTTTTTTCCTTATCTTTCTCCTTATCTACTGCTTCCTCAGTTCCACATCCTGATAAAACCAACATTCCTAACAGTAGAAAACTTAATAACTTTTTCATCATGATCTCCTCCAACGATAATTAGTATGTAGACAACAAAAAAACGGCTCGTTGGAGCGGTAAAAAAGAGCATAGTAAATAACACTATGTCTTATATACCTGGCCCCAAAGAACCGTTACTTTAAACACCCGCTAACCTATAAGGTCGCAAAAAAATAATAGAAAGAAAATTTGATACTACTATAATAACGGGTATTTATGCGCGATACAAGGAGCAACACCTATAAAAGTACAGTTCTTTTAACCTATCATCACTTTAAAATAATTATATCATTAATTAATTCATAATCAATTAAAAACCTAAAAGAACCATAGATTTCTCCATGGTTCTTTTAATTTAATATCTTCTATGAAATTGGAATCCTTCATAGAGTACATCACCTATGATCTGTATTTGTATCTTATCTTGCTTAATAACTCCATTCGAGTATTTAACTTCGAAAATAAAATCTTTTCCCTTGTGTCAAAGATGTATTAGATTCTTGGAAGATTTCCTCATAGAGTTCCCCTCCAAACACAAGTGGACGTAAATAGGATAAAGGCACAGATTTAGTATAGATGGTTTGATTACTTAATAGAGCATTGTTTAACGTGGATTTCACGTATTCAATTGGATAATTAGAAACGTCTGCTTCAAGAATAAAGGTTTCCCCAGAATAAAATTGAGAAGCCGGATGGCCTTGCTCTTATATCATATATTAATTCACAATCAAGTATTCGGTTACCTGTTCTTAATTACTTTATATATTCGTAAACCGCTGCTTGACGGATATAGGTTGTTCCACCTTTAAACCAGCGGGGACTTTCGGTAGTTAGTACTGCTATGACACTTGGTCCATTGACTGTTTCCATTATGTCGTAATCATTATTTATATAGGTATATGGATACGTACGGGTAACTGTATCATCAATAAATTCTAAATGAGAGATATATAGGTCATTTTTAAAGAAGGAATTACTAGTCGGAGTATAAACATAGCCCGCACCTGTATCAAGGTGTAGATTAGATTTTAAACTCTCTGATAAATTATATATAGCTAAATCTTGATTAAAAACGATCCGTCCATTAGCCATATCAATCGGAGAAATAGCTAGAGCAGCATCATGAACAGCTAACTCTAAGGCATTTTTTATTTGTCGAGTAGCAGTTTTATCTGAGTCTAGGTTGATTTGCATTTGAGTAATGAATGCAAACAGCAAAATAAACAGGATCGTTCGTAATGTTGTTGCCATATCAACAACTCCTAATTAATGTATTCACTAAGAATTTTCGTCTCTTTCTTAAAAGTAGATGGAGCTGGGTCAAAGATATCTAAAATAAAAATAAAACCTCTTGGTGCTTCAATGCTTGCTGTTAAATATTGATTTCTTGGTGTTAAAGTTTGGGTTGCACTAATGGTGATCTTATCTGAATCAAAATTATAATTATCCACTAGAGTAGAATTCATTTCGTTAATAATTTCTGGGGTAAATCTACCTTCAATGGATGCTTTTTTTGCTCCTTCCGTAAGGACAACCTCAACAGCCTCTCTGTGTAAACTATCGACGTAAGTAAGAATAGGAGCAAACATGATATTAATTGCGATAAAGAGAGTCATCCACTCTCCTAGAGTCTTAGACATACCCTATCCTCCTTTATTGGGTAAAGAGGGGGATGTTTCTCCTCCCCCTCTTTACTAAATCATTAGTTGTTTGAGTTTACACCAGCACCAGTTGGTAAGTTTTCACTCATATTTGTAATATCTGTTTGATATTCATTTGTTTCAGATCCAATCATGTTGTAACCAATAAAGAATAAGAAGGCAGAAATACTGATTACTGTGATCCCGATTTTTAAGAAAG
Source organism: Robertmurraya sp. GLU-23 (assembly GCF_052983275.1). Lineage (NCBI taxonomy): Bacteria > Bacillati > Bacillota > Bacilli > Caryophanales > Bacillaceae > Robertmurraya > Robertmurraya sp. GLU-23. Next base: position 204,173 of record NZ_JBRKCV010000007.1, read on the forward strand.
TAGATAATGTTTGATTCATTTTTTGTTTCCTCCAATTTGGTTGTTTTAGTTTTTAAATTTTAGTTGATGCTCCGTTTTCATCATATCTTCGTGATGAGTATTCTTGCTGTTTAGTGCTTCATAAACTGTACCGAAAAGTAAAAAAACCATAATTCCGGCAACAGAAGCAATAACCATAAAGGTTGATAGAGACTTGTTCATTTGAGATTCCCCCATCTACCCGCTTGGGTTATATAATCGTCAACATCACCTGAAAGATCATTCATTACCACGTACATGGCACCGAATATGAAAGCCGAAATGGTGACTGCGGTTATAGCTATCTTCATAAAAGTGCTTAACGAACTATTTATTCGACTCACCCCCTTTCGAGTAAACTAGGTTACATTCTAGAAGTTTTTAATATCATTGAAACCATGGTAACGACCACTACTAAGAAGTTCAAAATAATTATGAAATGAGTCGCCTTAATGGGTATTCCAAGCAGGTCTGTAGTAACTTTTCTTTTCCTTCGGTAGTTTTCAATTTGGGATTTAACGAACATATTGTGCATTCCTCGAAGATGGCCAAGAGCCGTTTCTCTGCTCACATCATCAAGATTTTTTATCACTCCGATAAGAGCATGGGCTTCTTTAGAATTCAGTTCATCTCCAAATTTATCTAATGCTACCTTTGGTCCTTCACTATTACTCCAATTTGTTAAAAGAATCGTAAAAGGTTTCTCTAAAACATCAAAATATGGCATTATATTTCTCAACACGTTGTATGTATTGAGTTTATTAACATTCATCATCTCAATTTCATTGATTAATAGGTCATAAAGCATGAATACTTCAGCATGTTTCTTCGCATTGTGATAATCAATGACACGCTTCATCGTATAGACAAATAAAGAAAACGGAAAGCTAGGAGAACCAAGTAGACCAACTACTAGAATTGCTACAGCAGCTATCATAGTTTCTCTGGTTGTTCCCCCATTTATAAGGACAGGACCAACTACATAATAGATGAAAAGAAAAAATACAAATCCACCTAAAAAGAAATAATACCTTGTCCCTGTTAAACCTAACGGATACTGAGCTTTACTTAACCACTCCTCCGCTTTAGAACTCTTTGTCCCTTCAATCACCTTTTCTTTGCTTTTAGCTATACTGGTACGGATCCTTATCCTGTGTTGAATTCTCTCAACATTCGAAGTCAACCCTGTATACACCAAAATGCCTGCTATAGACGAAAGGATAATGGCCACGATATAGATGATGTAAGGTAAAATTTTAAACAGCATTACTTGACTAGCCATAACGTACTCCTTTCCTACAAGTCATTTTTCGGTCTCTTAAGGAAGACAGAAATAATTAGAGAAAAAACAACCCCTATAAGAGATAACGAGAATAATAAGATGGTCCAACTGGTTCCAAACTGTAATTTAAACCAATCCTGAGCTCCTGATGTAACGTATCCCAGTACAAGTGCAAGGAAAAATACCGGTAGAGTAAGATAGCCATTATATACATGGTCTAAAGTTTGAGAATGTTCTTCTTCTAGCATTTCAGCGGTTTCTTCCATTTGCTTGTTTAATACCATAAGAGCATTTAAGACTTTCTCATTATAAAGATAGGATTTTAGAATAATACTCCCAAGACGCTTACTCCAACTGGTTCCAGCTGTATAGGTAAAGACTTTAATCGTTTCCTTTAGTTCTTGTTCATTTCTTGAAACTTGTAAGTCTGAAATAAGCTTAATAAGAACCTTTCTTAATACAGGATTCTTTACCGATTTTTGAGTTTCATTTAGTGCATGGTACATGTCGTAATGCATAGCGTTATAATTTTGTGTTAGCTCCTGTACGATGGATAAGAACTCTTCCCCCATCGCAAAACGAATGTTACTTAACCTCATTCTTAAGAATAAGTAAGGAATCATCGACAATAAGACTCCGAATATAACGGAAACCAATATATCTCCAAAGGAGATAAGGATAAACATTCCGACTGATACCCCAAGCAAACCAGATAGAATTAGGAAGGCTGTCACATCAAATTCATTTCTCTCTTCTCTAGTTGTTCGGATTAATAAATTCAAATGCCTGAGAAAGCGATTATTATATTCCGTACCCTTAGTAGCGAGGGTTTTGCTTTGAATTTTCCTTATACGATATCGGTAATTCCATTGCGTGTACTTATCCTTCAATGGTGCGAGCATAATGTTTTTGGAAGTCCATAATGTTATGACAATTAGAAGTGCATAAAAGAAAAAGTTGACTCCTATTTGCCAAAACCAAGTCGTTAAATCATCCAATCTCATCATCTCCTAGCAGGTGGTCTACAATATGATCTTTTATCTTCTCGTAGTCAGACATAGGAGAATCCTTCTCTTTCCACTTCAAATGATTTAAAAGAATCTTTGTATCTTCCAAACTTTCATCAGCCATCAACTTCAATAGATCACGACTAATCTTTGATGAGTAATAGTACTTATCTGTAAGAGGACTATAACGAATAAGATCTTGTGTAGAATGTTTACGGGTTTCGTTGTTCCAGATAATCTCTGTTACCCCGATCACTCTTTTTCTTCTTCGGTCTCTATCCGCACTCATGGTTACAATAATGTCGATGTTACTTGCTACACGCTGTAATTCATTATCAAAGTTTCGGTTAGGAAACTCATCTAGAATATGTCTCGTGATCTGAGGAACCACATTTTCAACAGTAGTTAAGTGGTAGGTCGATACCGCTCCACGTTCTCCTCTCTCACATGCTTGCAAATAACCTTCTGTTTCTAAGCTACGAATCTCCCCAACTACTATGTAGTCATGTTCCATACGAAGAAGTCTTGGTACCGCATGGTGTAAATCTCCCTCTTTGGCTTGGATTTCAAAGATTAATCGCTCTGGAAACTGTTGCGATAATCCTAACTCAAAGTGTTTCTCCATGACGGCTGCAACGAATGATGAATCTCGTTCTCGAATCATCGTTTTCATAAAAGTAGACTTAGCAGATCGAACACGACCTGCGAAAATGGTATTGGCCATCGATCTAGCTAAGGCTCGGAAGAAAGGAATATCATCTGTTAAGATCGTTCCACGTTGAGCCTGTTCTTCTAGACTCATGTTTTGAACAACAAATCGTCTAAACATGATATAGTTTTCTTTTCCTCTTGGTTTTTGTATCATTGTGATACGAGAACCATCTTCACGCTCAATTTCTAGCTCCGGAGTTTGCTCGTTTATTACTGCATCCTTGATACGCATAGTAAACGCACGTTTAATTCGTTCAACCGCTTCAAGACTCTCGAACTCTTCATTTTGTTTCTTAAACTGTCCGTTTTCATCAATCCATAATTGTTTGCCACGAATAACAGCTGCTTCACTAAACGGGAGCTTGTCCCATTTATGAAGGATGCTCATACCCCATACTTCATGAAAAATTGCTTCTGCTAGAGAATCATAAAAAGATGGGTATTCTTTTGTTGTGATGTTATGTTTTCGAAGTACCTCGTTAATTTGATTGATAAAGTACGACATAGCTTCTTGGTCTCCGATAACCGCTCTGTGCTGACGGTCTAACCAACTATCTTGGTCTTTAAAAGCAAATCCATCCTCCGTTTGATTCTTTTTGCTGTCAGCCACCCCATCTATTATGATGTGGTCTAACTCCTCCCGAATAGTTTTGCAGATTTGATTGAAGGATTTCTTTCTCGCGTAGGTTGTAACGAATTCAGTTTTCAACCCCTTTTCCGCTACAATCTTCGCTAGCATATCAGAGGTACTAAACGGTTTCTCAATTCCTAGTTCTTGTTCTAGTTGTTTCAACGCTACCCCCTCCTCTTTACTTAAAAATGCTCATGAAGCCTTTACGTTTATCTTTTATTCCATCTAGGACCAACTCTTTTTCTCTTAATCGACATTCGGAGATGATGAGATTCGATAGTAAATCAATGTTTTTGGTATATAGAGACTCGCTCGAATCATATAACAGTCTCTTTTGAGCGGAAGCGATGGTTCCTAACTCTCCCATATCTGGAATGGTAACGACTCTTGTCATATTTAACTCTTCTTCTAATGCTCGTTCATTAATTAATGTATTAGCTGGTTGGAATCGATTCACCACCAACATAAAGTCTTCTGACTTTCCACCGATTGGTTCAATTAGCTGCTGATAGACATAAGGGAAGTACCCTCTGTATCCTTTTTCTTCTTGAGTAGCTACTAAAAACTTTAGATTACTCGATAAGTAAGCCTGAATCGTTGGTGCGGTATCAAAGTGAGTTCCTGCATCTATTAGAATGACATCAAATATTTCTTGAGCTACCTTTATTAGATGTTGAATCTCATGAGGTTGGAAAAATCGTTGCATCTTAATATCTCGATTACCAGCTAGATGATAAAAGCTTTCATGTTTGCTAACGGCTTCTTGCAAGCGAGCAGGTGATAAGTTTTGTGTTTTTAAATCAATTTTTAAATCATTTAGGTAATGACCTTTATAATCATAAAAGTAGTCGGCAGGATCCCAGCTATTTAAGCTAAGTACTAGGACTTTTTCTTCCACTCTTTTTGAAAGTGAACGAGCAACATTCAGAACAGTTGTCGAAACACCTGCACCACTATGACTTCCAAAGATACTAATCAATCGTTTAGAAAGAAAACTCTCGCGGTCAGTCAATTGGTTTAAGATTTCTTGAACGGTTTGCTCCCAAGTATTGTACTCGCTTAGCATCTTCACTTTATGCGCCGCGCATAAACGAGTAAGGTTCCTCATGATTACATCACTATGGATGGTGTGAGGTTTAAAGAATACCGGAGTTTGAGGATATTTTTCCCTCAATGTAGGGAGTTGATGAATATCGAATACTTCACCATCCAGGATGATTGCTCCTAACTCGATCGTTGCATCCTTTACTTGGTCCCAAACAAGACATGTGGTGACTTCTTCATGCTTATCAAACAACTCTTTATACATGGAATTTTTAGATATAATCGCAATCTCCATTTGAATTCTCCTTTCTTATTATTGATAAGTGATATATAATTTGGATCCTTTCGTAAGAACCTCAGTCATAAGCTTTGTAAAATCTTCTTCATTTAAGATAAGTTCAATATCACTGATTTGCGATGTAGCATTTAAGCGGTTATCTGTTTTTGTACCTTCCTCAGCAGCAACAACCTCTTTGTTTCCTGAGTCCTTTACGTAAGCTACACGAACATTCTTAAGGAAGGGCTTTGTATTCATAATTTGCTTTTCTTCATTAGAAGTAGTAGCTTCATCGGTTGTTTCAGTAGTGGTGTCTGTTTCTTCAGAAGAAACTTGACTAGGTCCGCTTTGCATAAAGCTTGCTGTTCCATCTGGATTAACTAAATATATATCGATAATGTCTTTCCTTCTCAACGATCCCGGTTGGGCATAAATCATATCTCCTGTGATTGGACGAATGGCTTCCCCTTCTGCAGCATCAGGAACCATTAAGTCGTAATCAATCATTTTTTCAGATACCATCGAGTTACCCAGTAGATCTTGTTTAGCGTCTCGACCTACAATCTCTTTCAATTGGTCTGCGTAAACGACGTCTTTGATTAAGGTATCTTTGGCTCGTCTTTCAATAATGAGTTTATTTTCAGTAATTCTTTCGGATTTCTTAATCTCCTCACCCGGCTTAACCACGACCACCTGTTCACTGTCGATTCTTTCTTTAATATAGAAGTCATAAGTGAAGATTAAACCAATGGTCGCAAGTGATAAGAAGATACCCGAACCTATTTGAACTGCGGGTTTCATATCTTTTGTTCCTCTCCTTCTGTGAGTTTGCTCTCTTTCTTCTCAATGGTTATGTTCTTATTGAATAATCCCTTAAATATCCCTGTTCCCTTGCGTTGCTTCTTTAAGAATTCTCCTGGCAGGATCTCCTCTAACAGCGGTTGAAGGTGTAATTCCATTCTTTTTTGGCTCTCTTTATACTCATTTAGAAATTTTCCTTCTAGCTGAGCCTGAAAAACTTCTTTAACTGGGAAAACAGGAATACTGGTTATGATTTTGTCCTTATACATATCTTGAATCAGCGCACTTTCTAAAGTAGGCTTATCAAAGCGGTTGCCGATAATGGCAGATTTCTCACTGGATAATTTATCTCTCATGAAGGAAATGCGGTCATCTTTAGTTTCCTCAAAGAACTGGATAAACGGAATATCTGGTTCAAAAACAAAGTACACATGGTCAGCGATATCAAACACATCTTGGAAAAGTTCATACTCCCAATCCGTACCTACATCCATAATGGTTACAGACGAAGAGGAAGAGAATAACACTTTGATTAAGCTTTCAAAAGCAACTTCATCCTCTTGGTATACTGGTTCATTGGTTGGATGCTTACAGATGATATCCACGTCAAATTTATTCCAGTCAAAAACACTTTTTACCTTTGGATCAATGTACTTGCTAAACTGATAGAACTTGCTACGATAATCAGATGCATGTTCCGTTCCAAAAAAGCGGTCGTATGTATAAGCCTTTGAAAAAGGGCTTTCCACGTATGTAGTTGGTACTCCCATTTGGGTCAGCGTTCGTGCTAACAAATGAGAAACGAAAGTGCTTCCGCTACGCTGTATGGGACTCCCAATCATGACTAGTTTCTTTTTTATTGGAATACCAACGATTTTTTTCGTATGGTTATGAACCTGAACGGTATAATCTCTTTTAATTACGTTCTTATTAACTACCTTTTGGACAACCTTTTTCTCGATTACCTTTTGGACGACTTTCTTTTCTGTCTTTTCTTTTCTGTCTTTTTTAGGTGAATCTTCTTCCGCCTCATCATCTTCGTTTACTTCCTCTTCCACTACTGGAATAGTAGTGGAAGGTGGAACAATGGAAACGAGAAATTTTTCTACCTTAGCAAAACGAGGTTTTTCCTTTAATTGTTTGATAAACTCGTCTAAATCAAAAGCATTGCTGTTGAAGATATCAAGAATCCCCATACTAACTAGAGAAGAAAGGAATGGATCACCTTTTGGTCTTTCGCATAAGAATACTATTCTTATGGAATCATCATATTCAACCCTTAGCTTTCTAAAGAAAGTAGCTAGTTCTTGTTCCTTCATTTCGTCTCTTGTAAAATCACTTTCTAGATAGTAGTCGTGGATTACCAGCATATCTGGCTTTTCCAATTCAACTATTTCTTCTAGAAACCGCCGGTGAAGCACTTCCTGGGAAGATAATGTGAAGTAGTCTGTATGTTGAGAGAAAGTTTCTGTGAGGATGTCCGTATATGATTTGTCCCCAACTGCAATAAGTACTTTCACCATGGTATTCACTCCTGAGAAACAAAAAAATACCCGAAACTCAACCTACCAAAACAGTCCATGTACAAGGTACATATGATTGCTTTGATAAGCGGTCTCGGGTATTTCCCGTTGTATATATAATTTGTCTTAAATTCCTATTTTCATATCCCCTAATCGCTTAGAGGATAATCTATAAAACATTAAAAAGGGCTGCTGTTTTTGTTAAAAAACAGAGCTATAGGCTAGTATTATAGTACCATTAAAACCATAGATATTCAAGTACCATATTGTAATTGTATGGAATATCTTTGTTTTAGAAAACTAAGAAAATCCGTAACAAGTTCCGGGTCAAATTGTTTACCTCTAAGAGTGAATAGTTCTTGGATGACTTCTGTTTGAGTTCTAGGGATTTGATAGATACGACCGTATAACATAGTGTCGTAAGAATCAATAATTCTGATCATTCTTGCTAGTAGGGGAATCTCTTTTCCTATTAAGCCATAATAACCAGTTCCATCAAAATTTTCATGATGAAACTTAACTATTAATGAATACGTGTTTGGTAGATGTTTGAGTCCTTCTACAATACGCTCTCCATACTCGGTATGGAGTTGGATGTGCTTAAATTCCTTTTCGGTCAATCGATCTTTTTTATTGAGAAGAACATGAGGTATGTTGAGTTTTCCAATATCGTGCAAAACCCCAAGAATATAGACTGATTCTATATTCTCAAGGTTCAAATAAGATGCAAATCGATATAATTCATCACCTACTCTAAGGGAGTGTTGATAGGTGGATAAACAGTGGTTGAATAAATCCCCCGTTAATAATTGAGTATCTGCTAACATGGTTTTAGTCATTTGTTCACTCCCTTAGAAATCAATCTGAATCCGCTTTAGCTTCTCGCTTGTAGGGATATAGAAAGAAGTATTGAAACCAGACTCAAGTAAATCTTCTTCTACACATACCCATATTGGAAACGGGTATGTATCAAGCATTAATTCTTTGTGAAGCTGGTTGGCCACTGAGAGTGTTGAAGCAAAAAGAATGACATAAGATGGATGATCAGGGAACTCTGATATAGGCAGTTCACCATATCGTTCATATATCTTTTTCCAATTGTAAAGACGGTCTTTAAAGTAACCAATAAAATCTTGTGTACTCTGTACCCGATCCATAATAAAATTCACATTACCTTGTGGAGTTTCAACAAGTCCGACTCCAAGAGGACGGTGGTTTTTATGATGATTTGCAATAACAGGATTCCATTTCCATTGCTTTAAAATTCTCATCTCTATCATTGTGCAACGCAGCTCATTTACTGACACATATCGTTTGATTCCTCCAATACCCAGAGCATCCCAACGATTCGCATCCATAAAGAATTCGGAGTTATAATAATGCTTTAGTAGTTTGAAGCCCGCCATTCCTAATGTATAAGGAGCGGGAGGCTTCACTGTCTCTTCTTGTCCTCTAATTCGGACCTTCCAACGATCGACGAAACCATATCTTCTCATTCGGTCTAACCTGGTAGAAGTTTGAGAGTGACTTAATTTAGGTTCTAAGTATCTTCTAAGCTGGTTTTCATTGGCGCAGATAGCGTCACCTAACACTTTTAAGATCATAAAATCATTCTCATCTATTAATCCCCTTGAAAGGTGTTCAACTGCACGTTCCAAGTTCGTAATCGGATAATACTTCTTCGGCAAGACCTTGCTACCTTTTAGGAAGGGGTGATCCCACAAGGGTAGTTCACCTTTTTTAGTGGTGTAATAGTTGGCTTCTAAATTCTCGTCAAAAGGAACGAGGTCTTGTGCTAATGTTTCCATTACTCAAACAAGAAAGCTCCTACGTCTTTGCGCTTCTTTTTACCCCTTGGATAACCGGTAATGACCACCTTTGCTTGACGCTTCTCTTTATCGATGCTGCGTACACGACAAGAAACGATATCACCAACGATTGGTTCCTCTAACTGATTTGGCTTAACCCCTTTCACTTCAAGGCCAACATCCAACTGAATGAAGATACCGTGCACTGGGTCAACCCCTGTTACTTTCCCTGCTACCGCACTGTGATGTTGAAGAGCTTCTAATTTCACGAAAGGATCTTCCAAGGTGTGTCTACGTGATACACGAATCATGTTGCTATCTTTGTTAAAGCGGATGACTTTTACTTTAATCTTTTCTCCACGCTGGACCTGTTCTTCGATTCTGCGACCGCGGTCCCAACTGTAATCGCTCGGATACATCACAGCGTCAACCCCATTAATACGTACGAAAATGTTACGGTTCTTTGAGTTGATTCCAGTGACTACTCCATCAAACTCAAAAGTATGAAGAAGTTCTGATTGCTCTAGCACTTCTAATTGGCTTAAGAATTTTGCCTTTTTCATCTCGTCCGCTTGTTTAATACTTACAATCGCAACTTCTTGGTCTAAATCTAGATTCGTTACAATAAATTCTTGCATGGTACCAGCAAATCCATTTAAAGAGCGGAACTCATGTGCAGAGAACTCGTCTGCTGGGCAATAAGCAGTTACTCCATTTTCTAACATAAGGAAAGCAATTTCTTTGTCTTTAATCATTGAGATAGAGGTAACAACACCACGAACAACCTCTCTGTCTCTTTTAAATCTTGCTAGGTCTTCTAATTGCGTATCGTTAGACCATGATTTTATTGTTAATTCAGCCATTGGTAATTCCTCCTGTATTTAAATATGCTGTAGAATAAACCAATAACAACGCAAAAAGACCCCAAAAACCAGAGCAGTCAAAAGTGACTACTCCGTTTTTGGGGTCTTCCCATTCTCGTTATTCATTTATTCGTTCATTAATTCTTACCTAGAGTGTATAACACCCTTACGAATAATTCAATATCAATTTTTGTATTTACACTAATATAGTCCTGTGAAAGTGAGCCTAATAGGATGTTCAGTCTGATTGTTTAAAGCCCTTATCCCACTGAATCTTGAATCTTTGCAATGATTCTTGATTTAGCAACCAATTCCCTTTAATTTTTACTGCTTCAATTGTGCCGGTATTCACCCAGTTTGTAACTGTAGTTTTACTTACTCCTAATAACTCTACCGCACTAGATATGGGTATTGTGTACTTCTCTGGTGAAGGAGCTCTCCTGTCTTCAAAGCCCTTACCGTCCCTAACGTTTGAGAAACTTTCTAAAAGCTTATCAATCTCTTTTACAAAGTTTTTAAAGTTTATGATCAAGAGCATAGGAGCAAGGCCAATTAAAAACTCTCCAGTATAAACTAGCTTTTCTGCAATTAGATTTCCTCCTTCATTCGTGGTTAATTTTATATGGTCACAGTAAATATTTAGTTCATTTAAGAATTCAAAGTCAACTTCACAACCATCCTCAAAAGAAATGAAATCTGGCAAATAGAACCGTATATATTCTTTCGAAACGAAAATATATAAACGCTCTTGATTATAAGAAAATATATTTTCAGGTGAAATGATAATGACAGCTTCATCTTCTTTATCATCAAAGGGTGTAATTTGTGATGTAAAATCATATTCTAGAAAATTGTAAAGTGTACTTAGAATAGATTTTGTTCTTCTCTCTATGTAACTGTGCATTTAAATCACTCATTCCTTTCATACAAGTGCATTACTCAGCTATTCTGCTTGATGAAGTATTAGTAGAAATCAGGAGTATCAAATTAACCAACTCGTTACGGTCAATAAGCTTAACACCTGTAGAATCAGCTAATTCCATCGCTTGTGATGAAAAATAATTATTTGTTATTACCCAAGCTTCTTTTGCCTTATAGTAGGTTCTAGCTGAATTAATTTCTTGAACAGCTTTAATACCCACTTTCCTCTTATACCTTTTGGCTTGAACCACAACGCGTTCGCTTCCCTCTAGAATTAGGTCTGCTCCAAAATCATTTGAACCTGGGGTAATTCTTACCTGGTATCCGTATTTTCTTAAAAGGATAGATAGGTAGTGTTCAAACTCTACCCCTGTCATTTCATCAATCTCAATAATTCCTGCCTTACTCAATTTTTCTTCTAACTCTAAAAGAGCCTTATTTCTTTTCTGTACGTCATTAATCATTATTAATATCGTCATTAAGACGATGATAACTGCAATCAACATGAGAAAATCTAAAGCTGGTGAATTAAATATATCGGTTCTCTCCTTTGCTTTGGGTATTTAAAGATAAATTGATTATCCCATAACTTACCATGGGATTGATACGAATAATTTAATCTTCCTTTTCCATGCTAATAGTGTACTACAATGAAATAATAGGAGATGAACAATCATGGCAAGAAGCAACAATAACAATCAACTTTTAGTTCCAGCAGCAGAACAAGTACTAGAGCAAATGAAATTTGAGATTGCACAAGAGTTTGGGGTACAGCTTGGAGCCGAAACATCAGCGCGTGCAAATGGTTCAGTTGGTGGGGAAATTACCAAACGATTAGTACGCATGGCTCAAGAAGCCCAAACGGGAATGTTTCGATAAAAATAAGGCCCGCTTAAGAACATCAGCGGGCTTGGTTTACAATTACCTCTCTTTTTTAACAAAATATGGACCCAACATTTCCTTTTCATGGGTTATTACGTATGTCCAATTAAACTCGGTATCAACTACGTACAAATCCTTTTCGTCTATATCCTCTTCAAATTGCAGGTCACTAGCTTTTAAGTCTTGTGCATTCTCCAAAATATAAGCATGGTCTGAGTGTTGAAAAAAAATATAACATGATTTCTTTTCCACTAGATTAAAAGCTTCCTCCGCTTGTTTTTTCTCTAAGCATCTCAACTTTTCATAACTAAAAACATGCCATAAGAACCCACATGCACCATCTTTAACGTCATAGAGGTAAATAGAGTCCTTTTCCGCTTTACTAAGGTGACTGACAAAATTGCCTTCCCATTCCTTACGTAAATACGTTCCCCAATTGGGTATCTCTCTAACTTTCATTTTTTTTGGCTTAAGTGTATTGTATAAATCCATGTACCTTAAGCCCTATTTTTTAAAGTTGAAAGATAACTAATACAGACTATAAGGGAGATAGGCACATCATTATTAAATACTTCTATTTCTTTCTTTCGTGACATATCAAACAATTTATAGTTAATGCTTGCAATCACTTTATTGTCTTCAGATTGGATAACTTTTCGTGTTTCAAGAGGTTTATCTAAGTAGTAATATTTCTTCCCCCGAAACAGCAGCTCTTTTGTGTCACCCCATTCAAATTTTTTAATATCTTTTATGCTACCGATTGGTTGGTTATCCTCTAAAATTAACCATTCATTTCCTACCCAACGGAATTTATCTTTGATCGTTAATTGTGATCCGTCTTGTGTTACCTGAAGGTTCACTTCCCATCCTGTTATAAATATCTCTGTTAGTATATTGATCAAGTTTGGGTAGTACCTTTGAATATTAGCAACAGAGACACCATCAGCATTTAGAATTTCAACAGGTTTCTTTACTCCCTTAACCATAGGAATGGTATAACTAAATTTCTCCATCATTCTCCTCCAACTGCTGGGTAGGTATCAAAATGCTAACATTCCAATAACATATCGACCTATACCATATCCAACTAAAATCAGTGAAAAACTAACAACTATATAGATACTTGCACTTATATATCCATTCATTTGGTTTATTTTTCCCATGAGAGACTTAATCTTTTCCATCTTCAAACCCTTTCCTACAGACTAAATTTCTGTTGTATAGCGGATTCTAACAATTTCTCACCAGCTTCATAAAAAGTAGTTCCATTAATTATCTTAATCTTTTATTTAATTTAGTACGTCGTGAAACCACTAAAGTTTCATATCGATCACAAAAAAAGAACTCGCCTTCTGACGAGTTATCTAGCTAGTTCTTTAATTGTTTGTCCTTTACTCTTAAACTTGTTCTGTAACTGGACTTCATCGCTATAGTACTGCTGTATTATTTCTAAAGCCAACTCCTTAGCCATTTCAGGAGTAGCCGCATAACATTTGTCTACGAAGTACACTTCATCTTTAGCTGTTGCTGCAAATTCATTACCAGCTAGATAGAGCTTAACCTTTACCTTCTTCATATTGAATCTACCCTTTTTGATCTTATTCATTTGTTTCCCCTTTCTTTAATACCCCTCATCCATAGGGATACCAAATCAGTTATAACCTATTTTCAGTTAATCATCAATTTCAGTAAATGTAAGGAAACCGCTTTTTCCTTGTTTAGTGGGCTCTTTTGCAGATGCTACTTCCTCATGCGTAATTGATTCTGGTACGTGAGAGGTTGGTTCACTAGGTTCTACTTCCTCAAGAGACTTTAACAATTCATCTTCTAATTGCTTTTGCTGTGAACCTAATTCTGAGACCGCAGCTCTCCTTTTAGCTAAGTGATTTATTGGAGAAGGAGTTGAACCCTTGTCTGATTGAACCACAACAGGAGCGGATACTTCAGCATCTTTTGTTACACCTCTTCCCTTTGATGGTTGAGGTGTTTCTATATCTAAATGTGATAAGGACTCTTCCTCGATAGTAGATAATTCAGATTCTAACGTCTTCGCAAAAACCATAGGTTCCTTTTCTGGTATCTCCTCACTCTGTTTTGGCAATACCACAGGTTCAGGTTTTGATGGTCTCAAATAAAGAGAATCAAGATCAACAGGTTGCTCTTTTCCTGGGAAGACAAGTAGAGGCTCTTTCTCAACAGAATCTTCCTCAATTACCTCTTCCTCCTCAAGAACATCAAACTCTTCTAAAAGCTCGGTATCCTCTTGAAGCACAATTCCTCTACGATTCTCTAACCATATGGAAGCTGCCTCTTCATCAACGTATACCACCGCTTCTTTAAATTCATCCTTAGGAACAAAGTTTGCATCGATTTGTACCACAGGGACAGGCTTATTCTCCGCTACGATCTTAACTGCACACTGGAAAGGCTTTTGGAAAATGATATCGTTTGGTGATAGAATCGCTTCTTTTGCCTTTGTATATGTGTTACCCATACGAAGCATCGGCTTTTCTTGAAGTGGACTAACCGCTTGCTCTTGGATTCCTTCTTCAAACTTTTCCGCTTCACCAAAGATTTTTGAAAATAACTGAGCATCAAAATCAGGAATATCTCCGTATACCATTTTGTGTCGAAGGGTACCTAACAAGGTGTGCATATACGTTTCCCCATATTTATCTGCTAATTGTGCAATGGTCTGAGCAACAACGGTAATGATCGTCTTATACTTACGCGACTGAGCTGGAAATTCACGAAATGGAGCGTAAATGTAATCAGGGAATTCGTCACAGATGATATGATGAAACGTCGATGTATTTGGCTTTCTTCTAAATACAGCATTTTGTAAACTCAGAAGCACCAATTTCCCTAGAATGTTCGATAGACCGGCCATCTCCCCCTTAGCGGTGTTGACTAAGAGTACGCCTCCGGACTCTAGGTGTTTATCAAAATCAAAATCTGACTTTCCGAATAGTACTCTACGAATCAATGGGTTAGCTCCGATGTCGTTAAGAATATTTCTAAGTCCTTGAACATACTCTGCCTTGGCATCGTAGAATTCTTGTTGACCTCTATATTCCCCTTCTGGGATTAGTTTAGGAACATTTCCGCTACCTGCTCTCTCAGTACGAGGCAGCAGGTTTGAATCAAACCATTCGTCAATTTGCTTAACGATTGCCCAATGGTTTCTTTCGTCTCTATCTTCAATGTCATTAATGTTAGTAGGTATCTGTTTCTTTAATTTCACGTGCATGTTCCGAACAAGGTTTGAATTATCGTACATCTTTAATAACATATCAAACGTAACTTCTTGCTCAGGATCATGCAGCTTTAATAGATAGATATAATGCTTTAGATGGTTTCTTTCACTCTGTTTGAAGAAGTCATTGCCTCCACCACCATCTTCCGCTAACCCTTCAATAACCATAGCAAAGGCTTCAGCTACTTTATCAACGGGTCCTTGCATTGGATTAATGCTCGGAGTGTTAGGATTCGTGGGGTCTATGTAAAAAACAGACTCTTCAGGTATCCCATGAGCCTTAACCAACTGAAAAGCTTTCTGACACAAATCGTTAGAAGGTTCAATAACACTTATGCCGTTTAAGTACATCCCCTTTACTTCTTCACTATCATAATCCTCTCGTTTATATAAATTTGGATAGTCATTGATGAAGCGGGTCATCCAGTGTAAGTCCTGATTAATAATAGGTAATACCAACGCAGCTGTCTTCCCCGTTCCAATCGAACCTATGATTATATTATTTAATGTACGGTCTCTCCCTGGCTGAACGATTAACTCTTTTGTTTCAGAGGAAGGACCAAGAACAACGTCCGGCCAATGTTCTTTCTTCTCTAACTTAAATAGTTTTTGCAAATGGGCATTCTTGAACTCAAACTCCCAAAATGCTTCATTCAAATCCTTTGAGTATTGAGAATATTGCCCTGCTAGCCACATCATACTTACCAAAGTAACAGCTGCAGGAATGAACATGATGGTAAGTAACAGCGTATTCGTGTCTCCTACAGCAACAGATAACCATATATTACTTACGTCCATAGAAGTGATCCGATTTCCTAGGTACGGCAACAGCGAATTATAAACAGGAGCGGATACCATCCATAGAAAGTAGAAGAGCATCCCTAGTGCCATATTGAGGAACCATGAAACTCG
The DNA here is from genome assembly GCF_052983275.1 of Robertmurraya sp. GLU-23. NCBI lineage: Bacteria > Bacillati > Bacillota > Bacilli > Caryophanales > Bacillaceae > Robertmurraya > Robertmurraya sp. GLU-23. The sequence continues at coordinate 220,109 of NZ_JBRKCV010000007.1, forward strand.
CCATTTTGGTACTTGAAACTTCTTGAATTTTGTACTGACTAACCAGCCAACAATTAGTACGAGTGCGGATAGCCAATATCCTATTCGACCTGGTGAAGTTGGATCTCCGAATAAGATGAACATCGGAATCACACCCATAAACTGTCCAACCATTAAAAAGAAATAGTTGAACATCGCTCGGATGGTTAAGAATACGGATACTGTTCCTAAGACCGATACAGTTATTAGCGGCAATTTAGGAAGTAGTTTATCCTTCATACAGTGAACACCTACTTTTCTTTAACGGTTTAGTAGAACGATAGAAAGCAGCTCCGCTTTTCCCGTTTTTATTTAATTGTTGTAACGAAGTGAACAATATTTTATTGAGATTCCATCTCTCCCCTAATGTATCTGTATAGAGTTCATCATCAGTGGCATAAACAGCAAGGACTTCATCTATTTCTCTGCCTAGGAGGTTATTCTCTACTACGTAATTTAGAAAAGATAATTCATCCAATGATTTAACACTGCCCTCATCTATTACCTTCACTAAGACTAATTTAGAAGTCCCCTCCTTCTTCTTAATTATCAGTTGTTTATCAGCATACATGGCTTGCTCAATATTAGGTGGATAAATCTCACCCGGTTCTATTTCAACCACTTCATCGGCCAAGCTACGATTCACTCGGAAGGCATCAACGATTTTTGTTGCTAGTTCCGAATGGTTCTTATAGTTACCTGAAAGGATGTCATAAGCCACTTTCCCAGAACGACTCGAGGACACCACGTGAAAATGGAGATTGGGTACCAAGTGTGCACTCACTCTCATAATGTAATCCTTTAGTGTACCAACTCTTTTACTCCGATCTTTAGGTGGAGATTTTACATAGCAAAGAATATCATCATCCTTAGAATCGGGAGGAACAATGAGTACATGGTGGTCAATGCTCTCCAAACCCTGTTCTACGTATTGAACATATCTCTTTACCTTTTCTATAATGGCCTCTGAAAACTCGGAGCCCGTATCGGACTCGATATTGAGAATAGCCTTTTCACTAAAGACGATCCAATCTGGAATGACCATTGGGGTTAATTTTGCTCCAGGAGTAACATGCTGTTCCATCGCCTTTACTTCATCTTGATTGTTATAAGGTAATTCAGATGGTGGGATCGAATCAAAGGTCGAAAACCCCTTTTTCTCCGCTAATAACATTAATCGAATAATGACTTCCCTTGTTCCGAAGAAATGGTCAGCTGTGGCATGCTTTGGTATCTTTACATTTTTATAGTTATAGGATGGAGTTACAACTACTCCCTCGCTCTTCAATATCTCTAACCCATTCTTAGCAATTCGAACACATTTATAAGGAGTGTTACCGTCTGTATATGCTTCTGTAGTTATGATGTTTATGTTGTGCCATTTTAATAGTTTTTGGTAAATGGCCATTTCCTTATCCTTATACTTGTGGCGAAGAAAAAATTGAACCTGCGATAAACTTACTACCCTATGTTTCCAAACAAGATGAAGAAGGTCTACATCTTTGTTAGTGATCCACACTCTTTTGTTGTTAAACTGATAGATTCTTTTTGTATCTTCCACTTGTTCACCTCCTAAAACAAAAAAGCCCCTATTCAAACAAAGCTACACAAAATGTAACCTTGCATGAATAGGGGCGTCCCTTTGAATATGAATTTTCTATCAGAGTATACCACTTCGATCAGGGTACAATCAACCATTTGTTAGTGAATAAAAATTCGAGGAATACAAAGTTTTATTAGTGTACATGGGAAGATATTAGGGCTGATGCTCATGGGGAGAAACTTTATTTAGGGTACAAAAAATGATATTCAGAAATGAGACGTTTTTTGGGGTATATCCCCTGAAATGGGACAACCTTTAGGGAGAAATACTCAGCGTTTAGAATTGCCCTTCAACCATTGGTACAATCATAAAAAACTACTCAAGTGGTTTGAGAACTTCCATTTGAGCAATAATCGCTCAAATGAAACTGCTCAAATGGGACGCTATTATCTAGCTTAAAAAAGTAAAACATATCAATGCCACCTAATTTAAAGGTGATGAATAAAAACGTGCATGAATTTATTGTAATTCTTTATCTCTAAGAAAATACTCGATATTAAATTTTAGCTCTCCCTCTCCCTCTCCCTCTATCCCCTACTCTCCCCATTTAAAGGCTCGTATAAATTACGGTCATTTTTCCACTTTTCCACTCCGATCGTTGCTCATTACTCAATACATATAGTAGCTGGGGGGTTCTTAAAAACATCAACACTATAACCAGTCAATTAGAGAACTGACCAACATTAACTACGAAACTTTATTACCATCAAAGCTAAACTGCACTTGCTATCACTTTGTAAACCATGAAGACAGAATTAAAATAGAGCTCTTTTAATAGACACCAACACGAGACTCTACATATAGAGTCTAAACCACTTAAATTTTGATAAGAAAGTGTAAAAAAACTAAAAAACTCCCTATTTAATAAGGTTTATTTATAGAGTCTATATAAAGATTCTATTAATGAATTTGAGTATAAAACAACTTGAATAAATTCAAAAATTTTATGTTCTACTTTAAAGATAACCCCCATTTATAAACAAAAATGGCGAAAATCACAATATTAAGGGTATTTAGCTACTAGAAAAAGTGTTAAAACTCTCTAAAAATCATTATCAGACTCTATATATAGACTCTAAATAAAACCCAATAATATCAATGTTTATAGGGCTAACGGAGACGAAATTATGATGAAATTTTCAATAAAGAGTCTAGTATTAGAATCTATAATGCGTTATAATTAGAAAAAAAGAGAAAAGGAGGATAAACTTGGACAAGGAATTGCACTTGACATACGAAAAGAAACTTTTCCCTCAAGAGATGGTCCATTTATTCTGTGATCTTGTTCAATCGGATGAGACGACTAAAAAAATAATTCTCTTTATCGGAAAGTTAGAAAAGAAACGTACCAAAGGTGAAGAAACGATTACAGGTATAACAATTAATGAAATTATAGATAACGTACAAGTTGAACGTAAGACAAAAGATGAAAAGAAACACACCTATAAGTATGAAATTACTAATCTTCATCGAAAAACCACTGAGCAGCAAGTAGCAAAGTTGTTAAATATGTCTCTGTTATACTATGAATCTGTTAAACCTTATAAAATGCTTTACCTAACCCAAAGAGGTTGGCAAGTAATAGCTGAATTATTACATAGAGATAAACAAACTAAGGAACAAGGAGCGAAATAAAATGTTGTTTACGAATAATAGCCCTGCAATTAATATGACAATGGTTGGTTTTGGACAAGCTGGAACAAGAATGGCTGACGCTTTTGCAGAAATCAAAGATACTAATGGGAGCCCTGTATACAACTGCTTGGCTTTAAATAGTAATGACGGAGACTTGAAAGGTCTTAAATACATACCAAAGAGCAATCAAGTATCACTGGATCTTGGCGGATTAGGTAAAAATCCCGAAAAAGCCATGCGAATCCTTGAGGAAAATGAACATGCAAAAGAAAATCTTAAGCAGTTTATTACAGAAAGAGTAAGACCTAATGATGACTTAGTTCTATTTTTTGCTGGTCTCGGTGGAGGTACTGGTACATCAACGATTATCAAAGCTATTGAAGAATTTAACGATTATCATAACAAACCAATCATTAAAGAAGAGTTAGTAAAGCTGCAGAAGATTACTGATCCTGCTGTATTTAAGAAAGACCTTAGAAAATTCATGGCACAAGCTGTTAAGAATGCATCTGAAAGAACGGTAAAAATCGGTATTGTTGTTACTCTTCCTGTTCGTGAGGATGGCCCTGATGTTTTAAGGCAAGTAAATGATTTTACACAAAAAATTTGGAAGTTAGCGAAAGACAAATCTAAAGGAATTGCATTCGTTATATTCGCTGATAATCAGAAGTTTTCAGATGACTTTGAGGCACTAGCTGACAATACAAAACAAAGCTTAAAAGTAGATAACTACAGAGATTACTCTAACTTACAAATTAGAAATGTTCTTCATGAGATAAATACTGCCACTACTGGTGGTGGAACGTCTGTTACTTTCGATAAAGAAGACTTTAAACGTGTTATTCTAGAGCATCAAGGGTGCTTAGTTATAAATAAAGTCGAAGCTGACATCCGTAATGTAAACAATGAACACGATATTAAAAAAATGTTTACTGATTCAATCAAAGGCAGTCTTCTCCATGAACCAGTTGAACTAGTAGAAAAGCAAGAAGATGGACAATTAATGGCTTCTAAAGTACACCATTTAGGATTACTTGCAGTTATAGCTCCAGACAAAAAGATACCAAGTTCTTTTATGGACCAATCTAAGAAGGCTGTAATTGACGATTTACCGTTAAGCGGCACAGTTTTTAATGGTTATCTTGAGGAGAAAAACAATAGAAAAGCTAGTGTTTATACCTTCTTTAAAACCGAAGGACTACCTTCTCGACTTGTAAAAGGTTTAGTGGAAGAATACAAGGAATATCGTGAAAAACAACAAAAGTTTGCTTTTAAAAACTCTGCTATCGAGTCAATTGCTGCAACATCCGAAGATGAAGACGATTTTGATATGGATCTAGATTTATCGGAATTTGGATTAGACCTTGGAGAAGATGATACAAAAGCAACTTCTACTGAAGAAGATGTAGACCTAATTGATATTGATTCCCTTGAATTCGATGATTTAGATTAATAAAAAAGAGGAACTAATAAACTGGCACCTTTGTCAAGGACACTATAAAAAAAGAGACTAAGCAGCTAAAAGATGATTCCTAAATTGAATAGGAGTCATCTTTTTTAAATTCCATTGATAACGATAGTTGTTATAGTAAACC
>NZ_JBRKCV010000008.1:0-219740 GCF_052983275.1 Robertmurraya sp. GLU-23
TAAAATTTTATAATTATGAAAGATTACAAAAAAGACTAAACGGCCTTAGTCCCTTAGAATACAGGGCTAAAGCCGCTTAGTGTCGTTTTTTTATTTCCGCTGTCTACTTGACGGGGGGCACTTCAAATTCATACGTCAATTCTTGTGTATTTTAACAAGAAAGTACCCGAAACTGAACCCTTTACCCTAAAGGGTTACAGCTTTGCATTGGTAATATGGGCTAGATGATGATTTCCATGCCAGGCGTACAATCCAATATTTTTCTCTACTGTCACGATCCCTGAATCTGGGTGTACGAAGGTTCGTTTCATTTCTTCTTCACTCACGCTTTTTAGAAGTGCTACTAATCTTGTGTGAACAGACTCAATAAGTGTTAAAGACACCTCTACCGGTAGCTTCGAGTCTTCTAACTCCGCCCATCTCGCTTCCTCGTATGGCTTAATAACCGGACTGTCTTCAGTTAAGGCCAGCTTAAAACGAATATAAGCGTTCATATGGCTATCGGCAATATGGTGCACCACCTGCCGAATCATCCAACCACCGTCACGGTAAGGTGTATCAAGTTGTTCTTCGCTTAAGCCTGAAACAGCTCCTCTTAGCTTTTTAGGCAAGCTTGCGATTTCCTCTATCCAGTGGTGAGTTAACGTTCTATTGATCTCTCCCTCAACCTGAAACGTCCCAATCGGGTATCTCTCATCCATCTACAACCTCTCCCCATCACCTATTTATTGATCTGCTTGGTCCGAAGTTCCTTTCTCCATACCTGAACCATGCTTCACACCTTTACTTTTATATGGCTTTGCATTCTTCGCTTTTTTTGCTCCAGCCTGCCAACGCGTCCAGCCTTTTTTTCCTGTACCTTTGCCTACTCCACTCTTGCTCTTTGCTTTTACTCTCGCCAATTCTGATCACTCCATTGCTATTCTATCTTATATTATAAACTAGTTTTAACTTATTGGAGGATGATATGCTGAGATTTCCAATTTAGAGTGGACTAAATTACTTCCAAGCTTGCTCTAATAACTCTCTAAAAATCTCATTGAGTAAAGGTGTGGATGTGTCTTTTTCACTTGCCTTCATGTTTTTCGTCATACGTTCCATGTACTCAATCTCTTGTTGTAGGTAGTCATTAAGAACTTTAATTGGAGGTTCTAACTGGAATAAGTGCTCTTTTCTCTCTTTTTTATGGGCGACGAGTTCTTCAATGGATTGCCTTACCTGACCCATCGGAACCAGTTCCTGTACAAGGTTTTCAAACTTAATCGGTGGAAAGGTATGATTCAAAATAATCCACTTTCCTGCCAAAAGAGGACGCAAAACCGTAAAGTACTTTTTATAATGTACTTCTTCTTCTAAAAGGTACGAGCGGAAGTTTCTTTTCGCCATACGAACATAATGGTAGAGACAGGTTACAGGCGAAAGCACCTTCTGTTCGATAGCTAACAATTTTTCTAGAGTTGAATATTGTTCATAATAAACAATGTCAGAATGAAGCCACTCGAAAAATGGCGGGTTAGACTTTCGGTACAATCTTAATGCTTTCGTCAACTCCCACCCACTCATGTCTAAAAGTGGATGAACCGGGTTGGAAAGAGAGTCTTTTGATGGCACTTCAATTACGTCTCTTCCCTGGTCAATGGACAAATACCATTCCTTTGTATGTACATACAAAAATCTCACATCATAATCACTATCCATGGAAGGAAATCCCCAAGCCCGACTTCCCGACTCGCATGCGTACAATACTTTAACATCATATTCTCGCTCAATTTGCTGAAGAACCTCTATTATATGTTCCTTCATGAAATCCCTCTTTTCTTTTATCATAATGGGCAGATAACGGAGAACCAATACTATCCACTACATCGAAAAAAACCGGCAGGACTCACCCCACCGGTCTATTGCTATATTTTAAATTTCTTAATCATTTCGGCAAGCTGTGAACTTGCTTCATTTAATTCAATAGCTGATTGTGTGACCGAATCGAGCGCACGAACCTGCTCCTCTGTCGATTCACTTACCTTGTCTGAAGCTACTGCTGAGTGCTCAGCAACGGAAGCGATGCTTTGAATCGAAGCGACTACATCATCCTTTAAATCATTGATATGGTCGATATCATTTCTGATCGATCCAATGGAAGAGACAATCGCATGAATCGTTTGTGAAATATCATTAAACGCTACCTCGGTTTGACCAACAGCCTTGCTTTGTAGTTCTGAAATGGCTACTGTTTGCTCCATTTCCTTCACAACATGCTGTGTTTCTTTTTCGATACTTGAGATCGTTTGTTTGACTTGGTGTGCTGCTTTCGCTGATTGTTCAGCCAGCTTTCTTACCTCATCAGCAACAACAGCAAACCCTTTTCCACTTTCACCTGCTCGAGCTGCTTCTATACTCGCATTCAAGGCTAGAAGATTCGTTTGATCGGAAATCTCTGTAATCGAATGAATGACTTTTTCTATTTCCTTCACCTTTGAGTCTAGGTTATGAATAACTGTTCCAACACTCTTAATGACCTCATCGCTTTCTACGGCTCGTTGTCTTAAAAAGTTCATTTGCTCCAAGCCTTTTACATTCGTCACTTCGGCTTGCTTGGACAAACCAGTCATTTCATCCACATTATCTTTTACTTTTTCGATTTGTGTCGATAATCCGACTGCCTTTTGGTTTGCTCCCTCCGCATCCTGTGCTTGCTGATACGCACCTGTGGCAATCTCTCCTGTTGCTCTAGCCACCTCTTCACTTGCCGCAATGGTTTCCTCTGATACGGCTGTTAAGTTAGAAGCTGAGTCATTTACACTTTCTACCGATTTTTCAACAGAGGCTATAAGCTCACGCATGTTTTCAACCATGATGTTAAAATGATCGGTGAGTTGACCGGTTTCATCCTTTGATTTGCTCTCCACATGAATCGTCAAATCACCTGCTGCTACCTCTTGAACTTGCTGATTTAATAGAGTGATTGGTTTTGCGATACTTTTTGACAGGAAATAGGTAATCACAAGACCAATCATAATAGCGATCGCTGCAATGATGAGGATCGTATCTTGAAGGCTTTTGGCACTTTCTAGTACGTTTTTCGTCTCATATACCATTCCGACCTTCCAACCGGTTTGATCGAGTGTTTGGAAGTAGAGTTCGAAATCCGTTCCACCTTCTGTATACGAAGTTGCCCCTTTTTCTCCACTATTCACAGTTGAAAAATAGGCTTTTTTACTAACATCTTTTCCTTGTTCCTTAGGATGAACTAAAGCCATTCCATTTTTATCTAATAATAAAGAATACCCACTATAACCGACTTTTGTTTCTTTGATGATTCCAGAAAGCCCTGCAAGGCTAATGTCCATCCCAATAACCCCAAGAGTGTCCTTCGTTTCTGGGTCAATAACCGCCTTTGCTACGGTTACAACATATTCTCCTGAGCTCGCATCTTCATATGGATCTGTCCAGATCGTTTCGCCTGATGATTGCACGGCTGCTGTGTACCAAGGTCTTCCTGTTGGATCATAATCTGGTGGCAGCTCGATCACAGGGGTAGTCGTAAACTGCTTCGTTTCTGCTCCAACATAAATGGTTGCAGCATTTTTATTAAGATTCATAAACTCTTGAAAGTCTTTGTCAACGATAGGCCAATACGTGCTTAAGCCATTCTGCTCGTTCGCTTTCACTTGCTTTAAGTAATCGATAATACGGCTATCTTTACTATAGCGGTCCACCGAACTTCCATAAAAATGTAAGTATAAGTCAATATTGCTCTTTAAACTATCTACTTGAGCACTCGAACTCGAACTCACGCTAGTCAAGATTTCATCCTTTGTTTTAAAAAACGTCACAGTTGAAACAACTAGTAACGTAACAGCTATAAGGATACTGACTGTTAGCATAATCTTGGTTTGTATTTTCTTGAACATATCCTCACCCCAACAATGTTTTTTCTTAATATCGTCACAATTGATGAAATTTGAAGGATTTTGTCGAATTTTTAGAAAAAAAGTAAAAAGCAGAGAATTCAATCTCTGCTTTCATGGTTTAGCGATTATCAATCGTCTCTGGATTCAAGTCATGGTTCATTAAGCGATAATGGGCCATTTCTTCGTATTTCGTACCAGGCTTGCCATAGTTTGTGTACGGATCAATCGAGATTCCGCCTCTTGGAGTAAATTTCCCCCATACTTCAATATAGCGTGGATCCATTAATTCAATTAAATCGTTCATGATAATGTTCATGCAATCTTCATGGAAGTCACCGTGGTTTCTAAAGCTAAACAAGTATAGCTTTAATGACTTACTTTCTACCATTTTCTGATCAGGAATATAGCTAATATAAATCGTTGCGAAGTCTGGCTGACCTGTTTTTGGACAAAGGCTAGTGAACTCCGGACAGTTAAATTTTACAAAATAATCGCGATTCGGGTGCTTATTATCAAACGCCTCTAGAATGCTAGGTGAATACTCAAACAAGTACTTCGTCCCTTGATTTCCTAATAAAGTTACACCTTCTAATTCTTCATCTTTTCTTCCACTCATGAAAAGAACCTCCTTTTAATATGAACCGTGTTCAAAACGTAAAGAGGCATAGAAAACATAACCTTGACTGAAAAAATAAAACCATATCCTCATTGGATATGGTTGATAGTAATCATCAAAGCCATAGTTTTTTATAGAGGGTTGTGTTCGCTATGAACCTCTCCCGACACACGGGAATATGAATATGTCATCGTTACTATAGTGAATTTCTGTAAAAGTGTCAACGGTTTTTTATTCCACTTGTTTTTAGCGATTGGTGCATATTTCATGCAAGATTAGGAAAAATTAACCTTCGAGTAAAGATAAGGAGGGAAATGAATGAAGAAATTTGTTGGAATCATGGCTGCATGCTTGCTTTCGATGTCCATCTTTGGTGCCACGTCTTCTTTTGCAGAAGTGGAAAAACCGGAAGATGCTAATAACACCCAAGAGGTGAAGTTAACCGACGCTCAAAAGGCAGAACTCGCTAAACTACATAAAGGTATTTTGGAGCAGAAAAAACAACTGATTCAAAAATACGTAGAATTTGGCGTGATCCCGAAGGAAAAAGCCGACAAAATGATTCAGCGTTTCGAAGAGCATTACAAAATGCTTGAAGAGAATGGCTTTATTTTTAAAGGGCCACACGATGGGACCAATCGCGGACCACATGACCACCACAAAAGTGAAGAGTAACAACGGAAAACGGACCAGCTCATGAATATGAAGTGGCCCGTTTTTTTTGGTTATTGAATTATAACCCTTTATTATCCGCTGGGAATTTTACACCAATTTGCTTGCGGACTTCATCCATAATTTCCATCGTTACCAAGGAGTTTTCATATGTATTAATGTTTGACTCCGTCTCGCCTTTTTCAATCAGTTCAATGAATTCCTTTGCTTCATAATACATAGAATTTACTTTTTGCGGAACGGAAAGGTCCACTTTTTCTCCATTTCGGTATTCAAGTACGACCTTTTCTGGCGTGTTCACTTTATCGATTACTAGATTACCGTCTTCCCCTTGAATTTCAGAAGGAATGCTAGAGTTCGTAATTTTTGAGTACATCAACACGGCATCCATATTTTTATAAGTTAAAAGAATACTTCCTTCTCCATCCACACCAGATTCCAGCAAGACACCAGACGCTTTAACGGATAAAGGCTTCCCGAATAGCGCCACGACTGGATAAATACAATACACACCAATATCCATCAATGCCCCATTGGAAAAAGTAGGGTCAAATGCATTCAAAATCGTTCCACTTCGATACGCATCATAGCGAGAAGAATACTGGCAATAGCTAGCAAATACGCGTCGTACCTGACCGACTTTCTCCAGATTCTCCTGAATCACAGCAAAGTTTGGAACAAAGGTGGATTTTAATGCTTCCATTAAAAGAACATTGTTTTCCTTCGCTGTTTGGATCATTTTCTCTAATTCAGCTTTATTCGAGGCAATCGCTTTTTCACAAAGAACATGCTTTCCATGCTTTAATAATAAAATCGCTTGTTCTGCGTGAAAAGAGTTCGGGCTTGCAATATACACCGCATCCAGATGTTCACTTTTTGCCATTTCCTCTAGACTTGTAAATAAATGCGTAGCCTGGTATTTCTCCCCAAATTCCTTCGCCTTCTCTTCTGACCGAGAATAGACGGACGTTAATTGAAAGTTTGGCAGTTCATTTGCCGCCTGTAAAAATGATTCTGTAATCCAGTTGGTTCCTATTACACCAAAGCGTATCATTATGTTTCTCCTTTGCCGTTAGTATGCTACCATTATCTTCCCTTCTTACGATTTTTTCAACCTTCATCAAAATCCTCTTGCCAACATTAGGAAATAAAGGTATTATTTAATTGACCAGTGTTCAATTAATGAGGTGAAATCTTTGTCTCCTAGAAAATCTGCACAAGACGAACTAACCAAAGAAGCTATTATCCATGTTGCTCGTGAATTATTTGTAACTAGTGGCTATTCTTCTTTTTCCATGAGGAAGCTGGCAAAAGAGCTTGGGTGTAGCCATGGGGCGATTTACTACCATTTTAAAAATAAAGCCGAGCTTTTTTATGGAATTGTCACTCAAGATTTCCTTACTCTGGATCAAGTACTTGAAAAGGTGCTTTCCACTCCAACCAACTCGAGTGAAGAGAAACTGTACTTGATTCTTTACGAGTATATTCGTTTCGGCCTAACCCACCAGCCTCAATATGAAGTCATGTTTCTGATCAAGGATGAAGAGATTAAAGGATATTTACTCGAGGCTCCGAATAACAGCTATTTACATTTTGCCAATGCGGTTGCTAGCCTAGCATCCAAGCCACTTTCACCAAAGGAGATATGGTCCTTGTTTATTGGGATTCATGGGTTTGTCACCCATTATTGCCGAACCGAAACCACCTTTGAGGACGTGAAACTACTAGCTCAATCGCATGTGGAGTTTCTATTGAAAGCTTTGAAATAAAATGAAGGGCGGCACAAGCCTTTTATTTTTACAGTTTATTGAACAGTGGTCAATAATGAATAAAAGGAGAGTTTCCTATGAAAAAAGCATTGGTATTAGGTGCAACTGGTGGCATGGGATTTGCTTTAGTAGAAGAACTTGTTAATAGGGGGATCGAAACGATTGCCTTATCACGTTCTTCTGAAAAACTAGCTCTTTACAAACAGGATTGGGGTCCGCTTGCAAAGACCATGGTTGGCGACGTGTTGAATGAGCAACACTTAGGAGAGGCAGTTAAAGAAGTCGATCTCGTTTTTCACACTATCAATATTCCTTATGAAAAATGGAATCCTGGCTTATTTCAGATTCTTGAAGCTGTTCTTACTCAATGTGCCAAACACAAGAAACCACTTATTTACGTTGATAATATTTATTCTTACGGCAGACAATCATCACCGGTTTCTGAACATACCTCTAGACATCCACATACGAAAAAAGGAAACATTCGCTTACAGCTGCAAAATCTAATTCAAACATCAAAAGTTCCCTACATGATTGCCTACTTCCCAGATTTCTATGGACCTAAAGCAGAGAGTACGATCCTTCAATACACCTTTAAGCAAATGCTTAAAAAACACTCGGCTGGTTTTGTTGGAGACACGACTCTTCAACGTGAATTTATTTATACGAAGGACGGTGCAAAAGCACTTGTCGAACTTGCCTTGAGAGAGGACTGTTACAATCAAGATTGGAATATTTCTGGTGCGGGCACGATATCTGGAGAAGAAATTGCAAAGATTGCCTCTCATTATCTTGATAAACCTCTGAAGGTAAAAATGATTGGCCGACGGATGATTGCGGCTCTCGGTCTATTAAATCCTTCTATGAGAGAAGTGACAGAGATGATGTATTTAAATGAAACACCCGTCATCCTTGACTCCACCAAGTATGAAACACTCATTGGCCCACTTCCAAAAACACCCTATCAAGTTGGCATTGTTGAAAACTTAAAAGAGTTAGCCAAAAAATAGAAACAAAAAAAGACTCGTAAAGAGTCTTTTTTTCAAGCTTAAATTAAGCTTTGTTTACGTTAGCAGCTTGTGCTCCACGTTGTCCTTGTTCTACGTCAAAAGTAACTTCTTGACCTTCTTCTAAAGTCTTGAAGCCTTCGCCTTGGATAGCTGAGAAGTGAACGAATACATCGTCTCCACCTTCGCGCTCGATGAATCCAAAACCTTTTTCTGCGTTAAACCATTTTACTTTACCTTTTTCCATTGTGAGTTACCTCCTAGTGCCTTGACACCTATAATACTATCCTTGCTCTCATTGATATAAAGAAGTGATTTCTTACATACCGAACAAAAATAATTCTCTTACATCTTACCATCAATAACTAGTTTTAGCAAACGCATTCAACGTTTATTTTTCGAGTCCTTTTGACAGGATTAAACAAATTGAAGCAAAGCTCTACTTTTTTCTACTATAACTTTAATAGAGATGATGAAATTTTTTTCGGAGCTCTTCTATCCCTTCTTTGCAAACTCCGTATGGTAGCCAAGAGCATCCCCTACATAGATGATCCAAATCGTCGGGATTGACTTTGGAAGCTGTTAAGGCGACTAAATGCGACTTTAGGTAAGACTTCTCTTTTTCTAGTCCTAAATGAGAGAGTACTTTTTCATCCATAGACAAAACATGTTCATTTGATCCCGCGCTAGCCTCACATTTTGTGTTTCCACGATGAGGGCAGGCCATACATGCGTCATCAAAGGCAGCTACCGTTTTTATCATAAAGTCATCATGATCATTTCTAACTTTTGCTACAATTTCTGTCATCTTTTCAACAAAGGCTGGGCTATATCCCATTCCTCTGAAACCATGAACACAGAGGAGATGATGCCCTCTTAACACCTTTTCGTCTTCCATTTTTCCTTCCTCCTCTCACTCAAATATTCTAGCAAGAAAAGCAAAATCCTTTAACGGTTTTCTTCCGCCAGCTTTTTAAGGGAGAAATGAGAGATACCGATTTTTTTACAAATGGTTAGGTAGTGCATAAGTGTGAGTAACAAGGCTCCTGCGTTTAGACCAATCAGAACTCCCTCCATTTGAAATTCGCGGAGTGAGCCAAGCACGTACATAATGGTAAACTGGATAATTGATGACCATACGGTATGGTAAAACGCATCCTTCATCAGACCGAGCCCAATCAAGTAAGCCTGCATCGGTATGACAAAGAAATGAAGCAAAAAATACGGCCAAAGAATCTGCAAATATCCAGAAGCGACCGACGATTCAAAAAACATACTGGTAAGTGGTTCAGCGAAAAAGTAACAGACGAGCATTGCTGGTATTCCGTATAACGCTGTCCCTTTTAGTACCTGTTGCAACAAACGTTGAAGCCGGTTAAAGTCTCCGCTTGCATACGCCTTTGAAACCGTTGGAATCAGCATGATCAATAAAGAATGGCCAATAAAAGCTGGGAAAAATCCAATCGTCATCGCTACCCCGGTGAGCATTCCAAATTGTTCCGTTGCCGCCTGCTCGCTCACCCCTGCGTGTACAAGAGCAATTTTTATAATAAAAGGTTGAACCGCATGAGTGAGCGAATGGAAAATCCGAAGTCCCGTTGTTGGAATAGATACGGCCATCAAGCTCTTTCTTACTTCTTGATTAGGAAGGGCCTCTCTTGGCCTTCTTTTTAGCTCATGATACTGAATAAAAAACGTATGGATTAAATAGAGGACGATAACAAACTCGCTCCCTACAAACGTACAAAAGGCAATAAGAATGGCCGTATCCGTCTCGAATTCGAACAATTGAAAGAGAAAGACGAGCAAACCAAGCTGCACAAGCTTTCGTACCAGTTGTGTAGATGCAATCTTGCTCATTTGCTGTTTCCCCATAAAATACCCACGAGCGATGGAAGAGAATGAAATCATCGGGATTAGTAAGATGACAAGCCAACGTAAGAGCGGATGATACGTGTCAAAGGTCGAGATATACGGGAGAATGATCGTGACAGCAGCAAGTAGGATGGAAGTAAAAATAATTGTTAGCTTAATCACATGCTGAAGCATGCTTTGGTGATAGCGGGCATCTTTTTCCGCAATAAACTTAGAAATCGAGACGGGCATCTCAAAGCTTGCTAGCATAATAATCAGGAAAATGGTTGGCAAAATTTGCATATATAAACCAAGCCCATGCTCCCCTAACTCCTTAGCTAGTACCATATTCGCAATAAACTCTACACACTCACCCATAAAGGTGGCGACAACCAACAATAATGTTCCTTTCATAAATGCACTCATGCTGTCTCTCCTTACATTTAATAGCGTTCACCATACACTATATGAGACAAGTTCTAAGAATATTTTCATTAATTACTTTGGCGGTCGGGATTTTGGGTCGAAAAAAAGCAGGCATTGAGTTTGGATTTGGGTGTCCGAATGCTGGCGTGATTCGGACCAGACTTGGTGATATTGGCGCTTGGGAGTCCGAATGCTGGCTTGATTCGGACTAGGCTTGGTGGTATTTTCACTTGGGTGTCCGAATGCTGCGTATCCTTTGTTTAAAAGAAAAATAGCGTGAATACTCACGCTATTTTATATGTCAATTTATACTTATTCACTCGAATTCGCAATGCCTTCCTATGCTAACTCCTCAAGCTGCGAATAAAGTTCTTCCACATGGCTCTCAAGAGTTTCCTTTTCACCGTAAAGCTCTTGAATTGTAGAGAGCTCCTCTTCCAACTCAAGCTTTTCGTTTAATTCTTTTAAATGGGCTTCGATTTTTTCTATCCTGCTCTCAATTTCTTCAATCGTTACCGTACTGGCCTTTTTAACGGTGTCAGTCACCCTCGACTTTTTTTCGGAGACGGGTGGTGTTTCCAATTTTGGAGGCTGCATTTCTAACAGTTTCCCTCTCGCCCATTGGTACCCACCTGCGAACTGATGCAGTCTTTTGTCTTTAATCCAATAAATGCGATCAAAAAGCTTATCTAAAAAGTAGCGATCATGCGATACAGCCAGGATCGTTCCATTAAATTCTTCTAGCGCTTCCTCCAGAACTTCACGGGATTCAATATCTAAGTGATTGGTAGGCTCATCAAGAATAAGAAAATTCAAATCCTGATACATCATCTGTGCCAGACGAAGTCGCATTTTTTCCCCACCACTTAGCTGAGATACCTTACGAAACACGCTGTGTCCATAGAACAGGAAGCGTGCTAAAATATGTCTGGCTTCTCCTTCTGTGACCTTTATTTCATCTCGGAATAACTCAATCACCGTTTCGTCTTTTTTATCAGGAAAAATATGCTGTGAAAGATCCCCGACCTTCACATTACTTCCAAGCTTTAATTCTCCACTATCAACCTGTTCTTGGCCGAGGAGCATTTTAATAAGCGTGGATTTTCCCGTCCCATTTTCACCAACCATGGCTACCCTTTCGCGAAACTGAATGTGGAGATTAACATCCTGAAATAGCACCTGCTCTCCAAAGGATTTATTTACCGCCTTCATGACCACCACATCCTTGCCACTTCGGTCAGCTACCTCCATCTCCAAATTCATCTTTTTACGATTCAGTATCGGTCGATCCAGCTTTTCCATTCTCTCAAGCGCTCTTTCCATATTACGGGCACGCTTATGAAGCCCTTCATTCGGCGGATTGGCACGATTGGCCCACTCACGTAGTCTTTTAATGGCTTCTTTCATTTTTTTAATCTTTTTTTGCTGTTCTTCGTATGCCTGAAATTCCTTTAAGAAACGCTCCTCCTTTTCCTTTACAAAGACAGAGTAATTCCCTATATATGAAGTAATCTCCCCATCCTCTAAATCAAGCATTTTGGTCACCACATCATCGAGAAAATACCGGTCATGTGACACCATAACCACCGTACCTTTATACTCTTTTAAAAACTGTCCAAGCCACTCGACTGACATCAAATCTAAATGATTCGTTGGTTCATCGAGTAATAATAGATCCGGTTGCTTTAACAGAAGTTGTGCTAAGCCTATCTTCGTTTTCTCCCCTCCACTTAGAGACTGAAACGATTGATCTAAGAGTGGTCGAATAGAAAGGCCATTCGAGATACGATCAATATTGGCATCCATTTCGTATCCGCCTAGCAGTGTGTATTGATCCTGTAACTGTCCGTATTTTTCTATGCATCTTTCAAGCTCCACTGCCGAAAGATTTGGACTCGCCATCATCACCTCAAGCTCTTTCATTTTCGTCTCCATCTCTACCAATGAGACAAATGCGGTTTTCAATACATCTAAAGCCGTTATCTCGCTTTGGAAAACAGGAATTTGCTCCAAATAGCCAATTGTCGTCCCTTTTCTCCAATGAATTTGACCACTATCTGGTATGTCTTCCCCAGCTAATAGCTTAAAAAGAGTCGTTTTCCCACTCCCGTTTCGACCAACGAGTCCAACACGATCTCCTTCATGAATTTCTAGTGATAAGTTTTCAAAAATGGTGTTCCCACCAAACATTTTGCTTATGGAATTTACGCTTAAAGTTATCATTATTTAACGAACCTCCGGAGTTTTTTATATACAAAAAAACCATGGGAAAAATCCCATGGCACGAAAAATGTGTACGAAAAAAAGAGAGCGGAAAGCCCTCTTTCATCCATTCATTATTTGTGGATAAGAGATGTTTCACTGTTTAGTTTGCTATGGAATTGCTTAAAAAGGGCAGACTTCTCCCGTTGTTCGCAAAACCAGCAAAAATTGCACGGACGATATACGTATAGTCCATCCAGAATCCGCGCATCAAAACAGCATTTTTCATCTCTTTCCACCTCCGTTTCAGTTAGTTACTTTTATCATATTCATTCCGGAGCTGAATAGCAAGAAATTTATGTAAATTTTTACTTTACTAGCTCATGTTTGAATGCGTAAATAACGGCTTGTGTTCGATCTTGTACTTGAAGCTTGCTTAACACATTACTCACATGCGTTTTTACCGTCTTTAGAGCAATAAACAAATCATCCGCAATTTCTTGATTGCTTTTTCCCTCAGCCATCAACAGAAGGATTTCCATTTCTCTTGAGGTAAGCTCCTCATGTGGTGCTACATCATTTTTTTGACGCATTTTCATCATCATTTTGCCTGTTACCTCAGGTTCAAGAACAGACTGTCCATGATAGGTGGCACGTACAGCATTAGCTATTTCACTTGCCTTTGAGGTTTTTAACATATAGCTTGTTGCCCCCGCTTCAAGTGCTGGGTATACTTTTTCATCGTCTAAAAAGCTCGTCACAATGATGATTTTTGCCTCGGGCCATTCTGCAATGATTTGACGTGTTGCTTCAATGCCATCCATTTCCTTCATAACTAAATCCATTAAAACAATATCTGGCCTTAACTCTAGGACCATTGGAATCGCTGCTTTTCCATTATCCGCTTCACCTACAACCTCAATATCTGGCTGTGCAGATAAATACGAAGAAACTCCAATTCTCACCATCTCATGGTCATCAACAAACACGACTCTAATCACTGCTCTCACCCTTCCTCATCAACGGGACCTTCACTTCTAGACGGGTACCTTTATTTTTCACACTAATAATTTTGCACGTTCCACCAATCTCAACGGCACGTTCATGCATATTTTGAAGTCCATACGAACCAGCTTTTGATTCTTCCACATCAAAGCCAACTCCATCATCCACTACCCTCATAATGATAAAATTGTCTCGTTGGATGAGTAAAACCTCCAGCTCCTTCGCCTTTGAATGACGAAGAATGTTCGAAACAGATTCCTGAAGGATTCGAAAGAGGTGATCCTCCACTCCTTTATCCAGAGGAAACTCCTCTACCTTCCATCCTATTTCCATTGTTACTTTTTGTGATAGTTCGATTAATAGCTCTTCGATTCCTTCTTGAAGTGTTTTTCCTTTTAACGGCACTGGACGTAAATGGAGAAGAAGCGCTCTCATTTCCAATTGAGACTGATGAATCATTTCTTCGACCATCTTCATTTGCTTTGCTTCTCGATCTTCACTTTCCACCTGCTTGGTTTCATTGATAGCCGACATCATCATCGAAGCCGCAAAGAGCTGTTGGCTCACTGAATCATGAAGCTCTCTAGCTAATCGATTGCGTTCTTGAGAAATAATTTCTTGAATACGATTTTCTTGATCCTCTGCCTTTTCATTCGCAAGCTTCTGAGAGGCTTTTGCCTGGTCAGAAATTTGCTTTTGGATTTTACGAACTCTTTGAACAATCGGTTCATACGAAATCCCATTCTCCATCTGACTTTCGCGTCCTTCCTCTACTTCGTGAAGAAGATCGTCAATCGTTTGCATCTGTTTCCGCCAATAAAATCCCGATCCCAAACCAAACAAAATTCCAATCGCAATACTTACGCTTGGAAGAAAGAAGATAAATGGGATATCCATTAAATCACGTTCCCATAGCTCTGACCAATTGTAGACTGGAAAAGCCATAAAAAACGAGACAGATAAAAAGATGAAAACGAATAGAGATAGACTTATCCCCCACACAATTTGGCGTTGTACGATACTCATACTCGCTTCACCTCGAGGTCACCCACCAGCATCGAAGTGAATACCTTCACCTTCTGATCCGCTTTCTCATACTCGCTCGTTTGAACATGTAGTCGCTGATTAAACAGCTTATCTCCTGTTACATTCAATATATTACTAGAGCCAGCAAGAACACTGTGATTCACACAAACCTCAACATCGTAAGGAACTTGAATCTGGATATTCCCGACTAATCCTCGTACAAATATAATCGTCTCACCTTTTGGTAAAACGGTATAGCTTAGGTCGATGATCGTGTCACCGATTCCCGTTTGGATATTTATATCATTCCACTCATATACATGGTCTTTCGTTCTTTGTTCACCGAAAAAAGTATTATCAAATAAGGGCGTTTTCTTTACGATCGTTTCTGTTTGTGGAGGACTCGATTGTGCTTCGACTACCTCAGGCTGTATTTTTTCTGGGGAACGCTTGGACTTGGCAAATTGAAAAATTAAATAGCCCAATATCCCAAACAAAAAGACTTTAATAGTCATCATATTAAATACACTTAAAATAAAGAAGATTGTTCCTGCCCAAAATAAGAATTTTCCTGATGTTTTGGGCTGGCGCTTCCTCCCGATATAGATCATTCCTGATGCAACAAGGAGGGAGAAGATCAGTCCACGATTAAAGAAAGTGACTTCAAGTAATAACAATACAATTCCAAACATCACTGCCCAGCTGAGAAGATCACTCTTCTTTTTTCCTACCATGTTGATTCCTCCTCTCCTGTCATATATACCTATAGAAGGCGTAGTGCTACGCCTTCTAATCTCCACCTTTTACAATACCAGTTTTTTTTATAAAGTAGTAGTTTCTTTCATTTCTTTTTCTAGTTTAGCAATGCGGGCATCGATGGTATTTCTGTAGTATGAAGTGTTTACTTTTTCCTCGATACGGTCAAGGTACGACTCAATTTCTTGAAATCGCGCAACGGATGGGTTAGAGTAATTGTCATTGTCTAGCACTTTATTCATTTGGTAGTGGGCACGGGACAAATTTTCTCTCCCCATTAGCTCCATACGACGAATATGCATATCTTTTAGCTTGTGTTTCATTTCCTCGTATTTTTGCTCTAACTCTTGCAATTGGTTTTCCGTATAACGAAGGGATTCACTTAATCGAGTGGCTCTCTCTTCGTATTGAAGTTGCTCCGCACTAGCGAATGTGTAAAGCTCTGTTTCACCTGCATTTTGTGCTACTTCCGCTTGGTATTTTCTCTTTTCAGCCAGTTCCTGCGCTTGCTTCAACTCGCGAGTAAACCCGTCACGCAACGTATATTGTCTTTCAACCAGCTTTCTTACTTTTTCTGTTTCCAATTCACATTCACGTAAATACTGATTCAGCATCGCAATCGGATTTTTGTTTTCCTTTTTTTCTATTGCTTCATTTAAATCGGCTACAATCGTGTTTTTTAATCGAGTAAATAAGTTTGACATAAATATCTCTCCTCTTTTTAAAATTAGTTTTTATTTAGTTCAGACCATTGCTTTTCAAAATTTTGAAAAGGGTCGTTTGAAACGGTTTCTTTTACTTTTGTTTCGTTAAATTTTTTATAAACAACATAGAGAATATATGCAGCGACAATTCCAACGATCGCTGGTGCGTTAGAGATGGATGCCATCAGGAGAATGAATCCTAAGATTCCTAACCCGATTTTCATCCCCGTCGAATCTGTCTTTAAAAACTGCTTAAACACAAAGTACAGAATCGCCATGCTGACTACTAACCCTACCAATGGACCAAGATTTGCTAATAAAACTAACGCTGCAATGCCTCCGATTAAAAGCAACCCGAATTTTTTCATTTGTTGTTGCCTCCCTTCTTGATATCATCTTACCTAGATTTCAAACTTCTCATAACGAGCTTAAGCTTGATTTTCATATACGACTTGAGGCTTAGTGGGTGGTAGGACTGGTGGTAAATCGCGGGTTTGAGGGGGTTACCCCGTCATTTTGTTGTGGGTGATGAGGTTTTAGGGGGAGTTCTCGTTAATTTAGATCTTTTCTTTTTTAAAAAAGGGGTCTTGCTATAAGCTGAGTCTTCTTTATTTGCGATTTTTTGAACTTATTTGCGATTCTGGAATTTTATTTGCGATTCTGGAATTTTATTTGCGATTTCAAATTTTTATTTGCGATTCTCAGATTTTATTTGCGATCCACTGACTTTACTTGCGATTCTCAGATTATATTTGCGATCCACTGATTTTATTTGCGATTCCGCCGTTTTACTTGCGATTCGATTCCCCCTGTACTCCCCCAATTAAAAAAGCCGGAGTTTCCCCCGACTTTTCTTACTTCGAAATAAACATTTGTGTCCAGTAATGCTGCTTGGATCCGCCTTGGGCATATCCCACTCCGATATGCGTATAGCCAGAGCTCAGGATGTTTTTACGGTGACCTTCACTGTTCATCCATGCTGTCACTACCTCTTGCGCTGTGCGTTGACCGGCTGCAATGTTTTCTCCTGCACTACGGTACGAAATTCCGAAGTTCTTCATCATATCAAATGGCGATCCGTATGTAGGGCTGGTGTGAGAAAAATAGTTTCGATCTCTCATGTCAGCTGATTTGTAACGCGCCACTCGTGCTAGTTGCCAGTCCGCTACAAGAGGCTTTAACCCATACTTTGCACGTTCTTGATTCGTCAATTGCACGACCTGGTTTTCGATGGACTTTGTCGCATCAAAATCTGGGATGTTTACCTTTTGTCCTGGATAGATTAGGGCCGGATTTTTAAACTGAGGATTCGCTTGGATGATCTCAGACAATCCCACTTGATAGCGTACAGCAATTTTCCATAAGCTATCTCCCGGCTGAACCGTATACACTTGTTGTGCGAACGAGCTTGTTGGGATAACAACCAATGACAATAATAGAGCAATTCCTAAAAATAGCTTTTTAAGCATATTTACCACCTCCTAACAATAATAGAATTCATCTTCCTCCCCTAAAAAAATCAAGGAGAATGTTTCCAAATCGGAAAAGATTCTTCTTCCCCTTCATATAGTGTGTAAAGGAGGGATTTCTATGGGTTTGATGTGGGTAACAACCGTTGGATTCGCTATTTGCTTAGGAATTGTTGGTGGTGTGTTTATTTATTATCTAAGAACAGCACTTGATTCAGAGGATGCACATCGAATTGATTCCGCTCCAAAGGAAGAATAGAAATCACTGGCTCGGCTCTCTCTCCCGGGCCACTTTTTTATTCCCTTTGGCAACCTGGACAATAAAAACATTTTCTTGAGGATACCTCTTCAAAGCAAATCGTTTCTCCACATCTCCCACACGATTCCCCTTCACGATCGTATACAAAGCAATGATTATTATATCCCCCCGTAAAGGTATCGCCTTTATATAAAGGCTGGTCCATATAGCCTCCAAACCCAAGGGCTCGCTGCAGGACGGACTGAATCGCATCATAAAGATCTTTTTGCATTCCCTCATCCATTGTATCCGCTTGCTTGGTAGGCATCAGCCTGGCTCCATAACATATTTCATCCGAGTAACAATTCCCTATTCCTGCGATAAATTGCTGATCAAGAAGAGTGGTTTTTAGCCGTCCTCTCTTTTCCCCTATTAAATCAAGCCAAGCTTTATAGGTTAAATGCCCATTCAACGGTTCAGGACCTAAATCAGCCAGCTCCTTTTCTAGCTCCCCTTCTGTTAAAAGATGCAGATACCCCAGCCTTAACCCAATAAAATACAACTCCATCTCCCCAAAAGAAAGAATCACCTGTTTGGTTCTTTTCGGCTGGTCATTTTCACTTCCCACATACATCCATCCACCAAGCATTAAGTGCAAAAGCAAGCTGTCTCCCGTACTTAATTTAAAAATCAAGTGCTTGGCTCTTCTATGAATGGCCTGTATCCTAGCTCCTTGTACTTTCGATATAAACGTTTCACTCTTCATATTGAGTGACTTTTCACGATTGATGGTCACCATAGAAATTTCTTTCCCTGATAATCGCTCACTTAACAACTTCCGATACGTCTCCATTTCTGGTAATTCAGGCATGGTTGACCTCCTTCGTTCGATTTCTTTTAGTATGCGCAAAACCCAATGTATCTCTTGGAAAATTGTCCTTTCGTCGATACATATTTCTCTCTCACTTGGAAAAATTATGTTCATCTAGAAGATTTGAGGAGGAACGGCTATGTCTATGAAGGACTATGAAATACCCCGCTTTCCAGAGCCATACTGGAGAGACATGGATTTACCGATTTATAATTCTTTAATCGAGGATATCCATGTGGATGTGGCTATTGTTGGAGCTGGAATCACCGGTATCACAGCGGGATATCTATTAGCTAATAAAGGCTTAAAAGTTGCCATTCTTGAAGCTGGGAGGGTTCTAAATGGAACGACCGGTCATACGACGGCAAAAATAACAGCTCAGCATGGATTAATATATAATGAATTGCTCCAAAACTTTGGCGAAGAACGAGCGAAGATGTATTATCAGGGCTCTACTGATGCTCTTGAGTTTATCAATCAAATGGTAAAAGAACATAGCATGGAGTGCGATTTTTCAACCCAAGAGGCCATACTTTATGCGGTTTCTGAGCAATATGCGTATCAAGTGGAAGAGGAGGCAGATGCCTACCGAAAGCTTGGCATCCGCGGGGAGCTATCAGAAAAACCCCTTCCCTTTAACATGAAATCCATGTCTACCCTTGTCATGCCTGACCAAGCCCAGTTTCATCCACTCAAGTATTTGAATGTACTTTTACGAAAATTTATTGAAGCTGGTGGGGTCGTTTACGAAAATGTAACGGCAACAGATGTAGAGGAAGGCTCTCAGCCTAAGGTGGTTTTAAGAAATGGGAAAAAAGTATCCTGCGATCATGTGATTGCTGCGTCTCATTTCCCGTTTGTTGATAAAAATGGTTTTTATTTTACTCGCCTTGAAATCCAGCGTTCCTATATCGTTGCAGTCACCACACAAAAAGAGTTTCCTGGTGGTATGTTTTATGGTGCCGACTCACCTACTCGCTCGTTAAGGTCTACCCCTCTAGAAAACGGAGAACAACTTATTCTTGTTAGTGGGGACGGTCATAAAACCGGACAAGGGGTAGACACCATGAAGCATTACCTGGCGCTAGAGGAGTTCGCTCATGATGTATTCGGCATTAAAGAATACAAGTACCGCTGGTCTGCTCAGGATATGATTACATTAGATAAAATTCCTTATATTGGACCAGTTACGGAGAAAAATTCCAATATTCATATTGCTACGGGTTATCGTAAATGGGGCATGACACACGGGACGCAGGCGGCACTCGTCCTCGCAGATACGATTCTTGGAAAAGAGAATGTATACCAAGATTTTTATGCTCCTCAACGATTTGATTCCAATCCGGATATTAAAAAATTCATTCAAATTAATGCGGACGTTGCGAAGCATTTGGTAAAAGGAAAGCTTGAGTATGTGGGAAAAGAGCCAGCTGAGGTGGAGGTTGATGAAGGAGCAGTGGTAATGGTGAAAGGTGAGCGCGCTGGTGCTTATCGCGATCACGAGGGCTGCCTGCATCTTGTAGACACAACCTGTACTCATCTCGGCTGTGAGGTGGAATGGAATCACGGAGATCGCACATGGGACTGCCCTTGCCACGGGTCACGCTTTTCTTATGACGGAGAAGTAGTAGAAGGACCTGCGAATAAACCGCTTAAAAAAGTGGAATTGGATTAAGAAAAACTGGCCGAAGCAATTTTCGGCCAGTTCTTTTGTTATTGATTCGTCGGACGATTACGATGAATGTCCTTTTTTTCTGTGGTTGTAAACTCAACTAGCTCTGAGCTCGTTTGTGGTTGCTTTCGGTTGTTATTACGCTGTGCATTGGCATTTCCAAGCTTAGTTCTTCCCATGTAAACCATCTCCTTTAAAAAGAGGATACTTACATAGGTAGTATGAGAATCAATGCCTCACCTTATTCGAATAATGGAGGTTTTCGATGCTTGGTTGCTTGTTCAAACGCAAAACCTAGTTTAATCAGAGTGGGTTCACTGTAGGCCGTCCCGGTGAACGTGATTCCAACCGGTTCTCCTTCACTCGTATAACCAGCGGGAACCGTTATCGACGGATATCCCGCTTTCGCTGGAATGCCTGCTCCAAAATTATTGGGGAACACGATGGCATCTAGTTGGTGCTCTTTTATCACATAATCGATTCCTTGTTCGGTTGAATAGTATAAATCCTCTTCAAGCGCTTTTAAGTATGCTTCCTCGGTTAGTGTGCCAGAAGTAGCCTCCGCTTCCTCAAGAACCACTTGACCATACTTTAAGCATGTTTCTTCGTTATCTTTATTAAACTGAATCACATCTGAAAGGGACCTTACTTTTACTGCTGGATCCACCGTTTTTAAGTACGCATTCACATCCGATTTAAACTCATATGTGAGCACATCGTAGCTCCATTTTCGTCCGGTTGACGGAATTATCACATCTTCTATAACCTCGGCACCAAGCTCGACCAGCTTTTCAACAGCTGTATTCATCACCTGAAGCTGACCTTCATTTAAATACCCAAAGTACACATCGCGGGCAATCCCGATTCGAGCTCCTTTTAACCCTTGATCATCCAAAAATGAAGTGAAGTCAACTTCAGCCCATTCGGTGTTCGTTAACGTCACTGGATCCTTTTCATCATGAGCAGATAAAGCGCTTAATAAGTAGACAGCATCCGTAACGGTCCTCGCCATTGGACCGGCAGTATCCTGGCTATGGGCAATGGGAATAATCCCTTTTCGACTCACTAATCCTACCGTCGGTTTTATGCCTACCAAAGAATTTTGGCTAGCTGGACTTAAGATCGAGCCAGAGGTTTCGGTCCCTACAGCTACAACAGCTAGGTTCGCTGCAATGGAAGCACCTGATCCCGAGCTGGAACCTCCCACATCGAACTGAGCGGGTCCGTAAGGGTTTAACACCTGTCCTCCTCGTGAACTATAGCCACTTTTCATTCCTTCAGCCATAAAGTTAGCCCATTCCGTCATATTCGTTTTTCCTAATATGACTGCACCAGCTTCTCTTAAAAGAGCCGCTACTTTTGAGTCTTCTTTTGCATAGGAATGAGCCAGTGCTAAGGAACCTGCACTCGTATGCATATGGTCACCCGTATCGATATTATCCTTAATTAGTACAGGAATTCCGTGGAGCGGGCCACGTGGTCCCGTCAATTTTCGTTCTGCATCAAGACTGGCAGCAATCTGAATCGCGTGAGGATTCACTTCAAGAACAGAGTTGATTTTTGGATCTACCGTACGAATGCGATGCAAATACAAGGTGACAAGCTCTTTTGAGGTAATCTCCCCAGAAGTCATCTTTTCCTGAATCAAATCGACCGTCGCTTCTTCAAGCCACTCTTCATAAGCTTTATGTAAACGTGGACTCTCCATTCCTCCAACCCCTTTTTTAAAATATACCTTTATTATACAACAAGGAGTGGGAATCTCTCCCACTCCTTGGAACTTACTTTCTTGAATTCGCATCCACCATTTGGCCTTTAAAGAACACCTTTTTCTCAACATCCTTTTTTAAATCCCGAGAAAATTTCTTTAAGTCTCTTTCTTCACGTTCATTTACTAAAGAAATAACTGTACCTTCTGCCCCAAATCTTCCTGTACGTCCTGATCGATGGACATATTGCTCGATATCTCTAGGGAAATCATAATGAACCACATGTGTGATCCCCTTTATGTCTAACCCTCTTGCTGCAACATCCGTAGCAAGCAGCATATTCACCTTGCCTGTTCGAAAATCCTTCAACGCATTTTTACGTTTGTCCTTGTTTAAATCACTATGTAAAACAGATGCTTTTACATGTTGAAAGGCAAGCTTTTCTGACACGACATTTAGGTTTCCGATATCTTTAATGAATACTAGGACACTTGCTTCCTCCAAGCGTGAGATTTTTTCAAGCAGCTTGATTTTATCTCGTTGTTCCGCAGCAAAATACACATGGTCAACCTTACCAGACTCAATCGTTTCATCTTTCGTCACTTTAATAACCTCAGCATCCTTCGTTAATTCCTTTGCTAACGTCACGGAATGCTCTGGTAGAGTCGCTGAAAATAAGACCACTTGGCGATCCGCCTGTGAGGACTTCACTATATTCTTCACTGTCTGTAAATGCTCTTTTGTTAAAAGCTGATCCCCTTCATCAAGTACAATCGTTTTTACCTCATGCATTTTGATTTTCTTTTGTGCGATCAGTTCCATCATTCGTCCCGGAGTTCCGGCAATAATATGAGGCTGCTTCTTTAGCTTTTCAAGCTGACGCTTCACGTTAGCTCCTCCGATAAAAGAGGCAGAACGAATTCCGCTTCCTTCACTCCATTTTTGAATCTCTGAAAGGATTTGCATGACTAACTCCTGCGAAGAAGCAAGGATAACTGCTTGAATCGTTCGTTTCTCGGGATCCACTTTATTTAATACTGGTAAAAGATACGCAAGTGTTTTTCCCGTTCCTGTTGGCGACTCCGCGATCACATCTTTGCCTTCTGCGATAAATGGGACTGCCTTCGTCTGAACACTCGTTAACTCTTTAAATCCTTCTTTTGTCCATACATCCTGTATAAATGGTTGTAGCTCGTTTACAATTGTCGTACTCATATGCTTCTCCTTTAACTCAAAGCTGATTATAATCAGCTCATCTCTAATAAACCTATTTAAATACTAGCTGAAAGACCTCGCAATGTCTATTCTCTTGGCATTTCTGTAATAAAGGTTTTTCCTTTAATTCCAGATCTTCTCAAATGCAGGTTAATATCAACCTCCACGTCAGCTTGTGCAAATACTTCAGCCCAGTGATCTTCTACTTTTTTGTACTCTTTATGATGTTGTCGATTAAACGCCTCTCCAAAACCAAAAATATCTACACCAAACTCTGTTTGAACCTTCTTGATGGTTTCCTGAATATTATTGGCCACGTACCGATTGATTTTCTCTTCAAAGTGATCATAGGTATCAATTTTCGTTAAATCATTCATACATTGAGTGGCTTCAATTCTTGTTTCACCATTGATCTTCACCTTTAATACAGGCTTTCCATTCGAGTTATCGACTTTTAATTTTGTATGAGTTTCTGACACGGTAACAGCGATATATCTTTCATCCTCTGGTTTTTTTTCCTCGTTTGAACAAGGAATACTCATACTTGTTGTCTTTAGCTTTTGCGTCCAGTAGTAATTTCTTGTTTCTTCCACACTTAAATAACCTAATAATTTGTCATTATCAAAAACAGCCATTCCGTCCATTTCTACAAGCGCATCCATACTTGTCTTCATATTATTTTCAGAGCTTTCACCCTTTTTTGGGTCCCCTGTAAGCACTAATGTAGCTGATACAGGATCCCTTCCCTTAGATGTCATGGCGGAAATAAAATCTGTCAGTCTTACTCCCGGGTCTCCTCCCCACTCTTCATTAAAAGATTGAGTTTGTCTGTGTATTTTTAAAGATGGAACCTTTTGGGTGGGATACGTCACCTTTGCAAAAGCTTCTGCTTTTTCACCCTTTGTTACCATGATGTTAAAGTCATTACGAAACTGACCGCTTCGATCAAGGTAATCAATAAATTCTAATATCCCTTTCTTTGCAATTTTTTCACTGATATATAACACCCTCGTGTGTGAAAAAATTAATCGTCTCGTCATCCCAATATTCATTTTGTGGAGAAGCTCTGATATGGAATTTCCTTCAAGTGAGTAAGTTAAGGCCGGAGTCGCCTGCCCACCCATTTGATTTTTTGAGAATTGAGCTGCATTCACTACCTCGATGGTTAATCGGTATTTACTGTTCTCTCCCTCATCAACCGCAAGCCCTGTGACAATTGAAACATCATTCAATTCGATTCGATCCCAACAGCCAGCTAACATAACAACACAGCCCAAGATGGATAATGCATGTTGAATTTTCATTTTTGTCCTCCTAATGGCTGTTCTGGAGGACTTGGCTGATTATTTTCTTCACTTCTGACTGGAGATTTTGGATACAAATACGAAGGTCGATTCTTATTTAACCATATCGGCACACGAACAAATACATCATCCTGATTTCTTGGTTGAAACGGTGCGACCGGTGCCAAGTAGGGGATACCGAAGGACCTAAGACTAACTAAATGAATAACCATAACAATTAAAAATAGAAGTACACCATATAATCCCATAAAGGCCGCGCTAAAAATAACAACAAAACGGAGCAAGCGCGTGGCAATGGAGAAACTATAGATAGGGGATACAAAGCTCGCAATGGCGGTAAAAGCGACAACAATAACAAGAACATTAGATACGAGACCCGCTTCAACAGCCGCTTGCCCGATAACGAGGGCACCAACAATCGAGACGGTTTGTCCAACCACCCTTGGCATCCGTACGCCTGCTTCTCTCAACACTTCAAAGGAAAGCTCCATAATCATAATTTCAATTACAGCCGGGAAAGGTACTCCCTCCCGTTGTGCTTGTACACTGATCAATAGCTGTGTGGGCATAAGCTCATGATGGTAAGTTGATATAGCGACATATAAGGATGGAAATAAAAGAGCAATCATGAAAGACGAATATCGAACAAGTCTAACAAAACTTGACATAATAAAGGGCTGATAATAATCCTCTGAAGCTTGAAAAAAATCAACAAATAGAGTGGGTACCGTTAAAACAAAGGGGCTACCATCGACAAATATAGCCATTTTCCCCTCTAATAAGTGCCCACAAATACTATCAGGTCGTTCGGTATTATATACGAGTGGAAAGGGAGTGAGCGTTTTATCGACAATGAATTCTTCCACATTTCCTGAATCAAGCAAGGCACCTACATCTATCTTATTCAATCGTTCTCTTACTTCTTTTAGTAAATCTTCATTTGCAATGTCATTAAGATACCCCAGTGCCACATTTGTTTTTGAATCCCTACCTATTTGAAAGATTTCAAACTTAAGGCGAGGATTTTTCAGACGCTTTCTTACTAATAAAAGATTTACCTGAAGACCTTCTACGAAACCGTCTTTCGGTCCACGAATAATCGTCTGTGTGCTAGGTTCTGAAATGGCGCGTTGCTCTGGCATTCCAATCCCTAATGAAAGCGCCTCAGAGTATCCGTCCACCATAATGATTGCTTCCCCGTTTAAGATCCCCCATACCACTCGATGAAAGTTTTCCGCCACTTTAAAATCAATCGAAGGAAAATAGAGCTCTCTCATTTCAGTCATATTACTGAATGGTTGATTCGTTGGACGATTGGTTGCAGCCTGAATCACTCGATTAGATAGTTCATTTTTATCTGTCATGGTGCTTAAATACGTTAAATAAGCTTTATGACCACCAATTTTAATGGGTTCACATTTATAATCAAAGGTTCCCTTGAATAAGTCTTCTAGAAGCGTCTTATTTTTTTCCACTTGGCTATAATATTGCTTTGGAACATCATGCTTTTCAAAAAACTCTTCCTCTGTTGGTTTTCCGTTGTTCTTATTCTTTTTTCTTGAAAACATTGAACTGAACAAACTCATTTTCTTTCCTCCTTGCTCTTTCTCGTCTTCCAAAGGAGAACTGGTAGGACCATCAGCGGAAAAAATAATTGAAACGGTACATGCATAAACAATGGAACGACGATGAGACCTTCTTCAATATGTTCAGCAAAATTATCACTAATTTTCACTGAGATAAAGGCAAGAATCGTTCCAATCGGTACCACGAACATCCGGTAAGGTCGATTGCTTATAAGCTCTAATCCTTTTAATGCTCCATAGAAAAATACACTTACTTTAACAATAATTCCAAACATGACGATGAAAACAACGATGAGATCAACCCGTTCGATAAACTCTAATAAGGATATTTCCCGAGCCGACGATAACAGAGGGAAATTCGATCTTGCTCTCGCCTCTACACCAAGAGTGGTAATTTGTAAGATCGCATTGTAAATGAGCATGACTCCGCTTGCCATAACAGCAAGCAGGGTTGTTTTTTTTGCTTTTTTAAATTTCGATGTGTACGGGATAATCATGGTAAAAGCAATTAATTCTCCAAAAGGAAAAGTTAATAGCTGTGGAAAAACAGCCTTCATCACCGGTTTAAATCCATCACCAAGAATCGGAAACAAATTTTCAAATTCCATTTCACCCGAAATAAAAACAGCTAGACCTATAATAATGATAAAAGAGAAGAAATAGGGCATGAACACCTCACTTGTTCTTCCCATCACTTCAAGCCCTAAATACAACATATACATTATCACGACTAACATGGTTATCGCGATAAACTCAATCGGAGTCTCGTCAAAAATAAACGAAACAATAAGTTCACAAAAATCCCGAAGAACACGGGAAGCAATATACAGAAAGTACAAAATATACAGTAAAACGAATAAATTGCCTAACCACTTTCCAAAGCAAAATTGGATAATTTCAAAGAGATTTTTTCCCGGTAACCTTGAGAGCATAAAATAATACATCAAGGCTAGCCCCATCCCAAAGAACATCGCTAATCCAATTGCAATCCAAGCATCCTGATTTGCATCATTACCGGTACTTACTACGGCCGCACTTCCAATTTCAAAAATAAAAATCAATATAAATAATTGCCAAAGGGACAACTTCTCAACAAGTATATTTTTCATGACGATTTACTTGATTTTTTACTTTTCCTAAACCGGTAATCTACCACCATACCGTAGATCAATCCGACAAGTATATTCAAATACAACATCCATTGACTTGTCCCTTTTTCAAAGAAAATATTTGCATCTAAAATCGACATAAGCGAATGATCATATAAGTATAGATCAAACATGGTAATCACTCCGATAGACCCTAGCAATATGAAAGCAAACAAAAAGGTAACCAACAGCACTCATCCTTATCCTATAAAAACTAACTCCCATTCCACTTTTGTATATCATTTGTTACTAGTGGGGGAATTATGCTCCCTTGGAAAGAAATCCCCGAAAACTCTATTTTTTCACATATAAAAAAACAGCGCTCGCTCGCGCTGTTTCGTTCGTTCTTATAGTCCTTCAGGTTCGAATGTTTTGCAATCTGTTTCTCGGCTCGTATCCGCTTCCTTGCCGCGGTGGCTTACAACGAAGATTTGGTCAGCACCACATTTCATTCCTTCTTCGTTGTACACACAATTACTTACCTCACATAAAACGTCCTGTGCCATCGTCTAACACCTCCCCTACGGATAGGGTAAGCAAAAAGAGCGAGAGACATTCGGATTCCAACTTGGCAAATCCTTGAATCATGATTCCTTCTTTTTTATGATGGCTGTCTTTCTAATAAGCTGATTTACCACTTCGGAAAAAACGATTCCCATAGCAATGGCTCCTGAAATCAAGAAGGCTTTTGCCGCAAGTGCTAACGCAATATTGTAGTCATTTTCAACAAAGTTTCGCATGGCGTCATATGCCATTCCACCCGGAACAAGTGGAATGATTCCTGCAACGATAAATATGATAATCGGCGTTCGATACAGCTTAGCAAATACCTGACTAGCCACAGCAATAACAAAGGATGCTATTAACGTCGCATTTACTGCATCCGCACCATTCATCGTAAAAAGAATATAAATAATCCAACCAAGCATGCCAACAAAACCTGATTGTATTAGGGAAGATTTAGGAGCGTTAAATATAATACCAAAAGCGGCGGCAGCCAAAAAACTAAAGAGCAGATGTTGAAAAATGTACATTGGCGTATCGCCTCCTTTTAAAGAAATGATAATACAACAGCAATTCCTGACCCAATCGCAAAAGCAGTTAGTAGTGCTTCTGCTCCTTTAGAGATGCCCGAAACCAAGTGTCCCGCCATTAAATCTCTAACCGCATTGGTTAAAAGCAAACCCGGAACAAGTGGCATAACTGATCCGATAATAATTTTATCTAATTCCACACCCATACCCATACGGACAAATAAAAAGGATAGAATTCCGATAATAATTGAACCAATAAACTCAGAAAAAAACTTGATCGGAACGACTCTGTGAAAATACATCACACTCGTAAATCCAATTCCACCCGTTAGACAGGCTGGTAAAAAATCGTTCCAACTACCATTAAACATAATTAAAAAACAGCCACTCGCCATTGCTGCTGCTAGAATTTGAATAGTAGTTGAGTACGTTAATTGAGATTCCTCTACCTCTGTTAACGCACGAAAGGCCATTTCTATATCCAGTTCTCCACTCGTTATCCGACGAGATACCCCGTTTACCAAAGCCACTTTATGAAGATCCGTTGTTCTTTCTGTAATTCGCACAAGCTTTGTTTTGGTAGGCTCTGTGCTTTCAATTGAAAAAATAATACCTGTTGGTGTGACAAAACAATGGGCCTCTCTAACTCCAAAGGCTCGAGCGATTCTCTCCATTGTGTCTTCCACTCGGTATGTTTCAGCCCCGCTTTGGAGCATGATTTTCCCCGCTAATAAACATACTTCCATAATGTCGTACACGACTTGCTTTTTCTCCACTTTTATCACCTTACTGCTGACTTTTTGAATGTAAAGACTACTTTATCATATTTTTCAGATTAGTGGGTCAACACTTTTTTATGTTATATTTAGAATATCGAAATTTTCAAAAAAGTAGGTGCTACTCTTTGAGAAAACTTGTCGTTACTCATAATCTAGAACAAGTATATGTTAACGAAATGCAAGCTGTTTTACCAGACTGGGAAATTGTAGTGGGAAAAGAAATCTATAAAGAACATATTCATAATGCAGAAATTATTTTAGGATGGAAAAAGGATATAAAAGACCTTTTAGGAAACTCCTCGACTCTGAAATGGGTGCAAACTTGGAGTGCCGGTGTGAATAATTTACCTCTCCCCATTCTTCATGAGCGTGGAGTAACGGTTACAAGTGCGAATGGTGTCCATGCCTTTCCTATATCGGAAACCATCTTCGGATTGATGCTTGCACTTACTCGAAATATTCATACCTATGTCCGAAATCAGTCCTCTAAACACTGGCATCATGCTGGCTTAAAGCTTGAGATTCACGGAAAAACGATTGGAATTATCGGTGTTGGAGCGATTGGAAAAGAAACAGCAAAGATTGCAAAAGCGTTTGGAATGAAAGTACTCGGGGTCAGGAACTCCCGTTTGTCTGTGGAAAATGTGGATGAAATGTACATAACAACGGAACTGGATACAGTCCTTCCACAATGTGATTATGTCGTTTCTACCCTTCCTTTAACGAAGGACACAAAAGGATTATTCTCTATGAAACAATTTCAGCTCATGAAGCCCGATTCCTTTTTCATTAATATTGGTCGTGGCGAAATTGTGGTGGAGGAAGATCTTATTCAGGCACTTCAAACCGGGGAAATTGCAGGGGCCGGATTAGATGTATTTGAGGTCGAACCTCTCCCTGAGAACAGTCCTTTATGGGAAATGGAAAATGTGATTGTCACTCCTCATACTTCGGGGTCAACTGAATACTATGACCGTCGAGTAGTAGAAGATATCTTTTTGCCAAACTTGCGACAGTATATAAAGGGTGAGAAACCATCAATTAATGTGGTTGATTTTGTGAAGGGATATTAAAAACACAGGCCCCTTAGAACCTGTGTTTCCGACTCGATGGGACTTTAACCCACAAACGACGCTACCCGTATCAAGGATACGAGAGGTTGCTCTGTTCTTTGAGCTACGAGTCATTATTATTGTGTCTCAAATACAAGCATATTATGCAAAAAAGGATGTCACACTGTGACATCCTTTTACAGTACCTTACTTAAAAATGATTTGGTTCGTTCCTGCTGCGGATTGGTAAACAGCTCTTCAGGTACATTTTCTTCCACAATATAACCGCCATCCATAAAGATGACCCGATCGCCCACTTCTCTAGCAAACCCCATTTCATGTGTCACCACTACCATGGTCATGCCTTCTTTTGCTAGCTGTTTCATAACCTCTAGCACCTCACCGACCATCTCTGGGTCTAGTGCGGAGGTCGGTTCATCAAAGAGCATGATTTTTGGTTCCATTGCAAGTGCTCGAGCAATCGCCACACGCTGTTTTTGCCCACCTGATAATGAATCAGGATAGGCATCAGCCTTGTCCTCTAGACCCACTTTTCGTAAAAGGTCTAATCCCTTTTGACGAGCCACTTCTCCGTCGATCTTCTTCACCTTCAAAGGGGCCAACACAATATTTTCAATCACGGTTTTATGTGGAAATAGGTTGAATTGTTGAAAAACCATTCCTACATTCTGTCTTACTTGATTGATGTTCACACTTTTATCAGTAAGATCCACACCTTCAATATATACATGACCGCCTGTTACGGATTCCAACAAGTTCAAACAGCGAAGAAACGTCGACTTTCCTGAACCAGAAGGACCGATCACCACGACCACTTCTTGCGGTTGTATTTCAGCATTAATGTTTTTTAGTACTTCGTTGTTGCCAAATGACTTTTTTAGATTACTTACTTTAATCATTCTGTCGATAACCTCCTCTCAAGACGATTTAACAAGAAGCTCAAGGTTAATGTGATAACTAGGTAAATAATAGCTACAGTTATATACGGTTCCCACACACGATAGTATTGTCCTTGCATAGCTCGTCCCCAGTACATAATCTCAGGAGCCGCAATGACTGCTGCTAAAGAGGATTCTTTTATAAGCACGATAAATTCATTTCCTAATGGAGGAATCATTCTCTTAAACGCTTGTGGAAGAATGACGTGTCTCATAGCTTGTACATGAGTCATGCCAAGTGTTCTAGCTGCTTCCATTTGCCCTTTGTCAATCGATTGAATTCCCGCTCGGAAGATTTCTGCAATGTATGCTGCTGCATTCAGTGATAATGCAAGAATAGCCGCTGTCACTGGCTCCGTCTTCCCTGTAAACAATGGAACGAGACCAAAGTGAATGAGCAAAATCTGAACAAATAAAGGAGTTCCTCTGAAAAATGTAATGTATAAGTCAAAAGGCAGTGATAACCACTTGTTTTTCACCATTTTCCCTAACCCAATAGCCAAACCAAGTGCGGTTCCAATGACAATTCCTGCGAGTGATAAACCAAGGGTAAGCAAGGTTCCCTTTAAAAACAATGGCGCATAGTCCATGATGAGATCAAAACGAAAGTCCATCATACTCCTCCTTTACTAGGATGAAAAAAAATGGCGTAACACTATGCAAAAGAGTTACGCCCTAAATAATTCAGTAACCAATTATTGTTGTGCTTTTAAATCTTCAAGGTCCGGCTCAGTCCCAAACCATTCTTTATAAATTTCTGCATATGTTCCGTTTTCATAGATCGTGTTAATGGCTTCATTTATTTCTGCTCTTAACTCACTATCTTTCGGGAACATTAATCCATAATACTCAGCTGCGAATGCGTCCGGATCTTCAACGACAACAAACTTATCATTCGGGTTATTTTTCGCGTACTCTTCAACCACAGTGTTATCGGCAACAACCGCGTCTGCTCCGCCACCTTTAAGCTCCATAATTGCTAGAACGGTATTTTCAAATTTTTTGATATTAGGATTGTTTTCTCCTAGTACACTCTCAATTGCTTCTTGACCTGTTGTTCCGTTTTGAACAGCAACTTTCTTGTCCTTTAAGTCTGCAGCTGATTTAATATCACTGCCTTCTGGAACGAGAATTTTATTTGTTGATAGGAAGTATGCGTGTGAGAAATCATAGGATTCTTTACGCTCATCATTAATGGTAATGGCAGATACAGCAAAGTCAGCAATTCTATCCTCTAATTCTACAAAAACAGGATCCCAACCTACATGAACGATATCAACCTCATAGCCAGCTTCTTTCGCAACTGCATTCACGAAGTCTACATCAAATCCAACAATTTTATCGCCATCCATGTATTCAAATGGTGCGTATGCTGCATCCGTTACGACTCTTAATGTTTTCTTCTCTTCACTAGTTCCCTCATCAGAACCATTGTTCTGATCGCTTGTTCCACAAGCCGCCAACAGCATACTAAACACTAACAAAAATGATAATAAAGATAGTTTTTTCACTACATTGCCCCCTTGAAAATGGTTTTATTTTTTATTGAATCTTTCTCTAGCAAATACCTTACAACTCTAAATTTTCAGTATATTTTGACATGAAACTATTATAACTTTTATCGTTTTTTTATGCAACAATAAAAACTTTGTTAGGATAATTTATTATCACTCTACTGAATTAATGGGCAAGTACTGGTATTCCTACCCTTTTAAGTATTTAAAAATATCTTTAATTAACATTTTCACTATCATTTTTACTGTCAATCAATCTTACATATTCATTGACAACTGCATAAAAGTCACAAAAAACATACAAAGGAAGGGAGAATATCTTTTCATTCTCCCATATTAGATTTAATCCTCATCCTTGATGTCTCTGTCTTCTGGAATGGGCTCGTTTTCTAACTCTTTGACGAGGTTTTTATATTTTTCAAGCTGTTCAAAATGGGTTTTGAACTGATCTTTGTAAATCATGGGCACACCTTCACCATCATGCAATACCCGAATTTTTCCCTGTAAAATTAAATTTTCTACATACTGAACGGAAACCGATAAATACTCTGCCGTTTCTTTCACTGTTAAGTACATTCATACGTCACTCCTACTATCTATATGAAGCTATTATACCTAATTACTCCTTTTTAACCTATCACTCTAAAGATAATTGGGATTCTAGATGAGC
This sequence comes from Robertmurraya sp. GLU-23, assembly GCF_052983275.1. Taxonomy (NCBI): domain Bacteria; kingdom Bacillati; phylum Bacillota; class Bacilli; order Caryophanales; family Bacillaceae; genus Robertmurraya; species Robertmurraya sp. GLU-23. Next base: position 33,169 of record NZ_JBRKCV010000008.1, read on the forward strand.
AAAAGCTTGCTCAAGATCAGCGATCAAATCTTCGGTATCCTCGATTCCGACCGATATACGAACGAGCCCTTCAGGTATTCCTAACTCCTTTCGTTCTTCGAGGGTACACTCCACATGACTCGTGGTTCTTGCTGGTCCATAAATCGTCTCTACAGCCCCCAGATTACCGGCTCGATTTGCGTACTGTAACTTTGGCAATAAAATTTTGATAGCTTCCATCTCCTCTTTTAAAACAAAACTAACGATTCCCCCATATCCCTTCATTTGTTTTTTCGCAATTTCATGATGACGATGTGTTTCTAATCCCGGATAAAACACTTCCTCTACATGCTTCTGATTTTTCAAATACTGTGCAATTTCGATCGCACTCTTTTCTTGCTGTCTTACGCGAAGTTTTAATGTTTTCATTCCTCTTAAAATAAGATAGGCGGACCAGGGATCCATCGTGGCGCCATTAATCTCTCGGTAATGATACACTTTTTCCATCAGTTTCTTTGGACCGCATACCACTCCACCCATCGCATCTGCGTGACCACTTAAAAACTTAGTGGCACTATGAATAACGATGTCTACTCCCAGTGATAGAGGGTTTTGATTTATTGGAGTGGCGAATGTATTATCAATAATCACCAAGGCTCCTGCTGCTTTTCCTGCCTTCACCATTCTTTTTATATCTGTAATCTTTAGTGTAGGATTTGTTGGTGATTCTAGATATAATACTTTGCACCCCTTCGCCACTTCCGCCTCCATTTCTTCGTGGTTTCCCGTATTACATAACGTCACATTTACATCTATATTGGGTAGAAACTCGGTGAAGATTTTGTTGGTTCCTCCATATGTGTCCTTAACAGACACGACTCGATCGCCTGGCCGTAAAAACGTGTATAGCGTACTGCTAATGGCGGCCATCCCCGATGAAAAGCCGACTGCTGCTTCTGCACCTTCCAGAATTCGTACTTTTTCCTCGAAAGCTTCCACGGTTGGATTTGTCATCCGATTGTATATATGTCCAGGTTTTAACCCCAGTGCTACATCCTGCCATTCATCTATATCATCATAATTATAGGCAACACTTAAGACGACAGGCACTTGGGTGGCACGAAAAGCAAGAGATGCCTCTTCTCCTGCCCATACCGCTTTTGTTCCGTCCTGTATATGTAAAAAGCTTTTTTTATCCATTGAATCACCTCATTTTATTTTGTCTATTGTATATTGTATATTGTATAATATACAGAATATTATAACAAATAATAAAGAAAAATAAATTGTTCAATCGTTATAGATTCTACCTTTTTATACTTAAGGTATAATAAAGTACAGATATATTAGCCTTCAGTAAGGAGGAACCGATGATTCATAAAAGATATCGCTCGTTAAAAGATCATGTGTATGATTATATTGCTACAGAAATACAGAACGGAAACTTACTTCCTAATCAGAAAATAAATGAAGTGGCTCTAGCTGAGAAATTGGAAGTGAGCCGTACTCCTGTAAGAGAAGCTTTAATACAGCTTGCATCCGAAAACTTGCTTGAATTTTTCCCTCGAAAAGGATTTATCGTAAAAGAACTTACGATAAAAACCAAGCTTGATGTGTTCCAAGTAGTTGCTGTCCTTGACGCATTAGCAGCTTCTTTATCCTTACAGCTTCTTACAGATGAAGACCTACATAAGATGGAAGAGCTAGTGAAAAAAATTGACCAAGCAATTTCTCAGCGAGATTATGCTGATTATCAAAAATATCAATTCGAATTTCATCAGGTTTATATTGAGAAATGCGATAATGAAACATTAATCGAACTGCTGCAATCATTACAAAATAGTTTTGTTAGACAGATTTACTTAAGTAAGGACGAAGATAAGCTATTTTCTGTACTCACACAAATGAACGAGCAACATGCAAAAATAGTTAAACTTTTTAAGAACAAAGATAAGGACAACCTTGAGCAACTGATTAGAAATGAACACTGGAAAATCACTCACATGGATATGATTTAATCGAACAGACTACGAGTCTGTTCTTTTTGTTTTTCCTACATATTAGTTACATTTCTGTGAAAGATAAGAATAAATGTTTGACATATATGAAAGAAAACATTAACCTAATATAGTTTTTTAAAATAATTAATCCGATAAACTTAGTGGGGGTTTAAACATGAAAAAATTATTATTCGTGCTGTTCACACTCCTTCTTTCTCTAGCTTTAACTGCTTGTGGAGCAAAGGAAGAAGAAGAAAAAACAGCAGCAAACTTATACGAAGAAATTAAAGAAAAAGGTGAGATTACCATCGGTACGGAAGGTACTTATGCACCTTTTACTTTCCATGATGAATCTGGGGATCTAACAGGGTTTGACATTGAGATCGCTGAAGAAGTATTCAAGCGCCTTGATATTAAGCCCGTTTTCGTAGAAACCAAATGGGACGGAATGATTGCTGGACTTGATGCCAAGCGTTATGACATGGTTGCGAACCAAGTAGCGATTCGTGAAGATCGCCTCGAGAAATACGATATGTCTGAACCTTATATTTCGTCAAAAGCGGTACTTATTGTTGGTGAAGCAAACGAAGACATTAAAACGTTTGAAGATCTGAATGGAAAAAAAGTAGGACAATCTCTAGACAGTAACTATCGAAAAATTGCAGAAGCAAATGGCGCAACAAACACAGTGGTAGATGGATTTAACCAAGCCATTGATTTAATCACTTCAGGTCGTATTGATGCAACAATCAACGATAATCTTTCTTACCTAGATTTAAAAAAGCAACGTCCTGACCTTGCGATTAAAAAGGTGGATGAAGAAGCAGATGTAACAAGCAATGCCTTCTTATTCCGTAAAGATAACAAAGAGCTAGTTGATGCGGTGAACGGCGCATTAGCTGACATGATCGAAGACGGAACATACCTTGAAATCTCAACTAAATGGTTTGGCGAAGACGTATTGAAGTAAAGGACTGAATTGAAATGGTCTTAGATGAAAGAGCGGAACGAATTATAGGAATCCTTAGCGATTCCTTTTTTCCTATTTTAAAAGCTGGTTTATATTTTACGGTTCCATTAACACTAATCACATTTACACTTGGTCTTATATTAGCGTTTTTCACAGCAATAGCTCGCATATCAGGGATTAAACCTCTCGTTGCGATTGCAAAATTTTATGTGTGGATCTTTCGGGGTACACCGTTACTTGTTCAATTATTTATCCTATTTTACGGTCTTCCAAGTGTGGGAATTACGCTTGATCCATTCCCAGCTGCCGTACTTGGTTTTACCTTAAATAAAGGAGCGTATAGCTCGGAAATTATTCGTGCCGCGATCCTGTCTACTCCTAAGGGACAGTGGGAAGCAGCCTTTTCGATTGGTATGACTCGGGCACAAGCCATGAGACGAATCATCCTCCCACAAGCCATTAGAGTATCGGTTCCACCACTTGGAAACTCTTTTATCAGCCTGGTAAAAGACACTTCCCTTGCTGCAACGATCACGGTTACAGAGATGTTTCAAAAAGGACAACAGGTGGCTGCAGCTACGTATGAACCTCTTTGGCTTTATATTGAGGTAGCTTTTATTTATTTAATGTTCAGTACGGTACTGTCCTATGCTCAATCCATGCTCGAACGTCGCTTTGACCGTAGCGTAGCCAAGTAGGAAGGGAGAGTATTGGCGATGATTAAACTAGAAAATTTATATAAAAGCTTTGGAGAGATTGATGTTTTAAAAGGAATTGACTTAGAGGTGGAAAAGGGGAAAACCGCTGTAATTATTGGCCCTTCTGGTTCAGGGAAAACCACCCTTTTACGCTGTCTGAATTTATTGGAGATTCCAAACCAAGGGTCGATTACGATTGGGGAGAAAGAGCTTCAGTTTCAATCAGGAACGAAGCTAAAACCGACTCAAATGACCCTCTTTCGTCAACAAACGGGCATGGTGTTTCAATCGTACAACCTGTTTCCACACTTAACGGTTGTTGAGAACGTAATGGAGGGACAGGTCGTGGTGTTAAAACGCTCAAAATCGGAGGCCAAAAAGCGTTCTCTCGATTTACTCGCCAAGGTTGGACTGAGCGACCGAGCGGAAATGTACCCTCATCAATTATCAGGTGGCCAGCAGCAACGTGTGGGGATTGCCAGAGCAATGGCGATGGATCCGAAAGTCTTATTATTTGACGAACCCACCTCGGCGCTAGATCCGGAGCTTGTTGGTGACGTGTTAAAAGTCATGAAGGATCTTGCTGAAGAAGGAATGACGATGGTCGTTGTTACCCATGAAATGGAGTTCGCTAGAGACGTAGCAGACCAAGTCATTTTCATGGATCAAGGACTAATTGCAGAAAAAGGAACACCAGAAGAAATCTTCACCCTCTCCACCAACCCAAGAACGCAGCAGTTTCTTAATAAAGTCGCACGTTGAACAAGAAAAGGGGTAAAGTGTCCTTCCCAGAAGGACACTCTACCCCTTTTTGTCCACGAGCGGTGACAGACACCCTCCGTGGACACTTTGGCCTCATTTGTCTTTTGGTGGTGTCTGTCACCGCCGTTGTCACCGCCGTTAGGCTGCTTTTTTGGTTTTTGGTTTTTGTTTGTGTGCTCTTGCTACTGGGCCGTAGAAGAAGATTCCACTTGCAAGGAGAGCCACTCCGAACATGAAGGTTTTGATGTCTGCTGTACCCGCGTAGATCACCCATACTGAATATAAGGTCGCTAGTAAAGCAATGACACCGTCCACCACTTTTGATCTTGCTTGGCCTTCATACGTTTCACCTGTGATCACTAGCTTTAACTGAAATACAGCTGCAATGAAGTACGGAACCAGGTAAGATAAGGTTGCAATATAAATAACAAAGTCAAACGCCGCAGAGATGGAATTTGAAATCGTTGAGAAAATAAATAACTGTCCCAATGAGTTTGTGATAATCATTGATAACACCGGAATATTCTTCTCATTTTCCTTTAAGAAAGAAGGTAAAAACAGACCTTGCTTCGCTGCTTGGTACGGAACTTCTGCACTTAACATCACCCAACCAATGGTAGAACCAAATAAGCTGATTAATCCAATACCTGCTAACACTTTTCCAGAAACAGGTCCAAGCACGGAGACAATCGCATCAATTAATGGCTTGTCCGACGCAATTAACGCCTCTTGGCTTAGTAAGCCCATCACTAATGTACTTACTCCAATATAGATGGCTAACGCGATGAACAACCCTAGAATCGTTGCACGCTTGACGTCAATTTGCTTCTTGGCACGTCCCGCAAAAACAACCGCCGATTCCACACCGATAAACGCCCAAAGGGTAGCAACCGCTGCATTGCTAATCTGACCCATCAGTCCGACCGTTGCCCCACTCTCATCGAAACGTGGCTCAACCATAGGAAGCATATGCGAAGCCTCAAATGCAAACAACGCAACAATAATGAAGATGAAGAAACCTGCCACTTTAGAAGCTGTTGCCATGAAGTTTAACTTCCCTGCATTTTCTAACCCTCGTAAAATAATGAAGTGAGTTCCCCATAATAAAATCGAACAAACCACAAAAGTTAAGGCATTACCAACCTTTAAAATAAACGAACCAACGGTAAATAACTCAGCCTGACTCGTTAAAATTGGAAAGAACGTTGATAAATAACTAGCGAATGTTGTAATGATCGCAATATTCCCCGCTAAGTTACCAATCCAATAACCCCAAGTCGCCATGAACCCAGAAAGAACAGACCCTCTAGAATTTGGTTTAAAAAGCTCTTTCGCATAAATTTGTGGTCCACCATTTAAATTTGGCTTTCTCATTCCTAAATTCCCAAACACCAGCGCAGTTACTAACACTCCCGCTCCTGTAAATAACCAAGCGAGAATAACCCCCGCCGGACTTGCCGCTTCTGATAGTGAACGTGGCAGCATAAAGATACCCGAACCTACCATATTTCCAACGACTAATGCCGTTAATATCCATAAACCTAACTTCGTTTGTTTTCCCATGATAATATTCCTTTCTATTATACTTCCCCATCTCTCAAGTATAGAGGCCCTAATAAACATAAAAAAACACACCAAAACGTGAGTACAGTGTGCTTTACAATAAACGCATCAGGCAAATGGATAGTTCAACATAGCTTTTCGAGCTATGACAGTCCTACACCTATTCGATGTAGTCCCAGCTACTATAGTCAGAGAATTATAGTGCTTCGGCGAAAATTCCTTTCAACTGAAATCATGGAGCTCCTCTGGCTCTCATCCAACCTACTAATATTTTTCGCAACCTCTACCTCATCTTGAGCTGATGAGGATCATATTTAATTTAAAATGCTTTACTAGAATAATTCATGAGCGTTTTTATGTCAATGGGATTAATTGCTATTGTACCGTTCGAACATCACTAAACGGATAAAACACAAACTCACTAACTCCGACAATCTTTTCCTTCTTAATAAAACCAAGACCATTCCTTGAGTCCATACTGCGAAGTCGATTGTCACCCAATACAAAATAATGACCTTCCGGAACCATAGTAGGCCCATAATCTCCCGTTAACACACTACCTTGTTCATGCGCCTGCTCCCGATTACTCTCTAAATACTCTTCGCTGTGAACAGCGCCATTGATTAGTAACTGATCATCCCTGATTTCGATCATATCACCAGGCAAGCCAATAATTCTTTTGACGTAATTTTCGCCTTCTCCTTTAATAATCACAATGTCCTCACGTTCAATTTTGTCGGTATTGACTTTGTTAACAAATATTTTCTCTTGATCGTGAAGAGTTGGTTCCATAGAGGCACCATCCACAATATAAGGAGCAAAGACAAATGTACGAACGACGACTACGATAGCGAAAGCAATAAACACCGATTTACCCCAGCTAATTATTTCTTGCCTCTTCTTAGTTTCTCCCATCCTATTCTGCTCCCTTTTTATGTAATAAACTTGTTTACATTTTATCATAATCACTTATTACCCACGGTTACCAAAGCTCACTCTCAGCCCATAAATCGTTAGACAAGATTCACCAAAAATATCTAGGAAATGCCAAATAAAAAAGTCAGCACTAGTGCTGACTTCTCATCTATCCTTATTGCTGACTCTTCAATTTTCTGTATTGATACATTTTCCATTGATAATGAATAAAGCAACCAATACAAAAACCTAAAAGGGCAACGGTCGCAGCAATCGCGACTAATATTGTAAATATATATCCTACCACTGGCAGATTAAAGGCAAACCCCATAAAACCTGCCCCTAAACATAGAATGGCGATTTTTTGATTAAACTGCTGCTGCTCCCAATCTTCTTGCAGGTACGTTGATGGTTCCCTTTTTAAAAACCGCTTCGCTACCTCCATGATTGGATTGATACGAAAAATAACTCCACATACACCTGAAAGTAGAGGAATCAATAAAATCCATTCCATATTTGTCACCCATGTAAGGATAACGGAGAGGACTATGATCGACTGGTTGATTTGCACAAGTGGCTTGGGAATCGTACGAACGACGTTAGCTGACATCTATATCACACCTTTATTATAGGATTAGTTGGTAATTTATTTTACCGAATATCCAGGCATTTGTATACAAATTAGGATGACACTAATAGAAGGAAAAAATGATAATTGGCCTAAATCTTTTCTGTAAAATAAGCGGAGGTTTTCCGGTTAAATGCAAAATGGCGTAGGTTTCGTAGTAAATAAGAGGAGGTTTTCCGATTATGCAAAGCAAAATCCCCCATTTTCGAAGTTTTAAAGTCAATAGGCGGAATCTCTCCGTCTATTGAAGCCTTCTTTAGTAATAGTTACTAGTTTAAACGGAAATGTTCCGTCTATTTATCCGCTCCGGTGCTTAACCTGCTCCCCCAACCGATAAGTGAGGCCCCCACTTGAACCTAGATGCAGGAGTCAGCAACTTTTATGTTAATAAAGAAACTCGCCAATTTGGCGAGTTTTCCTATTTTTATATACCAATAATGATGCTAATACGACATAGCGCTTCTTTTTTACACACCCTTTTGTTGCTGTTGTTCCTTTAAAATATCACGAATTTCCGAAAGCAATTTTTCCTCCGTTGTTGGTGCCTTTACTTCCGATTTTACTTCTTGCTTCTTTCTAAACTTCTGTAATAATCTTATAAAGAGGAAAATGGAAAAAGCAATAATAAAGAAATCAACGACATTTTGTATGAACTGACCATATTTAATGGTTGCATCATCATATGTATATTCGAGCTTTGTAAAGTCAAAGCCCCCTAATAAAAGCCCTACAATCGGCATAAGGATATTGTCTACAAGCGAGCTAACAATTTTACTAAAGGCCCCACCGATAACTACCCCGACAGCCAGGTCAATCACATTTCCTTTTAAAGCAAACTTCTTAAAATCCTGCCACATTTTATGTCCTCCTATTTAAATGTATACATACAGACTAGTATATCTTGAATTAGGGAACGTATGTAAAATTATGCTCATGAAACGAAGATGTCTACATTTTTCGAATTGTTATAGGGTTTTCCAGTCATTTCTTTTGAAATTTTTCTTGAAACATGACATTTGTCATGTCCTACTCTATACATTTATGCCTTTTCATGACCAGCTCATAAACACTACAATAACAGTAGATAAATTCAAAACCTTGTAGGAGGCTTTTATGAGCAAGCAAAAAACGGCTGAATTAAGAAAAAGCGTTGTCCCTTTTGAAAAGTCAGATATAAGTAAAAGTATAAAACAAATGATAAACACATTTATTCCTTTCTTTGGTTTATGGTACTTAGCGTACGCAAGTCTTTCAATTTCTTATTGGCTAACGTTGCCACTCGCTATTGTTGCGGCTGGATTTGTGATTCGAATCTTTATCATTTTCCATGATTGCTGTCACCAATCGTTCTTTAAAAATCGTAAAGCAAACGCCCTAATCGGAAACATCAGTGGGATTATAACGATGTTTCCTTATGAACAGTGGAAGAGAAGCCACAATATCCACCACGCAACAAGTGGAAATTTAGATAAGCGTGGCATTGGTGACATTTGGGTCATGACAGTTGAAGAGTATTTAGCTGCTACACCAACTCAACGTCTTCAATACAGAATGTACCGTAATCCGTTTGTTATGTTCGTTCTAGGACCGATATTCTTGTTCCTTGTTACCAACCGTATTAATGTAAAAGATGCAAAACGTAAAGAGCGTCTCAACACTTATTTCAATAATATTGCGATCGTTGTGTTGTATGCGTTTATGATTTGGTTAGTTGGCTGGAAAGCTTTCCTTCTTGTCCACGCTCCTATTTTGTTTGTTGCTGGTGCATTAGGAATTTGGTTATTTTACGTACAACATCAATATGAAGACAGCTATTTTGAACACGAAGAAGAGTGGAACTATGTGAAGGCGGCTGTTGAAGGAAGCTCTTATTACAAGCTTCCAAAGATCTTGCAATGGGTAACTGGAAACATCGGCTTTCACCATGTGCATCATCTAGCACCTAAGGTTCCGAACTACAATCTAGAAAAAGCACATGAATCAACGCCACCATTACAAAAAGCAACAACCGTTACTCTAGGTACAAGTCTTGAGTCCATTCACTTCAAATTATTTGATGATGAAAATAAGCGCTTTGTAAAATTCAAAGACATTCAACATCTTCTCGAAGAAGGAAAAGCTAGCCTGCACTTAAGCGGAAAGCACCCTACAGCTGACGAGAAATAAATAAAGTAAAATGCTCACCTGGTTAGGTGAGCATTTTTTTTAGATTTCTTTTACATATCTTTCATCTGGAATCTTGTTTAGCATCACATACAAGCTTGTATTTCCCCCACCATTCACGAAAGACATTTCCTCTTCCCCCGTAAAATGAATCACATCATGTTTGGATACAGCCAAACTTTCTCCATCCACACGGAAGGTTCCTTCTCCCTCTACCACCTGAATGAACACATTTGTTCCAGGGTGTTTATGGGCAGGCAGTGCTTGATTTCCCGAAAAGTTTAAGACGAATACCGTACTCTCCCCTTCTTTAAAAATAATTCGTTTCGTAAATTTTTCTTCATTATATGTGATAAAAGTAGATAAGCTTTGTTTTTGCATCATGATCAGTTCCTTTCCTTCTATATGAATCAATCATATCTTGTTACGTAATATTTTGATGTGATTTGAATCAATCTTTTTGAGAAAACGGTAGAGGAAAAAAGGGGGATTTTGTCGAATGCATAGATGATGCTAATAGAAAGGAAGATGCCAATTGATTGTAAAAGAATTAACGGTTCCATTAAAGCTTCAAGCGGTACAGTGTTTAGAAAAAAGAATATTGTCTACTCATCATCAGTATCCACAGATACTAGCTGACTTAGCCAAACGAAAAGCCGGCTATTATGGTGAACGATCTCTCTGTTATTATTTTCACCAACTTCCCCCAACCTCCTATCTCTTTCATAACCTTCGCCTCGAACAACATGAATCTATATTTGAGATGGATGTTCTCATCCTTTTTCCTACCTTTGCATTAATCATTGAAACCAAGAACATTATCGGAGAAATTCATTTTGACTCTCAATTCGGTCAACTTATTCGCACATGGAATGACAAAAAGGAAGCTTTCCCAGACCCAATAGCCCAAGCACGTAGGCACCAATCTCTAATGGGAGATTGGCTCTTTCAACAACTAGGTTATAGCATGCCGGTGGAATACCTAATTGTAGTTAGTAATTCATCTACTATTATTAGTACAGATCCCGGAAAAGCTTATCTTTTTAAGCAAGTCATTCACGCAAATAAGCTCCCTCTACGATTAACGGAGCTACAGTCCAAATATAAAACGGAGATGATGGAAACCTCACAACTTAAGAAATTAAGTAGAAAATTATTAAAGGACCATAAAGAAGCGGAATACGATGTGTTAAAGAAATTCCAAATTCAAGCAGATGAACTTGTAAAAGGAGTTCAATGTCCTAGCTGTCAATTATTTAGGATGCAGCGTAAAAAAGGTCGCTGGACATGCATGAACTGTGGCCATTCAGATCGCCTAGCACATCTTGAGGCGTTGCATGATTATTGGTTACTAATCTCCCCTACGATAACAAATGCAAAATGTCGTGATTTCCTTCAAATTGACTCTCCTTTTGTCGCAAGTCGCCTCTTAAAATCACTACATTTATCTGAAAGTGGAACCCTCAAAGGAAAAAAGTATCATTTTCCGAAAAAAATGAAGTTCTTCCCTGAGAAAAAGTAAGGATTTTTGCGATCCTGAGAATTTATTTGCGATTCTCAGGATTTATTTGCGATTCTGAAATTTTATTTGCGATCCTAGATCCTGGGAACTTATTTGCGCGCCAGGCATTTTATTTGCGATCCTAGGAACTTATTTGCGCGCCAGGCATTTTATTTGCGATCCTGGGAACTTATTTGCGCGCCAGGCAACTTTTTCCCAGAACTTATTTCCGCCCCCCAAACTTCTAATCCCCAATCGCCCCCTCCACCGAATAGCGACTCACATCAAGAACGGTTTCCTCTCCAAGAACGAGTTTTGCGAGCTCGCTACCCAAGAACGGGCCGCTCGTCAGGCCAGAAGCTCCCAGTCCATTTGCGACGAAAACACCTTTCAGTCCAGGAACCGGCCCAATCACTGGTAGAAAGTCGGGGGTAAATGGACGAAAGCCCACTCTCGTTTCAACAACCGTTGCTTCCTCTAAGTCCGGAAACAACTCCAATGCTTTTCCGATCATTTCATTTAAGCCACCAGCTGTGACTCTCGTATCAAATTCTTTATTGTCTTCATGTGTAGACCCGACAACGACGCGACCTTCTTCAAACGTTAGTAAGTACTGATTATTCGGAGGCATAACAACCGGCCAATCGGATGTGTCCACACCCGGTAACTCTAAATGAACAATCTGTGCTTTTTGGCCCGAAACTTGAAAATTCACTCCAACAGGCTCCAACACCTCTCGTGCCCAAGCTCCTGTGGTGACAAGCACTCCATCAGCCTCTAACCGCTCTCCATTAACGACCACGCCGCTCACACCATTATCCTCACATAGGAGTGTAGCATTCCCACGAACGTATTCCGTCCCCAGCTGAACCGCAGCCTTTACTAATGCATCCCTTATGAGTCTTCCGTCTACCCTAGCTCCGCCGGAAACATAGACCGCTCCATATCCTTCTGCAACGGGAGGAAACAACTTCTTTGTTTCTTCATAAGTTAGGATGTTCACCTCACCGATCTCCGGTGCATCCTCTCTCCGTTTGATGGCCCTATCTGCCATTTGTTTCAGTTTTTCCTCATTTGTATGAAGGCTTAAGGCTCCAACTTTTCGATATCCTGTATTCCCTACTCCGTAAGAGGATAATTTTCCAACTAACTCAGGGTAATAACGCGCCCCGTGCTTCACTAACTCATACCATGCCTTATTTCGCCTTTGCGAAATCCATGGGCATATAATTCCCGCGGCCGCATTCGTTGCTTGTCCCACCTCACCACGGTCAACAAGGATCACTTTTACTCCTTTTGATGCTAAATGAAAAGCTGCCGAAGCACCTAATATTCCTGATCCTAATACAATCATTCTTCCCATCATGAACACCTATTTCCTATTGTAATAACATTAATATTACTAAACGTTCTTTATCAGCTCAAATCCTGTGTAACTCAAAAGGATAGTAAATCGAAAAGTCATTGTCTATAATAGATTTATCACCATTTTTATGTAAAAATGTACATATATTTAGGTTAACGAATGAATTATAGAAACGGGATATTCCTGAATGGGAGTGGATGGTTATGAGCACACCTCTTGCGGAACAAGCTCCACCTTCTGAAAAAGGGAAAGAGAAAATATGGACTCGAGACTTTATTCTGATTTGCTTATCTAACTTTTTTGTTTTCCTTGGCTTTCAAATGACATTACCCACCATTCCATTATTTGTGGAAAACCTAGGTGGAAATGACCAGCTGATTGGAGTGGTTGTGGGAATCTTTACTTTCTCGGCCCTTCTAATTCGACCTTACGCTGGGCATGCACTAGAAAGTAAGGGGCGCCGATTTATTTATCTTGTTGGATTAGGAATTTTTGTCTTATCCACTGGAGCATTCGGGATTGCTGGAGGTCTTGTTCTCTTATTTATTTTAAGAATTATTCAAGGAGTAGGGTGGGGACTTTCCACGACTGCTTCAGGTACAATCGCGACCGATCTGATCCCACCCACACGTCGCGGGGAAGGAATGGGATATTACGGCCTTTCTGGTAACTTAGCCCTTGCCATGGGGCCAACACTCGGACTAGCGCTTGTAGGTTATCTTAGCTTTACTGAACTCTTCTTAATTTGCGGAGTACTAGGTGCAGTTGCGGTCGCCTTATCTTCTCGTATACGATTTAAACCCGTAGAACCAGTAACTACAACCAATCATAAAAAGCTCGACCTTTACGAAAAAACCGCCTTGCCTCCTTCGATATTGCTTCTTTTTATCACTGTGACGTTTGGTGGAACCGCTTCCTTCCTTCCTTTATATACAGTGAAAAAGGGAATTGAAGGAATTGAATGGTACTTTCTTCTTTATGCCATTGCTCTTCTCATCTCAAGAACCTTTGCTGGAAAGCTCTATGATCAAAAAGGACATCGCTTGGTATTCCCGGCTGGTTCGATCATGATTATGGCTGCCATGATCCTGCTTGCCTGGGTTCCGAATAGCACGATCCTCTATTTAGCGGCCATTATTTATGGGTTAGGCTTTGGGACCGTTCAACCAGCTCTTCAAGCTTGGAGTGTTCAAAATTCTCCTATTAGTAGGCGCGGAATGGCTAATGCTACCTTTTTCTCCTTCTTCGATTTAGGCGTGGGAATTGGCTCAATCGTGTTCGGACAAATTGCTTTCTATTTAGACTACCATAGCATCTACATCGCATCAGCCATTTCTGTCCTTATTGCAATCCTTCTTTACTACACTGTATTTGGAAGACAAAAGGCGAGAGCGCATTAAGCACTCCCGCCTATTCTTATTCCACAAATTGATCGTAAATTTCATCAAAGATCCTGGCCATTTCTATATCCAGCGAAGTAAGACCTCCTGCATTCCAAGAGCTTAGTTTAATCGTTACTACTTTATAATCAATCGAGATGAACGGGTGGTGATTACGCTGTTCCGAATAATTTGCTAGTTCATTCACAAAGGACACACCCGTTAAATAGTTTTGAAAACGATATTTCTTGCTCATCCATTTACCCTCGTCCCATTTCCAGCCAGGCAAATTTTTCACATATGTAATGATTTCTTGTTCAAGCAATTTCTCCACATACATTCCCCCTTAAAAAGCTAAACCATAAATAGAAAATCTCTCAAACGGATTTGCTTGTGAACAAATCACCTCAGATCTCAGCTGAAACATGCCCATGTTTTCTAAAAAGTCGATATACTCTTCACTTGCATAGTACAAAATCAGCTTGATATCTCGATCATTCTCCTCCACCGATTGAAGGATACGATGAATTATATTCCGAAAAATATGAATAGAGAACGGGTTAAAAAAGTAAAAAATATGATCCTGCTTGTGAATCGGGTATTCCTCTGCAAAACCGAAAAAAAAGTGAATAGAATCATCTGATCCATATTTTTTCCGATAATTTTCTCTATTTTCCAAGGCAAGCCGATAATACTCCTCATTCATTTCCACACCAGTTACCGATGCTCCTGTATAGTGATAAAGAAAGAAATTCAGCCTTCCTTTTCCACAACCAAAGTCCACGATACGGTCAGATGCTTTGAATTCGTACTCACGAATGAGTTGTTGCAAATGCAAATAGGGGGTGGCTTCATACCGGTGAAATTGCAAGGACTTGTAAAATTGGAGTTGTTCACCTGTTGTGACGATATGTAAGCTCTTATCAATATCCTGTTCTCTCATGTTAGCTCCTCTGGTACGTAAAATTTCCCTTTAATCCCACTTGCATGATAAAAACCGTCTATAAAGATTTTATTAAGGAGAACCTGTTGTGCCCGATATTGGATGGCTATAACAGGATGTCCCCCAAAATCATAGCTGGGGTCACCTAGCACAGTAAACTGATTCACTACCACATTACGATATGCCGATATCACCATCGCTCTTGGAGTAGACGCTTCATACAAGGAAGTAAAGATAGGAGCTATGGCAACCAAATTCATGGCTTTTATGTTAAAAGCCGTTTTCGACTCTGGGTCATTTCCTTTATGATGGCCGATATGCCGAAAATTGAAGGCACGATTATCATGAACCGACAGATGTCCAAGGATGGTGACATCGGAAGCCGCTGAAGCATTGTGATGAGCCTTGATTTCTACTCCTCCAAAGCATCTAGTTGTGGTATTGTTTGCAAGCCACACATACCTGGAGCCATCATCTATTTCAATGCCGTTTGAATTCGAAAATCCAGGTTCATGCGCTCTTCCACTCGGATCACATATATGCGAGTTCGATATAAAAATATAATCACTGTGATGAGTGGTCATTCCGTCATCTCCAAATCCATATCCATTGCATTCATCAAGCCAGATATACTGACTTCTCCCTGGACCAATGAATCCGTCTTTTATGTAATAGTAAAGAGTAGAAGAAATGTCAAAAGCATGTAACCCTGCATCAATGGCTTCCACCTTTCTCACCCACCCATATTTCACATGAGCAAAGGTGAAGCAACTCGATCGATTGTTTCCGCTCGCTGTTTTTTCATCGCTTGGTAGTCGTTTGACATTCCAATCTAGGGTCATCCCTTCCACATAAATATGGTGATTCCCACTTATGTGGTGTTTATTGGTGATAAGAATAGCGGATTTTAGGGCATCATGATGGAGTTTAATGGTTGTTTTTCCCTTTCCTGCCCCAACAAGGATCGTGTTGGAGGGAAGTTTGATTCCTTTTGTAACAAATACCCCTTCAGGAATGATGATCTTACAGTTGCCTCGTCCGATTGCTTTTCGAAAAGCATTTGTATTGTCGGAAACTCCATCACCAACTGCCCCAAAGTCGACCACATTTCTTTCGTACTTAATTTCACGTTGAAGCTTGTGTAATTCAACGTCTAGATCTGGAAGCCATGAGGGGATCGCCTCCCCCTTTTCATTTACGAGGGTACTCAGGTTAGTAATTGAAGGACTATGACTGGTGATTTTTTGAAATAGGGTGTCAGTCTCTCGGATCAGTTGATCTAAAGGGGTTGAGTATCTTGACCAACACCGAATCAATTCAGAATTTTGTTCTGGACTATGATGCTTTGTTAGGTGAAGCAGAACCTGTCACCTCCAGGTGAAGATAGTTTATACCTTCATAGTAGTACAACATTCGTTACAATAACAAGGATTGGGTGCAAAATTGAGGGAATAAGTGGGGAGATATCTTAGAAAGGCATTTTTTATCTTCTAAAGAACTGCCTTTCTAATAATTTTACAATGTCTCTCGCTAAACTTTCTGCATTTCCTTCAAATAATTGAAACATTAATGATTGCAAAATATGTTGGAAGTGACTATCCTTTGACCCCTCTGCCGGTAAAAAGATCGACCAGTGTATTTCAGGTATGGCCACAATAAATCCATTTGAATCCAATTTGTTCATATATACATCTGTCACTTTTTCAGAAGAGTGAATAGGCAATTGAAAAATCATCCATTATCACCACCTTTTTCTATATATTTAGTGATTGGAGGTGATTTTTTGAGGGTAATAAAAAAAAGAGCACTCAAATATTGAGTGCCCTTACCTACTTTACACCATAATTTTGCAAATATCGTTTGTAAATTCAACTGGATCTTCGATTGGTAACCCCTCAATGAGCAATGCCTGATTGTAAAGAAGCCCTGTAAACAAGGCGAGCTTGTCCTTATCATTAGCAAACGCATCCTTTAAGGAAGCAAATACTTCGTGGTTCACGTTGATCTCTAACACTTTGTCTGCTTTAACATTTTGGCTATTTGGCATCGCTTGGAGCACTTTCTCCATCTCAATGGACACGTCACCTTCTGTTGTTAAGCAAACAGGATGAGATTTTAGACGCTTGGATACACGTACGGCTTTTACCTTTTCTCCAAGGGACGATTTCATGTATTCAAACAGTTCTGCGTTCTCCGTTTGTTCTGCTGCCTCTTTTTCATCTACTTGCTCTTCAATCCCTAAATCACCACTAGAGACGGATTTGAATTCTTTTTCCTTATAATTCATCAGCATACGAATCGCAAACTCATCAATGTCGTCTGTGAAATAAAGGATTTCATAGCCTTTATCCGCCACAAGTTCGGTCTGAGGAAGCTTTTCAATGCGCTCCACTGACTCACCTGATGCATAGTAAATATACTTTTGATCCTCTGGCATTCTCGACACATACTCATCTAATGTAACAAGCTTCTTTTCCTTTGATGAATAGAACATGAGGAGATCCTGAAGCGTCTCTTTATTGCTACCAAAATCGCTATAAACACCAAACTTTAATTGGCGGCCAAAGGATTGGAAAAAGGCTTCAAACTTTTCACGGTCATCCTTTAACAAGCTTTGTAGCTGACCTTTAATTTTGTTTTTGATATTTTTCGCAATGAGTTTTAATTGGCGATCATGCTGTAACATTTCTCTTGAGATATTAAGAGATAAATCTTCTGAATCAACCATCCCTTTCACAAAGCTGAAATAGTCCGGTAATAGATCGGCACATTTATTCATGATGAGAACACCGTTTGAATAAAGCTCTAAGCCTTTTTCATACTCCTGCGTGTAGTAATCAAATGGAATTTTTTCAGGTATATATAACACTGCATTGTAGCGGACCGCACCATCTACGCTGATATGAATATGCTTTAATGGTTTATCAAAGCCGTAATGTTTTTCCGCGTAAAAGTTTTCGTAATCCTCTGTTGTTAATTCGTTTTTATTCTTTCTCCAGATCGGCACCATGCTATTAATGGTTTGCTCTTCTGTAACCTCTTCGTATTCCGACTCACTGCCATCTTTTAAACGACTGCTCGTAGTATCCATTTTAATGGGGTAACGAATGAAGTCTGAGTATTTTTTAACAATGGATTTGAGACGATATTCTTCTAAGAACTCATCATAGTTATCGTCTTCTGTATTTGGCTTAATGGTCAGGATGATTTCCGTGCCCACTTCACTTTTTTCATACGGCTCAATGGTATACCCATCCGCACCTTGCGACTCCCACTTATAAGCCGTGTCGCTTCCTAGTGATTTGGTGATCACCGTAACCACGTCTGCCACCATGAAGGCAGAATAAAACCCA
Organism: Robertmurraya sp. GLU-23; assembly: GCF_052983275.1. Taxonomy (NCBI): domain Bacteria; kingdom Bacillati; phylum Bacillota; class Bacilli; order Caryophanales; family Bacillaceae; genus Robertmurraya; species Robertmurraya sp. GLU-23. Next base: position 51,389 of record NZ_JBRKCV010000008.1, read on the forward strand.
ACACCAAATTGCCCAATAATGTCGTGACCATCCTTCAGCTCGTTTTCGGATTTAAAGGCCAGTGAGCCACTTTTAGCGATGACCCCAAGATTGTTTTCAAGCTCTTCCTTGGTCATACCAATACCTGTGTCGGTAATCGTTAGTTTTCTGCTCTCTTTATCAGCTGCAATCTTTATAAAATAGTTGTCTTTGTCAAAAGTGATGTTATCGTCTGTTAAGGCACGATAATAAATTTTATCAATCGCATCACTTGCGTTTGATAATAACTCACGTAGAAAAATTTCTCTGTGTGTGTAAATGGAGTGAATCATCATGTCTAACAATCTCTTTGACTCTGCCTGGAACTGCTTCTTTTCCATTCAAAAATCCCCTCTCATCAATCAATATATGTAATCCCTTTAGCACTCTACCACTCAGAGTGCTAATCACTAATTAAATATCACAAAAAAGCTCCCCCTGTCAACAGATTAGGGTGACAGACACCGCCCGTGGACAAAATGCCCCTTTTTGTCCACGAAGGGTGTCTGTCACCGTTCGTGGACACTTTGGTCCCTTTTGTTCGCCTGGGGTGGACAGTTTAGTTGACGTATAGTGCTTCGCCTTCTATTTTCAACCCTTCAGGAGCTTTTATATACAACACATCCATTCCAATGTTGCCGTACGAGCTATTTTGAAACAAATCAACCTTTTCTGCGGAGAATTGTTGGAACGGGAAACCACTTGATATCTCCGCTAATGTGACCGATACATGAGAGGGATTCTTGATTTCAAGTTCATTCCCTTGCATCTCTAATTGAACCTCGCCTCGTTTTTCCGTAAGATCCATTCCGTTCACAATAGTTTTTCCGGCATAATGAGTAATCTGAATTTCTTCCCCAATATCCGGGCTTTTCTCTATAAACACTTGAACGTAATAATCATTAACGGGTGTAATTCCAAGCTCGTCACTCACAAGTGGAAATGTCCACTTCTCTACCACATCTAATCCATTCTCCTCTTCAAAGGATCCTCGGAACGCCTCATTCATCACTTGATCCTGAAGCTTCATACTCTTTTCCACTTCCACTTCAGACAGCATGTTGATGGAAGCACTATTCATAGGCAGAATCAACGAAGCACCAGCTAGCAGAATCAGCACACCTACATAACCAAGAAGTAGCAATCTTGTGGTTTTCATTCCAATCCATGCCTTTTTCTTCGATTTGGACAGTTGCGAAACAACTGCAGCGATCACCAAGATTAATAGAATAATGGCCCACATCACATCCCCACCTCCAAACGATTTCCTAACATACAAGCTCCTAGAAAAAATAGTACGGAAGTGATGACACTCTTAACCGTAAATAGAAGAAACGAAGCCTCCATTACATAAAATCTCCCTATATCGACTAATAATGCCCCTTCTCCCACTAAGTACGCTTGGATAGTAATAACAACAATAAGAAGCACCGGAAGTAAAAATGCAACGATCTTATTCATTTGTGCAAGCATTCCAATAAAATAACCAACGCTAGCAAACAGAAGAATATATAGAAAAAATCCTACTAATCCCTTACATACATCTAACGCCGATAGCTGATCGACCGCAACCGAAGGTGTTTTCAATACCTGTGTAACCAGTAATCTTAAAACATAAGTTGTTAATAGCCCTGTTATGGCAGCAATCGCACTTGCTGTCATGAGAAACAATGCATTCGCATAATGGCTTACCTGTCGTGTCGTTACAAAATTGAAGTCATCGTATCTATGCTGTTTTGTGGACAGAGAGATCCCGTTTGAGAAAGCCCAAATCAAAGTAAAAATAGCTACCAAACTACCACTATAGGTTCTTACATCGTAACTAAAGGTACCGGCACTACCTCCCATAGAGCCCGTTCCGCTAATCGAAAACAATACCCCAAGCACTTGGATAAACATAAGAGAGGTAAAAACCCCTAAATAAGCCTGCAGTTTATAGCGATATTGTTTGAAAATCACGTCTTGAACATTACTCTCTGTCAAATACATGATCGATCCCTCCCTTTGACTTGCTAGTTATATACATACATAAATCACTAACGGAAACAGGTGACAGCTCAAGCCCTAGCAACCTTGCTTGCTGCTCTAATTCTCCCCCGCGTTTCACGACCGCATAGGTCTGATCAATCCCAACGGCTTGCTGAAAAATTACCTCATCATTTTTTAATAACACTTCCACAAGGGAAGTTCTTCCGGTAAAACCAACCGCATATTCTTTCAAATTCCCCATGCTTTCATGAAGATGAACGGCCCCTTCTTTTACCAACAAAATCTCCTCAAAGAGTTCCTCCATCTCATTTAACAGGTGACTGGATATGATGATCATTCGTGGAAAGGCTAAATAATCTTTTAGAATAGCTCGGTAAAAATCCTTTCGAACGGCCGCATCCATTCCTGTGGTTGGTTCATCAAATAAGGTTAGTGGCGCCCTAGTTGACAGTCCCATTATCGTGTTGAACGTGCTTCGCATCCCTTTCGAGAGACTAGCGTGGTAGGACTGTTGCGATATAGAAAAATAATCTAATAGCCGATGAGCTAAATCACGATTCCAATTTGGATAGAAGCTTTCGGCAGCCTTTAGAATTTCTTCTAAAGTGAGCGCAGGATTAAAGGTAACTTCATCACTCATAAAAATGGTGTTAGCAGACACTTTTAAGCTATTAAATGGCTCTTCTGACAAAACATTGATCTCCCCAGATGTTTTTTCAAGAAAGCCTGCCATTAGTTTTAATAGAGTGGATTTACCAGCTCCGTTACGACCAATCAACCCTATGATTTTTTCACCCTCTAGAGAAAAAGAGATATTTCTTAAAGCTTGATTCCTTCCATATGTTTTGGTCAGGTTCTTGCATTCAACGATATTCATTACTCCTCCCCCTCCTTTTGAATCATCTCCATTAGTTCTTCCTTACTTACTCCTAATTGACGCGCTTCTCTAACGGTTTCTTCAATGAGCTCCTTCAGTTTGGTGTTGATTCGTTTTGTGAGGATGATCTTCTTTGCCTCTGTAGCCACAAACATTCCAAGCCCTCTCCTTTTGTACAAAATGGCTTCATCCGCTAACAAATTCAACCCTTTTGCCGCTGTAGCAGGATTAATGTTGAACATTTCCGCCAGCTGATATTGAGAGTAAATTTTTTCGTCAGGTCGAATGGAATCACTTAATATCTCCCCTTCAAGATACTCAGCAATTTGTACATAGATTGGCTTCATACTATTTGAGTTTAAGATCACGTTCCTCACCTCCTATATTCATATGGTATGCTAGTGCATTACTGATGTAATGTACTATATATGATAAAAATGGAAAAATCAAGAATATATTGAACAACGTAACAATTTGCAACTTTATTCATTTTTTTTTTTACCGTCCATATAATGTAATGAATGTATTCGAACTAGAAATATGACAGCTTGGAGGAGACCGCATGAATGAGTTTCTCGAAACAATGCAGCGAAAGCTTGGGGAATTAAAAGATCAATCATGGACGGTGGAAAGCCTGCTCGATAAAATTGCAACTGGCACACCTATTCGTATGTCAGAAGAGCTTGTCAACCGCCTGCTACATCTTCAGCCATTAGAAGGAACCTCCAATTTACAATGTTCGTTCGAAGGGGAGCATCTCGTCTTAACAGGAAATACAAAGGTGATGCTCGTACCTGTTCCCTTCCGACTCGAACTGAAACCTATTATGGCAAAAGGCAGACGGATACAGTTTGAAGTAGTCGACTTAAAGCCCAGTCTAAAGGAATCCATGAAAAAGAAACTCTTAAAAGATGCGGATGGAGTCACGTACGAAGATAACAAACTCACTATTAATTTTAATGACATTGAAGTCGTTCGAGACATACCGTTCGGAAAACTAGCTGGTGTTAGGATTAAAGACAAAGTCCTTTGGTGTAAAATTGTTATGTAATAAGAAATGCGGAAGTGCCCGTCTAGCGACGTATGGACTGGAGCGCTCTGACTGAGATAAAGGAAACACGGAGAGCGCTAGCGATCCGATGTTGACTTATCGTAGGGAAGAGAGCGAAGTACACTAGTCGCTGGGCGCTGGAGCTAGACATTGTTCAAAGTCAATAATTTATACTTTCTTCCGTTCCTAAAAAGAGAGTCGGTCAAATTTCAACCGACTCTCTCTATTATTATGCTAATTCATAAGGTGTCACATTTCTCTCAATAACTCTGATACCTTTAGGGGAAACTAGCTGTCCCTTCGCACTATAAAATGCGTTTGAAGCAACAATTTGATCCATCGCAATCTTCACAGCAGCCGTATCAACAGGTTCTTTTGGAGATTCCATACTAATGGTTGTTGTTTCACCTGTTTCAGTTATGAATTGTAATTCCAATGTTTTGGCCAATTTACTCACCTCCTCATGTTTAATCACTCAACTCCACTTACGCGTTTACCAACTCAAAATTGTCAGCTCGTTCAATATTCACTACTGGTAAAGAACAAAGACTTGCTAATGCTTGACCCGCTTGAAAAAGTTGATCCGCAGTAGCCTCCTTACGCACATTACTAAATGTCTTCGTTTTAATGATTACTTCTCCTTTTGAGTTTAGTCCATTTTCAAACAATACTTTAAGCTTCGTATCCATGATCATCGCCTGTGCCATCTCTATCACCTCCTCTCACTTTCTATATAGAAAGAAAAGAGGCATTTGGACAGGTTGTTTATAACTTTTTTTATTTATTCTTTCTACAACTCGATTATGTGGATAATGTGCATAACTTTGTTTATAAAATGTGGATAATGTGGATTATTTGAGTTATATACAGTTTATTAACAACATTTTCACAGTAGATATCCACAACATGTGAGTAACCTGTTAATTAGTCAAAAAATTGAAACTTTGTTGTTATTAAGAACGTCATAGATTATGATAAAAATAGAAATATATACCAGTAGAGTCGTTCCCTTCTAAGGAGTGAAGTTCATGAAGAAAAAAGCAAGCAAAAAGAGACATGTTCCCTTACGAGTAAATCTCCTATTTTTTATTGTGTTTGTCTTATTTGTTATCCTCATTGTGCGCTTAGGCACTGTGCAAATGGTTCAGGGAGTAGCCTACAAGGACGAACTCGAAAGGACCAATGAAATCGTTGTAAGTCAACCTGTTCCACGCGGAAAAATGTACGACCGAAACGGAAGAATAGTAGTTGACAATATTGCTCAAAACGCGATTACATACACAAACTGGGGAGCCAGTCAGGAGGAAATGTTAAAAACAGCAGAAAACCTCTCCAAGCTAATCATGATGGATACAAAGAAAGTGAGAGATCGTGACAAAAAGGATTATTGGATTCTAAAAAATCCTTTATTGGTTAAAGAGAAAATATCCAAATCTGAAGAAGAGGCAATGAGAGATTCAACAGACAGTGAAAAAGAGTTTAACAAAAAATATTATGACACGTTGCTAGAAAGAATCACCGCGGAAGATCTCGCCTCTCTAAAAGAGAAAGATATACAAGTCATTGCCATTTACCGTGAATTTGCGAGTGGATACGAGTATACCCCTCATCTCGTAAAGAATGTTGGGGTAACAGATGAGGAATTCTCAAAGGTTAGTGAGAATCTCGACTTTTTACCTGGGGTAGATACGGTTACGGACTGGGAGCGAACGTATTCATTCGAAAATACCTTAAAAACAATATTAGGAAAAACCACTACTAGTGAAGAAGGGATACCAGCTGAACAGCTAGATTACTATCTCTCTCGTGGCTATAGTAGAAACGACCGTGTCGGAAAAAGCTATTTGGAATATCAATATGAAGATGTTCTGCGCGGAAATAAATCCAAAATTAAATATTTAAAGGACAAATCAGGAAATATCGTCGGAACGGTCCCTGTATCCGATGGTACGCGCGGCAAGGATCTTATTCTAACCATTGATATGGACTTACAGCTCGCCGTTGAAAAAATTCTTGAAGAAGAGCTTCTCGCTACCAAACGTGGATTTGGTGGAACAAAGTTTCTAGACCGCGCCTTTGTTGTATTAATGGATCCAAATACCGGAGAAATCCTAACAATGGCTGGAAAGCTTTTAGCAAGAAGCGAAGAAACGGGTAACCTAGAAATCCAGGACTTTGCACTTGGCAATATCACTACTTCTTATAATGTCGGTTCCTCCGTGAAGGGAGCAACCGTGCTTACCGGATACCAAACGGGCGCTATTTCTCCAGGTACTTCCCTTTATGACGGACCAATCTCCATTAAAGGAACTCCCGTGAAAAAATCTTGGAGAAATATGGGTACGATTAATGACTTATACGCATTAGAACAATCCTCTAACGTCTATATGTTCCGTACCGCTATAAAAATTGGAGGAGCACAGTATGTACCAAATGCTCCATTAAGCTTAGCTCCAGATACTTTTTCAAAAATCAGAGATTCCTTTGCTCAATTTGGCTTAGGTGCAAAAACAGGAATTGACTTACCAAATGAAATGACCGGCTTTAAAGGCCCTTCAACGAAGCCAGGTTTTGCCCTTGACTTGGTCATTGGACAATACGATACGTACACAACGATGCAGCTTGCTCAATATGCCGCAACGATTGCTAACGGAGGCTACCGTATTCAGCCCCATATTGTAAAAGAAATCCGTGAGCCTGGTACGACTAGTGATAAGCTTGGCCCCGTTTACCAAGAAATCCAACCAAATATCTTAAATCGTGTAAGCATGAAGGACGAATGGGTCGAACGAGTTCAAACCGGCTTCCGCCGAGTGATGACCTCCGGAACAGGAGCTAAAGCTTTCGGTTCTGCCCCTTACAGCCCGGCAGGAAAAACAGGTACCGCTCAGTCCTTCTATGATGGACCAGACCGTGATCAGTACCCAAAGAATGCACCACCTGAAGTGATGAATGTTAGCTTAGTCAGCTACGCCCCATCAAGTAACCCGGAGGTAGCCATGGCCGTCATTGTTCCATGGGTGTATACAGGAGACACAGGTCCCTCTCCGAACTTAACCATCGGGCGCAGGGTATTAGATACGTATTTTCAGATGAAATAGACTGAACTCCCGCATGGTCGCGGGAGTTTTTTCATTTAGAGGGGAGTTTTGACCCTTCGCAACGAATTATTGATGGTTTAAAATGGATTTTTTAATAGATTGATTGTGATTCTGGCGATTTACTTGCGATTCTCGGATTTTATTTGCGATCCTGGAAATTTATTTGCGATTCTCGGATTTTATTTGCGATCCTGAAAATTTACTTGCGATTCTCGGATTTTATTTGCGATCCTGATCATTTATTTACACCCACAAAACCTGTCCCCTTCCAAACCTATAAGCTCCCCTTATCCCCAATCATAATATTTCCATATTGTACTTATTACCACTTTCTTCCTACACTTAAATCGAACAGAAGCCTGTTCAATCTCATCTAGTAGAAACAAAAGCATCCTAATTTCTTAATCATAGAATGGAACCACTTTCCATTCTATTTTTTTTTATAAAAATGAAACCCTTTCTTCTCTCACTCGTATACAATAGAGTAGTAGAAATATACATTACAGGGGGAAAACAAAAGGAATGAAAAAGTTACTATCAGCTTTGCTAATGGCAGCACTCATTTTTTCACCAGTTGGAAACATTGTATTCCAAGACACCACTACGACAGTGGAAGCAAAATCGTATAAATCAGGAAAGAAAAGCTTCAACAATAATTCAAATACAACAACCAATAACAACAATTCATTCTTTCAAAATAAAAAATCAGATTCCACAACGACAAAGTCTTCAACAACAGCAAATAAGGGGTTCTTCTCCGGCGGTCTGATGAAGGGGCTTATGCTTGGTGGGCTTGCGGGTCTATTATTTGGTAGTCTATTTGCAAACATGGGAATCTTAGGTTCCATCCTTGGATTCATGGTAAATGTGTTTGCTATTATCGCCTTAATTAGTATCATTCGCATGGTTTTTACCGCTCTTAAAAAGAAAAAGAAGCAAGAGAACACAAACCCATGGAGAAGTTAATTATTTCTGAACAAGAGATTATTAATGCTATTTGTGTTTATATCGCTAAAAAAAAGCAAATAAACCCTGAAGCAGTCGAAGTAGAGCTTATGTATGACGATGATTACGGCTTTTCTGCTGAAGTGTTTGTAGATGATCGAAAACAAGTGCTTATCACTGCAAATTTAATTGAAGCGTTACGCCTCTGGATCGATGAGTATTTAGGAAGAGATCCCTATGCTCCTATCAAGCTACATTTAGACGACAACGAAGGAATCATCGCTTATATTGGATAAAAATAATAACCTCATCCACCTTTGGATGAGGTTATTGTATGTTATTTAAGCTTGGTAAAACGACTTCAATGGTTGTTCCTACATTTACTTCACTTGAGATATGTACAGTGCCACTATGGCCTTCAATAATATTTTTACTCACCATAAACCCTAAGCCCGTTCCCGTTTCTTTCGTTGTATAAAAGGGCTGACCGATCTTGGATAAAACTTCTTTCGGTATTCCACAGCCAGTATCTTTGAAACGAATGGTTATACTAGAAGTGAGCATACAATTTTCCATTTCAATATGTAAATTGCCTCCGTCAGGCATGGCATCAAAAGAATTTTTCATAAAATTAATGAACACTTGCTTTATTTGGTTCTCATCGCAATGAATTTTTGGTAGATGACTCTGGTGCTTAAAATCTACCTGAACACTTTTCAAATTCGCTTCTGCATCTAACAGTGAAATACATTGCTTTAAGGTTAAGCGTAAATCGGTCTCTTTAAAATTGTTTTTTTGTGGCTTGGCAAGTGATAATAATTCACTTAATATCAGTTCAATTCGGGCTATTTCTGATTCTACAATTTCATAATATAGCTGTTTTTCATTGGAGTTTTGCAAGAGCTTTAAAAAGCCTTTGATAGCCGTGATAGGATTTCGAATTTCATGTGCAATAGCTGCTGACAATTGTCCGGCAATAGACAGTTTTTCCGACTGAATCATTAGTTCTTCTGCTTGTTTCCGGTCTGTTAGATCACGAAAACTAACAGCGATTCCGTTTTTGATTCCCTGATGGTCTTTAATCGGAAAGCTTGTGAGCATTACATCCATCGCCATTCCATTTTTCTTCTTTAAAGATGTTTCGTACCCTTCCACACATTCTCCACGAAGGACCTTTTCCTTTAACTTCTCTTCTTCATCTGCTAAAAATCTCACATCTTGCATTTTAACCCCGATTAATTCCTGAAGATTCCAACCAAACTCCTCTTCAAACGCCGAATTTGCTTTTGTTAAAATCCCTTTTTCATCGAAAATCAAAATTGGATCTAAATGATGATCCATAAAAGAATTTAACTGGGATTTAAGCCTTTCCATTTCTGGTTCCATCTGTTTACTAGATGTGATATCGACCACTTGGCCAATAATATAATCTGCTTGAGACGTACTCACCTTATGGGCACTGATTGAACCCCAAATTACTTCACCATTCTTATGTACAAACCGCTTTTCTAATTGAAAAGAATCTTTCTCCCCAGCTAGTAACTTTCGATAATTTGAATCTATCGTTACATAGTCTTCTTCATATAATAAATACCTTAGCCCTAATTGAACCATTTCTTCATTTGAATATCCCGTAAAACGACAAAAGGACGAGTTTGTTTTCACGATCTTCCCATTTATTCCCATCAATACCATTCCTAATGGCGCATGGGTAAATGCCTCAAACAATAGTTCTTTATCCATCGCATGTAATTCCAAGTAAGTTTCTGTCAATTCCCTATCCCCTATGAACGAAAATTAGCGGATTCCCTTAAAGGTTTGCTCCTGCAAATATATAGGATCGCCCTTACTTCTCATTATTTTAACCTGCCAAACCTGCTCCTAAAGATTTCTTATCTATCTAATAGTATCTGGCCAAAGGTCAATCACTGCTCAATGAAATAGTTCTCTACTAAATGTCTTAAATTTCTTTTGTCTATCTCTTCCTCTAACAACTGTATAAATTCATGATCTAAAGCCAACTTCAATGCTGCAGCATAAGCATCCATCAACTCTTTGTCTGATATTTTCAAAACTTACTATACCCCTTTTTCCATAAACTTGCTGCAATCCGAAAGAATGTAATAGTTACGATTTTTTAATCATGCAGCGTAAATACTATTAGATTGTTTCTTCTCCCTTACGTAAGTCATTTATAATAAAGGTAGAGCAACAATGAAGGTTGTACCTTCCCCAGGTTTACTCGACACCTCAATCATTCCACCATGATTTTCTACTATTTTTTGACATACTGATAGCCCGATTCCTGCTCCTCTTTCTTTTGTGGTGAAAAAAGGAGTGAAAATTCTTTTTATCGTTTCCTCTTCCATACCTGAACCATTATCTTTTACAGAGATCTCAATGGTATTTTCATTAAGTTTTGTTCTTAGAATAATGCTCCCTTTCCCTCTGTTTTTACTAGCCTGGACCGCATCCATCGCATTTCGAATCAAATTTAGCACTACTTGTTTCATTTGCTTTTGATCTAGTTCCTGAACAGGGAGTATTTGTTCCTTCACATACTTAATTTCACAATTTATTTTCAAGGCTTCTTTTTGAGAAGTTTGAATTACTTCCATTAATACCTTTTGTATATTTACTTGCTGTTTATTAGGAGCTGTTGGTCGAGTAGAACTAACATATTCATAGATTAAATTATTTGCATAATCTACTTCTTCAAGTGCAATATCGGCATAATGGTCTTTACCGGTCTCTATTAGATAAGGCTTTAGCAATTGAAGGAAACCCCGAATACTTACTAATGGTTTTTTCAAATCTCCGGCTATAATAGAAGCTATATTCCCAAGGCTTGAAAGGTTATCATGCTTCATAACCACTTGCTCCATCCTTTTTAAGGTGGCTTCAAGCTGTTCTTGTTTCTCAAGCCACGTAAGATTTTCGCTCTCTAGTTGAGTTTCTAACTTTCGAATGATGGTTTGTATTTGCTGAATACTTTCCTGTTTTTCTATACAAAACACATATAAACGATTTTCATCTTCCCACTGGGTATACACATCGAATAAAGTAAGATTGAAATCCTTCCTGACTAAATTCAGTTCTACCTTTGTTTTTGCGAATACTGGTTTTAAGAATCGTTCCGCTTTCTTCCTACTTCCTAAATCAACAAGTTCAAGAAAGCTCCTTGCATTAGGAAATTGGAGTTGCGTCTCTTCTGAAACTCCTATAATAGTAAAATCTTGATCCACCACAAAAAATGGAAACGGGAAGGTTTGGAAGGATTTTTCAATGATATTCATATACTCTTTCACATATCTTGTTCTCTTTAAGCCACGAACGTAGATGGTATAAACCCTCTATCACGACAACGTTACTTGGACAATAACTATATAATTGATACAAGGATGTGATTCTCCCTCCTACAATAATTTCAGGATTATAGTCTAACTGATTGAGTTCTTTTAAGCATTCTAAAAGAGTAGGAAGATTGTATATGATCGATAAAGAAATCCCGATTACCCTCACTCTTTATCTTAACAAAGAATGGTATTTTCAAACAAAACTTTCATTCTTATCCATAGGTATATACATATAATAGTAAATAATTGTATTCGCATTTGTCTATAAAAAAACACACAAAGAAGGAACTGCCTCCGCAAATGCAGTCCCTCTACCTATCTGTTATTGAGCCATAAATGAAAGAGACCTTCCTTTATACCCAAATTGTCCATCTAGTAAACATTTAAAAATCCTTTTTACACTGTACTATAAGTTTGACTTTGAATTCTTTCTATTAATAACTCCGCTAATTTTTCACATTTTCTATAATCCTTAAGTTGTGGCTGTAATTCTATCTTTAAGGTGGCCACTAAGGAGGTCTGCACATAGAGCATATCCTTAAATTCATCCACCGCTCCACAAAAAGAAGGATAAAAGGAATCGCCTGTTCCAACCACAGCCGTGGCAAGTTCCCGAACATTTTGCAGTTCTATTTCCTGATACACAGGCATCATTTCTACTGGGATCTCTCCATTTCCCCACGTATAGGTTCCAATGACCAATCCATCATAGTCGTGAATGTTAGCGAGGAGAAAATCTTCTACTAGAAACAAGTCAGTAGATACAGATCGCGTTTGAAAGCAGCCTGCTACCATACGAACAAGTTCTTCCGTATTCCCCGTGACAGATGAATAAACAATCGCTATTTTCCCCTTATAATTCGTCAAAGCCATTGGACTGCGTCACCTTTGTATAGGTTCGGGATTTCTGTTCAAAAAAGTCTGATTTGGTGTCATTGATCATTTCGTCACTAAACACTTGAATCCATGGCATCACGTTGTCACGGTCACCATAAAGATGATCCAGACCCAATTGTCGAAGTCTTTTATTGGCCAAATACTCCACATATTGTCCGAACTCTTCTAGGTCAATTCCGTTGATCTCCGCTAATATTTCTCCTGCCCATTCCTTCTCAAGATCCACCGCTTCTTTGATGCGATCATACGCATATTGAATGTTTGCCTCATTATTTAGCTCTGGATTTTCCGTTAACATAATACGAACAAACTGAGAAATGAAATACGCATGCTGCATCTCATCTCTTTGAATATAGCTAATCATCGTACTAGTTTTAAGCATTTTTTGCTGACGTGCTAGATTATAGAAAAAGGCAAATCCCGCATAGAAATAGATTCCTTCTAAAATAATTGAGTTAATGGCTAGTTCATAGAGGTTTTGAGCTGATGGATGTGAACGGAATTTTTCATATGCATCCAAGATAAGCTGATTTCTTTTTTGAACAATCGGATCATCCTTTGCCTGATTGAACCGCGCATTTTGTTCACTAACAGGAACCAATGAACTTAATATATACGAGTACGATTCGTTGTGAACAGCCTCCTGTTGAGCAATGACCGCAAAGATTGCCTTGAAGCTTGAATCGGACACATAGTCTAGCACTTGACTCATCGTTGGCGTTTGAAGGCTATCCAGGGAGGCAAGCTGCGTATTGACCCGTAAAAAGATATCCTTTTCGTGCGAAGATAATGAATCCCATTGTTTAATATCATCTTGCATATTGATTTCTTGTGCCTTCCAAAAATTAGACAGCAATGTTTGATACAGATCATACATTTGTGGGTAGGCGATATCATTCCAGTTTAATAGACCAGAAGATTGTCCGTTAATAATACCTGTTGAACGATTAGGATAGGTTGGGTTCAACAGTTTGATTTTATTTAATGGGGCATTGATTGACATGGTCCCTTCTCCTTTCAAGCTTAGCTATGGCAAGCTTCACATTCTTCAATCTCTGACTGCGAAGTACTTCTTACGTAATACGTCGTTTTTAACCCTTGCTTCCAAGCTTCTACGTGTAAATGGAGCAAGTCTTTTGCTTTTATATCGTGTCTCACATACAAGTTAAAACTGATAGACTGATCAATATGACGCTGACGTGCTGCGTTTTGACGAATACTCCACACTTGGTCTAACTCATGCCTTGCTCTTCGGTAGTACGTGTATGTGCGATGGTTCAAGTCAGGTGCGGTTACCTTGAACTTAAAGTTCTTCTTTTCCTCCGCATATTCCACTGCGTACAACGGATCAATTCCGTCAGTTGAGCCACCAATTTTTGCAGTCGACGAATTTGGAGCAATCGCCATCAGCCAGCCATTACGAATACCGTTTGCCTTTACTTGTTCTTTTAACTCACTCCAACGGTCGGACGTGTAATTTCTCCGCTCGAAGTATCTTCCAGTAGCCCATTCAGACGTCTCAAATTGACTGAAGGCACCTTTTTCCTTGGCAAGCTCCATAGATGCTCGAATCGTGTAATACGCAATATTTTCGTATAGTTCATCAGCAAACTGGACCGCTTCTTCTGATTCCCAATGGATCGATTGTAAGGCCAACAGATGATGCCACCCGAACGTCCCTAAGCCGACCGCTCGATATTTTTGATTCGTTAACTCGGCTTGTCCAACTGGAATGGTATTCAGATCGATAACATTGTCTAGCATCCGCACTTGAATCGCTATTAATCGTTCCAGCTCATTGGAACCATAAGCCTTTGCGAGATTGATTGAGGAAAGATTACATACAACAAATTCTCCCGGCTTTCTTACAATTATTAGATTGCCATCTTCGTCCTTGTATTCTTTTACAATCGTTGTACTCGACATGTTTTGGGCGATTTCTGTACATAAATTACTGCAGTAGATAGAGGTTCTTCCTTCTGCACGCTTGTTTGGATTTTGACGATTCACCTCATCTCGATAGAACATGTAAGGTGTACCTGTTTCTAACTGAGCAACCATTATTCGGGCCATAATATCCATCGCACGGTAGGTTTTTCTTGGTAAGAGTGGTTGATTCACCGCTTCTTCGTATTTTTCTGTAAAATACTTTCGATCTTTTTCATCATAAAAATCCTCAAGCCCAAGCGGGTTCCCGCTCTCATCCTTCCAGCCCATCAGCTGCTTCACTTGGTGCGGACAGAATGTATGCCATTCTCCAATACTTCTGCCGTTTTCATCTTTCTCTTGAAGTTTTTCCATAAATAAATCAGGGATGGTAACTCCTGTGAAAATGTCATGAGCCTTTCTTCTCTCATCCCCATTATTGGTCTTTAGTTCAAGAAAGCCATTCATCACGTCTTTATGGAATATATCTAAGTAAATGGCAACCGCCCCTTGTCTTTGACCTAATTGATCAACACTTACGGCTGTATCATTAATCAAGCGGATCCAAGGTACGACTCCAGAGGACATTCCTTTAAACCTCTTGATATCGGAACCTAGCGCACGAACCTTTCCGTAATAAATCCCGATGCCACCGCCTTCTTTACTTAAGCGAGCAATATCCCAATTGTTCAAATAAATGCCGTCAAGCGAATCATCCACTGTGTCGATAAAACAAGAGGACAGCTGACCAAAGTTCTTGCCTGCATTTGATAATGTTGGTGTGGCTACCGTCATATATAAATGACTAAGGGCCCAGTAGGCTTCTTTTACTAACTCTAGTCTTTTGGTTTTCGATTCGTTCATCATAATGGTCATCGCAATAACCATGAATCTTTCTTGCGGTAACTCATATACATTTCTATCATGATCTCTTGCAAGGTAACGATCAGCAAACAAAAACAGACCAATATAGTTGAAAAGCTTATCTCGTTCAGGACTGATTGTGTCCGCTAATTCTTTAATTTCTTCCTCTGTATACATTTGCAGCAGTTTAGGAGAGTAGATCCCTTTCTCTGTTAACGTTTCTAGCAAATTGTAAAAGTTCCCATATGTATGTGATGAATCGTAGTTTCGATTTTGCGAAGCTTTCTTGTATAATTCGGTTAAGTATATGCGCGCGGCAACAAATGTCCAATCTGGCTGGTCCATCGCGATTTTATTTAAAGAATAAAATAAAGCTTGTTGGCTCACTTCTTTTTTTGCTGCCTCTAATTCATTTACCATTTTTGTCATCTCAGTGGCGTCTAATTGATAAGTTGAAGAACACTCTTCAATCGCTCTTAACACCGATTTATAATCTTCATGTACATCTACTACTGTCATGATCGTCCCTCCTGAAAATAAAAATCCGCTCAAGTGGTTCCTTGAGCGGATGAAACGATTTCAGCAAAAGACAAACAGGCAAAAATACTTTTTGTCTTCTGTCGCCATCGTTTCATCTTCCCAAATCCCCGAAGAAGTTGAAACATCTTAAGTAAGATAGGTCTCCTGACTTATGCTTCACTCTACTTTGAACCCTTCCCATTTAGGCACCTACATCTCGTAAGCAATCTTCACAGTGGCTTGTTCATTTTGTCAGCATTTACAGTTGCGGGGGCAGTTCTGGTCTTTCACCAGATTCCCTATTAAGCCGTACGGCATCTTATCTTAAGGCAACAACACAATATATAGTTGAATTTTTACTTATGTATATCCATATCTAGATTTAATACAAACTTAATAGTAACGGTAGTTTAGTAGATACGCAAGTATAAAATCTTAATTTTGGTAAAATATTGTTGTTGACTTTAGGGGCAGGCGGAATCTCGGAATGGATTTGAAGAGATTGATTTTTTCCGCACTGTTTCGATTCTTTTTGCAATAAATGAGTGGAAACTAAGGGATGAAAGGGCATTTCTGAATGGATTTTGGTGCTTTTTTAGGAGGATTAGTAGATTTCTATTAGTAGTTTTGGATTTTATTTGCGATACGAAAAATTTATTTGCGATTCTGAGATTTTATTTGCGATTCGAAAAATTTATTTGCGATTCCGGGATTTTATTTGCGCTTCGAAAAATTTATTTGCGATTCCGGGATTTTATTTGCGCTTCGAAAAATTTATTTGCGATTCTAACACTTTACTTGCTATAAAAAGACCCTCAATTTCGAGGGTCCCTTCAGATACGAGCATTAATTTTCAGCTAGCTTTGCCGGTACAACCTTTGACACTTCTTTTCCTTCGATTGGATCCTCTGCTTGTGTGGCGCGTTTGATAAAGAATGCAAGGATGAAGGCGACAATTGAAATCCCTGTAGCTACAAGGAATGCATCATTAATTCCTTCGAGCATCGCCTTCATCATAATCTGCTCTTTCATTTGAGCGATCATTTCAGCAGTTGGCTGTGCGGCTCCTGCTCCTTGACCAGCTGCTGTCTTCATCGCTTCGTCAGCCAATTCTTTGGCGTGTGTTTCTGTACGATTGGACATAACCGTAACTAGTAATGCGGTGCCGATTGCCCCAGCCACTTGGTTTAACGTATTGTTCATTGCCGTACCATGTGGATAGAAACGCGTCGGAAGTTGATTTAATCCGTTTGTTGAAACAGGCATCATAACAAATGACATCCCAACCATTCGAACTGTGTAAAGGATGACTAAGTGCGTATAGCTTAAGTCTACCGTTAACTGACTAAACTCATACGTGGTGATTACCGTGATTCCTAAACCAATTAGCGCCAATACTCGCCCACCAAATTTATCAAACAGTCTCCCGGTAATAGGAGACATAATCGCCATGGCGATGGCACCTGGTAGGAGCATTAACCCTGCGTCTAGTGGAGAAATTCCACGAATCGTTTGAACATAAATGGGAATAAGGATCATTCCTGAGAATAATGCCATGTTTGTTACCATGGATATAGAAGATGACAAGGCAAACATGGGGTATTTAAACACTTTAAAGTTTAACAACGGATTGTCTTGCTTTATTTGTTTTAAAATAAAAGTTACTAGCGAAATGAAACCGACTGCAATAGCCAGATACACATGCGGGCTATCCCACCCCTTGCTTCCTGCCGAACTAAAGCCGTAAAGAATCCCACCAAAACCAATACTTGATAATACTAATGAGAAAAAGTCTAAACGAAGATTACTCTTTTCTTTCTTATCTTTTAATAGGAAGAATCCGATTAATACCACTATTACTGAAATAGGGGTAATAAAGTGGAAAAGCATTCTCCAATCATAGTGTTCAATAATCCACCCTGATAAAGTTGGACCAATGGCAGGGGCAAACATGATGATTAAGCCAAAAACCCCCATCGCTGTTCCTCTTTTTTCAATTGGAAAGCTAACGAGCATGACGTTCATAAGCAATGGCATCATAATGGCAGATCCTGATGCTTGAAGCATACGTCCAGCTAAAAGAATCGGAAATTCGTGAGCCACACCAGCAACTAAAGTACCGATCGTAAATAAACTCATGGCGACTAAAAATAAATTTCGAACAGAATATTTCTGTATTAAGAAGGCAGTAGCCGGAATTAATATCCCGTTAACTAGCATAAAGCCTGTAGTTAACCATTGAACTGTGGCAGCTTCTACCTCTAAATCCTTCATGATGGATGGCAAAGCAATATTTAATAAGGTGTTATTTAAAAACGTGATGAAAGCCCCAATTAACAGAACTCCAATAATCCCGTATGGCGGCCGTTTATCTTGTTTTTCAGCCATGTATGTTCCTCCTATACTATAAGTCCAATAAAATGTACTTCTGTTATACACTTTACATATATTATACCCTGAGTATAAAAATTGCAATGAAAAAACACAGCTAAATAATGGGTTTGTAACCTTCAGAAAAATAAGTTACTATACTTTTATACAGTGAGTCCAAATACTAATTCGGGTGATACAATGAATGATCGGAAGCAACACGTTATTAATACAGCCCACCAGCTTTTTGTAGAAAAGGGATTTCAAGCAACTTCCATTCAAGACATATTAGATTTTAGTAGTATATCTAAAGGAACCTTTTATAATTACTTTTCTTCAAAAAACGAGCTACTCATGGCCATTTTTCGAGTGATCCAAAAAAAGTTTGAGCATGAAAGAAACGAACTTTTAATCGGAAAAGACCCGTCAGATATCGAAGTGTTCATTAAGCAAATGGAATTGCAAGTGAAGACCAATCGAGCAAGTAATCTTATACCTTTATATGAAGAAGTGCTATTTTTAAATGATTCTGAGTTAAAAAAGTTTATTAGTGATTTTCAGTTGCGAATGTTACGTTGGGTATACGAACGCTTTCATGAAATTTTTGGCGAGAGCATGAAACCCTATCTTCTTGATGCTGCCATAATGTTTACCGCTATTTTCCACCATAACCTTAAGTATGAGAGAATGGCGAATAGCTTAAAGAGCAATCCTGAACGGGTAGTAAGATATAGTGTTAATCGACTTTTGGCACTAATGAAGAATGTAGGGGAAACCGGTGAGCAACTTCTTCCACCGGAACTGTTGGATGATTGGTCTCCAACTTGTCATAAGAAAGATAAATCTTATCAAGAACAACTTACACTTGAAATTATGAGTCTAAAAAAAGAGAGCGTGCATATGACTGACTCTGTGAAATATATCGAGCTGCTCGATTTCATCTTAGAGGAGCTTTTGCAGCCTAGCCAAAAGAGGCAGTTTGTAGTGGAAAGTGCAGTAAGAACCTTAGAGGATCACTTTGGAAAAGCAAAACTACAACAACTACGTTCGTATCTTCAATAACAATGCTAGCAGGTATTGGGTCCCTTTGTCTTGGCCTTAATCGAGTAACTAGCGTAATAAGCGGAGAATTTCCGGTTAGATGCAGAATGGAGCAGATTTCGGGGTAAATAAGGGGAGGTTTTCCGCTTATGCAAAGCAAAATCTCCTATTTTCGAATTTTTTGAGCCAATAGGCGGAATCTCTCCGTTTATTTAAGCTTTTTTTAATAACAATTACTAATTAATCGGAATTTCTCCGTCTATTTTTCAGCTCGGGTGCTTAACCTGATCCCTCAACTGATAAGTGCGGACCCTCCTAACCTAAATGTGAGGATCCGCAGCTTTTTATCGACCAGTTTTAATTGTACAATACTTAATCATGTTAATTACTACAAGACGTATGCAAATTCATACGTCTTGTCTTGTGATTTTAATTAATAAAGTACCCAAAAAACGGAACCCTTTAGTCATTGGCCTGCTAGCTTTTTTAAGCTTCTTGTAATTGCTTTTCATCAATAAGTGTTTTTGCGGCTCTTAACCCTAATAAGTAACTGTCACATCCAAAACCGCTAATCTGACCTTGAGCAATTTCTGCAAATACAGAACGATGTCTAAATTCATCTCTTGCATGGATATTAGACATATGAATCTCAATAAACGGTACTTCTAAAATATCTAAAGCATCGCGAATTCCGTAGCTATAGTGGGTCCAGGCACCAGCATTAATAATCACTGCATCGACTTTTTCACGATAGGCTTGATGAATGCGATCTACCATCTCTCCCTCACAGTTCGTTTGGAATGTTTCAAGTTCTAGATCTAACTCTTCTGCTAACTTTTTCATGCTTTCATTAATTTCATCTAGGGTAATCGTTCCATACACCTTCGGATTACGTTTTCCAAACATATTAAGATTCACACCGTTTAGCATAAGTACCTTTTTCATCATAGATTCCCTCTTTCTCTTGCTCATTATTTCACAAACTTGTTTATACGACTATTTTAAAACAGACAATCCATAAATACCAATCGGTTTTTTGGTGAGATCTATAGGCTTACCCTATGAAAAATAAGTTAAGTGAATTTCTTTCAATATAACTTTTAAACTTTTCCACTACAGGTGATAGGTAACGATTCTTTACACTCGCCATGTAGATAATTTGTTCTGGGAGCGGCTCCTGAAAAGGTAGAACTTTAATGTCAAACAGGTCTAAGGTGGAGGATCGCGGAAGGATTCCCACTCCTTGTTTGGCTGCCACTAAGCCCACCAATGCCGTATCTTCTGCTACTTCACAAGATATATATGGAGTGATTCCGGCATCCGTAAATAATTGATCGATTACGGGACGAAATAGACTTTTCTTGTTAAAACAAATGAATTTTTCCTCAGCAATATCCATTAATTCCACGGAATCCTTGGATGCTAACGGATGATCTTTATGAGTGATGAGTACAATATCTCTCTTCATTAATGGAATAAAATCAATCTCTGGTTCATGTTCCGCATACGTACAAAAAGCAAGGTCATAATTTTCTTCCTTTAAGCCTTGGATGATATTCTGTGTGGTTCCTTGAATACAAGAAAACGTTACTTGTCCGCCCTCATTTTCTTCCATAAAAGACTGAATAATCGATGGGACAAAATCGGCTCCTAAGGAGAAAATGAATGCTAAGTCAATGATACCCGTATTGGCATTGGTGAGCTTTTGAAGATTCCTTTCACCCTTTTCAAGCTCCTCTAATCCATTTTCCACATAGGTTAAAAAATAGTGGCCGTATTTGGTCAGCTTAATATTTCGACCAACCTTTTCAAATAACTTGATACTTAATTCTTTTTCAAGCTCGCCGATTGCCTGGCTAAGACTTGGTTGTGTGATATATAGCTGAGCGGCTGCTTTTGTATAATGCTGTGTTTTCGCTAGCACACGAAAATATTGTAAATGTTTCAGGTTCATAAACAGAGCCCTCCCTGTTTCCAAGCTTTAAACAAAGTATATGATGTTTTTTAGACCAGAAAAAGGACTGAATATGAACAAAAAAGCACTCTTTGACAAGTGCTTTCTTTCGTTCTTTATGGTTTCATGGTTTTCCAGCTTCCTACATGGTGGATAGCAATTCCCTTGTATCCAAGAGTGGTTCCGTAATGAGAGGCAACTGAAGCAAGCTGCTCGTTCATATATGCTTCGCCTTCTTCAAAAAAGGAAATTATATCTCCTTCGTCTGTTGCACCTGTTTCTACACCGATGACTAATGCCTTATTATGTTTCCCAGCAAAGGCTACTTCATTTTTGACGATTTCAATGATAGCTGGGGCGGTATCACGATAGGCCATAATCGTTACACTATTCGTTTTTGTAATGACCCACTCCGCTAGATTTCCTTTACCATACGTATTATTATAAGAAACTTCATCAAACCAGAATGGCAGGTCCGCTTCAAGTGGTAGTTTTAATCCTGCAGCTGAAGTATTCGCTTTTGTTATCAGTTCTTGATAACTTTTTACAGTAGCTGCTCTATTCGTATTCCAACCGCTATATAAGTAGGGCTCTACATCTAAATGAATACCCGTAAATTTTTGAGAAGCGGTTGACCCAGCTTGATAGGTTTTTAACCAGTTCATTAACGCATCTTGATTTCGATATCCTTTTGGAGCTACCCAGCTTGGTGCTCCGTCTAGAGCATATACTTTTATCCCTTTTACTGATGCCTTCGTAGTAAAGCTACGGTACACATTCATTGGGATATCACGATCGACTTGTACATAGACTTTGTTGATTTGCTTTTGTTCGAGAAAGCTTATTGTTCCCGCTTCATCACTAACAATTTCCCATGGATTCCATAGCCAGGTGGAGCGATCTACAGTAGAAGCACTCATTTTTGATCCAAAGCCTCCTATTGAAAAAAGCAACACAACAATCATTGATACTACTAGCTTTTTCATTTCAAGTTCCCCCATTCTGCCAGCCGAGGCTCACAAAATGAGACCTGGCAACCTGACAACCATTCGCTAGATCAAGCGATTAGGCTCATGGCTTTGCGTCCTTCCCTTTCGGAGAAGTTTGCCTTTTACAGTTTTTCTTTTATTATACTTTATTAAAACCAACTTTTGTCTCAGGTATTTTTACCCAATCAGCAATTTTCTTAATCTTTTTATAATGAAGAAAGATAGAACTCCGATGAAGGCAATGTACAACTCAATAATCCATAAGCTTTTGATGTATCCAGTTTGGTAGAAGGCTAAAGGAAAATCAATTGCCGCATGAGCGATAATTGCGAGCAGTACGTATTGAAACTTCTTTTTAATAACAGCTAGTAAAACAAGTAAAGTGAAAGCGATTTGCATAAAGAGAGCAAAGAAACGCTCTGGTATTCCCCATAGGTAGTGAGAAACTCCTTGATTTAATAATGTTTCTTTAATGGTAGCTGCTTGATCACTCGGAAGACTAGCTCCGATAGAGGCATCAAATGTACCTGCATTGATCATCGTTGCAAAGAGAAGAAATGGTACAACCGTTGAAAGGGCAATAACTACGGCTTCAATGCCACCCCAGCCTACCCCGAAAGACAGGCCACCTTTGTAATCCTGATATTTTTTCAACAGCCAGATAAATAAGATATAGCGCCCTACTTCCTCAAATATCCCTGCTGCAAAACCGCCGTATAATCCAAATAACCATGGATGTTCCGCATAGTTTGGAAAATTGGTTATGACTGCAACATGAAGAAGTTTCTCTAATACTTGAGTGATAATAACAAACCCGATGCTACCTATTATTAACGGCTTGAGTGAAATTCCTACCTGTTTTTTTGTTATTAGAATGGCACTAGTAAATAGAAGAATAGAAAAAATAATAACTGCGACCATGCTTAAGATTGTTGCATTGCTAATCATCGTAAATCCCCCTTGTTTTTATTATCATTATTGATAATGATAATATTAAAGTAAGAGTTATATTCTGTCAATGGGGTTTTGTTCTTTTTTTCCAATTAAAAAAGCACCTCTTTAAGAAGTGCTTATCTTCTGGCTATATGAACCTTTAATTGTTTCCCTTTTACCGTTGTATGTTTCATTTCGGACAACACCTGTGCCCCTTTGCCATTCAAGATTTCTACATAAGAGACGGTGTCAAGAATCGTGATAATTCCGATATCCTGTGCAGAAACACCATCAATTTTAGAAATGGTTCCGACAAAATCTACGGCCCGCAGCTTCTTTTTCTTGCCGCCATTAAAATAGAGTTTGGTGATATCCTTATTGAGTTCCTCGCTTTTTAGTTGCTTAATCTCCGGCTCTGAACCAATCTTCTCTTCAAAGGCAGATCGTGATCTCTCCACTTGCCCCGAAGCAGGTTTCTCCTTCTGTGGAATATGAAAACCAATGAGCTGCTCAATTTCGTCTAACAGTCGTTTTTCTCTTTCTGTAACAAACGTAGTAGCCTTTCCTTTCATCCCCGCCCGGCCAGTTCTTCCTGTGCGATGGACATAGCTCTCTTTTTCATATGGAATATCAAAGTTAATCACGAGGGAAATATTTTCAATATCAATCCCGCGGGCAGCCACATCGGTTGCGATCAGGTAGCGGAACTCTCCCCGTTTGAATTCACTCATCACATCTAGACGATCTTCCTGAATCATTCCACCATGTATTTTATCGCAATCATACCCAAGCTTCGTTAAATGATCGACAACCATATCCACACGGTCCTTTGTCCGGCAAAAAATGATGCAGCTATCCGGGTTTTCGATAATCGTTACATTTTGCAATAATTGAAGTTTTTCATCTTCCTCCGCCCAATACAAGGAATGTTCAATTAAGTTATCTGTATTGCTTGAAGGTTCTATCTCAACCTCCAACGGTGAGCGCAGATAGTTTTGAGCGAGCTTTTTTACCGCATCAGGAAGAGTGGCTGAAAAGAGCATCGTCACTCGATTTTTTGGCATTTCTTCTATAATGGCCTCTACTTGCTCGATAAAGCCCATGTTTAGCATTTCGTCAGCCTCGTCTATTACAAGGAAGCGAACTTGATCGAGTAGAAGAGTGCCTTTTTGAATATGATCCAGCAGTCGACCTGGTGTCCCAACAACGACATGAGTCTTTTGTTTAAGTTTCGTTTTTTGATACATAAAGGATTGTTTTCCGTATACTTCTACTGCATTGATTCGTTTTAACCGGCCGATATTTATAAAATCTTCTTTTATCTGTACAGCTAACTCCCGAGTAGGGGTGAGTACTAGAGCTTGCGGTTTATTTTCTGTCCAATCAATCAATTCACAAATCGGAATGGCAAAGGATGCTGTTTTTCCACTTCCTGTGCGTGACTTCACGATCACATCCCGCTCCTCTAAGACAAGAGGAATAATTTTTCTTTGGACTTCAGTTGGATGTTGATATTGTAGGCTCGCTAAAGTACTCAATATTTCTTCACTTAAGGTGAAATCTGTAAAATCCATAAAACAGCCTCTTTTCAAAATTTCTTTACAATACTACATTTTACCGAACTTATTCTTTTTATGAAAACAACATGTAAAGTACATTCATTTGACCACATAATGAGTAAAATGTACATGTTTCTTTAAGAACAGAGGGAAAATACTTTCACGATGCCTATATTTATTTTCAGCAGCTAAATCTTTTACGGGAGGCACTCATCGTGCTAAATCATGTAGATGTAGTAATTGTTGGAGCTGGACTATCCGGTCTTGCTGCTGGATGGGAGTTAAGGAAGCACGGAAAAAGCTTTGCTATTTTAGAAGCTCAAAATCGTGTTGGAGGTCGTGTATTAACGATTAGCCATCAAGATTCTACGATTGATCTTGGTGCCCAGTGGGTTTCTCCATTCCAGCCTCGTATACAGTCCTTATTGAAATTTTTCAATATAAAGACCATCCCTTCATACAAACAGGGAAAAACCATATATGATTTACATAACAAGCGCATGCTTAGTTCAAAAACTTCCCCACCTGTTTCACCACAAGGAATGCTAGATTTATTTCTAACTCGAAAGAAGATCCATCAATTAACGAAGCTTATTCAGAAAGAAGGATTATTACATTCCTCTTTAATGAGAGAATATGATGCGCTAACTATGGACAGCTGGATTGAAAGACAAATGTTCTCAACATACGGAAAAGCATTCTTCCGTATTTTCTGTGAAGAACTTTCCTCCCTTGAGCTTAGCGAATTTTCCTTCTTAGACATCCTTTGGTTCATCCAATCCGCCGGTGGAATGGATCAGATTTTGACTGCTGAAGATATGTGGATAACGAGTGGGGCGCAAACCTTACCACTAAGAATGGCTACAATTATGCAGGATCAAATTTACTTCAATCAACCTGTAAGAAAAATTGAGTGGAGAAACAGTGCTGCAACCGTCCACACTGATTCCGAGTGTTGGACTAGCAAAAAAGTCATCGTTGCCATCCCTCCTGCTTTCAGCGCAAAAATACAATACAATCCCCCACTGCCTGCACTTCGCGAACAGCTTTGTCAGCGGGTTGGGCAAGGATCGATCATAAAATCAGTCATCATATATAACACCCCATTTTGGAGAGAAGATGGATTATCTGGCAGCTCTTACTACGATTGCGGACCGATTCGAGCTACGATGGATAGCACCACACCAGACCAGCCTCATGGTGTTCTAACTGCATTGATCGGGGGAAAATACGCAAGAAGTTTGGGTCGATTGACAAAAGAAGCACGCAGGAAAGAGATTATAGCTTGTATTGCCCATTTATTCGGAAGCAAGGCCCTTGAGCCTATCAGTGTGTATGAGAAAGATTGGGCAGAAGATCCTTGGGCAAGAGGAGGCTATGCTGCCCATTTTGCAACCGGCGTGATCTCTGAATATGGGGCTGCCTTATCGGACCCGGTTGGACCTATTCATTGGGCGGGGACGGAAACAGCTAATGAATGGCGCCTTTACATGGAGGGTGCCATTGAATCAGGAGAACGCGCCGCAAAAGAAACCCTAAAATAAAAATGGGTGTCTGTCACCCTTCGTGGACACTTTTGCCCTTTTTGTCCGCGTGGGGTGGACAAACATCCCCCTTTTCTATATTTTGATTAGTTTATTTGACTTAGCCTCTCATCTTCAAACCCTTCTGTAGATAAAAAGCCTCGACTGACACCATTTCTTCCATTTCTTTTTGCTTCATAGAGAGCTTTATCACAGGCAATATACATCGTTTCTAGTTCTGTCTCTACGGTAGGGATAATAGTTATTATACCCATACTAACCGTGTATGAAAGCTCCCATTCCGTCAAAATCTCCTTCTCTATCCCTTTACAAATTTCTGATGCTAACTTCATGGATTGCTTCTCATCTGTTTCTGGTAGAAGAATCGCAAATTCGTCGCCACCAAAACGGCTAAAATAATGCCCTTTGCTGATATACTCCCGAATCTTCTTACTCAATTCACGCAGCACATGATCACCAACATCATGTCCATATTTATCATTAATCTTTTTAAAATAATCAATATCAAACAAAATAAGAGATATGGGTTTCTTATTCTTAGAACATGCCATTAAACACTTGTTTGCTTCTGAGAAAAATACTCTTCGATTCAACGCTCCTGTTAAGTCATCATAACTGGCTAATCGAATAAGCTCTTGATCCGCTTGTTCTTTTAATATGAGGATAAATCCTGTGTTTCCGATCAGCATCACAAGATAAAGACCTATGAAAGAAAGTGTTTGAAAAAATCCTGGTGTAAAAAAGCTCCATGTATAAGCGGACATTAGGGTAACGATCCCTCTACCACACAAGGCCAAAGCTAAAAACAAGTAAAATAAACCTAATATCTTTCTTAATCGCGAGGATTCTCGCTTATATACTAAATGATAGACAGGTAGAATCATAAGCATAGCGGTACCAAATGAAGCAACGGCAATTCGGTTGCTCTCTAAGTTGAAAAATAGAATAGCTAAATGAAAAGCAAATATGTTTATGAAGGTCATAATCAAATACGTTATTTTTATCCGTTTTGTATACACGTTCAACAGTTTTAGAATCGCTATCATTTCAAACGAAGTCCCTAAAAACAGTAAAGTGTTGGCAACCGAGATGGTGAACACATCCGAAATGCCACCCCATAAGGTTAATAATGTCCAGGCAAGGGCCTGAACACATTTGGCCAAGAAAAAAGTAGTAACCGTCTTATCTGTTCGATGGTCGCGCCAATAAGCACTAATTAAAAACACAGTAAAAACATGACCCGTAACCAAAATAACAAAAATTGTTTTCATATCAAGAGAATAGCCCATTTATGTATCACGCACCTGAACAAATAATATACCGTTATATACCGTTATATACTACTACACTTTGTGGTGTCTGACACCCCTCGTGGACACATTTGCCTTTTTTGTCCGCGTCGGGTGGACACTAAGACCATAACCAAAGGCCTGAGCCCGGTACAATACCGAGTTCAGACCTTACAAGCTGCCTAAATTAATAATCTAGTATGAATCTCTTCCGTTCCGGCATTCAAAGCCGTCTTGTAATACAAACATTTATGCTCAATGAGTTTCATTGTTTTTTTCAATTCTTCCATCTGTGCTTCTACACAAGCCTTTCTTTCCAAAAACATATCATATCTTTGTTGCAACGTGGAGTCCCCATCAGAACACCATTCAATGAAGTTCTTAATCTCCTTAATAGGCATTCCGGTGGATTTTAGACATTCAATTATTTTTAAAGCTTCAATATCGGATTCTTTAAACAAACGTATTCCGTTGGCTGTCCTTTCTACAAAAGGCATAAGCCCCTCTTTGTCGTAGTAGCGCAAGGTATATACTGTAACATTCAATTCTTTTGCAACTTCGCTAATAGAATAAGTCTTCAACATTTAACTCCCTTTCTAAATGATATAGACCTCGAGTTAACTCTAGTGTTACGAGGGAGTTTATCACCGTATTTGCTGAATGTCAAAGTTTTAGAGGAAAGTAAAAATAAACTAGATTGATAGATAGTTTGAAACATGTATGGCCAAAGAGAGCTTTTTTAAAAAAAAATCATTTAATTACTTGACCTAGAGTTAACTCTAGGGATTAACATGATTTTGCAAGAGATAAAAGGTGGGATAGAAAAAATTGAACCTTAATGATTCAGTTTACCTAAACAACATATTCTCTTGAAAAGTATAAATTTTAGGAGGTTTTATTAATGGTAATTGCTAAAGCAAGAGCTGTCGACGGTCCAGACAAACCGTTTCGAGCAGCTGAAATTAAACGACGCGATCTTGATTTACATGATGTTCTAATAGAAATTAAATATGCAGGAATATGCCATTCTGATATCCATACGGCACATGGAGAATGGGGTCCAGTGAACTATCCACTCGTACCTGGACACGAGATTGCGGGAATGGTCACAGAAATAGGAGCTGAGGTCACAAAGTACAAGGTCGGTGACCGAGTAGGGGTCGGATGTATGGTGGATTCCTGTGGTGAATGTGAGAACTGCCGTAAAGGAGAAGAACAATACTGTCTCAAAGGAAATGTCCCTACCTATGCTGGTGTTGATAAATACGGTGAGCCAACTCAGGGTGGCTACTCTACTCACATAGTGGTAACGGAGGATTTCGTAGTCAGAATTCCTGATGGTATTGAGCTTGATGCTGCAGCACCATTACTTTGCGCAGGTATTACGACATATTCACCATTAAATCATTGGGGTGCTGGTCCGGATAAGAAAGTAGCGGTTGTTGGTCTGGGCGGTCTTGGTCATATGGCTGTTAAGATTGCACACGCCATGGGTGCAGAAGTTACCGTTCTGTCACAAACTTTGAGTAAAAAGGAAGATGGTTTGCAATTCGGTGCCGACAGCTACTATGCCACAAGTGATCCTGAGACATTTAATAAACTTGCCGGAACTTTTGACCTGATCATTAACACGGTAAGTGCAAAAATTGACATTAGTGCTTACCTCTCACTGTTAACGCTGGATGGTACTTTAGTAAATGTTGGCGCACCTGCAGAGCCATTGGCAGTAAATGTGTTCTCTCTGATCGGTCATCGCCGTTCATTTGCAGGTTCAATGATTGGAGGCATCCGTGAGACTCAGGAAATGTTAGACTTCTGTGCAGAACATAATATTGTTCCTAGCATTGAAGTGATTTCAGCGGACAAAATTGATGAAGCCTACGAACGCGTATTAGCCTCAGATGTGAAGTATCGATTCGTGATTGACACCAGCACTATATAAGAACATGATTAATTTTTAATAGTAATTGTGAGGGTGTCCAAAAAAGTCTAGCTTTTGGGCATCCTCTTCTCGTCCTACTTTAGAATCTTGCGGAAACGACCCTTAGAGGTGAAAAAATGATTAAAAAAAAGTTTATTATTACAAAGAACACTGGATTTGCACGACCTGCAACCCTGTTAGTAAGTTTAGCTTATAAATTTAAATCCGATATTTCCCTTGAGTATCAGGGTGATACTGTTAATCTAAAACACTCAACCAAGTCAATAATGGAGATTTTGTCTCTAGGAATTAAACCAGGTACTAAATTATATATAAAGGCAATCGGAAGTGACGAGGTACGGGCCATACAATCAATTAAGGAGTATTTTAATAAAAAAGGATTGATCAATGATTGACGTGTACCTTTTCCATAACAATGACAGATTTCGATCATAACAGGCTGACTTTCTACATGCATTTTCCATTTCTTGTATAAAAATAGGCTATACCTTTTACTCAAGCATAGCCCACTATTAGTCTATTCATTTTAAGCATAGTTTTCTCTCATTCTTCTTATATCTACTCGAGGTGAATGGCCAAACATTCGGGAATATTCTCGACTGAATTGCGACTGGCTTTCATAGCCCACCTTAAATGCAACATCGGCTATATCTGTTGGATCTGCCAATAACATGCGCCTAGCTTCTTGTAATCTCAATTGTTTTTGGAACTGAATCGGACTCATAGCTGTTACTTCTTTAAAATGTCGATGTAGAGATGACACACTCATATTTGCGATTTCGGCAAGCTCTTCGATTCGAAAGGGTTCTTCAAAATTCTTGATAATATGGTTGATCACTTCTCGTATTCTAGAGGCATTGCTACCCTCTAATGCTATTTGTTCTAATGCTTCTCCATGTGGACCTTGTAAGATCCAATAGATAATTTCTTTTCTAAATAATCGACCAAGGACAGGAATGTGCTTTGGATTTTCTAATAAATTTGCTAGTCTTAGTACGGCATCCAACAAACATGGTTCTACTTCGCTAACAAACATCGCCCGCTTCGAGTTCATTCCCTGATTAAATGGAAGATTGATTTCATTTATTACTTCTAAAATTTCAGTTGATGTCAATTCAAGTTTGAGCGCTAAATAGGGCGATTCCATTGAGGCTTTGATCACTTGCCCTGTTACTGGCAAATCAACAGAGGCCACAATATAATGCCCAGGACCATACAAGAATCGTTCCTCTCCTAATAACACTTCCTTCTCACCTTGGAGGATCATGCAAAAAGACGGCTCGTTCACTCTAGATAAAGGTTCCGTAATAATGGATTCACGAATGAGAAATACAGAGGGGATTAATGTAGAATGGACACCATCCTGTTTGGAAAAGTTCTCTATGAGATTAGCAAGTTCTAGTTGCTGTTTGTAGGTTTTCTCAGACATCATTTATTCTCCTTTTTCTCCATCTTCAGTCATTATATCTGATATTCGTTCGTAGGGTAAGAATGGTTGATAGGATTAGGCAAAAACTTGATAGAAATGGGTTAAGGGGTTTCTCCCTGTTTATGCCATAATAAAGTAAAGAGGTCACGATAAACGTGGCAATTAAACAAAAGAGAGGGAACAATCAAATGGAGTATGTGAAACTTGGTAATACTGGCTTAGATGTATCTCGACTTTGTCTTGGATGTATGGGTTTTGGAGACGCAAATAAATGGGTTCACCAATGGGTACTTAACGAGCAGGACTCTCGCCCCGTGATAAAGAAAGCGCTTGAATTAGGGATTAATTTTTTTGATACTGCCAATGTATACTCTCTTGGCACAAGTGAGGAATATCTTGGACGGGCTCTGAAAGATTACGCTAATCGTGACGAAGTAGTAATAGCAACCAAAGTACACGGGCAAATGCACAAAGGTCCAAATGGTTCGGGACTTTCTCGAAAAGCCATAATGAGTGAAATTGATCAAAGCCTTAAGCGATTGGAAACAGATTATGTAGATCTTTATATCATCCATCGCTGGGACTATACTACTCCTATTGAAGAAACAATGGAAGCCATGCATGATGTAGTGAAGTCAGGAAAAGCAAGATACATTGGTGCTTCTGCCATGTTTGCTTGGCAATTCCAAAAAGCTTTACACGTGGCTGAAAAAAATGGGTGGACGAAATTTGTCTCTATGCAGAACCATCTTAACCTCATCTACCGTGAAGAGGAAAGAGAAATGCTACCACTTTGTAGGGAAGAGAAAATTGGTGTTACTCCATATAGCCCACTTGCTTCTGGTAGATTAACTCGCGACTGGTCCGAAACCACACTTCGTTCAGAAACCGATCAAGTCCAAAAGTCTAAATACGATGCGACTGCCGATGGCGACCGATTAGTGGTGGAGCGAGTAGCATCTATTGCTGAAAAACACGGTGTTCCACGTACACATATTGCACTTGCTTGGTTATTACAAAAAGAAACAGTAGCAGCTCCAATCATCGGGGCAACAAAAATATCACATCTTGAGGATGCTGTAGGTGCTTTATCAGTAAAGCTTTCACCTGAAGAGATTGCATTCCTTGAAGAGCCGTATGTGCCGCATCGTATAGTGGGTCATAATTAATTTCAAATATACTTGGAACAAAAGCCGATTTCCCATTTTTATATCATGGGATATTCGGCCTTTTCATTTAGTTAGCTAAAGAAGATTCATTTTCCTTAACTACCATACGTTCCTTCGCAAAAGCAAATGAAATGGTTGACCGATCCCATCCAAATTCATTTTCAAAAGGAACAATGAACACTCCTGATGAGGAACGTATGATAATAATGAATACATCCCAACCCTTCACCCTTGGTTTATCGAAAAATTACCTTATTCTTGAATAATACTTAATCCCCAATGTTTATCTCGGCTACTGAATATAAAACCGCACTTCCAGCCATTTTCACTCGTGTACCCTCATGTTTACAATAAAGTGTTCCACCTCTATTTGATAATTGTCTAGCCACCATTTCCTCTTTTTTCAGTCTATTGGCCCAAAACGGAATTAAGCCACAATGTAAGGAACCTGTTACGGGATCTTCATTTATTTTTAGCTTAGGGAAAAATCCTCGAGAGACAAAATCATATGTGCTACCTTTGGCCGTAACACAAACACCCAATCCTTCTGGTAGTTTCTCTAATTTGGCAAAGTCAGGGCTTACGTTTCTCACTTCTTCCTCGGACTCCAGTATGAATACAAGATCTCTATTTAAGTAGGTTTCTTTTGGCACAATTCCCAAAGCGCTGATCATTTGATCCGTAACAGAAATTTCTTCTAAAGGAACGGAAGGGAAATCCAGTTCATATAAATCATCTTTTTTATTTACAGTTAACTCTCCACTAATTGTTTGGAACTTGACACGATCCAATTGCTTCTCATAATAATTTAGAATGATAAATGCCGTTGCTAACGTGGCGTGCCCACAAAGATTAATCTCTCCTCCAGGTGTAAACCATCTTAGCCGATAGGGACCTGCTTCTTCTTTTACTGCAAAAGCTGTTTCTGATAAATTATTTTCAATAGCTATTTTCTGCATGAGTTCATCTGAAATCCAATCATTCATGATACAGACTCCTGCTGGATTTCCTTCAAAAACCTTTTCTGCAAAAGCATCAACTACAAAATATTTCATCTCATTTCCTCCAGTTAATCTGTTTAATTAGTTATTGGTAGTTTACATCTGTTTGTGTATAACACTCAACTCTTAATGAAACTTAGAAATCTACCACTAAACAAAGGGAGTAAATCGACTTCGGCTGGGTAGTATATGTTTAGGATAGTACACCAAATTTTTCACTTATAAACAAGGAAGTGAGTAGATGAATCAGAGTAACGAACGCAATAACTTCGAGGATGAAAATGTGGAAGAAAAGGTCAACAATCAAGGTGTCAATGACTATAGTGAAGCAGCAGGAACTTTAAATGGAGCCGTTGCGGGTGCCATGATCGGTTCTCCATTTGGACTAGTTGGTGCTGTAATAGGCGGTGTTTCAGGCGGTGCAATTGGTAACCAAATGGGTGAGGGCGTTGAAGAAGATAGCGATTCAGTTTCCGAAGATCGTGATGTGAGAAATACTATTGACTCTCTAAAAGAGTAGCCATTTTCATAGAGTTGATTAATCCGAATCCTGGGGGGATTCGGACAGGGCTTGACTGGGATTCACACTTGGGTGTTCGAATCCAAGGGGTATTCGGACAGGGCTTGACTGGATTTCGCACTTGGGTGTCCGAATCCTGGGGGGATTCGGACAGGGCTTGACTAGAATTCACACTTGGGTGTCCGAATCCAACGCGTATTCGGACAGGGCTTGACTGGTTTTCACACTTGGGTGTCCGAATCCGGGGGTTATTCGGACAGGGTTTGAAGGAAATCGAATGCCAATTATACTTGATTACGTTTATATTCCTTTGTTTAAAAGAAAAATAGCGTGAGTCAAAATATAGTTGCTACCTACGTCACTAACTCATGACTACAGGAGAAGCAATTTCTTTAAACATTTCAATCACTTCTTCTTTTGTTGGCTGGAATGGATTACCTGGTGCACATGCATCTGCTAAGGCATTTGTTGCTAGTTTATCTAAATCCACATCCGTCACACCCAACTCAGCAAGGGTGCTTGGAATTCCTACTTCCTTACAAAGAGCTTTAATCGCTTCGATCACTCCATCCGCGCATTGCTCATCGGTTTTTCCATCCACTTGAATACCTGCTGCTTTGGCAATTAAACGGAATTTCTTTGGATCACGTTTCGCATTTTCTCTCTCCACAATCGGTAGAAGCATCGCGTTACATACTCCGTGTGGAAGATCGTACACACCGCCAAGCTGGTGCGCCATCGCATGAACAAAACCTAGTCCTGCATTGTTAAAAGCAATACCCGCTAAGAACATCACATATGTCATCTGTTCACGAGCTTCAATATCATGACCATCTTTTACGGCACGAGGCAAGTAGTTGAAGATGATTTCCACAGCAGCTAATGCCGTTGCATCTGTAACAGGGAAGGCTCCTGGAGTCACTATCGCTTCAATTGCGTGGGTAAGTGCATCCACACCTGTTGCAGCAGTCAAATCTGCTGGTTTATCAACCATAAGTTCCGGGTCATTTACGGAGATGGACACTAAGCTGTTTTTATCTACCATCACCATTTTTACTTCTCGTTCCGTATCTGTAATCACGTAGTTAATGGTAAATTCACTAGATGTACCAGCGGTCGTGTTGACAGCAACAATCGGAACCGATTTATTCTTTGTTTTTCCAACACCTTCATAGTCTCGTAAATCTCCTCCATTGGTTACATAAAGTCCAATTGCCTTTGCAGCATCCTGAGGAGATCCTCCACCAATTGATACGATGAAGTCACAAGCATTTTCCTTAAATACCTCAAACCCTTCATACACATTTTGGACCGTAGGATTTGGTTTGACATCATCAAAGATGACGTATTCTAGATCAATCATATCTAGTTCCGCAAGAACTTTTCCTGCTAAACCGGATTGATTCAAGAACTTATCCGTTACAACTAATGCCTTTTTTTGTCCGAGTTCTTTTACAAGTGCTGGCAGTTCTTTTAAACAGCCTCTGCCCATTAGGTTGGTGCTTGGTACATAATACACACGTGCATTGCTCATCTTTTTTCCTCCTCCAACATTTGTTCACTATTTCACAAACGATTTTAAAATGAGAAAGGGTTTTCAATTATCCTTTCCCTTTCATTTCCTATACCTTTATCTTACTCCCCAGTCTATATATATTCAACATAAATACAGATAATATACCTTTGTTTGTTTTTGTTATTTAACATTTTCGCCACAAATATAATTTGTTTAATCCTGTTATTAGAATAAAACAAGGTCCCTAGGCTAACCAAGTTGATATTAAAAAAGAACACACATAAGGTCTTATATGTGTGTTCCTCTTTAAAGTTATTAATTCCTAAAAGGATACAATCATTTAACAAATGTATAAAGCACTCCATTTTTTGGTCTTCTGAATTTTGGCCCTCTAAAACCTCTCTTCTTTAATTCCTTCCTCATGTACATCATTATGCCCCCATGACTGATAATTAGAACATTTTCACCTGATTGTAGGGCAAGATCCAAAGCCTTATTGACTCGTGTTAGAACATCACTTTTTTTCTCTAGCTGTGATTTATGATTGACTAGCCAAGCAAATCTGATAAAAAGGATATGAATAAATAGAGGCAACCTAATCTTCTTCTGAAAGAATGGAGAAAGGGCAACTTCTCTTAATTCTTCAAGATAAATAATAATGCCATCAAAACATCTTTCAGCTGTTATCCTAGCTCTTGGTAAGTCACTTGAAAAACATTTTTCCCATTTAACTTGAGATAATTCTATTTCCTTTTCTTCTACATTCGACTCATTATATTCCTTCTCCCATTTTACAAGTTCCTCAGCGGTAATATATTTTTTAGGATACCCATGGGTCACTTTAAAATGGCGTACTAATCCAACCTTCATTAACCTATATCAACCCTTTCACAAGGAATGAACTCTACGGAACCTCTACTACAAAAGGTACTGTAACAACCTTACCGTTTCGTTGGAATTGGCCCCAAATTTTATATATTCCACTTTCCGGAAATTCTGTTTCAAATAATGCTTCTGGTCCGCTACCTTGACCTTCTAATGCATGCACATGTAAGTATCTTTCACCATCTTCTGATAAAACCACGACGTGTCCGATTGAGCCTAGATATGGTTCGAGGTCTGTGACTGGCAGCTTTTTATCTCCTTCGGTTAGAGTAAATTTCATCGTACGTTCTTCTCCAGCTGCAAGGCCCGGTTCAATCGATAAGGCTACGTTCATTCCTTCTGCGGTTTTCTCTAGATTTTCGTCAACGGTAACAGCTATCGGCTGTGCTGTATCCCCTTCGACGGTTTCCCAGACCATCTTACTCATGGAACTTCCGTTTGTTGGTTTGAAGTCCGCAACCATTCGGTACTCCCCTCCTGCCGGAAACTTATTTTTGACTTCAAACACTCCATCTCCCTTGTATTCTGGATGGATATGATTAAAATAAGATAAATCCTTACTTACAAGAATTAAATGCAGCAACTTTTCATGGTTCACTTCAAAATGATCAACCGGTACCCCATTATTTGAAACAGTAAGCCGTATGATAGTCTCTTTTCCAGAAGTTTGTTCTTTATCAATCTCCCAATCTACATCAACATCTTCCGTGATAATCCTATTGCTTTCCTCAACAACCTCTTCTTCTTCCCAAGAGGAGTCCGTACCGCACGCTGAAAGAAGCACTACAGCCGAAATAAATAGCATCAATAACTTATTAAACATATGTCAACACCTCATTCAATTAGTAGGGGAACGATACATAAGAACCGTCCCCCTATCACACTTACTCGTATCGCAATGCTTCGTTCAACGGGATTTTGGCTGCTCTTCTTGATGGTGTAAAACTTGAAATCAAGCTGATGATTATTCCAAATAAGAAGATCAAAGAAATGATTAGGTTGGAAACTCCGAATTCAAAGGTTAAAGTATTATACTCCATGAAACCAGAAGTCATATAGATTAGCAGGATCCCGAATAATATTCCGATGACGGTTGCCGCTAAGCCAATTCCAAAACCTTCTAAAAGAATCATTCTGATAACTTGCTTCCTTGTAACCCCGACTGCACGCATCATTCCAATCTCGCGGATGCGCTCCATAATATTGATGAGCAATGTATTCGTGACTCCGATACCTGAAATGATAATCGCAAGAACAACGAGTGCATTTATAATGCTAAATGAGCTCGTAACGACTGCTCCAATAACGGATACCCAATCCTCAGGTCCCCACATTTCTTCAATTCTCTCACCGAATTGCCCATAGATGTTTTCTCGTAGTTGAAGTGAACTTGTTTCTTCTTCTTTAATGACGAGTGCGTTTCGTTCATACTTCACTCCAAAGCTTTCTTCAAAATGGTGATCCTTTACGAACGCACTATAGCCATTGTTTTTCATTGTACTGACAACAGCGACCACCTTAAAAGGCTTCACCCCGTCCAAGGTATCAAGCGTAATACTTTCACCGATTTTTCCTCCCCACACATCAAAGGAAGTTTGGTCGAGGACAATTTCATCATTCTTTAGGCTTCTAAATAATTCACTATGTGTCCATTCCTCGCTAGTAAATAGTGGGAAACGATCAATCCATTCCTCCCCAACACCGAACACGGGAAGCATTCTTTTTTGACCATCAAGGGTCCAAATGATTGACTGCTTAGAATAAGTCGTTGCATCTGCCACTCCTTTTGTCGCTTTAATGGTCGCAAGGTCTTCCTCTTCAATATGGTGGAACATAATATCAAGATTCCCACCATAAGTGGAATGAATTACTTTTTCATACGTTTGTAAAAGCGCAGAGTTAAGGGATGCCATTAGGACAATCATGGCAATACCAAGACAGAGAATGACAGAAGTCATGGAAGAACGACTTAGGTTTCGATTCAAGTTGCGTATGGCCATGTCTCCCGAAAATCGAAAAACTACTCCATAGAATCCTTTCATCACCCAACCAAACATTTTAAATAGATAGGGGAAAATCAACGCAATCCCAACCATAAGGGGCAAAACCAATAGCAAATGCTTAATAAAAAAGCTAGATCCTATCAGTAAAACTCCGACGATTCCAACCCACTTATTCGTCCCTACTTTTGCTTTCGCTTTATTCTCCTTCAGCACTTCAATGACACTAATTTTGCCAACGTTTCGTATC
Source organism: Robertmurraya sp. GLU-23 (assembly GCF_052983275.1). Lineage (NCBI taxonomy): Bacteria > Bacillati > Bacillota > Bacilli > Caryophanales > Bacillaceae > Robertmurraya > Robertmurraya sp. GLU-23. The sequence continues at coordinate 89,323 of NZ_JBRKCV010000008.1, forward strand.
GGATACCACGCTGCAGCAATTGGAACAACCAAACCTGCAATTAACGATAAGATGATTCCTGGTACTAGCACCATGCTATTTCCATCAGTAATTCCAATGAGCATGAAGACGAGGGCTGTTAAGCCAAGCGCCATACCGTATCCAATCACTAGACCAATCACTGTACCAACTAGAGCTAATAGGATTACCTCTGTCAGTACCATGACCTGTAATTGACCAGGAGTGTATCCAATCGTTTTCAGAACGGCAAACTCATTTTTTCTTTCCCTAATACTGACATACAGTGAGTTAAAAATAATGAAGGCACTAAGTGCAATTCCTAGAAATCCTGCAATATAAAGAGCCAAGAAAAAGGAATCCATCTTTTGAAACTCTTCATCCACATTCACAACGACTGGTTGCATATAAATGTTTGCATTATTTTTTACAAGTTGATCAGCTTCCTGTTCTACCGCTGCTAAACTTTCTGTATCACTTGCTCTCACTTGAATACCTTGGATTTCCCCTTCATGACCAAACCACTCCTGCACAACAGGTAGTGGAACAGCGATTGCCCAGTGGTGATACTTCGCCATATTCCAGCTAGATGGCCCCATTAAATCTTGAGTGTACTTCACAATCGCAGAAACTTCGATTTCTTTCACTCCATCATCTGTATCAATGGAGATGGAATCTCCAATTTTCGTTCCCCACACCTTGGCTGTTCTGTCTGTAATGACGGCTCCTTTGCCGTTTAGGTCCCCTTCCATTATTTTGAACCCAGTAACAGGCGTATCAAGCTTGCTATACCCTGTTATGACCACCCTTTTTTGAATCGCAGAAACCTCTTTATCTTCCAAGACTAGTTTGGTATTTTCTTTTAAAAGGGCAATAGATGTCGCTTGTTCAATGGATTCCATTTGCGTAAGAACATCCTCTGAAAAATAAGCCTCTGTACCTGCGATAGTAAAGTCTGCCTTCGCAAAGGCCTCTTTTATAAAAATAGGGAAAGACTTCTCCGCGGAATCTACGGCTGCAATCACAGAAAACGTGGATGCTACCCCAATGACAATTGATAGAATCGTAAGGAAGGTTCTCATCTTCCTCCGCATTAAGTTACGCCATGCGATTTTCCACTGTTTCATTTTGATAACCACCTTTCATTCCATCTTCTACTATTAATCCATCACGAACCGTTATAATACGATCAGCTACTTGTGCTGCTTGTAAATCATGAGTCACCATCACAATCGTGATTTGTTCTTCTTTATTAAGCTTTGAAAGTAGTCGTAATATGTCTTCTCCGTTTTTTTGATCCAAGTTTCCTGTGGGTTCATCGGCTAAAATCAAACTTGGCTTCATCGCTAAGGCTCTTGCGATCGCTACCCTCTGTTGCTGCCCACCGCTTAATTGAGAAGGGAATTGTGTTTCTTTTCCCTCCAGGTTCACATCTGACAACAGCTGCTTGACAGTCGTTTTGATTTTCGCTTTTGACGCATTGTTTGCAGAAAGGGCCAAGGCAATGTTTTCTCCAACCGTCATCATCGGTAAAAGCTGATAGTTCTGAAAGACAAATCCTAATTTCGTCCGTCGAAACTGGGTAAGTTCTTTTTCGTTTAAAGTGTTTAGTTCCACATCATCCACGACAATTTTTCCTGAACTAGGAGAATCAAGTCCGCCTAACAGCTGAAGTAAGGTACTTTTTCCCGAGCCACTCGGGCCCATAATCGCGACAAATTCTCCTTTTTGAATGTGGATATGGTTGTTTTTTAAGGCATAAAAATCTCCTGACTCTAAAGAGTACACTTTTGAAACATCTGTTACAGTAATCATGATTGTTTTCCTCCAATATCAATTATTTTTTTAGTCGATGAAATCATCTTGGTTTTTCTGCTAAATGCTACAAATGTAAAGGTTAGTAGTAACACAAAAGCTAGAAGAAGCCACATGATATAGGCTGGTAAGTACAAAAAAGCAACCACAAACCATGCGAAAAATAGTGCCGAAGGGCTTACGCCTTTTAAGGTTTGGTACAGTAATTTTATATAGGCCTTTTTATACAAAGGTGTTGCCTCCATTAAAAAGATAAATGGATTACAAAAGGTTCCAAATGCCAGTGGGATCACAGCGTAGGTCGGAACCCTCATGTTCGTACCAATCTCTAGCAAGAAAACCAATCCTATCGAAAATGCCTGCATGATAAAATCCAAATGTGCTGCTTTCAGTTTCCTCGGATTCGTAAAGAACTGCTTAAGCTGTGAATGATTCAAATAATAAACGGCCCCAAGCGGTAATGATAAAACCAGACCTACAAGAAAAATAAATACAGCCCAGTGTAAAAGAAAAATATTCATATAATCTCTCCTTATTTTTGTTTTCACTTTTTTTCGATGAACCTACAGTAACCCTCCAATATGAACTGAATATGAACACAAGTAATATTTTTTACCAACCTGTTTTTAACAGGGTACCTAAGACAAGCAGAACCGAGGAGACAACGATGACACATAAAACGATGATGATCCTGCCCGGTAAATCCGGTACTTTCAAATGGTCATAAATGAACCACAAAGTCATTCCCAAAGTGAGGATGGCCAGGCTTCTTCTAAAATAAGTTGCTAAATCAATTACCCAATTTGAAGAAAAGATGATTGAAAGAAGTAATGGTAAAAAAAGAATTTTTCGAACCTTCATACTAAAGCCCCCTTTCTTAAAAAACCCGCTAGTGAGTGGCTATGAACTGTATGATAAATCCTCTATATGAACTGAATATGAACGCAAATAAAAAAAGAGAAAGGAGTAAAAATACTCCTTTCTCAGTTATTACTTTATTTATAGTTGGGGATTGTCACGATAAACTTCGCCCCTCCCGAAGGACTTTCAGCCACTTCTATATGGCCATGATGTAAATCAATAATTTGTTTTACAATCGATAATCCTAGCCCGTTTCCTTTGATCGAAGGATCACGGGACTTATCAACCTTGTGGAAAGGCTTAAAAATATCCTTTCGTTCTTCTTTTGGTATCCCCACACCATTATCACTAAACGAAACAGTGATTTGATTATTTTTGGCAGTAGCTTCAATAAAAATATTCCCTTGAGCTGGGGTGAATTTAATACTGTTATTAATAATATTCATCCATACCTGTTTCAGCTGATCCTCATCTGCCTCTATAGTTATCGGCTCTAGCTGAATATCAAACAAAATGCTTTTTGCAGACCATTGTGGTTCTAGACCAATTACTACACTCCGCAACTGCTCATCTAAACGATAAGTTACCAAGGTAAGCTTATGTTGGTCATGCTGCAAATGAGAAAGGTGAAGCAGATTTCTTCCAAGGCGTGATAACCGTTCGCATTCCTGTTCAATGATTTTCAAATACCGATTCCGAGTTTCCTCATTTACTTGCTTTTGTTGTAATGCCTTTGAAAATCCTGAGATGGAGGTGAGCGGTGATTGAATTTCATGGGAGACATTGGCTACAAATTCCTGACGCATTTGATCAAGCTTCCCAAGTTCCCTTGCCATTTCATTAAAACTGGTACTTAAGATTCCAATCTCATCCTTACGTTTTGTTGGGAGTTCAATTTTAAAATTCCCTTGCGCCATCTTCCTCGTTGCTTCGGTTAGCCGAACAAGAGGATTCACGACATAACGAGCACCAATGATAATCAATAGACTTCCTAAAAAGAGAATAAAGACGTACATGAAGTGAATCGAATTCATCGTTTCCTCTTCCACCTTATTTCTCTCTACGCTGATAAATAATGCAAAGGACTCACCATTATCCGAAAAGGGAATCCCCACGACCGGGACTTGAATTTCTCCTTCAAAGATCTTTTCCTCTACTCTCCCTGAGAGAACGGATTCTACATCTTTTGTTTCAACCTTCAAGTCCTCATCGAGTAGAGGAACCCCCTCCTGATTATATAGCTGAAGCCTACTTCCAATTGTCCCTGTAAATGTTTGAGTAAATTGCACTACATCGTCAGAATTAGAAGTCTCATAGAGTTCGATCACCTTTTCACCATTTTCGAGTAGGATTCGGCGAATCTCCTTATGAATAACATCTTTATATAAATAAGTCGTTCCCAGATAGGCAACAAACAAACTAACCATCACAACACTAACAAAAATAACGACAATACGAGTATAAAGCGACTTAATTGCGATACACCTCCAATCGATACCCGAGACCACGGATGGTTACAATCTTGAAATCAGATTCAAACTCCGCAAATCGTTCCCGAAGCCGCTTGATATGAACATCAACTGTCCGCTCATCCCCCTCATAATCTATGCCCCAAATCTGTTCAATAAGGTTGTCACGTGTGAACAGCTGACCTGAATAGCTGCCCAGCTTATAAAGTAACTCAAACTCCTTCATCGGAATGGTTACCCTTCGTTTATCTGGATAGACAATATGATAGGTTTTCCGGTCTAATTCAAGCTCTCCAAGCTTAATCACATGAGAGGCAGAAATTCGATAACGCTTCAGCAAGGCTCTTACCCGCATCACAAGCTCCAGTGGATCAAAGGGCTTTACTAAGTAATCGTCGGTTCCAAGCTTAAAGCCCTTAATCTTATCCTGAGCTTCTCCCTTTGAGGTAATCATTAAAATCGGAATATCCCCAAGCTCCCGAAGCTCCTTGCATAGCCCCCAGCCATCTAATTTTGGCATCATAATATCGAGAATAACTAAATCGAGAGGATTGTTTTCCGCATACTCCAACGCGTCCACTCCATTCGCCTTCTCCACAATCTCAAATCCCTCATCTTCCAAATATAATCGGACAAGCTCCCGAATAGGAGACTCATCATCAACCACCATAATCTTAGCCAATCAACATCCCCCCTACCTGACTGGTTACTATCTATTTTTCTAGGTAACTTTATTTTATGAACGATCTTGTAGGTAAATCGTAAATAATTATCCTATTTCCACCTATACAACGCAATATATTTTTGAAATATTTCCCAAATATAGAAGGTCGGTTCTACCGGTTCATCTGGTACGACCATTTAAATAACTTCTTTGTAGTAAAAAAACAGACCTAACTTGGTCTGTTTTTCATCTTATATATTTACAAATATTAATTTAACTTCCTTTTCTTCAAGCCTCTCTTTTGTCCGATCATCCATGTTTGAATCGGTAATAATGCTATGCACGGCTGATAAGGAGTTTATTTGCGAGAAGGCTCTTTTTTCAAACTTGCTGGAATCCGCCATTAAGATCACTTTATCCGCAATCTGGATCATTTCTTTTTTTAATAAAGCTTGCAATTCATTCGTATCACTAAGTCCCCCATCGGGATGAATCGCCTTACATGAAAAGAACATTTTGTTCACATGGTACATTTTTAAAGAACGTTCTGCTAAAGGACCCACATATGAAAGAGAAATCGGCATCAGGTTTCCACCTGTTGAGATGACTCGAATTTGTTCCTTTTTACTCAGCTCTAGGGCCACTTTAATGGAGTTTGTTAATACCGTTAATGGCATGTCTGGAAGCTCTTTGGCCATATACCAAGCGGTGGTACTCGCATCAAGAACGATCTGGTCCCCAGGCTCCACCATTTTTACCGCTTCTAAAGCGATGGCACGCTTCTCAGATGCTCTCGTAATTTCTCTTTCCAAATAAGAAACTTCATTATCTTCCTTTTCAATACTTACAGCTCCACCATGACTTCTTTCCAAAAAGCCATCTTTTTCTAATTTTTCAAGATCTCTCCGAATGGTCTCTTCCGTTACTGAAAAAATTTTGCTCAGTTCGGACACTCGTATACTTAAGCGTTCATTGACTAGATCAACAATTTTCCTCTGCCTCTCAGCTACCAGCACAAACGTACACCCTTCCCCGATCGAACGTTGATTTATATTTGATTATTTTTATTTTTATGTTAATTTCATGTTAAATTATAGCATAATCTTTGAAAAACAAAAAGATAGTAGACCCTCACAAAGGAAGATCTACTTATCTTTTTTGTTATCTTTTTGATAATACTTCTGTTTCGTATGATTTTACTTCTTCTAACCAAGCCTCTTTTACAGGCACACCCATTTGTTCACAATAGTAATCCCAAATGGCTCCGAACGGATAGGTTTTGAATTCCTCCATTAATGCCAATCTTTCGGTAAAATTGCCTTCTTCTTGAAGCTGTTTTAATTTTTCGTTTGGTACAAGCATTGCGTATAACAATGCCTTCACCATATTTCTTGTTCCGATTGTCCAAGCCGCTACACGGTTGATACTTGCATCAAAGAAATCAAGACCGATAATCACTCGATTTAGGGCATCGTTACGAACAATTTCAAGGGCAATTTCTTTTAGTTCATCATCTAAAATCACGACATGGTCACTATCCCAGCGGACTGGTCTTGATACGTGAAGAGCTACCTTGTCACTATATAAAAGCATGGAAGAAATTTTGTTTGATACCGTTTCTGTTGGATGGTAGTGACCTGTATCAAGCAAGCAGATTTTATCATTCTTTAGTGCATATCCTAAGTAAAATTCGTGAGAACCGACCACATATGATTCAGAGCCAATTCCAAATACTTTGCTTTCTACGGCATCCAGATTGTATGACTCATCAACAGGTACAGCGAAAATTTTATCCAAAGAATCTTTTAAACGTTGTCTTGGTGTCAATCTGTCACTAGGGATATCTTTGTAACCGTCCGGAATCCAAATATTTGTTAAAGCTGGAGTTCCTAGCTCTTTTCCGAAATACTCTCCGATTTTTCTACTTCCAATACAGTGATTAATCCAAAATTCACGGATCTCTTCATCTGGATGTGATAGGGTTAATCCATCGGATGCTTTTGGATGTGAGAATAGTGTTGGGTTATAATCTAGCCCCAATCCGTGTTCCTTCGCCCAAGCTACCCAATTTTCAAAATGCTTTGGCTCTAGTTGATCACGTTCTACTACTTCCCCATTCGTTTCTGCATAAATCGCATGAAGGTTTATACGATGCTTACCAGGAATAAGGGACAGTGCTTTTTCAAGGTCGCTACGCAATTGCTCCGGTGAGGTTGCCCTTCCAGGGTAGTTGCCTGTTACATCAATTCCTCCAGAAAGCTCACTAGGGTTCACTTCAAATCCCGCTACATCATCCCCTTGCCAGCAGTGGATGGAAATCGGTACTTGCTTTAATTTTTGTAATACGTCTTCAACATCGATTCCCCATTTTGCGTATGCTTGCTTCGCTAGTTCAAAGTTTTCCTTTATAGTCATAATATTCTTCCTCTCCAATTATGAGTTTGCTACTGATTGAGTAGGTTCGTATTTTTTCACTTCAAACGATTGTTTGATGACAGAACGTGCTTCCTGTAAATCCGTAAATTCACCTAATGCCATCAATTGGGCTACGATATTACCAATGGCTGTTGCTTCAATCGGTCCAGCCACCACTTCCTTATTCGTCACGTCCGCGACAAGCTGATTCAGCATTTCATTTTGACAGCCACCACCGATCACATTGATCTTGTCGAAGGATTTTTCAAAAATGCTTTCAATCTCTCCGATGGTTTCTTGGTAGCTTGACGCTAAGCTATCATACACACATTTTGCGACTTCTCCTGGTGTACTAGGCACCCTTTGTCCCGTTTCGATACAATAGTTCATAATTTCTTGAATCATATTTTCTGGCTTTAAGAATCGATCATCGTTGACGTTTACGATTGATTGGAAGTCTCCTGCCTCTTCCGCCAGTTCTACCAATCTAGCGAAGGAGTACTCATGATCGTAGTTTCGCTTGACCTCTTGAATCATCCAAAGTCCCATAATATTTTTCAAGAAACGGAAGCGATAGTCGATACCACCTTCATTGGTAAAATTGTAATCTAGCGCTTTTGTGACACAGATAGGGAAATGATTCTCCGTCCCCATTAACGACCATGTTCCTGAGCTAATATAAATGGTACTTTCCTCTTCTGGTACAGAGATCACCGCCGATCCGGTATCATGTGTGGCAGGGAGAATGACGTTCACGTCGAAGCCAAGTTCTGCTACTAGCTCTTCCTTCAAGTTCCCAAGAATTGTCTTTGGCATCTGAATTTCATGGAACATGTCCTTATTTATGCCTAATATATCTAGCAGCTCGTAGTCCCATTTTTTCGTAAAAGCATTGACTAGCTGCGTGGATGTTGCGTTTGTATATTCGTTCGATTTTTTCCCTGATAGTAAAAAGTTCAGATAATCAGGAATCATTAAAAAGGATTTTGCTTTTGCTAAGATGTCTGGATGGTTCTTTTTCAGTGAGTAGAGCTGGTAGATCGTGTTGAACTTTTGAAATTGGATACCTGTTTCTAGATAAAGGCGCTCCTTTGAGATTAGTTCAAACACCTCTTCCATCATGCCGTCCGTTCGTGGATCACGGTAGGATACGGATTCTGTAAGTGGCTCGTCGTTTTCGTCTAGAAGGACAAAATCAACCGCCCACGTGTCAATCCCGATGCTATCTGGTTGGATCCCAAGTTCATTACACTTTTTTAATCCTGTTTTGATTTCATCAAACAGTCGTTCAATTTCCCAGCAAAAATGATTCCCTTTTTGCACAATCTTATTTTCAAATCGATATAATTCACGTAACTGTAAATGTCCATTTTCTCTATGACCTAACATTAACCTTCCACTTGATGCACCAATATCAACAGCAATACTGTACTTGTTCATCCTCAACGCCCCTTTTGCTGTAACCGCTTACGATATTACTATCATACTAGATTCAGAGAAATATCCTATAACGGGATTTATTTAATTTATTGACCTTATTTGCAAGAAAAGCGGAGCCGACTGTTCTGACCCGACAAGCATAAGCTTAAATTAAATAGAAAGGCCAATTTTTCATGAAACACAAAAAAAACTGGCAGATATTCATTCGGCCAGTTCTTTTTTGTTGCTCTAGAAGGTTATTTTAACGAAATTCGAACAAAACTTTTACCCATCAAGCTCCATTTCTGATGCTTATTTGCGATTTTTAGGATATATTTGCGATTCTACAAATTTATTTGCGATTCTGAAATTTTACTTGCGATTCTACAAATTTATTTGCGATTCTGAAATTTTATTTGCGATCCTACAAGTTTATTTGCGATCCTGAAATTTTATTTGCGATTTATCATCCTTATTTGCTATTACCAAAGTTTATTTGCGATCCCGACCTTTATTACCCCTTGTCCTCAATCTCCAAATCCCATAACCCAATAAAAAAACAGCTGAACACAAAGTTCATCTGCCCTTCAGCTCCACTCGATAGTCCTTGGGAGTTTTTCCATATTTGCTTTTAAAAATTCGGTAGAAGTAGCTCATGTTATCGTAGCCAACTTCATCAATGATTTTTGTAATCGGCATTTCGGTTCTCTCTAGAAACTCTCTCGCTTTCGTAAGTCTCTTTTCTTGTAAAAGCTCCTTAAAAGTATACTTCGTCGCTTTCTTGATTTGCTTGCTGACCGCGTAGTGAGGCTGATTTAATTGCTGAGCTAACTCATAAAGAGAAGCATTTTGATAGTGTTCATCAATATACTTCATCGTCTCTACAAGAATATAGTGATGTTCGGAGCTTAGTTCATTTTGCTTTAGTTTATCTGTGTGCTTTAAAAGCTCTATCATTAAAAGTCCCATATAAAGCTTTAAGGTCGACTCTGAAAATAACGATGGTTCCATGATTTCATCCATCATCTTCTTAATTAACTCTTGAATGGCCTCCACATGTGTAACTGCAAAGTACAAGTATTGTCCATTCTGCGTGTGATTATAGAGACTGTTTATAATAAAGTTACTCATTAAATTGGTGGAGGATAAATAAGAAAAAATGAAATCAAAGAATTTTGGCTGAATAATAAAATTAATGATAATATCCTCTTTTGCACAAGCTTCAATCTCATGTTCAATATGCTGGTTCAAAAATAAAAGCTCGCCCTGCTTTAAGTGGACATTCTCTGTTCCAACCTTCTGCTTTAACTCACCATGAAACACGTAATTAATTTCGATATAATTGTGACGATGCTTGGGAAAATCAATAAATCGGGTATGCTTTCTTAGCATAATCATCTCGTTTGGATTTAAGAACTTTTCACTTTCAATAATAAAAGACGTTTGATTTGTATAAAGGTCCTTTTTGATTTCACTACTTTGCTCGAGAATCATCTGTTCTTCTTCTGTCATTTCCATCAAGGTTGCAAGAAGATCATTTCCCATATTACACCTCATGAACGTGAATTGTGTTGTCTTTAGTGTAATATAAAAGCTTTCAGGGATAAACATAAAGGGTTCCGGTTTGAGGTGCTATACTAAAAAAATGAACCTTTATGACGGTCATTTTGACATCAGAATTGGCATATAAAAAAGCAAAACTCGCCCCAACTAGAAAAAAACGCTCTTTAGTCTGTCCTCCTATTGTCTCTTTTGTGTAGAATGAAAATGAAGAATATATTTTTTGTTAAGAGGAGTTTATTCATGAACAAAAAAAACAAGACATTCCGCATGGTCCTATTAGGGATGCTTTCTGCCATCATCATTATTCAAACGACCATCCCATTTTTAGGATATATCCCGATGGGACCGCTTAGCTTGACGATTATTCAGGTAACGGTCATTACTGCAGCAATCGTCCTCGGAACGAAGGAAGGAGCCATTGTAGGCGGCATATGGGGAATCATCACGTTCATCAGGGCATTTGTCGCCCCGACAAGCGTAATTGCACCCATTGTTTTCACGAATCCGCTTGTATCCGTTTTGCCTCGGATTTTAATTGGTGTGGTTGCTGCATATGTGTTTCATCGATTACTCAGTGGAAAGCTCAATGAAACAGTAAGAATGAGTGTTGCCGGTGTGCTGGGATCTTTAACAAATACGTTTTTAGTTCTTGGATTCATTTATTTATTTTATGGGGAGCCCTATGCGAACTTTTTGAAGTTGGATATGGAGCAGCTCTTGCCTGCACTCCTGACTATAGTCGCCACTAATGGAATAACCGAAGCGATTCTTTCAGGTGTGTTAACGCCGATTATCTCAAAACCGTTATTAAGATGGAGAAAAAAATAGCAGCCTCGGCTGCTTAAGCTGTCGACAAACTTATGTGTTTTAAGTTTGCGGCAGTCTTTTATTTTCGGTTGGTCAGGAAGAGGGAAAACCAGCTCCACTAATAAAAACGGGAGATGTGGTAAATATCTCACCGAATCCTCCTTCTCCATTTGAATGTAGCTGTCTATGCTAAATTTAAACTCTTAGCGAGCCGCGAAATCCTCTGGCAGCATAGTAAGATTCGGCACCGTTATGATATACGAAGACATGTCCAAAGCGACAGTCACAAAAAAGGGCCCCACCGAGTTCTCTAATAGCAGAGGGTGTTTGTACCCAGCTCGATGTTTTCAAATCAAAATTCCCAAGCTTCTGCAACTCTCGATATTGTTCCTCTGTTAATAGTTCGATGCCCATGGCAGACGACAAATCGATTGCGCTATTTTCGGGTTTATGATTTTTCCTTGACTCTAACGCTTCACGGTCGTAACAAACACTTCTGCGACCTTTAGGACTTTCCGCTGAACAATCATAAAAAATATATTCGTCCGTCTCCTGATCATAACCAACCACATCCGGTTCACCGCCGGTTCTTTCCATTTCATGAAGCGACCACAGTTTTTCCATGTTCATTTCCAGCTTTGCCTGGATTTTTTCCCATTCAAGACCTTCGTGACGCGTTATATTTTTTTCAAAACGGGCTTTCAATACTTTTAGTAATTCTTCACGTTGTTCTAGTGACAATTCCTTATTATTACTGATGGCATTTCCACTTGTCATATTCATCCCCCCTTATTTTTATACTTTATCATGGTTTAAGATATATAAATATTAGTTAAATTTGTTTCCCTTTAAGTTAATATTTTAACACTAAGAAAGATCGCCTCAGCGATCTCTATCTTTAACTCAAGCACCATTCATTTAGGCTAGTGATTTATTCCATTTTTGTAGTATATATAGTGATAAATGAGAAAGAAATCTTACAGGAAAAACAAATGCCCAATAATTACCTTTCATTTTTAAATACTTCCATTTTATTAAATAGGTGTCCATTATTAATATACTAAGGATCGGAATGATCTTTAATTGATTGTTTTTTTGTTCTGAAAAAAACATCGTTAAAAATGTCTCAAAAGTAATGTAAACCTTCATAAAAGAGTAGTGATGATACCAAGGATGAATGGTTAACCTAACAGGTTTAAATCTGAACTTTTTTAATACGGAAAGTAAAAATAACAAATTCATGTAAATGACGTGGAAGGTATTGTATTGAGTCATTTTTAAAATGAACTTGTTTCCTTTTTTCAACTCTTTATACCAAACATCACTTATGAAAAAAAAAGTAAAAATGGAGAGCGTAGTGTATATGGTATGCCACCATCTATTCTGAAAAATTTTTATCTTAATAAAAAGTCTTTCAATCAACATAAAATACATTGAAAATAAAAATTTAATCTTCCACCCTAGCTGAAAAGAAGAAATTAGTATGGCAACCGTTGGAACAAACAATCCTTGAGACAAAACAGATCCAAACGAGTTATCTTTTTCTTTATTTTTAAGTAGATTCGTTTTATATTTATATGCTTTAAATATATATAACGGATACTCGAAATAATAGGCTAAACCCACTATAGACAAAAATGTGAAGAAAATCGTTTTTCTTTCTTTCTTTTTATAAAGAACATAAAGCAGAAGAAAAATATGAGAAATAATGAGTAACATATAATATTTAGAGTTTTGTTTTTTCTTCATCTTCACATGTCCTCTCTTCAATGTGGGAATTTCTACTTTATTATCTTTCTCAAATGAATAATACCCCATTCACAAGCCTGCTTTTTAAATTTTCATCCGATAGGAATTTTTTCTCCTTTTCCACATTCCTTTGGTATAGTAAAAGAAGTGGAGGGTTGATAAAATGTTTTCCTTGGAACTATTCGAAAAATTGCCCGTAAGGATTATTATAGTGGCAGTGCTGATTATTCTTACCGTTTATTTAATTCGTAAATCCATCCGGCTTTTCTTTGATAAAACGAGCTTTTTGGATGAAAATCGTGAAGAGACCTTGATGCATTTCGCGTATCAGGTGACAAAATTAATGGGACTGGTGTTTTTCTTTATTTATGCGCTCAGCCATTTCTTTGACCTGACTAGGCTTGTTACTGGTTCGGTCGTAGTAGCCGGTGCCCTGGCACTGATTTTCCAGCATATTATCCGGGATTATATCATGGGGCTAACGTACTTGTTTGAACGTCAGATTCATCACGGAGATTATGTGATTATCAATGGAAATCATCAGGGGAAAATCGAGGAAATCAGCATGCGCCACCTGAAAATTCGCCAGTTTGATGGTTACCTCTATTCGGTTTCCTATAGCAACATTAATGAACTACATAACGGGAGCAGGGGAAGGCGCCGGGTGAACGAAAGCCTTGTTCTCAGCTACAGGCAAAATCCTGACGACGCTTTTAAGGTCATGGAAGAAGTCGCTCGAATTTGCAACGAGAAATACGGAGAATTCTTGTTGAAGGATGAGCATGGTGTTCCCGTAGAGATCTTCAAATTTAACCAAATCACTGAGTTAAACATTGATTTCAGGGGTCACAGGTACTCCATATCCGGACTTGTGAAGGAAGCCGACCTCGTTGAAGCAAGCAAAAAGGTAAGGTATGAATTGGCCATGGCTGCCTATATGAACAATTTGGAGATGGCAGAGAACCTTCAGACTGGCCATTAAAACGCAATAAAAAATAGGACGTATGCCAATACATACGTCCCTTATATTATTTGTTCATAAAATGATACACCGCACCAATCAGCCCTGCATCATTTCTATGTTTACATGGAGCAATTTCCACTTTTAAAAACTTCCACCACTCAAGTTCTTCTAGCTTTTCTTGGATTTGTTCAATCAACCCTTCTCTTGCACTTACTCCCCCACCAATTAGGATCTTCTGTGGATTTAGAGTCACTGCTAAATTAAAGAGTCCGAAACTAATATGCTCCAACCAGTCATGAATTAATTGGTCCACCTCTTGATTTTCAGCAGCATCGGAGAAAATGGACTCTCCCTCAACTTTTACATCCTTTTCCAAGCCCTTATACTCTCTATACCTTTTGATCAGGCTAGTGGTAGAAGAGTTGGTATGCAGCATTTCTTTCCCCTTTACATCTGCTTGTGTTAGCATAAAGCCAAATTCACCACCGCGGAACGTGTGGCCATGGACGATCTTACCATTCACCATGATCCCCCCGCCAATTCCTGTGCCGATCGTATAGCAAATGAAGTCATCGCAGCCAACGGCATTTCCGCTCCATCTTTCCGCTAACGCCGAGCAATTTCCATCATTCTCAATCTCCACTCGTAAAGGAACCCTAGCTTCAAGGAGCTCCTTTAGATTTCTTCCGTCCAAAGCGATAATGGCTCCTGCTCTTTCGGCGAACCCGGTGCTTGGGTCAATGAAGCCCGGAAGGCTAATGGCAACGCCTTCCACTTCATGAGCTTCTTTATATTCCGTAATCTTTTTGACCATATCGGCCAAAAATACCTCTAGGTCATCACAAGTAGTCGAGTAGCTTCCTTTTGTTACAATCGTTCCGTCCTCAAGGACGATCCCGTGCTTTACCTTTGTTCCACCCACGTCAAAAGAAATATACTTTTTCATCTTCTTCTCCTTTTAGTTAAAGGCTCTTTTCTTAATCTTTGTTGCTTTTGGGATATAAATTTATTAATTGTGCTAAGTTTCCGGAGAAAACATCATAAATTTAATAAGAAAAGAGCCTACAAACTAAGTTCTTAAGCGCAAAACAGCTTTTTCTACGTTAAAATCGGCTTTAAGATTTTAACAACACTCTTTACGAAAACAGCCTATCCAAAAGCAACTTATAGATGATATTTACGAATCAAATACGTTGGTGTGCAGCTCCAAGCATGACAATAGCTGTTGATTAGATGACTTCCGTATGGGGAGAATTCTTTGTCTTTCGGGTCATACAACTCCCAAAACGTATCGGCACCATCTTCAATCATTCCACCCCAGTAGGTTTTCATCTCAGAAATGGCTAGCTCTTTTTCTCCCGCAATCAGTAATGCCTCAATAAAGTGATGATACATATATGGAGTAGCGATTCCTATTTCTGGTTTCTCCTCTAACAAATGCTTCATCAATTGCTTACTTTCTTCTTCTGTTACGACACCAGCTAATACCATCCAGATTTGACTTGCCCATGATACTTGTCGATCTGCCCCACTCACAAAAAACTGTAATTCCGCGTCCCATAAATATTTCTTCGTCGCCTCCACAATTTCCTGTAAGCGCACAGCAAGAATCTCTTTTTCTGATAATTTCAATTCCTCTGCCAAAAATATCGCTTGCTTTATTGTATAGATTAAAATCGCTTGAGAAGGAGTTTGCTTATTTAACCCCTGCTGCCAATCAATAAAGGACCACCACTCTGCAGAATCTTCTAAGATATGATTTTTATCTAATCTTTCAAGAGCCAGTTCCACTTGACGGTAAGCAGTAGGCCATAATTCTGTTAATGTTTCTTTGTCTCTTGTGGCCAGATAGTAATCATGCAATGTTGATAAAAAGAAAAGTGAGTAGTCAAATAAAAAGGTATCATCTGCAATTAACTGTGGTTCTATAAATACATTGGCTGATACCTTTCCTTGATCATTCGGTACACCGGCAAAAAGATATAAACATCTTTTGACTAAATCATTCGTCCCAAACGTTTCATAGTTGGCTAGAGCCTGCAAACGTAAATCCCCTAACCAAAGACGGCGGTCACGCTTCGGTCCATCTTCAAACACGTCCTGCATACAATCCGCTAATGTTTTAATACTTACTTCATCCATTTTTTGTAACATAGAGTCTGGATGTCCTAAGGCTTCGACCGCTTCCAGATCAGCCGACGTGACGGCCCTACATTCAATATCCTCAAACATAACTTGGTATTTTGGCGAAGTGGCTAGGACCTCAAACTTCACGTATCTAAAAGCATATCTGCGTGGAAGAGCAATCGTTGCAGGCAAGACATCTACAAAAATGGTCTCCTCCTGTAGCCAAGCACTGCTTAACCAGCCATCATAATTCTCAAAGGGCTCTCCCATTTCTACTGGCATTTCACCAATCGTTAGCTTTAGTTTCAAAGGGGCATCTGGAGGACTTCCAACCGGACGAACCCGAAAGTTTAGGTAACCCACTTGGTGGTCCCCAAAATCAACGATAAACGAATCACCTTTCTTGAATTCTTGCTTTTGCAATTCATCAATGGAGGATACAGGTTCCACTTTCCAGCCATGCATAACGCTTGGATCTGGATTGACCTCTATTAGTCTTTCAGGTTTCACTACACTACTTTTTAATTCAGGCTTCAAACGTTCTGCTTCCTGGATAAAACGTTCATTTTTTACAACGACATGATTCTTAAGCTTTTGAGTACTCATGATTACTCTCCTTTTTTCCAGCTAATATAGTTTCATTAATTTCTTGAATGATTGAATGTAAATCTTTTAGTTGAATCGTTGGTTCCTTGGCGAAACGAGTTAGAGTATAAGCCTTCATATGTGAAAAAGGCCCGATTTTTTCTGATATTCCTGGAGAGTGCTTCTCTAATACTTCCATTGCTACAGAAGAGGAAAGAAGGTCTAGCACTCTGGAATTCTTTGTAAATAGATCCAATCTTCCCATTCGGTTTGGATACGTAAAGGAATATACGCCTGAACGGACTTCAATTCGAACATTCCCGTCCTGATTTTCCACCTGTACGACTCCCTCCGCCTGGACGACTTCCATGTTATTTTCCGTTAGATCATCACTATGAACATTCGGTAACACAATGGTCGCCGTCGTATTGGCAGGAATTTCAACCCGTACGTTGATTTCATCCTTCGTCCATTCCCATGCCGAGACAATTTTTCCATATAAGGACTGGTGCTCCGCTCTAGCATATGTCAACTTCCCACCAGCAAATTGAGGACGAATCAGAATCTTTTTATAGGCCACATCACTTTCATCCATATCAAGTCCGGCTACTCTACGGTACATCCAATCACCAATGGCTCCATATGCATAGTGATTAAAAGAGTTCATATCATCACTCCAAAAGCTACCATCTGGCTTGATGCTATCCCAGTGCTCCCAAATGGTGGTCGCCCCTTTTTTCACTGAATACAGCCATGATGGATAACTATCTTGAAGTAATAGTTTCATAGCGGTATCATGGTACCCATTTTCGGATAGAGCAAAGCATAAATATGGTGTGCCAACAAAGCCTGTTGTTAAATGGTAGTCATTTTCGATGACTAGTGTATTTAAATCGGAAGCGACTCGTTTCTTCGTTTCATCTTCTACTAAGTCAAAGGCGAGAGCGAGTACATGCGCGGTTTGAGTAGGAGAAGCGAGTCGTCCAGTTGGAGAGATAAACTCTCGAACAAACGTCTCTTTGATCTTTTTTAATAGACTGCTATATTCTGCCGCGTCCTCATACCTTTCCAGTACAATCGCACTGTTTCTTAAAATTCTTGTCGAGTAAGCATAAAAAGCCGTGGCGATGAAGTCTCTCGGAGTGGCTCCGACATAGCTGTTTTCCTTTGCATCCAAACCAAGCCAGTCTCCAAAGTGAAAGCCCGTATTCCATAAGAATTCGTTCTCCCCCTGTTTCCGAATGTATTCGACCCATGCTTTCATGCTGTCGTATTGATCTTTAAGCACACTCTTATCTCCATACACCTTATACACGGTCCAAGGACAAACGGTCGCCGCATCTCCCCAAGCAGCGGAAGAGGAATTTCCTCCCATTAAGTTAGGCAAATCGGGAATAACAAACGGAACGCCTCCGTCCTCTAGCTGATCGGCTTTCAGATCTCTTAACCACTTTTTGAAAAATGGAGCCCCTTGGTAGTTATAAAGTGCCGTTCGTATAAAGACCTGCGCATCCCCCGTCCAGCCAAGCCTCTCATCTCTTTGCGGACAATCAGTTGGAACATCCACAAAATTCCCTCTTTGTCCCCAGACAATGTTTTTCTGAAGTTGATTCACGAAAGGGTCTGAACAAGTAAATTCACCCGTTGCTGGCATATCTGAGTGAATGACCTCTCCAGTAAATTGACTAAGATCTAGACCGTTTTCTTGATTTGGATAACCCTGAACTTTTACATATCGAAAGCCTTGGAAAGTGAAGTGTGGGGCATAAGTTTCCACTCCTTCTCCTTTTGTGATATAGCTCACCCGCTGCTTTGCTTTTCGTAAATTCCCGAAATAAATATTGCCGTCCTTATCCAAAACCTCTACATGCTCTAAAGTTATGATGGTTCCCTTAGGTGCTTCCACATGAAAGCGCATGCGTCCGACCATGTTTTGGCCCATATCTAGTACGGTGTCACCTGCAGGTGTGACAAATACATCCACTGGACGAAGCGTTTCAGTTACTCTAGTTGGCCAGTTTTCTTGAGACACCAGGTTCGAAAAAGGTAACTCGATACTTACGCAGGTAGCCCAATTGGTATCATCAAACTCAAACTGGCTCCAGCCTGCCTGTTCAAAGCGTGCATCATAGGCTTCTCCATGGTATAACTCGGAAGATAAAATCGCGCCTGTTGAAGCCTTCCAGGATGGATCGGTAATGATGACTTCTTCTGTACCATCAACATACTTGACGTGAAGCTGCATTAGGAAGGCTCGCTGGTCACCAAAAATATCTCTTTTATTACTCCAACCTAAATTCCCTTTATACCAGCCATCTGCTAGCAGTACACCTACCGCATTTTCTCCCTCTGACAAGAGCTCAGTTACATCATACGTTTGATACTGCAGTCGAGTTTTGTAACTCGTCCAGCCCGGTGTGAGTAGATCTTCAGTTATTTTCTTTCCATTGATATACGCCTCATATAATCCAGCTGCTGTCGCATACACTCGAGCGGAAGCAATCTCTTTTTCCAAAATAAATGCTTTCCTTAGTTGAAAAATCTCCTCTGATTGAGGATCCATCTTCGTTTCGTCTGGAGTAATCCAGCTAGCTTTCCACTCCTGATGATCAAGGAACGCTGTTTCCCAACTAGAGACCTCACTCCAATTGGATTCCCGATTGTAGTTATCCCACACCTTAACTCGAGTAAAGTATAG
Organism: Robertmurraya sp. GLU-23; assembly: GCF_052983275.1. NCBI lineage: Bacteria > Bacillati > Bacillota > Bacilli > Caryophanales > Bacillaceae > Robertmurraya > Robertmurraya sp. GLU-23. Next base: position 108,456 of record NZ_JBRKCV010000008.1, read on the forward strand.
AGTTCGAGACTGAATCGGACCTGAATACATGAGCTGAATGGATTGATCAGATTCTATTTTTCCCGTATCCCAAATACAAGTTTCAAAGTTTTTAGAGGTTGATACTTGTACCTGATAGGCCGTCTGAAACGTAGCACGCCGATCAGATTCCAGCTGCCAACTGACGGATGGATTTTTCACATCGATCCCTATAGGATTTTTCCGATACTCACAAGTCAGATTTGTAACTTTAAGCCCAGCCATTCTTTTTCCTCCTTTTAATAAAAAAACAAACCCCACTAATCCTTCACCTTCTGTTGGACAAGTAAGATTTGTTTTTCAGCATCCTTTCTACTTCACAGCTCCTGCGGTCATACCTGCTACAATTTTCTTATTGAAGAAAATAAACAAGATAAGTGGTGGAATCGAGATTAATAGAATATTTGTAAATAACAAGTTCCATTGTGTATTGTACATGCTTGAGAAGTTATAGAGCGTTAACTGTAACGTAGCGTTTTCAGCACCTGGGAAGAAATATAACGGGTTAACAAAGTCGTTATACACTCCAACAGCTGTAAGTACGATGACGGTTGCTGAAACTGGTTTTAACAATGGCAAAATAATGCTAAAGAACAAGCGCATTCTTCCACAGCCATCAATCAGTGCCGCTTCATCCAGTTCCTTCGGAAGTGTTGCCATAAATCCTTTATAAAGCAAAATGGTGAATGGTAGGTTCAGTGCTACCTCTACTAAAATAATGCCCGGCATCGTTTTAAATAGTCCGATTCCATCAAGAACCCAGATCGTTGGTACGATCGCTGGTGGAATAATAAGTCCAGCCAAAATCAAAAAGTTGAAAAATGGTGACATTTTGCTCGTACGACGTTGGAGCACATATCCAGCCATGGCCCCGACTAAGATGAGAATGGCAATTGAAAAACCAGTGATCATCATACTATTGAAAAAGGCTCTTACGATCATTCCGTTTTGAGCGGCCATTACCGCTTGAATATTTTCGATTAGTTGAAACGAGCTTGGAAGGTCCATATTTAAGAGAGAGGACTCTTTTGTATCCTTACTCGCATTCACAATAACAAAGTAAAACGGAACTCCGAATATAACTAAAGACAGGATGATCGCTAATATTTCACTGAACAACTTCCTTACTGATTTTCTCTTCCTGGTATTTGTCCGAAATGGAGTATCGGCTTTTACTGCGATCTGTGTTTCACTCATTATAAGTCCACCTCTTTCTTATTCAAGAATGCATATAATGGGAAGGCAAGAGCTGAAACAACAACAAACAAAATCACGTTTCCTGCTGTGGAGAGACCGTAAAAGCCACCTTGATATTGCTTATAAATAATAGAAGCAATCAAGTCGGTACTAAATCCAGGGCCGCCCTTAGTCATTGCCCACACTAAATCAAATGAACGTAACCCACCGATAAAGGCTAGAATAATAACAGAGTTCATGGCTGGTCTGCTTAATGGCACAATGATATTCCAAAACTTATGGAACGAGTTTCCACCATCAATGGCTAGTGCTTCATAGTAGTCCTCTGGAATAGACATGATTCCTGCGATAAAGATGACGGTTGCCATCCCTACCCCTTTCCATACATCTACTAATGCAACAGATAGTAGAGCAATCGTCGTGTCTCCTAACCAATCTGGCCCTGTAATTCCTACAATCTTCAACGCCGTGTTAATAAGCCCTTGAGTAGGATGCATCATCATCGCAAACGCCATCCCAACAGCAATCGTACTTAAAAGAGTTGGAAAGAATACCATAGACCGTACAAACCCGATCGTTTTTAGCTTTTGACTTAAGAATACACCTAGTAAAAGTCCTAAGATTACCTTTAACGTGCAGGTCACTATTGCGTAAATGATCGTATTTTTAAAACCAATGTTTAACGATGGTTCTGTTAAAAAAGTGATGAAGTTTTCAAGTCCGATAAATTTCCAATCTGTGAGGGTCCACCATGTCATACTAAAGAAAAACGACATAATAGTTGGCAGTAGGAAAAACACGAAGTATATAATTCCTGCGGGCAATAAGAAGTAATACGTGTACGAGCGATTGGTAAGCTTTGTCATAATGTATTCCCCTTTTCTAGTCTGGTTAGATTAGAAGCCCTGTCGGGAATGACAGGGCCTCATCTCATTTAACCAGCTGATTACCAGCCTTCAAGGCCAAGTTGTTTTGCTTGTTTTTCAACGTCTTTATCGTATAGTTCAGCTCCAGCTTTTGCGTCAGAAATACCGCTTCCTACTTCAACAGCAATCTGTGGAAGGTTTGGACCCTTTACTGGGCTTAAGAATTCAAGAGCAGGTGCTGTTTTTCCAGATTCGAAGAATGGCATCATGTCTTTAACAGCTGGATACACATCTTCTGGAAGTTCGATATCTTTAATGGCAGGCGGTCCATCTGGCTTAATTTTTGAAGTGTAAATGTCAATTCCCTCTTGTGAAATAAAGAACTCCATCCACTTCTTAGCTTCATCGACATGTTCGCTGTTTTTATTGATATAAATACCGCCTGGTAACCATACCGTTAATCCATTCTCATCAGCACTTTCGCCTGGCTGTGGGAAGAAACCAATGTCATTCAATTGTTCCGAATAGTTAGCAGATAGCATAGGTAAAGCGAATGTTAACATTGGATAGTGAGCCCCTTGACCTTCAGCTAACATCTTTAATCCTGCTTCGTAGCCTGTAGCAAGGAAGTCTTCATTTAAGTAGCCACCCTCAAACACCTCAGCTAACTTTTCAAAGCTTCGAAGAGCCCCTGGAGTATCAGCAATTTTTGCTTTATTAGCTGTGAAATCCTCTGGAAAAGTCGGATGCTGTTGAAGGACATTATAGTTGTCAGCAAGAACGATTAACTGTGATGTCCAAGAATCTTTGTAACTACCAATTACAGCAGTCTTACCGGCTGCTTTAATCTTCTCATTATTGGCCATTAGTTCATCCCATGTTGTTGGAACAGAAAGACCTAGTTCGGCGTAAACCTTTTTATTATAGAACCATCCACCCGCCATCACATTGGCACTTGGAATTCCAAACACTTTTCCATTCGATGATAGTGATTCTTTGGCATCATCTATAATCGTTTCAACAAATGGTTCATTTGTAATATCAACAAAATTTTGCTCTGGGTTTAACGCTTGGAATAGAGAACCAGAGTTGTATGCCATTAAGTCTGTCATGTCTCCTGTTGCCAGACGTGTTTTAACTAAATTGTCTCCTTCTCCTCCACCAGGGCGCAATTCATATTCTGTCTTAATGTCGTATTTTTCTTCAATCGCATCTGTTACCGCTTTCATTCCATCCAAGTTAGATTGATTATCCACGAGGATGGTTAGCGTCACTTGTCCTGAATCTTCTTCTTTTTCTCCTGAAGCACTGTCGTTGTTGCTGCTGCAGCCTGCCATAATTCCTGCGAATAACGCAGCACTTGATAGCACGGCAAAAATTTTCTTTTTAGCCTTCATCTTTTAACTTCCCCCTTATATATAATGATGACCTAAAATCCAATGACAGCTGTCTCGCTTCCTTGTAGGAAGATCAGATTCTATTTTTATGTTTTCCTAGGTTGTTGTCCTTGGATCTATCTTTATTGTAAGTGCTTTCATCAGGTTTTTTAATTGTCTCATTTTTTTGATTACGTCCGTATTTTTTGTTTATGTATGAATTTTTCGCACAAAATAGTCCTGTTCCATGGAACAAGACTATTTTATTTCCTTAAATTGACCTGGCTTGATCCCGACATGCTTTTTAAAAAGCTCGGAGAAATGTCTATAGCTGTGATAACCAACTAACTCACTTACCTCCGCTACTTTTTTCCCCTCCGTCAAGAGCTGCTTCGCTTTTTCCATTCGTAAATGAGTTAAGTATTTGATATACGACTCACCCATCTCTTCTTTAAATAAGAGACTAAGATAGGTGGCGTTCATTCCTACATGCTCGGAAACCTCTTGTAGCGTGACATCTCTTGTGTAGTTGTCTTTAATAAATGTACAAGCACGCTCGATTGCCTCATGCTTATATGTAGAACGAATATTAATAGAGGCATGAATAATTTTTTCTAGTTGATTGTAAAGCCATGAATACATTTCTTCCTTTGTTTGTAGCTTACGAATTTCATGATGTGGCATGTAGTCCGGCCAGGTTTGATTGGGATCGCAGCCTGTTTCCTTTAAGACTTCAAGACCGAGATAGACAAGCTTTAGCACATCTCGTTCGATCACGTCAGGGTGAAGCTTCTTTCGGTCCAGTTGGGTGATTAATGACTTCAACTGTTCGAACAATCCTTCCTTATCACCCGTCCGGATATGAAAGATAACCGCTTGTTCGTGCTTGGACAGATCGGTGCTATGACTAGGACTTTCACCAATATCCTCAAAGCGATACCACTCGAACTCATTCATAAACTGGGTATATCGAAGGGCGTGAAGAGCCTCGTGATAACTTTTATGAATATCTAATATATTTGTATACGTCTTCCCCGAGCCAACAGCCACTCCCATATGCTCTGACCAGTTCAACAAATGGTCCCATATATTCTTTAAATCCTTCACCAAGTGAAAAATCACTAATAAGTTCTCCGTACCATTTTGAATGACAACAATCCGATGATCTTCGTTTGTGTCTGGTGGTGGGACGACCGATGAAAGAGCAAGAACGGTCACACCTTTAAGCATTTCGGCGTCTTTCCCAAACCGTTCCTTCCACTGTAACTCATTGCCTTTGCCTAACAAGAACTGTAGGGTCTCTTTTTCTAGTCTTTCTTTTTGATTATAATCCTTTAGTGAATTCACCGTTTCATGGTGGTTTATTCGACTAATTGTTTTTTCTAACGCTTCTTTGATCATCGAGATTGTAATTGGCTTCTCCAGATAATCCACGACACCTAGCTTTAAAGCTCTTTTTACATATTCAAACTCATTGAATCCACTGAACACGATACATTGCGTGTCAGGATCATCCTTTAAGATTTCTTCAATCACTTGTAAGCCATCTCTCCCAGGCATTCGTATATCAGTGAAAACGATGTCCGGCCGATGATTGCGGAAAATCTCTAGGGCCTCTTCTCCATCAGCAGCGGTCCCCACTAACTCGACACCATATTCAGACCAGTCAATCATTCGTTCAAGACCTTTTAGCACGATGTACTCATCATCAAATATTACTGCCTTCCGCAAGAGTTTGACCCCCTTTATTTTCTCTAAAACGAATTTCTACACAAGTTCCCTCATTCACCTTACTATGCACCGTTAACTCACTATCTTCCCCGTAGCATAAATATAAACGCTCGCGAACATTTTGCATGCCATAACCATTTCTCGTCAATTCCAAATCAGCTATTCCTACACCATCATCCCGAACGGTAAAAATAATCCATCCGTCCTCTAATTGGCCCGTTAACGTGATGGTTCCTTTCCCTACCTTTGGCTCAAGACCATGATAGATGGCATTTTCCACTAATGGTTGAAGAAGCAATTTAAGAATCTCTTTATCTAGTAACTGAGGATCAACTTCCTCCACATACAAAAAACGATGATTAAAGCGTAAATTTTGAATCGTTAAATAATGCTTAATATGTTCAAGTTCCTTTGAAACAGGAAGCATATCTTTTCCATTATTTAAACTGAGCTTAAAGGTTTCTGAGAGAGCAACGGCCATTTTCGCCACTTCATGATTATTTTCTAGTGACGCCATCCAGTACATCGAATCTAGCGTGTTATATAGAAAATGCGGCTTAATTTGTGCTTGTAATGCTCGTAGCTCCGCTTCTCTTTCCTTAAGTTGCGACCTGATTAACTCCTCATTTAGCACTTTATTTTCACCCGTTATTTTTTGAAACGTCTGACCGATGGCTCCGATTTCATCTGTTGGTGCATCTGTTTCCGAAGGGTGCAAGAGACCACTTGTCCACTCTGCTGCCATTTTCCTTAACCGAACCATAGGATTGGATAGTGTTTCCGATAATAAAAACGAGAAGACAAATGCAACAATGGCGATAACTGATGCAATCGAAATCGTCACATTCCGTATTTGATTGGATTGCTTTAACAACTCTTTTTCGTTAATCACATGTGAAAAAGTCCAACCAGTGATTCTGTTTTTATAATCTGTAACGATGTATCCTTGATTTTTCAACTCGTCCAATGGAGAAACCTCTCTATTGGACAACTCCTCTACCTGAAAAGAACTGGGGTATCGGTAAACATTCCTGTAAATTCCCTGTGAATCGTCTAAAATCAGAAAGGCACTATTGTCACTCTTTTTAAACACTCTCGAAAATATCGATTGATTAATATTCACAACTAGTAATCCTGTCGTAGTGGGATCATAGAATTCCCCTGGGTCTTTCAGTAGCTTTACAGATGAAAAAGTCTTACTTGATTTATTTCCTTGTAACACATTATAGCCGTAGAAAATAGCTTTCCCATCCTTTTGGACCGCTTCCTTATACCACTCTGTATCTCCAATGTATTCATGAAAGCCACCATTTCCATATCTACCATAGCTCTCGGACTTCCCATAACACATTCCTTGAAAATTCACATTGAATATACATACCGAGTCGATATCTTGCGTATCTATTAAACTACTAGCCAAGTGATCCTGTAGCCTTCGCAGCGATCCGTTGTCGACCAATCTTCCCCCTGCCACATCAAGGGTAACACTTTCCTTTAAGTCTTTTTGGACGTCCTTATTCCATGTAATAATTCGTTCCATATTAATGATGTTACGAAATAATAAGTCCGCCACCTCACTCGACGTCTCTAAATGGTTTTGTATCGTTTCCGTCTGGTTTCGAATCAATAAATCCTTTGTAATATTAAAAGAGACAAAACCTAGACCCATTAATGGACCAATGGAAAGAGCTAAAATTAAGATGAAGTTTCTGTACCGGTATTTTTCGTTTTTAACTTTTCTAATAAGCGCTTTCATTTTTATCATCACCTTTTGAGCGAAGAAGTTGTCGAATCTTTTTAAGTAACTATAATACATAGATTTCGGGAATGCTATCGTTTTTTTAATAAAAAAACTGGTCGAAATTACATTCGACCAGTACTTTTGGAGGCTCTAGAGAGTCATTTAACGTTGTTAAATCCCTTTTGGAACTAAATTGTGTTCCTGAGAACTTCTTATCAGATGTTTATTTGCGATTATAATGATTTATTTGCGATTATAATGATTTATTTGCGATTCCAAAATTTTATTTGCGATCCTGATTTTTTATTTGCGATTCCTGAAACTTATTTGCGATCTTGACCATTTACTTGCTATTTAAAACGCATTTTTCAGCATACTCAATCTGGTGAACTCCACTTCCAACAGCAAACTTTGCTTTTCCATCACCTGTATAGGTCAATCCATCCCACTCACCCGTGATATCCGCATTTTGAGGAAGGATGACGGTTGCTGTTGTGTTTGCTGGTACCTCAATTTCTAATTGAACCGTATGATTTTTTTTGGACCAAGACGATGAAAGGATGCCATAACCTGTTTTAAGTATTGCTTTTGCAAAAGATAATCCACAATCGGTATAAGGTTCGATGATGCTCGTTTTATATCCAGGTTGGTCATGCTTGATCCCAGCAACATGTCTATAGAGCCAATCACCAATACATCCAAACGCATAATGATTAAATGACATATGACCGACTGTTCCGTCCGGTGCGATCGCTGACCATGATTCCCAAATCGTAGTTGCCCCATTTTCAACTTCATAAAGCCAAGAAGGACATTCTGTTTGATAGAGTAGTTGATAGGCGAGATCGGCATGACCTTCTTTACACAACACATCCATTAAATAGGGGATCGATAGGAATCCCGTATCAAGCTTATACCCATTCTCCTTAATTAATTCAACTAATTGGTTGACCACAAGCGACCGTTTTTGCTCTGACACCATATTCATTTGAAGAGCTAAAATATAAATCCCTTGAAAATGCGAGCTTATTCTCCCTTTATCATCCACATACTCTTCCTCAAAAGCTTTTCTAATTTGGCAATTCAAGTTTTTGTACATAGACTCCAGTTCGGATTTCCCGAGTACTTTTGAAATTTCGGCTAAAAGGAGAGTTGAATTTGCGTAAAAGCAAGTTGCCACAAGTTCTTTTGTCCGAATGGCACTTTCCATCGGATTTTTTATGCTCGGAATTAGCCAATCTCCAAAATGGAATCCTGTGTTCCATAAGTATTTTTGCCTCTCTAAACGAACAGGATCTTTGTCTTCTAGATGGTCTGGAATCTCCGTCTCTGCTTTTTGACGAACATAACTCATCCATTTTGTCATGGCTTCATAATTCTCTTCTAAAATTCGCTTATCCCCATATCTTTCGTACAATACCCAAGGAACGATAAGGATGGCATCGCCCCACCCGGCACTCGAAAGCTGTCCACCATTTGCTGTACATTCTGGTTCATAATATTTGCCAGTTGGTACAAAATTGGCGATTTGACCATCTTGAAATTGTTCTAGACGGACATCAACCAACCACCTGGTTAAGAAAGAATCAACCTCCATATTGAAGGCGGCTGTTGGAGCAAACACCTGAAGATCCCCCGTCCAACCTGCTTTTTCTCGTTGAGGACAGTCTGTCGGAATGGATAACATATTCGTCTTTTGACTCCATTGGATGTTTTGCTGCAATTGATTAACTCTGCCGTCAGAACACTCAAAATGGCCCGTTGTTTCCATATCACTATATAATACGATCGCTTTTACATCTGTTTTTTGAATGTCATGTGGATGATTGGTTACACGCACATATCGGAAACCGTGGTAGGTAAAGCTTGGTTCATAGGTTTCCATTCCATTTCCTTTTGCGATATAAAGATCTATTTGGTCTTTATTTCGACCCATTATATTCATAAAAAATTTTCCGTCTTGGTCCAATACCTCGCTATGTTCCATACAAATGGTCGTATCCCTCGGAACATCCATGCTTAGACGAATACGTCCCGCAATAATTTGACCAAAGTCAATAATTTGCGCTCCATCCTCTTCACGGTGGATATTTAATGGTAGTAATTCCTCCATGGCTTTTACACTTGGTCCATATTGAGCCGTAAGATTTTCGAGTGAGTAATCCACACAATTGACCTTAGACCAGCAAGAAGCATCAAAATTAGAACAACTCCAATCATCCTGCTCGAGTCTTGCGTCATATTTTTCACCAATAAATAAGTCAGAATATTGCCAAGGTCCAGGACTTGAGACGAAGTTTTCATCAGAGATTACGATTTCTGTTGTTCCATCTTCGTATTCCATTTCTAATTGGAGTAATATTCCTAGTTTGTTTCCATATTGACAGCTATGACCCGTTAATTGAATTCGTCCGATATACCAGCCATCTGCCACTTTTACACCGATTACATTGTCACCATTTTGAATAAACTTTGTGACATCATAGGTTTGATATTGCAGATGTACATTGTAAGCTGTGAAATCTGGTGCAAATTCTATGTCTCCTACCCTTTGTCCGTTCAGTTCCAATTGATAGATTCCATGGCTGGTTACATATACTCTTGCCTTTTTGACTTTTTTTTCAGCCGTAAAAGAACGTCGTAACAACTGTGGAGGTTGAAGATTCTTCACTCTTTCCTCGAGACTTTCTGCCTCTAGACCACCAGAAAAGATTTCTTTGATCGTGATAAAATCTTCCTCAACGGCTTCTTGTTGCTCAGGCTCTATCCAGCTTGCCAGCCAATCTTCCGGGTTTAACAATCCCATTTCCCACGATGCAGGCTGACTCCAATTGGATTGTCTTCCTTGGTTATCCCACACTTTCACTTTCCAATCATATCGTTTACGTGACTGTAAGGGAGTTCCTTGATATTCAATCCAAAGTGACTGGTCACTCTTTACTTGTTCCGTGTTCCATACCACGGTTCCGTCTTCGTCCGTTACTATTACGTGGTAAGCAGTTTGCAAAATAGGCTGTTGCTCCGTTTGAATCCACCAACTTAATCGAGGGGTAACAACATCTATACCTAACGGGTATTTCTGACTTTCTACCGTAAGATTTTCAATCCATAGATCCCTACCCATTAATAACACCGCTTTCAATTGTTTGACTCTTTGATGGTTTCGTTTTATAGAAAAGCATCAACACAGTAAATAAAAGTGCACAAGCTGCTGGAATTAAAGCAGAGGTAACGAGAATTCCTTCTAAGCTTTTAGGGGTTGGCGCGCTGCCTGCTTGATATCCATAAGCTGCTAGAACAAAACCGGCAAGTCCACCGGAAAGCGATGAACCAAGCTTTTGAATAAAGTTATAAAGAGAATAATAGACCCCTTCAATATGCAACCCATTCTGTCTGACAGAGTAAGCGATGGCATCAGGTAGTGCTCCCCAAGCAGCAAACATGACTAATCCCGTTAATGCTCCAGCCAAAATATTAAGAACTAAAACCATGGGTGCCATATTTACAGGTGTGAAATAAATGAAAAGGAAGTCAATAACCGATAGAGCACCTATTAAAATATAAAAGTTTCTTATTCCGATACGAATAGCTATAGCTGGTAACACGAGAGTTAGAACTAAACCAATGATTCCTCCAAGACCTGATACGACACTATACAAATTCGGATTGCCTACATTGTAAATAAAATAGTAGATACCAGAAGCTCCTCGAATACCTAGACTCAATTGAGCTAACAAGAAGGAAGCAGATAAAATTAAAAATGGGATATTGGTCCCCACGGTTTTGATGGCTAACTTAAATGGAATTTGTTCTCTTTTTTCATTCTCTATCACTTTCTCAGCTGTCCCTTTAAAACAGAGAAGAATCAAGATAATAGATAAGACTCCAATAAAGGCTCCCATAAAGAAATAGCCAGTCTTTGGACTTGGAAATAACCCTACGATTGGTACGGCAATCGTACCTGCAATGGCTGCCGATAAACCTGAAAACAAAACGAGATACTTCGTCAAGTGCGTTCTTTCTTGAACATTTTCTGTCATAACCGTGTTTAATGCGGCATGAGGAATACTGACAATACTATATAAGATACTGATTAACAAATATAAAGTGAAAGCGTAAAATACCTTACCTGTTTCGGTAAAATTTGGTGCATAAAACAAAAGCGCTGTAACGATTCCGTACGGGACTGCACCAAACAGTAGGTAAGGTCTCATCTTCCCCCACTTCGATTTGGTTTTATCCACTAAAAATCCAAACGGAAGGTCAAATCCCGCATCAATAAGGCGTACTACTAACAAAATGGTCCCTGCAGTTGCTGCTGGGATTTTAAGTACATCCGTATAAAAGTACATAATGTACATCGATATGAAAATATAAACGATATCCTTCCCAAAAGCACCTGAACCAAAAGCTAATTTTTCTTTTAAAGATATACTGCCAGCTTCTTTCCCCTTCATCTCCTTAACCCCCTATGATTTTATTTCGCCTACCTTGAACAATATGGCAAATGTTAACTATTAAGCTAATCAACTGTCATTTGCTCACTTCTTTTAAAAAAACCTTTGCATTTATTATGTAAGCGATGTCATACTTATCTTATCTAAACTTATCTGAATTTTTAATATCAAATTATATCTTGTTTTATAACAAATCTTAACTTTACTTGGAGTGGATTGATATGTTTGTTGCAGACTTAGAAGAGTATTTAAAATCCTATAATGAAATTGAAACCATTGCTATTCAAACAGAAATGTCCAATCTTAAAGACATATTGAATTTAATGAATCGTCCACTTGCAGGAAATTCGAAGTATGCCGAAGAGACGGGAGATATTCTTTCAGCTGATTTATTTATGAAGAATACGGAAAAAATCACCTTCATGAAGCATGCTCGTTTTATAGATGTGGTTCCTCATAAACATGATTTTCTAGAAGTTAGCTATGCATACAGGGGAGGTCTTACCCAGGTAATTAATGAACAGGTGGTGAGAATGGAGGAGGGTGACCTAACCATATTGGATACGGATGTGGTTCACACCATCAATAGAGTATCAGAAGAATCCATCATCATTAATATTCTGATTCGGAAGGATTATTTTAATCAAAGTATTTTAGCTCGTTTAACCGAAAATGACCTCATTTCGGAATTCGTGATCGATGCCATTTATAAACCGAATATGAATGGTCGTTACCTTTACTTTCCTTCACATGGAAATGAGAAAATCCGGCATTATATCGCTACGGCCATGTGTGAATCCTTGGACCCTGATGTAGCAACCATTGAAGTGATTAATTGTAACGTGATCCTTCTTTTTACGGAACTTTTGAGGTTGTCTAAAAAAAGTAACCTACAAGTCAATCATGCAACAAAGGGAAAGAGTTCCCTTGTAGAAATTCTTAATTATATGGAGGAACATTATCTAACGATCACCCTTAGCGAGGTTGCTGAACACTTTCACTTTCACCCTAACTATTTTAGTAGGTTTTTTAAAGAGAATCTTGGTAAGACCTTTAGTGAAATGATTCAAGAACTTCGACTGCGCCAGGCAAAACTATTACTTGAAAATACAACCTTCCAAATCAATCATATTGCGGATGAAGTAGGCTACACCAATTTCAACCACTTCTATAAAAAGTTTAAGGAGCATTTTCACGTTACGCCTGCTGAATACCGAAAACAGTTTATCGAACAGAGGGACAAGGAGGCTTGAGTGTTCGTCTGGTGCTCATAAAGACAAAAAAAATGACTTACAGATGATAAGTTCTGCAAGTCATTTTTATTCTTAATATACTTCTACGTCTTGCTGCTCCCTCCGAGTCTACCAATACCAATCCAAAATTATAGACTTCGCCGTACACGCTCATCTTTTTCTCTATAAAGATACCGTATTCAATCAATCTTTCTTTCAATCCTTCAAACTGTCCCCAATACGCTTTCAAACCAATCGTATATAAACCGATTCTTGCTTTTTTTGTCGCTTTAATTGGCGATAAAAAATCCATATTAATGCCCCCTTTAGCCCTTCAACTACTATACATTCCAATGTATTCGCTTACAAACAGTAATAAACAAAAATAATAGCATAGAATTTTGTCTTTGTTTGGGAACGTTTGTCGATTCTATTTCAAAATGATTAAAGTCTAGTATAATTATTTTAAAGAATTACTAAATTTCTTAACTAGGAGTTTACTTACCATGGACAAGATATCTCTTGAATTATTACTTTTAAATCAAATAGATAAAAAGAAGAAGAAAATGGTTGAAGTTGCTTCTATCACAGGTATTGGTAGCTACCAAACTCTAAAATGTAGCCAGGAGTTAGACGAGTTATTAAATCTGCATATGAAACACTTTTCTCAAAAGGGAAGTAATGCGTTCTTCAGTGCTTCTTGACTCCAACAAATCGATCAGGATTAATCCTGATTTTTTTCTGATATAAATCGACAATTTTTTAGTAAATGTTCTTTTAAAAAAGATAGTAGGGATATTCCATCCTTACTATCTTTTTTCATATCATTCAATTATCTTGTAAATGCAGCTGGTACTCCGCCATCGACCGTAATCATACATCCTGTTGTCTTATCTGATTTAGATGAGGCGAAGAAGCAAATAGATTCGGCAATATCTTTCGGATAAATATTCACTAGTAATGTCGTACGCTTGCGGTAGTGTTCCTCTAATTGTTCTGGCTCAATTCCGTATGCGGCTGCACGCTCTTCACGCCATCTAGATCCCCAAATAGCAGATCCTTGTAAAACCGCATCTGGAAGAACAGAGTTCACACGAATGCCGTACTCTCCACCTTCTGCTGCGATACAACGAGCAAGATGTGTTTCAAGTGCTTTTACAGAGCTATAAGCTGCTGCGTTTTTCCCAGCGTACACTGAGTTTTTCGAACCAACGAACACCATGCTTCCACCAATCGCTTGCTCTTTCATTTGCTTGAATGCTTCACGAGCAACTAGGAAATAACCAGTTCCAAGGACATTCATGTTTAAATTCCACTCTTGAAGAGTTGTTTCATCAATTGGGCTAGATGTCGCAAGTCCTGCATTGTTCACGATAATGTCCACGCCACCAAATGCTAATGCGGTTTGATTAAAAGCCGCTTGAACCGCCTCTTCATTAGTTACATCCATTTTCACAGCAAGTGCACGGTTTGCCCCGTATGTCTCATTGATTTCGGCTGCTACTTTTTCTGCTCCTTCAAGGTTTAAGTCAGCCACAACGACATGTGCCCCTTCGGAAACAAAGCGACGGCATGTTTCACTTCCGATTCCACCTGCTCCACCTGTTACAAACGCTACCTTTCTAGAAAACTCTGCTTCTGCTGGTGCAAGAGAAAGTTTGTATAATTCTAATGGCCAGTACTCAACATTGTATGATTCATTTTCACTTAATGAAACGAACTGTCCAAGTGTGGTAGATCCTTTCATAACAGAAATGGCACGGTGGTATAACGCTCCACTTACACGAGAGTTAGCCACATCTTTCCCTGTATTTACCATACCTACACCAGGAATTAAGATGACACGTGGGGCTGGCTCAAACATTTTGTCGCCTTCATGCTTGTTACGTTCAAAATACGCTTTGTACTCAGCCTTAAAGCTTTCTACCCCTTCTTTAATGGCTGAAACTAGTGCTTCTACATCCCCAGATTGTGGATTCCAATCAATATAAAGAGGAACACGCTTTGTATGAACAAGGTGGTCAGGACATGCAGCCCCAACTTGAGAAAGCTCCTTCGCATCACGACTGTTTACAAACTGTAAAACATCCTCACCACGGTCATACGTTAAAAGCATTTTCTTTTCTTCACTAACTGCCCCGCGAATCACAGGCATTACTTTAGCTAGCAAGCTAGTAGCTTCTTCTTCGCTAAGAGATTCATATTGTTGTCCACCAAAAACAGTTTCTTCATTAGAGCGGTCATTAATAAATTGCTCAGCTTCGCTAATGATTTGGATCGTCTTGGCATATGCCTCCTCAGATGTTTCCCCCCAAGTAACAAGACCGTGTTTTTCCATTAGAACAAGCTCTGCATTTGGATTATTTCTTACGCCTTCTGCGATCATTTTTGAAAGGGTGAAGCCTGGGCGGATATAAGGTACCCAAACAAAACGATTCCCAAAAATTTCTTCTGCTAACTCTTTCCCATTGTCCGCACAGCAAAGGCTGATGATCGAGTCTGGATGCGTATGATCGACGTGATTATATGGTAAAAATGCATGTAATAATGTTTCGATTGAAGCTCTTGGATGCTTGCTGTCGATCATGCAATGTGAAAGATACGCAACCATCTCTTCATCTGACATTTCCTCACGCTCAAATAACGGACGAATATCCTCCAGATTAAGCCCTGTGAAGTTATGCGCTTTCATCGTTGCTAAGTCTGACCCGCTTCCCTTCACCCACATCACTTCAACATCGCGTCCACGGAAATCCTTCTCCACAGTCTTCATAGACGTGTTGCCGCCACCCCAGTTACATACGGCACGATCTGACCCGATGAGATTTGAACGATAAACTAACTCTTCTACCCCTTTTTGTACCTGACCTGCTGCTTCAACATCCCAATTGTTCTTAACCATCCGATTACCTCCGATTGCTATTTGTTATCTTCTGATTTAATTATAATACATGTTTGTTTGTTTTTGAATATAAAAATAGTAAATTTGTTTATTTTTGTTTTTTGTTAGGTTTTTCAACAATATAAAAACTCTATTGTTTTATTTATATCAACTACTATTCGACAACTTTCACTAGTCTGAGAAACTATAATAAAATCAGCTACAAATTTAACGTCGGTTCTTAGGGGGGTTATGTAGGTGTATGTAGTGAAAAAGAGTAGTATATACAGAACGATTCCTTATTCTATAAGGAAAGCTCAGTCATTTGGTTCTAGGTTAAAAGGCTTGATGTTTCGAAAGCAGCCGTTGCATGAGGAAGGTTTGTGGATTGCACCTTGTAACTCCATTCATATGTGCTTTATGCATTTTCCGATCGATGCCGTTTTCCTTGATCAACATCATCGAGTGGTTCATTTAGTAGAACACTTACCACCATGGAAATTCGTGCTTCCAATCAAACAAGCCCATTCTGTTCTTGAGCTCCCTCCTGGAACGATCTCAAATTTTCATATAGAAGTTGGCCAATATGTAAATTGGACGTAAATATAAAAGGCTCACTCCTTATTCATTGGGGAGTGAGCCTTTCTTTATCCAATAATTTTATGGTAGGTTTCATCATCGCAAATAATAAATAGCTTGGAACCCTCTGGAATATTCTCCTTATGACGCCTCGCTACATCGAGAGAGCTGCCATCTGAAAGAAGAGTTGCTCCTAAATCAAACAGTTCCATGGCCGCATCCTTATAGGTCTTCCACTCAGGCTTCGCTTGTATTTCATAGATATTATCACCATCTGTATTACTCAGCATTTGCTTGAACAATAAACTTGAGCCATGATTGATCGCTGCTTGAGCCATTAATCGAGATACCGAATCATTAGATAGAATAAATTCATCCACCTTGGCATGCTCGAATAACGTGATATGATTATCTTTTTTCACTTCAACAATCGTATAAATATTGCGATCAAACTTTTTAGAGATATGTTCAACTCGGGAAGCGGTTAGAAGGGTTTTTCCATCCGAATACTCAGCGTGATCATTTCGGTCATCTGAGAAAATCGCCACTGATTTCGCCTCTAAGATATTGGCCTTCAACAAGACCTCTTCTTCGGCAGGATTTCCACTTATAAAATGAAGCCGCTCATCTTCGAGCGGTAGCTTGTCAGCATGATCCACGACTACGATATCTCTGGTTTGTTCACTCGTTAGAATTTCACCCATCACCTTCTCCAACTTTTCCTTTGAAGGACTAATTAATATGTAATGACCTTTCCCTGTATAAGACAATTTCCCTTCCTCCTTCAGTTTCCGGTATTTGCTGAGGCTTTCGAAAATCTTTCCAATAATAATCCCCATGGCTCCGATTCCAAAGGTATAGATTAAGAGCATGGTAAAAATTCGGCCTGCATCTGTTACAGGAAAGAAATCACCATAGCCAACCGTGACAAGCGTAGTCATTGTCCACCAAAGAGAGTCAATAAATCGTGGGAAGGTCTCCGGCTCTAGTATTCTCATCGTAACGCTACTGACAATAATAAGGAGAATGGCCAGTATTCCAGCATGCGTTAAGCTTAACCTAGACATTTTCGAATAAATTCGATGTAAAATCCACAATGTCTACTTTCCTCCCTTCATCCCAACTGGCAGATAATACGAAAGATTATTCGTAATTTCCCCTCCTACACGGCAACCTAGTGCAGCGGACTTTCCATTCAAAAGAAAACTGCCAATTAACAACTTCCCATTTTGCATGCCCTTTTCACTATTAAAACGAACCGTTTGGGACTCCACATACTTCTGATAAACAGCCACATAATTCGTATAATTGCGTTCGGTATTGGCATGTGCTAATTGTCCGCTGCTTTTAAAGATTTCCACCGTATCCCCTTCTCTTCCGAATGAAGGTTTTTTTACATACGATTGATCGGTTTGTAAAAAGGGGACCTCTTCTAGAAAAGTAGGAAGGAAATATGCTTCAATCCATTCATGTTCTTCCCTTGTAAAAAAAGGATGCTCTTCCTCATGCAGCCCCCAAATAACGGCCTGTACCGCTTTATTTTGAAGTAAAAAGGCAGAGGGAGGGTTAATTAACACAAGTTTCCCAAGCTCCACTAACTCTAATAGCCATACTCCAATAGGATTTCCATCTTCGTCTTGATCCGAAATTAAGTTCTCTACCGGGAAAGTCTGACGATAAAGTACATCAATTCTGCTTCCCTTTTCATCAAAAAGCCCGATTCCCTTTTGTATTTGAAGTTGATGAAGTGGCGTGAATTTAGAAGGAAGTCCAGATAATTGTTGAAGATAGCGTACGGTCTCACGATCTTCTACATGATCATCATGTGCGGTAAAAACGATATTCGGTGAAATCAGTCCTTTTCCCTCGAGCCCCTCCATTATGCTACTTCTAACGGCTTGTCGTAGACGTTCTTCCATTTTGTCGTTTGGATTTTCCACAGAAAACTCTCTGCACACCTCTTCATTGACGGCAAATAGCTCCTTTATAAAAGTCGGTGTATCCGCATTAATTTCAATACACTTGTATCCATCACTTGTTGGGATGAGATCAAGCCGAGAAATTACGCTCTCAGCTTGATGTGTTTTTAATCGGAGAAAAGAAAGGGTTTCACTCGGAAAGCCCATTTCAAGAAAGGTTTCATCAGGCACTTCACGCAAAAGTCGGCACACCTTAAAGAAAATATGACCCACTCGATTACTTACAAGGCGAATATGATCCACTTCTGAGGTTTCAAACAAATGCATGTCGTAAAGGGCATACTCTTCTCCATATAAATCTGCCCAAAAATCCTTGATTCCCTTGTAAAAATGGCTTCTTTTTTCACGATAACTACTCGTCACTCCGAATCCTCTCCAACCTCTTTAACATACAACACATAAACTCCTCGATCTTCATCAATCTCTGTAGAGGTGACTTGCTTATACCCTAGCCCGGGTACATCAACAATGTCCTTTAACAAATAACGAATCACATCAAAATGGCTATCACATGGGAGCGAGGTAAGGAGCTTGTAGTTCTCTTCTTCTCGAAATCTACGAATCTCTATATGTAGACCTTTTCCCTGGTAGCCTTTTTCATCCGCGACATGTGGATTTCTCCCCTTATCTCTGATGATTAACTGTTCTTCGTCTCCATCCATTTCTGTAGAGAAAAGCTCATACTGTCTTCCACGCATAATAAAGTACGTGCAAAGCTGTCTAGCATATAGCTCATCCACACCAACGGTTGCAGTTGTATATTCATATAGCGGGGTATACTCGTCATTTCCCTTATCAAGATAGTACGTTAATCGTTTCATCATTTGGCCCCTTTTAGTACGATAGACATTTCGCCACCATAATTCCGATAGCAAGTGATAACGATAATAGCATCACACCAACGGCACGATTATCTTCTTCAATCGCCTTGGCAATGCTAAATCGAATCGTAATCACCTCTGCTAAAATAAACACAATAATTTGAGCAATGATTCCAATCGCTCCCCAGATGACCATGTCGACCAACGATACCGAGTACTCCGCGGCAGCTCCAAGGACAATCGCTAAACCGATGACCTTTCCTCCTAGCAACAAGGCAGCGGAAACATTCTTTTCAGCAATTAGTTTGAATTCCCTTAGCTTTGGCGTACTTAACGTAAACAATAGAATTCCTGCAATCATCAGAAGGACTGCCACTCCTAAATAAGAGGCAAAATTTAAATATAAGTTCATGTATATAATCTCCCTTTCTATAATGGGGCTTGGCATTACCCTCCTGAGCTCGTCGATCCCTTTCCAAATCCCGTACTATTTTTCACGGTTCCACTTGACGTACTTCCTTTAAAGGAAGAGCTGTTTTTGTATGAGATATAATCTTTGCTTGCCTTAAGAGCACTTTTTCCTTTGTAATAACGACCGCCATAGAAATAATGCCCATAATAATTTGAATCGTAATCATCACATTCCCATACACCATCTTCTGCATCCCATTCCCAATCTGAACAGCTTGTGTCCTCTGGCGGATCTGGAATATCCTCTGTATACGTGTACTCCTCAGCGCCCGATCCACAACCTGCCATTCCTAGGACAAGAGCCGTTGATGTAATACCTACCATCACTCGTTTTGTTTTTGACATATACTCACCCCTCCTTCCTCATGTTAGTATTACGTGAAAAACTGGAAAAAGATTCGATAAATAAAAAAAAGTCCACCCTTTAAGAGTGGACACATTTATTAAGCAAAGACCGGAACCTTTACCTCTACTTCTTCTGTTGGAAGAGCCCCCAATTTTTCAAGGGTGGTTAAGATATTTCTTCCTTCTCTTACACCATCAAGAATTTTTCGAACTCCCCAGCTATCGCCAATATTAAGAACCTCAATATGAGGAAAATATGATTGAAGGTCGGCAAGAATTGGATTTTCTGACTTCATTCCTAAGCAAACAAACCCGTAATCAAATTCAATAGTCGACTCAACACCCTCGTACGAAACCTTGAAATGATCTTCCGCTACTTCCATCAAGGAAGTCTCTACTCGCACATCTACCTGTCTCTCTTTTAACATCGTCATCATGGAGATTCTCGTAATATGGTCTAAGTCTTTTCCAACGAGTGGCATTCTCTCGACCATGGTCACTTCCGCTCCTCTTTCAGCAAAAAACTCCACCACATCCAAGCCAACAGCCCCGCCACCGATAACGGCTATCTTTTTGCCAACAAACTCGGTAAATGAATCCACCTGTTTTAACAATCCAAAGATCGAGAACACCTTTCCATTCGGCTGATCAATATGTTCGTGAAGCCCTTTGATTGGTGGAAGAAGAGGCGTGGATCCCGTTGCATTTACGATCACGTCCGGCTTATAGCTTGCGATTAACTGTATATCTGCCTTTGTATTGGTAAAAGGAATCAAGTTCGGTAATCTTTCACTTCGTTTCACCAAATAATTAGGGAAGTCTTCGATTCTCTTCTTCTCAGGTAGTCTAGAAATCTCTCGTGCTAATCCACCTAAATATGGCTTCTGTTCAAAAAGAA
The DNA here is from genome assembly GCF_052983275.1 of Robertmurraya sp. GLU-23. Lineage (NCBI taxonomy): Bacteria > Bacillati > Bacillota > Bacilli > Caryophanales > Bacillaceae > Robertmurraya > Robertmurraya sp. GLU-23. The sequence goes on from NZ_JBRKCV010000008.1 coordinate 129,048, forward strand.
TTGTTGTACAGCCAACCTCTGCTGCGGTACAAGCCGCTTCAAGTCCCGCTGTTCCTCCACCGATGACCACTACATTCACTGGTCTAGTGATTTCTCTTTCCTTATAGTCATCACCATGGAATAAATCTGGGTTGATCGTACAACGAATCGGACGATTCAATGCAATACGATGTCCTGCACAGCCGATATTACATGAAATACATTTTCTTAAAAATTCTTCCTCACCTGCTTGTACCTTCTTGACCCAGTTCGGTTCTGCAATCAAGCCACGTCCCATCCCGATTAAGTCGGCTTCTTCATTTTGTAAAATCGATTCCGCTATTTGTGGATTTCGTACATTTCCTGTTGCGATCGTCGGCTTATTGAATTTATCTTTTACTGCCTTTGCCATATAAGAACGCCAGCCATCAGGAAGGTTCATCTGGTCGATTTGGAATTGAAGCGTATCGTTCAGGGCAGCAGACACATTAAAAATATCTACTCCTTCACTTAGATACTCAAGGATATTTAACGTATCTTCTAACGTGTTGCCACCCTTTACAAATTCCTCCGCACTAAATCGTAAGCTGATTGGGAAAAATGGACCCACTTCTTCACGAATTCGGTCAATGACCATTCGAACAATTCTTGCACGGTTTTCATAACTTCCACCAAACTCATCTGTCCGCTTATTATACACAGGAGATAAGAATTGGCAAAGAAGATACGAGTGTCCTGCATGGATTTCTACTGCATCAAAACCAGCTGCCACTACTCTCCTGGCTGCCTTCCCGTACTGATTCACGATTTCTAAAATCTCATCCTTTTCAAGAGATCTCGGAATTGCGCCACCCGTCTTCGATGGAATATGGGAAGAGGACACCGGCTGACCACCAATCCGATCAGGTACCGCAGAAGCTCCAGCATGGTTAATCTGAACCGCTACAGATGCTCCATGCTTATGCAGTCTTTCCGTTAATCGGTACAAACCTGGAATAAATCGATCTTCATCAATTCGAAGCTGTGTCGTTCCGTTTGATCCGAGTGGAAACGCTAAGCACGCATTTTCAAGAATAATTAATCCTGTACCACCTTTGGCTCGTTGCTCGTAATACGATATATGTTCATCTGTGATTTCACCGTTCGGTCCTGCAAAATTTGTTCCCATTGGAGGCATAACAATACGGTTTTTCAACGTCATTCTTTGAATCGTTATGGGTGAAAAAAGCTTTTCGTAATTTGACATTTTTTTAGCCCTCCTATAATGTTTGCTCAATCATTCACATATTTTGACTCATGTTGCTCAATACTTCACAAGTTCTATAAAGTAATTATAGTCCTGTCAAAAGCATAAGACTAATTGATATTTTAGGAGGAATTGATAGGCTGAACCTATATAAAAAAACCTTTGGTCATCGGCTCATTTCGTCTCTTGGCTCCACCCTCACGACTCCATGGGCTTTCAGGACAATATTTTTATAAAACTGGCCGGAATTAAGTACTTTTTGGTATTATAGAGGGCTATTTAACCGAATGAAACCACCTTCTTGCTCGTTTTTCCCTTCGAGCTCCTTCTATTAGGCATATATTTGCGATTTTAAAAATTTATTTGCGATTCTACAAACTTATTTGCGATTCCAGAATTTTATTTGCGATTCTAAAAATTTATTTGCGATTCCCGGGACTTATTTGCGATTCTACAAATTTATTTGCGATTCCCGAGACTTATTTGCGATTCTTCATGACCACCTAAACAAACAAAAAAGAGTAGCTGTCACTTCACCATAGCTACCCTTACATCATCTAATTACAATAAAACTCTACACCCATTTTCCACTGTGCTTTAAGCTGACTACATTCGATTGATGTAAGTGGAATTAATGTTGTCCAAATGGATGTGTCTTGTGATGTGACCAATTTATATTGCTTTACCCTTTCTTCTATAGAACTAATTCCACAACTTTCAGTTAATATGTTTTTACCGGGGGTGATTCATAATTCCTAAACTGATCAAGCAGTCCTGCTGGGTGCTCATCAATAAGTGCCATAGATCGATATTGATCCTGTAGGAACTGTTCCTTATTCATATGATTAAGTAAGGCTATAAGAGGATCATAATATCTATTTGTATTTAGAAGACCGATTGGCTTTTTATGTAGTCCTACCTGTGCCCAAGTATAAACTTCAAAGAATTCTTCCATAGTCCCAGCACCACCTGGCAAAGCAATAAATCCATCGGCTAACTCGACCATCTTTGCCTTTCTTTCATGCATCGTCTCCACGACAAGAAGTTCTGATAAGCTTTTATGAGAGATTTCTCGATTATCTAAAAATCTTGGCATAACGCCAATTACTTTTCCTCCCATCTCTAAAGCGGAGTCAGCAACCACACCCATTAGTCCAATACTCGACCCACCGTATATAAGTGTAATATTTCTTTTAGCCAATTCCTTACCTAGCTTCTTTGCCTCTTCTAGATAAATACTAGAAGCCCCATTACTCGATCCGCAATACACAGCTATTGATTTCACCACTTTATACCTCCTGTCTGTTCATCGATAACTGCTACAAATATAATCCTATTCTACAATCTATTCTGTACCACTTAGCTTTTTCCTCCTAGAATTAAATAAAGTAAAAAAGACTCTCCTACATGTACGAGAGTCCCTAGATATTGCTATAACAATAAATTAATGCATCCCTTTCCATTCGCCTTGGTTTTTAGATGCTTTTTCTTTTTTGGCCTTTTCTTTGTGTGCTCGGTTTGCAGCAGCACTTCCATGCTCTTTACCGAATTCTGTATCGGTTTTGCTTGAATCAAACCCCTGCTTATTCTTTTGCTGAGCGTCTGTTTTACCATTTCGTTTTGCCATAAAAATCACCCCTTCTTTTCTTATTATGAAAATAGAGTGAGGAAATATTTCATGACAAAATCTGTATTAAGCAAAACTCCTGCCATTTAGATAATAATCAGACTCCCTAAACGTAGTAAAAGCAACTTCAACCTCCGGAATCCCGAGAGAATGAACCTGTTTCGTTATGAGGTTTGCAAATTCATTTTGAATTTCCAATCCGCGGTCAAACCATTTTACTTCAATAAATGGATATCCTGGAACCTCTACACCATCAAAAACAAATGTGGAATTCATAACTTCCAGCGTGAAATTATCTGTTCCACAGGCACAAAGTTCTGCCAATTCTTGGACCAATGGTTTACTAATGGATTTTACCTGCTCAACTGAAATTCCTTTAATTAATAATTGTGGCACCTTGTAATCTCCCCCGTAATTACTTGTATGTAAATCCTTGTTGCTTCAACATAGGACTAGAGTTTTTGGCATATTGCTCAAATCCTTTGTCATAAAAATGAGCTATCTTACTGGACCAATTACTTGAATCCTGACCATTTGTCCGCTCACCCATATAAGTTGAAATGGTCTGGTCATATTCGTCAATGACTTCCCTTTGGATATTAGCATGATATCGTTCTTTATGGTGTGTTGCCTTCATAGGCAGTCTTGGTTTTTGATCCGGAATCGTTCTCGGATGACCGATAACCAGACCCGAAACTGGGAAAACATACTCTGGCAGATCCAGAAGATCAATAAAGGTTTGCAGATTTCTCCTTACTCCGCCAATCGGAACGGTCCCAAGTCCCATCGATTCAGCAGCGATAACCGCACTACCTAGAGCGATTCCAACATCTGTTGAACCAACAATCACCGCTTCAATATCATCAACAAGTTGAAACGGATGTCCGTTTTTCTCAGCCGCCAACTTTGCCCGATAGAAATCTATACAAAACACCAGAAAAACAGGTGCTTCCACAATCCACTTTTGATTGCCTGCAGCTTCTGCTAATGTTGATTTCTTTTTGGGTTCTCTTACTTCTATAATGCTCACTTGCTGTCCATTAATCCAATTGGGAGCAGCCATAGCCGCTGCAATAATCGATTCCACCTGGAATTGACTCACATCTTCTCCAGGTTTAAATGCCCTTACTGAACGATGATTTTTTAATAATTCAATGGTATCATTCATGGTATCACCCCTTATGAATTACCTTACAACATGTGTATCTAAATATTCAAACAGGGAGTATCTCAAAATTATGGTTGTCATTGATCGTATAAAAAAGGAGGAAAAAATCCCCTTTCTACCTTCTACCTATTTTGCAATAGTGCCCGATTATAGAATCTTTGAATATGCATACTAATATACATAAGTTCTGCCTCTGGATATTAAGAAGTTGGGTTACTGATTACACTTCCCTCCTCTTGCCGCTTTTCCTTAATCAAGCTAACTCCCAATAGACCAATCATAGAAAAGATCACTGGAATGAAAAATCCGTAGTAGTATCCTTCAGCAATAGCACTTGAAGCTTGAAAATGATCCAACACGATGCCAAAAATGCTTGGCAAAAGGACGGCACTTAGAAATCCTCCTGTATTGGCAACCCCAGAAACAATGCCTGATTCGATGATCGGAAACGTTTGCCGAACAAGTGCAAACGTCAAGGCACTTGCCCCAAATCCAAATCCAATCATAAAGAACAGCAAATAAAGCATGAAAACAGGCGGATTTCCATGAAAGAAGAGAAAGCAAACCCACCCCAACAAAGTAAAGAGATGAACCATCACATAAGGACGTTTAATCGTTCCTAATCGACTTGAAATAAAGCTAGCTAGCGGAGCTCCGATCAATGCCCCAATCAACCCAATCATGATAAACTGACTTGCATCTGATCGCGTCATATCATACACCGTCATTCCGTACGGTACAGCCCAAGAACCGATAAATCCTACATACGCGCCGACAACCCCAAAATGACAGCAAAATAACGCCCATACCTGTCGATTGGAAAAAGTTCTTCGTAATAAAGTCAGTGTTTTTTCTCTTGGTATTTCGTTTTTTACAGACGTATTTGTCAGAGAAAGCTGTTTTGGTTTTTTTAAAAGAACGATATAAAGGAGTAGGCCACACAGACATAGGAGCAGTCCTGCTGAAAAGAAGGCTGCCCGCCAGCCAAGGAAGCTAATCCAAGCCGAGAAGGGGACCGTGGCTAAAAGGAAACCTAGGCTTCCAGTCATACCTGCAAACCCAATTAAACGAACAAATTCCTTTCGATTAAACCATTGCCCTAGTATTAACACCATATTGACCCAGATGGTTGCATCTCCCGTCCCCGTCAATATTCTCGCAAAAAACAGGACAAATTCATGCGTTCCAAGACTATAAATAATCGTTCCTACCCCTGTAAGGATCGCACCGACAATGAGGAAAAAATTAGGGCCATACCGATCGGCCATAATCCCCATCGGTATTTGCAAGCCCGTGTAAACAAAAAATTGAATACTGGTCAGTAACCCGATTGTTGAGGCGGTTACCTGAAAATCCCTCATCACTTGATCGGTAATAAGTCCCGGAGCCGTTCGCTGGCTCGCCATTAATAAATAAGTAAACAGGACTGTAGCAAAGACAACCCATCTAAATTGGCTATTTTGTTTATTCAATGTTTTTCTCCTGTTGGCTTTTTACTCATATATATATGGGATTGCATCCATAGTTATTTATAGGGTATGAAATAAGGACTGGACCCTCTCGAAACTAGGACTTGTTTATTAACCCTCTACTTTATGTATGCTATACTGTAGAAAGTTTGTCTTAATGGAGGATCACTTGATGGAATTACTAAAAACGAAGGCATATACACATTCAAATTATTTCTATTTGTTGATCGCGGGTATCGTCCTTATTGCATTCAACCTACGCCCTGCCATCACATCATTAGGCCCTTTGGTTGGGATGATTCAAGAGGATGTTGGCCTGGCACACTGGAGCGCAGGACTATTGATGAGCCTGCCGTTAGTCGTATTTGCTGTCATGTCCCCTCTGGTTCCTAAGATAGCTGGCCGACTAACAAATGAAGGGACTTTATTGATTGGATTAACCACTCTTTTGATCGGCATTTCCATTCGCTCGATTCCCACACCTTTTTTACTTTTCACTGGAACTCTTTTGGTCGGTTTAGGCATCGCGATAGGAAATGTCCTTTTGCCCGCGGTAGTGAAGGAGCGTTTTCCTAAAAAATTCGGGTTGATGACAAGTGTTTACTCTACTTCCATGGGGTTAATTGCCTCATTAGCATCAGGAATCAGCATCCCTTTAGCTGTTGATGGGGATCTTGGGTGGCAGGGAGCACAAATTGTTTGGGGGATACCAGTAATTATCGCTCTTATCTTGTGGGGGTTTCTTTTTAAATATAAAGAAGAAGGGAAAAGCGAAAGCCAACTGAAGCAAAGAACGGCTTCCAAGCAGATATGGCGTTCATCCCTTGCCTGGCAAATCGCGATATTCATGGGTTTTCAGTCTTTCTCCTTTTATGTCACGATTTCGTGGTTAACGGAAATCTTACATGGCCACGGAATAAATCTGGAAACCGCAGGATGGCTTCTATCCTTCACACAGCTCGTAGGGTTACCCGCAAGCTTTGTTATCCCAGTTCTTGCCGGTCGTTTTCAATCACAGGTATGGCTCTCTTTTTCCCTAGGGTTGTTTGCTGTTATCGGTTATAGCGGATTATTGCTGGGTTCCACCTATCCCATTCTAATTGTAAGTATCATCTTTATTGGAATCGCATTAGGCGGAAGCTTTCCGTTAGCACTTACTTATATAGGGCTCCGTACTCAAACCGGCCAACAGACAGCCGCTTTATCGGGTATGGCACAATCAACTGGATATGTTCTAGCAGCAGTCGGTCCACTTTTTATCGGATATTTATATGACCTCACACATGCATGGACTGTTCCTCTAATTATGTTGATTGTCGTATCGATTATATTAACGGTATTTGGGATGTTATCTGGTCGGGATCGGTATGTGTAGGTGATCAGCCTTCTGGTATATGCGGGTGCTAAATTGATATTTAGCACCCATATTCAAGAATTCCCGCAACACTTCTTAGACTTTTTCCCACTTCCACATGGACATGGATCGTTACGACCGATTGTCTTCCGACTGTTAAAGTCAATCACATTGGATGAAGGCCCAGGATTAGCTAGAACTGCAGATGGAACACTTTTTGAGTTGCTTCCTTGAGAGATTTCTCTCGGTGTATGACCTTTCAAGATCCACCGCCTCGAGTGATTAAATAATTCTGTCAGATAATATGCAAGAACCTGGACGAATTCCAAATCAGGAAATTCGAATCGTTGTTCAAAATACTCGACCGCTTGGTTCAAACTACCATCATTAAATATCATGATATTTAAATCTTCAGCAAGATCCTCCGTATCCTCAGCCGTCACATCATAATACTGCTGTAAGAATTGAATCAAGCTTTTCAATTCTTTAGTTTTTTCAACGTATCCCGGATTACCAGCTTTGACAAGTTGCTGTTTGGTAAAAGGGTAATAGTCTATACTAGGACGTTTTTCAATTTCAACAAAAATCTCCTTCTGATCGATCACTCTCTTATCTACTAGACCATACGCTGAATAAGCGGTTTGCTTATAATAGTCACTAGCACTAGTAAATACATGTAAAAATTCTAAGAAATCTATTTCTTGCTTCATTAATTCACTAACCCTGTCAACTAGAAGGGAAGTGTTCATGATCCCATTGTAATAAAGCAATCCTTGGGTAAGGTGAATCCACTCTGTATTTCTGTCAATAATTTGTTGTAATTGCTGACCCTCTAACTCAAGAAATTGTTCTATAATTTCATTAGGGACAGCTAATCCCTTTTCCCCTTCTAACTGGATGGGAAAAATTACTCCCCAAGTCATCAAAGCCTCCACTTTTTTCACTGATATTTTCCTTGGCAATGGGAGCTTCCCTGAATGTTTCACTATATTTTTTAAAAGAACATACCTTTCTTTGTCAAATCTAGAAAGAATCCTGGGTAAATGGGTTGGAATCGCAATTACCAGTTCCTTTATTAAATCACCTTTATTCAAGTTACTAATTCCTTTTAATTCAAGATTCTTACGTATTTTATCCAATTCAGTCTTTGAAAGAGAGTTAAGCATGCTTTCTAATTGAAAAGGCTCACTAACATGTCTCCACAACTTCTGCTCCCTTTTTTCTTGTAGCCCTCTCTCGTATCTTAATCCTTGAGCGATTCCTTTTCTAATCTTATTAATTGTTTTAATATCCAATCCAGACACCTCTTATCCATTCTTGCTAATAATCTTATTTTAACAAAAAAATTCTTTAGAAGACTCTGCTAGGTATCACTAAACGCTATCTTTTCAACTGTTACCAGAAAATATCATTCTCATCTAAAAATCCCTACACACTCTTATTCTCAATTATTCTTTCAGATTTTCTTTAAGATTAGACTTCTTTTATTTGAAAAAATACATATATATTAACTAGATAATCCTGTTAATTATGATAGAAATCCAAAAAATATTTATTCTTCACGAGATATTTCTTTCAATTTAATGAATCTTATTTTATAATAACTATAAAGTAATAATTATATTTTCATAGATGTAATTATTCTAATACAAACATTACAAAAGGAGAGATTTATATAATGGAAGGTTTTAGCACTACAAACGGTGGCAAATGCCCGTTTAACCATGGCAGCACGACTACTCCTAAATCTAGCGGTACAACAAATAAAGATTTTTGGCCAAATCAGTTAAACTTAAATATACTACGTCAGCATGACAAGAAATCTAATCCTTTAGGAGAAGACTTTAATTATGCAGAAGAATTTCAAAAATTAGACTACGAGGCACTAAAGCAAGATCTTCGCAATCTAATGACAGACAGCCAAGATTGGTGGCCTGCTGACTATGGTCATTATGGTCCAATGTTTATTCGTATGTCTTGGCACGCAGCTGGTACATACCGTTCTGGTGACGGTCGTGGTGGCGGTGGAACAGGCAATCAGCGTTTTGCTCCACTGAACAGCTGGGCTGACAACGTGAACGTTGATAAAGCACGTAGACTATTATGGCCAATTAAGCAAAAGTATGGGAACAAGATTTCTTGGGCTGACTTATTGCTTTTAACAGGAAACGTGGCACTTGAATCAATGGGCTTAAAGACATTTGGATTTGGAGGCGGACGTGCAGACATTTGGCATCCAGAAGAAGATATCTATTGGGGTTCTGAAACTGAAATGCTAGGTGATAACCGTTACACTGGTGAACGTGAGCTTGAAAATCCACTTGCTGCTGTTCAAATGGGTCTGATCTATGTAAACCCAGAAGGTCCAAATGGCAAGCCAGATCCATTAAAAAGCGCACATGACATTCGTGAAACATTCGGTCGTATGGGAATGAATGATGAAGAAACCGTTGCATTAATCGCTGGTGGTCATACTTTTGGTAAGGCACACGGTGCAGGAGATGCAGCTCATGTTGGTCCAGATCCAGAAGCTGCTCCTCTTGAAGCACAAGGCTTAGGTTGGTTAAGCACTCATGGTAGTGGTAAAGGTGGGGATACCATCTCTAGTGGTCTTGAAGGTTCTTGGACGGCGAATCCAACACAGTGGGATAATGGATTCTTTGATTTATTATTTGGATATGAATGGTGGTTAACGAAGAGCCCTGCTGGAGCATATCAGTGGATGGCCGTTGATCCTGCTGAAAAAGATCTTGCATCAGATGCAGCAGATTCATCTAAAAAAGTTCCGACTGTTATGTTTACCTCTGATTTAGCCTTACGTCATGACCCAATTTATGAGAAGATTTCACGTCGTTTCCATGCAAATCCTGATGAGTTTGCTGATGCATTTGCTCGCGCATGGTTCAAACTTTTACACCGTGACATGGGTCCTAAATCAAGATACCTTGGTCCTGAAGTTCCAGAAGAAGATCTTATCTGGCAAGATCCTGTACCAGCGGTTGATTATGAATTAACGGAAGAAGAAGTAGCAAAAATTAAGGTATTGATCCTTGACTCTGGACTTACAATTGGTGAGCTAGTGACAACTGCTTGGGCTTCAGCAAGTACTTTCCGTGGCTCAGATAATCGTGGTGGTGCCAATGGTGCCCGTATCCGCCTTACTCCACAGAAGGATTGGGAAGTAAACCAACCAGAACAACTACAAAGAGTTCTTTCTGTGCTTGAAGAAGTTCAAAGCAATCTAGAGAAGAAAGTTAGCCTTGCTGACTTAATCGTACTAGGTGGCTCTGCGGCAGTAGAAAAAGCAGCACAAGCAGCAGGTTTTGATGTAACCGTTCCGTTCGCACCTGGTCGTGGTGATGCAACACAAGAACAAACAGATGCAGAAAGCTTTGATGTACTTGAGCCTGTTGCTGATGGTTTCCGCAACTACCAGAAGAAAGAGTACAGTGTTACTTCAGAAGAGCTTCTTGTAGACAAGGCACAACTTCTAGGCCTTACAGCACCAGAAATGACCGTTCTGATTGGTGGTATGCGTGTGTTAGGTACGAACCATGATGGTACGGATCACGGTGTATTCACTGATCGTGTAGGAACACTTACGAACGACTTCTTCGTGAACTTACTCGACATGGGTGTAGAATGGAAAGCTGTAGACGGAATCGTATATGAAGGACGTGATCGTAAGACAGGTGAAGTTGCAAAAACAGCAACTAGAGTGGACCTAGTATTCGGTTCAAACTCCATTTTACGTGCGATTGCTGAAGTGTATGCGCAAGAAGATAACAAAGAAAAATTTGTTAATGACTTTATCGCTGCTTGGGTAAAAGTAATGAACGCTGATCGTTTTGATCTTACAGTAACTAAAACGAATGCTGTCGCTGAGCATAGCGCTTAATATATAAAAATAGAAGCACGCGAAACTCCTGTATATGGGGCTTCGCGTGCTTTTTTTATTCTAGTATTAGAATGGTTCTTTTTCCGATGTAAACTATCAAGAATGGAAACGAGTCATAACACGGTACCTTTAATTACTTCATTTAATTGCAGTGGTGAGATTGTACCTTGATGGAAATATAACTGCCATCTACCGTCTATAAGTTTCCATATGGAACTGCGAAGTGTATTGCGATTTCTAGTTTTATCTACTACAAAATAGGTTGATAAAACTAGATCTGATGATAAGGGATATATTTCGTGGTTATGTAAAGTCATTTCTGTTAGTACAACTCCTGATTCAAGACATTTCTTTTTATCATACATATAACCAGAACTACCAATTTCAAAGAAATCATCTGCAAGTATTCTATCTAGTTCTTCACGATTTTTACGAACTTCAAGTCCTGTGTGCTTTTCCTCTAATGCTTTTATATGTTCCTTTAAATTCCCACCCATTACTCTATCCTCCACCCACATTTTTATTTCTATCTTTCGACATCCTTCTTTTATAAACCTGCACCGATGCTTGAATAGAGAATCTGATAAATTTATTACTAAACGTTTGGCTTCAATATTTTTTAGCCCTTACCTTTTTCATCAAACTGAGCTGCAACTGCAACAATAAATAAGATTGGCAAATAAAAAATAACACCAAAAATAATTAAAAACCCTATTCCATCTCTAGTAGAAGGATCATTTGTATCCATGAGTAAACCAATGATGAGTACAACAAACAACAGGAACCCAATTCCAAATACCTTTAAAAATCTCAATAAACTCACCTTCTTTTTATATTGCTACGGATGAAAAGCCCCTTCCTTTTAATACCAATTATTTCAAAATGGAATTGTTTTCGCAATCGTTTATTGCACTATCTGGACCGATTGTAGAAAAAGGGCTAAAGACGATTCTTCAACTAAACTAATTCTTTAGTCGAATAAAAAAAGGACCGCCACAGCGATCACTTTCTTAACTCTTGCCCCTTTAGTTTAAGTGCAACTCTTCACAATACATAAGAAAATCATTATGATATTAAAAAAAGTCCTTACAGTAAATACTACGTAGTTCCGATAATGTGGAGAAATACTAAACAAACATTATAAATCACATAGTAAATAACACTAAATCTAGCAATTGAACGAACATATTAATTAGCACCTATTCTTGTCCGAATACGGGGTTCATTCGGACGGAATGACCTAGAAGATTACCTATTCTTGTCCGAATTCGAGGTTCATTCGGACAGGAAGAACGGGAAATTGCCTATGGTTGTCCGAATAAGTGGTTTTTTCAAAACAGGAGTATTTTAACAGAAGAATTCGCACTCTAATAATCAAGTTGACAATAGATATTGTCATCCTGAGATTTAGACGGATAACTGTTATGTTAATTCATGTAGAATAATTCAATAATCGTTGATTTAATAAGATTTAAATCCCCAATCACTATGGGATTGGGGTTATGATTTGATAGGTTATTTCTAATGTTTCTCCACAAAAACTGAACCACTTAAGTAAATGCAGAAGGACTTTAAAAGTGTAATTTACGATTATTTCTTATTAATTCATCTTATTGGATGCCATTGGAGGCTGTTCTAACCAACCATTTTTAATCATAATATTAGCGCCATCTTCAGAATACATCTAACATCTAGGGATAGCCGGGCCCCTTTGGATGGCTCCCTAACTAAAAAATCCCAATGCATATTTAATTCCTTCTTCGACTTCACTTGTTTCATATCCTTCTAAATCTTCCTGTGAAATTTCAAGTTTTGTTTTGGATAGTGAATAACCACTGTCTAAATTCACATCTAATGTTACTTCGTATCCAGTTTCAGTCGGTTTAACTTCAATAATATCGTAGTCACGTATGGCGGTACCTGTTTCATATTCAAATGGATCTAATTCAGACATTCCTTACCCTCCTGATAATAATATAATCATTCTACTTGGTGTATTTTATCCAAACACCACCATAAATATTTTAATGCAGTAAAACATCAAAAACACCTGCCTCCCTTTACATCTCAGGAGTAATGGTATGGAATTCTGTTCCCCTTGTTGGATGTAAAAGCATAATATCCTAGCACCCTTTAGCTTAAGTGTAACCTCTCACAAACTTGTATATTTAAAAAGGGCATTTACTTTTAAACCGTAATACCCCTTTAAAGTATTATTTAGTTTTTTCTTGTTGAAGGAATTGTATTTGCAATCTGTACTAAAGACTTAAGAGGGACGTTTTTTGATACTCTCTTATCAACGCCTATAATATATTGCCAATAACCCTTTTCAAAAATCAATAAGTTAGAACTAGCTATGGTCAAATATTTCGCATTAGTACCATCCTTAAGTTTTAACTCCCGATATTTATGACTATCTTTAAATGTTATTCTGTATTTTTTTGGTCGAACATCAATCTTAAAATGATTTTCAGGAATCCTTTCATTTATGAACTCAACTTCCAAACTGTCATTAAACTCACCATCTAAATCACTAAAGCGACCAAAATAGTGAGTAAATGACAAAGGTGGTAATCTAAGAGGTAGTTCTAATTCTTGGCTATAGTGGCTTTCAATGTCACTTATTGACTCTTCTAATGACTTGTACCCTAGTTCTAGATAAAATTCCTCTATAGTATGTTCCTTAGCTTCTGTGGATAGAGAAAACCATATAAATGTACTGAAGATAAAAAGGAATATACCAAAAATTCTTGTCATTAAATCGCTCCTATATAATGATTAGAATTATTTTTCACTAAACCAGTTGTATCTATCCTTATTCGACTAAACAGCAAAAAAAAGAAGCTTCCCCTATTTAGGAAAGCTCCCGTTACTGAATTAAGGATTTATTGAAATCCCCCTGTATCCTTATTATCACCCATCATATAGTTCGAACTATCCCAGGTTTAGCATTAGGATTTGTAGGAATATGTGGATTATTATTGTTAAGGAGGGTGAGCAATACATTTTTAGTTCTGTAATGATCATTTCCTTATTAAACAAACCTGCTCCTTTTATACAACAAAGAAATTCAAAAAAAATAGGCATTAATCCACCTCTGGATCAACACCCTTTTAACAGTAGCTAGTGTAAATATTTTATAACGTTAATTTAGTCTACTCTCATTTACAATCGTTTTTTCGATAACATATTGATAACCGTAGATAATAATTGAGAGAAATATACAAATAAAATACCAACTAATATGAGTGATTTTTTTAAATTTAAATGCACCCACCTTTTCCCACACAGTAGCCATAGGAAAAGCATTAAAGATATTTAGTATTACATTAACAATCAAATATTTCGGGAAATTACCAAAAGTAAATTTAAATATCCATAATGTTGCTACAAAGTATGGCCCTAATATGTATGAGAAATCTACATTCCCTGGGGAAAATGGGTTTTTATTTTTCCACCATCTTTTCTTATTGCTGATGACACTAAAGACACTTATAAATAGATTAACAAAACTTGCAACAGGTAAATACCTTAAGAATGATTTCTTGTCCATAAACAAAACAGAAAGCCAAGGAATGACTATCATAATTAGGGAAAACATTTGCTTTTTCTTCAATAACATCGACCTTTCAATTTGTTTGTATATATCATTCCCGAAGAAATCCTTCTCTATTAATACCTAATGCAATCACCAACGATTTTTACTAATAAGAATAGTTCCTATTCCATAAACCTGCTTCGTTTGTTCAACTCGTGTTCAGTATTTTCGAACTGTTCATTAAACGTTTACCTAGAAAGTGTAGACAGTTTGAACCTCATGGGTTTTATTACCATTATAGTATGTTAAAATTTTTAATATCTATTTACTTTAAATATAGGTAGGTGTATGAAATGGTATTAACTATTTTTTATTTACTTGGCAGCATTATTCTTGTAGGTCTCGGAGTAATTTTTTATTTATTTACAGAAAAGATTTTTAATAAAGAATGGAGAATCCTTGGTAAGATTACATCAATAGCCTTTATGGTTTATGGGTTATCAAATTTTATTTATTTAACTCTATCTCGTCTATTTACTTAACTCTCGCTATATCGCTGTATGTGTCTACTGTTAATTTCCTTAGTACATAAACCTTCGCCTTTAGTAGAATGCACGTATCCCTGACTATCTTTGAGTGTAGGGTGTTGAGAAAGTAACTTGCTGAAAAGAGCGAGACTTATCTTTTTTTTAGCTACCTAAGTCTTGAAAAAAGAACTTTGAAAAAGAAAAACATAGGGAGATTTTAGTCTTCCTATGTTTTCAATCATATTATTTATCTGTTTGATCTTGCTTCTTTTTTAGATATTCCGCACGTATTTTTTCAAGTTGCTGCTTTTTATCAAATTTGGCAGGCTTGTTTTTTTCATGATACTTTGTCACAGCTACCTTACCTTTGGTATCCAATTGATATTTCCCCACTTCGTTCACCTACTTATCCTTAATGAGAATCTATTCACCAAATATAATATACCTTATTTTACTGAAGTAAACCTTATTACTTTATTTTTGGATCTTTTGAAGAGAGCTGAAACAAGAAATAACATTATTGCAGCTTATGTCTTCTAAACATTTGTTTATAAGTTTTCTTAGTTCAAGTTCGTTTGGGACATCTCTTAATTCTTTACTATACCATTCTTGTATATTTTCTTTTGTAATTATAAATTCTCTTTTGTCAGAATGAACGGTTATCCAATCAACATTTTGAACTACTTGATACCTTGGGTTAAAATCCGTTTTTTACTATCAGTTTCACTAAGGATATTAGCTGAATATTGTAGAAGAGAAATAAATATTGCACGTTTACAACTCTTACAGAAGTGTTAAATATATATCATTCTCTTAATTTACTAGTCAATGAATGGTAAAATGACATGTTGACTCATTAAAATACAGAAGACACCGATATTAATATAAACTGGTGGTGGTGATGGTTTGAAGAAAAAGAAGGTTTGGATCAGTACTTCTGTTGTTATTTTAGGATGTTGCCTTCTATATATACTTCTTCCGTCTTTTAGTAACCTGAAGGAAGAACCTGTGAGTGTTTCAACAACTATTTCTAACGAACAAGATAGTCATTCTGTTGAACCTACAGTGGAGGAAGAACAACAACAAGAAGCAGAAACTGATCTTGATGATCAACCCGTAGCAAAGAAGGTAAAAGAGAAAGTCAGAGAAATGCTAGAAGGTGCCATTACTTTTTTTACTCATGATAAAAAAATTGTTTCTATAGGTGATTCCCTAACTCAAGGTGTCGGAGATGAAACAGAGAGTGGCGGTTATGTAGGCATTTTAAACCACACATTCGAAGATAATCATATGAATATTTCCATTGAGAACTTCGGAAAAAGAGGGAATCGGACGGATCAATTGTTAAAGAGGCTGGAAAACAAAGAAATTTCATCCGCTATAAAGGATGCTGATATCGTTTTAATCACAATCGGTGCAAATGATATTATGAAAGTGGTTAGAAGTAATTATACAAACCTTCATCTAGAGCCCTTTCAAGAAGAAAAAATGGGCTATATTGAGAGATTAACGGCTATTTTTCATAAAATAAATGAAATAAATCCAGATACTCAGATTTATTTAATTGGATTTTATAATCCATTTGAGCGTTACTTTGGTGATATTGAGCAGCTAGATATGATTCTAAATGATTGGAATCAAGCCGGTCAATCAGTTACAGAAGAGTTTGAGAATGTATCCTATATTCCTACAGAAGACTTATTCTCTAATTCTACCACCAACCTGTTATCTGAAGATAATTTCCACCCCAATACGAGTGGGTATAAATTAATGGCACAGCGCGTTCTTGAGTATTTAAGTGAATACTATGAAGAAACGGAGTTACCAGATGAAGATCTAGAATAGAAGGTGAAATCGATGAAATTACAAATAAAAACAAAACCATCATGGAAACAATTATTTTTAGGTATAGTTGGATTAAATGGTTGCTTTGTTTTATTTTTCTTCATTTTTTTATTTTGGCCCTTATCAGATACAGACATACCTATAAAAGAATTTATTGAAGAGGAACCTGGGGCCGAGTTTACGATAACTTCGAGTAAGCAAAATTTGAATGAACTCGTCAATGAATATGTCGACCATTTCATGAACGATAAAGATGATAAATATACCGTCAAACTTGATGAAAACGTTCAATTGCTGGGGTCCATCGAAGCCTTTCAGACCGATATACCCATATCGATCACATTAGAACCCTCGGTACAAGAAAACGGAGACCTTGTGTTGTATGCATCGGATATGTCACTTGGGTTATTGGCATTGCCAGAAAAGAAAATTCTTGAATATGTGAAGAAAGAATTAAAAGCACCTGAATGGGTTGAAATTGATCCTAAAAATCAACTGATCTATATTGGCGTAACACAAATGGAAGTGAAAAGTAACTTTAAAGTAAAGGTCCAAAGTTTTGATTTAAAAAATGATCATATTACGTTCAGAATTAAAGTACCGAATAAAACATTAGGTTTATAGATTGAACCAAAGCAATGTCTAAGTTGACATTGCTTTTTTTCTTATTTTCCAAGTTATTTCATATTGCAAAAGATGTTGTACAAACTATTAACAATTACTATGGCTTTTCTGGTGTTGGAAGGAGGTACATTCAATTAAAAAAGTTAGGAGTGCGGCAATGATTATCCTCATTTTTTATTTACTGTATGTTGTCATATTCGGCATTGTTATTTTTAAAGATAAACATCCGCAGGTTAGTAGCACCTATAAGGAACAGCATAAGGTGGAAAGATTCTATGGAAATGAGAACTCCCAGGATCGTGTGATTCTTCTGGAAGAAAAAATGTTTTCTGGGGTTGCCCGTGTGAACTTAATGGAAAATGCACAGGAGTCTATCGATGTCGCCTATTATGCGATACATAAAGGATATATTACCGATTTAATATTCGGAATGATTTTGGATGCGGCCGATCGTGGGGTAAAGGTAAGGATCCTTTTAGATGGAATTTTCCATGGTCTTAGATTTGGTCTAAAAGATCTTCAATATGCCTTAATCAATCATCCAAACATCGAAGTTAAATTTTATGAACCCTTTAATCCTATCCTACCTTGGACATGGAATAATCGTCTTCATGATAAAATACTGGTTATCGACAATAAGTATGCATTGATTGGCGGTAGAAATATCGGGAATCGTTATTTTATTCAAGAAGGGGAAAAGTCCCCGACCAATGACCGAGATGTTCTAATCATTAATACGAACCCCTCGACAAAGGAAGACAGTGTGTTGAATCAAATGGAAGGATACTTTAATGAAGTCTGGGAGCATCCCATTACAAAGGTTCCCATTCATAAACTATCCTCACGCCAACAAAAGAAAGCAAAAGAAACCACCCATCAATTAAAACAGAAACTAGAGAATTTGAGAAAAACGGATCAAAAATTATTCAATACGTATTATGATTGGATAAAAATGTCCCTCCCTACTAAAAAAGTCACCTTTATTCATAATCCTATCCAACGATTTAATAAAGAACCTTGGGCTTGGTATGACTTAACGAATCTTATGAAGAATTCAAAACAGTCCTTAATCATCCAAAGTCCTTATGTGATTCCAACGAAACCTATGCGCACCTATATGGATTCGTTAAAGATACCACCAGAAAAGACAACAATATTAACAAACTCCATGGCATCGACAGCCAATGTGGTGGCCTATTCAGGGCATATTAAGCATATCAACGGAATGGTAAAAAAGGGTATAAATGTAATGGAATATCAAGGGCCGGACTCCATCCATGCCAAAACCTTTATCTTTGATGATCGATTGAGTGCCATTGGAGCATTTAATGTAGATTCCAGGTCGGCATTTTTAAATACGGAGTCCATGGTCGTCATTGATAGCATGGAATTTACCACAAATCTCGAAAAGGAAATGGACCAATACTTTAAAAAGAGCTTAAAAGTAGCAAAGGATGAATCGTATATAGAAGATCCCAACTTAAAACCAGCTAAAGTAAGTTGGTTTAAGTCAATCACGATCAAAGGGCTGTCTTATGTAACGGGTTTACTTCAGCATTTATTATAAAACTCGCCATCTCGGCGAGTTTCTTAATTAAGATAAAAACTGCACTTACCTGTCAAAACGAGGTCTTCTTGGATTTTTAAGATAAAACTCAGATGTTTTGTCCTTTATCGAGTAACTAGCAAAAGTAAAATAAGCGAAGAATTTCCGGTTAGATGCAGAATGGAGCCTCGTTTTGGGTTAAATAAGGGGAGGTTTTCCGCTTATGCAAAGCAAAATCTCCTATTTTCTAAGTTTCCGAGCCAATAGGCGGAATCTCTCCGGCTATATAAACCTTTTTTAAAAATAATTAATAATTAAACGGAATTTCTCCGGCTATTTATCAGCTCGGGTGCTTAATTTACCGATCCCCCAACCGATAAGTGCGGACCCTCTTGAACCCAGATATAGAATCAGCAGCTTTTTATCCACCGGCTTATAAAGACCCATAAAATGGTGAAGTTACACACTTAATTACCTACATTTCGTAAAAACGGGCTCGGTTCACCTATGCTGTAAAGCTGCAAATAATGCATCGCTCTGGTGCAGGCCGTGTAGAAAACTCTGCGCAAGCTCTCGTCACCATATATATGCTCCGATGCATCATAAATAATGACGGCATCAAATTCGATTCCCTTGGACAAGTACGATGGCACTACAACTACTCCTTGCTCATATTCAAGCGAACTGCTCTTTAAGAGTTTAATATGATCGATACTAGACAGTGATTCATACGCACTTTTACTTTCTTCGGCCGATTTGCATATGATCGCAATACTATTAAGCCCTAGACGTTGTAAATCTGCGACTTTGGAGGCAATGCAGCTATGCAGTTCTGCGTGATTGGCCAACTGTTTCAGTACGGGTGGCTCCCCATCACGTTCAAAAGGAATAATCCTTTCACCATTAGGAACGAGTCTTCTTGTCAATTCAATGATTGGTTTAGTGGATCGGTAGCTCCTTGTTATATTTATTATTTCCGTTTCATCTGGTCCATAAAGACTGGTCAGTGTGTTGAAATCAACCATTTCGCTAGCATGGGCAAATATCGCCTGATTAAAGTCGCCAAGTACCGTCATCCTAGCTGCTGGAAACAAACGTTTCAAAAACTCAAATTGAAACGGCGAATAATCCTGCGCTTCATCGATAACAAGATGTTTAATTGAACTGTTCGACTGAAAGCCTAGAATTAGCTCTTTCAAAAGTAAAAACGGTGTAGCATCCTCATAAAATAGTTTATTTTCATCTAGCATTTCCACCGTCGCTCGGCAGATAGCATCCCACCCCGCAGGAGTCTCCCCTTTTATCCATCCTTCGATCTTCAGGGGATCAGCAAATAGCTGTTTGTACATCCCCTTTAAGTCTACGAAACGAAACGCTCGGACTCGTTTTCGTAACGGCTTCAATTTCTGATGAACCAACAATCGGGCAAGTGCTTCCGGTTCCATCTCATAGTCGGCAATCTCTTCTCTATTAAAACCTCGTTTTTCCGCTAAGTAGCGATGTGCCTTATGGTAATCGTCGTTGCTCAGCAACTCAATCTCCTCCTGAACCCACTGCTTCGTACGTTCAACCTTTTGAACCTCATTTATTTTCTTAATGAGCCAATCCTTCAAGCTTTCCAGTCTGTTATGGAAGCGAAGTGAAGTGTCATGACTGTAAAACCTTTCTGCTATTTGTTGGGCAGTTACGATCGGTTTCCCTCTGAAGGCAATGTCCTTAAATAGCATTCCTGAATCTTCTAGTGACTGTCTGTATGATGAAATAGCCTCAAAAAATCGGGTAGAAGCTTTGAATTGGATACTCACAACCCTCGACTTGTACGCAGGAGTATTCGCTGCTGTTAACACATATTCCAATTGCTCAAATGGATTTTCAACATAAAATTCTTTACTCAGACGATGATCCAAATATTCTTGGAATGTGACCTGTTGCATATTCTCTTCGCCAAGTTCCGGCAGCACATTCGATACATAACTATTAAACATGGAATTAGGCGAAAATAGAATGATTTGATCAGCATTCAGACGATCTCGATATTTGTAGAGCAAATAAGCAATCCGTTGCATGGCGGCCGATGTCTTGCCACTGCCTGCTGCACCATGAACAATGAGCAGCCTCCCCTGGTCATGACGGATGATCCGGTTTTGTTCCTGTTGAATAGTTGCTACTATATTATGCATCTGTTTGTCGGTACCTTTGCCCAGAACCTGTTGTAAAATCTCGTCTCCAATGGTGAGACTAGTATCAAACATCGAGTGAAGAACGCCGCCGCGGATAAGATATTGCCATTTTTTCTCTAAAATGCCTTCGATTGTGCCTCCAGGTGTGACATACTTAGCCGAACCGGGCTGGTAATCGTAGTACACACTCGAGACAGGAGCCCTCCAGTCATAGATCAGGAAATGTTCTCCACTAGTATCACTTAGCGAGGAGATACCAATATAGATTTGTTCCTGAATTGAACTCCCTTCTTCGATAAAATCAATCCGGCCAAAATAGGGAACCTCCTGCATTCGGCGCAGCGTGGATAAACGCTTGGATGCATGCCTATGGGTGCTTATGTTTACGGACAGAGCTTGAGCCTCTTGCCGCAAGCCGATAATGGTCTCAAGGTAATCATCAAAGGTATCCGTACTCACCTTGACTTCATCCCAAAAGTGCTTGCGGATCTGAACCACTTCGTTCCTACTCCTGGAAGCTTCTGCTTCCACTCTGTTGATTTCCTCTATAATTGTCTCCATTACACGATCTACACGTTTTTGCTCCTGCTGAAGTTCCAAATTCATACCAACACTCCTTAAAAATTTTTATAAAAAGGTTGACTAACGCATTGATTTCGTCGTATAATTAAGATAGGGATAATACACTAAAATTTAATTAAACGATGTTTATCTATATAAATTTACCACAGAATCACATTATATTCAATAAAAAAGAGTAGTATTTAACGTTATCTACGTAAATACTACTCTTTTTTATTTTTATCCAACATCAAGAATATTAGTTTCTAGGATCTACATAATCCGGATAATCCGTAATGATGGCGTCAACCTTCAGTTCAAATAGAAAGTCTGCTGCTTCTTGACTACGTACGGTCCATGACCCAATTTTCATACCAAGAGAGTGAACTTGATTCACTAATTCTTCTGTCACAATTCCATAGCTTGGGTTAAACCAATCTGCATAGGTTGAAAATTCTTGTAAAGCTTCCGGTGTTGTATGGGCACGGTTAGAAGTTAATACGCCAATCGGAACTAGCGGAAGAAGCTCGTTCGTCGTCTTCATTGATTCAAAATTAAAAGATTGAATAATGATTTTTTCATTTTGTGGTTTATCGAGATTTCGCTCTTTTAATGCTTCCGCCACTTGTTTTTCAATCCCTGGGTAAAGTTCTGGAGCCTTTAATTCTATTAAGATTCCAACCTTTCCCCGGTAACGATCAAGAATCTCTTCAAATGTTGGGATTGGTTCTCCTTCATATTGTTCCCCTTTCCAACTACCTGCATCCAGACTTCTAAGCTGTTCGAATGTTAATTCCCCTACTTTTCCTGTTCCATCTGTTGTACGATCCACTGTTGTATCATGAATCAAGACTAATTCACCATCTTTACTTCTTTGAACATCGATTTCAATATAATCGGCTTTCATATCAACTGCTAGATCAAAAGCAGCAATCGTATTTTCAGGCGCATAAGCTGTTGCACCACGGTGCGCTACATTATCCACTTGTTTTCTTTCGCCTACTGTTGGCTCTTCTGCAAACGCCTGACTCAGCGGGCTAAATAACAACGTAAAAGCTACTCCTGTACCTATTAATAATTTTTTTCTCATGCTCTCCATCTCCTATCTAATATTGAATTCAAATATATTCTAGAAAATGGATGTTGAACTAGTGTGTAGATATATTTATAGATTTATAAAGAATGCGTGAACAAAATTCGATCTTTTTCCTTACGTTTTTTTACAAATCTATTAATGGGATAATAGAATAGAAATACTCTACTAACCCATTTTACCCACGACTCTCGCTGAATCAATTGAGTGAGGTTTCTTCCACTTCAGTAGTAATCTTTTTTTTAAAAAGTTTGGTTGTTTAATCTTTCAAGCTCTTCTTCAATTCTTACTGGGTCTATTCGTTCAAACAATGGTTCTACTTTTGACAAATGCTGAGATTTAACAACAAACGCTTTCCATTCGGTTTCTTTTGTGTTTATCATTTCATTGACTTTTTCGCTTGAAAAAGGGAGGAACGGAGTAAGGATATGAGCTAAATTTGCAATAAGATAAACGCAATCCGCCAGAGTTTGTTTGCAAGACTCGGAATCATCCTTTATTTGTTTCCAAGGTTGTTGTTCATCAAAGTATTTGTTCGAAAATCTAACAAGTTCAAATACTCTTTCCAACCCTTGTTTGAAGGCGGCAGTTTCTATAAAACGACCTACTTCATTGTATAAGCAATTTACTTTATCCTGGATATGCGAAGTTATGTCCTTTTCAGGAATAACACCAGCAAATGACTTTTCAATAAATTTTAAAGTCCGATTAACGAAGTTGCCATAAGCACCTAATAACTCACTATTATGACTATATATGAACTCTCTCCAAGAAAAATCAGCATCTCTGTTCTCTGGTGCGTTAATTGTTAGAAAATACCGTATGGAATCTGGTTTGTATTTTTCTAAAATATCTGGGACCCAAACAGCCCAATTTTTACTTGTAGATAATTTTTTCTTTTCCAAAGTTAAATACTCGTTTGAAACGATATGCGTTGGTAATGATTGTTTTCCAAGACCAGAAAGAATTCCAGCCCATATAATCGAATGAAAAGGGATATTATCTTTCCCGTGAACATAATAAGATTGAGTAGAGGAATCCCAAAACGTTGTATCATCATTATTTGTTTCCTTTGCCCATCGTTTACTTGCTGTGTAATATCCTGATACCGCCTCAATCCATACATAGATTTTCTTATCTTCATATCCAGCTACTGGAACACTAACCCCAATAGGCAAATCCCTTGAAACAGCTCTATCTTGTAATCCTTCCTTTAAATAGCGTTTCGTAAGAGAAATAGCATTTTCCCGCCATAAGTTCTTGTCTTCGGCTTGTTGCGTATAGTGTTCCAAGACATTTTGGAAGGAACTTAAAGAAAAATAAAAATGCTCTGTAAACCTTGTTGTAGGCGGATTTCCGCATATTTTACATTTTCTATCAAGCAGTTCAAGTGGTTCTAACACGCTGGAACAAGCATCACATTGGTCACCCCGAGCATTTGCATCACAATTAGGGCAAACCCCCTCAACATAACGATCAGGTAAAAATTGCTGATCATATTCACAATAGGTTTGTTCAATTTCCTTTTTAAAAATGTATCCTCTATCAAGCAGCTCTAAAAATATCTCTTGAACGATTTTATGGTGATGTGTTGTATCTGTTCTTGTATACATATCATATGTGAAGCCTAATCTTGTAAAACAATCTGCAAATTCCTGGTGATAGCGATCTGCAATCTCTTTTGGCGTGACACCTTCTTGTTTTGCCCTGATTGTAATAGGAGTTCCATTACAATCGCTTCCCGAAACATATAAAACTTTTTCTCCCTTTAAACGGTAATATCTCGCAAGAATATCTCCAGGCAATAAACTTGAAATATGACCTAAATGTAATGAGCCGTTCGCATAAGCCCAAGCTCCACCAATAAAAATACTCATTAATAAAAACCTCCCAATATGATTATTTTTGAAAACAAAAAAACCTCGTCCTTAACTGTAATAGTTAAGGACGAGGTTTGAAATTCCTCGTGGTACCACCTTAATTTGCAAATAGCTCACACTATTTGCCTCAACAAGTACGGAGTATTATTAAATGCTACTCTTATACTGTGACATTGATAACGAGTGCCAAATCCCGTCGTATCCTACTAATACATAAATTACGTTCAGTACGAAGCTCAGAGACCATTGTTCAAATGAATGTTTTTGCTTCTTTTCAGCTACCGAAGCTCTCTGGTGAAAAACAATATCATTTTACTTTTTCTCTTCTTTGCTTTTGGTTTATAATTACCAATTATTTTATTCAAAATTGATTCTGAAGTCAACTTTCATATTTCAAAGTATTTTTACTTTAGTAAAAACAGTGGGGTGCTTCTTTAACTAACCTCCCTCTATCTTAATAAACTAATCACACACATTACATATTATTTGTTATAATTTTCTAATAAATAAATTCGATTAGAGGTGAATCAACGTGTATTGGACTCCATTATTTGAAAATGATGTACCAGTCTCACACTTCTGCTCTTAATGGAGTGAAGGTGGACTACATCTCCTATATCTCTCCGTTAGGCGCATTCTCGACCTAATCAAAAGACGGAGGGTACAAAAAATGAAAAATACCTTATTAGGCTCTTTATATTTAATACTAGCTTCAAGTATTTGGGGTGGAATGTACGTTGTTGTTAAAGTTGTCGTATCGGTTATACCTCCACTTGAACTTGTGTGGATGCGATATTTAGTAGCTATTGTTACGCTTCTCATTATTGGCTTGATCACTAGACAAAAATGGCGAATTGAAAAACGTTACTTCTTAATAATCATAGCCATAGGGATTATTGGCAATGCGATTTCAATCGTTGCTCAGGAAACGGGTACAATGCTCTCCACAGCACAAATGGGAGCGATTATAACTTCTTCAACACCAGCATTTATGGTTGTATTTGCTCGCTTAATTCTTAATGAACGAATGACATTAAAAAAGGGAATCTCCGTTCTTTTCGCGACATTTGGAGTAATTCTCATTGTTGGAATCGGTGATGTTAATATGTCCAGTACACTTGGAGGTATTGCCCTATTTATTGCAGCTTTAACGTGGGCGCTCATGTCTGTACTCGTAAAGCGATTGCCGAGTGATTATTCACAAATTGTGGTAACAACCTATTCCATTTTGGTCGCTCTAATCGTGCTCACTCCTTTTGTTCTGCCACGATTACATAAAATTAATCTATCCCAACTGACAGACCCGACTATTTGGGGAGGACTCTTGTATTTGGGGATTGTTTCAACAGCATGTGGATTTCTACTTTGGAATCGTGGATTACAAATGCTTAACGCTTCAAGCGGGGGGATCTTTTTCTTCTTTCAGCCTTTGGTTGGAACCTTACTTGGATGGCTTATACTTGGAGAAACGATAGGTGTAACCTTTTGGATCGGCTCTTTCCTAATTCTCACAGGTGTTTTAATCGTTATCATTGAGAAAAAATAGTAATATTAAACCCCCTTCAACTTTACTGAAGGGGGTTTGTTTATGAACAGTTTCTCGCATTCAGACTACCTTAGACTAATTCCTTCGTGCCCTGTCCGAATAACCCCCAAAAGCAGAATCCTCTACAATCTATCCAGGAGTTTTAAATTAACTAGTAAAAATCTAATATTGATGAGATATTAAGCAGCGTGATTGATAAAAAAGATAATTGTTCAGGTTAGTTTTTAAATCAATGTTATTGAAACTAGCTTAACATCCCATCCAAATATTCGTTGTCATACAATTAGAACTATACCCCTAATCAAAAGGAATAAACCTCTTATTTATTAATAATAATAGATAATTTGTAGTTTACATGTTTGTTCAAGCTTGTTAAAAATTCGTCTAATTCCTTATTGGACGGAAATTTACATTCTAGGAGGTAACAACTGTCTCCACTAATTTTATAGTTATTTATTACATATTCTTCTTGTGATTGGATGAAGGTCAGGTAAGGATCATGAAAAGTGCTTTGAGTAATAATACTGATCATTGCGTGAATACCGTACCCCATCTTTACTTGATTAATGTTAATTGTATACCCTTCAATAATTCCACTATCCTCTAACTTTGCCACTCTTGCTGAGGTTGCTTGACCAGTTAAATGGACTTTTTCGCCCAATTGCTTCATGGTAATACGACTGTTTTTAGATAACTCATCTAATATAAGCAAATCCGTTTGATCTAACACATGAACAACTCCTTTCATTAATCAAGTAAAACGGCCAAAAGACTTGATTTCATCTATGTAACGGTTTATGGCACATAGTATAAACTATATCTAGATTTAAGAAAAGGAGATAAAAACTATGAAAATACAACAAATCCGTAATGCAACAATTGTTGTCCATTATGCAGGAAAGAAGTTTTTAATAGATCCATTTTTAGCCGAAAAAGGAACTTATCCTCCTTTCCCGAATTCATTAAGACAAGATCAAAACAATCCTTTAGTTGGTTTACCCGTTTCAATTGATCACATTATCAATCATGTAGATGCGGTCATTCTCACTCATTTGCATGTAGATCACTGGGATGACGCCGCGAAAGAAGTACTTCCAAAAGATATGAAAATGTTTGTCCAAAATGAAGAAGATGCGAAAAAAATTAGTAATGCAGGTTTTCAAAATATAGAAGTTTTACAGGAAGATACCCTTTTTGAGGGCATTCAATTGATGAAAACAAAAGGCGAGCACGGAAGAGGAGAAATTCTAAAGCTTGCTGGGCAAGTGTGTGGTGTTGTCTTCAAACATATTAATGAAAAGACATTATATGTAGCAGGAGATACCGTTTGGTATGAAGGTGTACAGGAAGTCATTGAAACACACTCACCAGAGATCATCGTGGTAAATGGTGGAGATAATCAATTCTTACAAGGCGGATCTCTTGTCATGGGAAAAGAGGATATTTTCGAAGTTTGTCAATCAGCACCTGACGCGACAATCATTTCTGTTCATATGGAAGCTGTTAACCATTGGACATTATCCAGAGAAGAATTAAAAAGCTTTACGAAGGAAAAAGGAATCTCTTCAAACGTTCTTGTACCAAATGACGGAGAATCTTATTCTTTTTAAAGTCAGAACCAGTCCGATCAACAGGAAAAAACCCTTGATATGACTGGTTCCTTTTGATTAATTATGTAAAATCACTTTTTACTACTAGATATAAACATGGAGGCATCTTGCTTCATAAAAATTCCATTTCCATGATGGAATGTCTTAATGCTAGTTGATTTAAAACCCACTTCGGATAAAACCTTTTTCAGTTCATTATGTGAAAAGCCGTTATGAACTTTCGGATGACTTATTTTATCGTTTTTGTCAAAATCAATAATAATTAGCTTGCCATCCTGATTTAAAATAGTGAACAATTCTTGTAAAATCTTTTTAGTATCGGGAATATGAAGAAGGACTAGTGATAGTAACACGATGTCTGCCTTAAGATCTGGAGTGTCTTGAGTAAAATCTGAATAAAGGACGTTTGAGTTGGTAATTCCTCTGTGAGATATTTTTGCTTTCGCAACCTCCAACATTTGTTTTGATGAATCCACCAACAAAATAGAATCTATTAAATCTGATAATTCTAAACTAACTAGACCCGTACCACTTCCATAATCTATTAATGACTTCGATTGACAATTTTGTAATTCGGGTCTTACTTCCTTTACAATTACTTTAGCTAATTCCATTCTTTCTTCTGTATCATATCTTTTGGCCATCTCTTCAAAAACGTTATTTTCCATATTCCACTCTCCTACCCAATCCAATTTAATTTTATTTCTACTCCATAATGATCAGATACTACTGACTTATTTTTGTTATTAAATATTACATTTGAGTAAATCACCGGAACTTTGTGATTGGTGAGAATTAAGTCAATCCTCTTTTTCAAAACATTGCCTTCCCATCCAGCAATTTCACCTTCTACCGTCACACCCTCATCTTTATTCTCTGCAAGATGATAGGTGTCAATAAGTCCATGACTTAGTAAATACTCATAGCCCTCCCCATCAACGAAGGCATCGTTATTAAAGTCTCCCATAAAAAAAGCCATTTTATCCATATTTACATATTTTAGAAGGTTATCTGCCTGATCTTTGAAGGGTTCTTCTTCATCATGCCACCAGCCCATATGACAAGAATAAAAAGAAAGTGGTTTATCATCGTACTGAATGGTTGCACCAACAATCTTTCTTGTCTTCCAATTCGTTGAATCCATACTATTTGAGGCAATGAAAGAATGTTCATCTATCACAGGATGTTTGGTTATAATCGCCAATCCTTCTTCAAAGTTTTTGTACAAATGGGAAAATCCCCAAACAAGTGAGTATTGATCTTCTCCTAGTTTTTTAAGTTCGTTTATTAAGACCAAAGCAAAATTATCTTTTTTTATATTTCCATAGACAACTTCTTCTTCGACCGTCTGGTTTACCTCTTGTAAGGCAATCACATCATAGGATTGCTCTTTTATCGTTTCGACCAAATGCATGATTTTCTCGTATTGATTATCTTCCTGCCAAGAATGGCAGTTTAGCGTTAATAATTTCATAGCTTTATCCCTCTACATCATTTATTTGCTGTTGAACATCATTTTCACGGACTTTTTAAGTCCAACTGATCCTTCAAGCATGCTATCACACCACTTATTAAAGATATTTAATAAGTTCCTATATTACCTAACATCATACATTATTTCATGCTAGTTAGCTAATTCTTATGGTAGCTCTAGGAATAATCAACCCATTTGATAATATAACAAGAACGAGTTCCCTTTAAAAGGGAACTCGTTCTTGTTAGGTTAAACTTTAAGCTGTTCTTCCAATTTTTCTCCTCTGATACCCATATATATAACTTTTTTCTCAGGTATGTATACACGATAGGTTACCATTCCAGCACCAGCCATCTCTTTTAAGAAATCTAAAAAAGGAAGAGAGATGTTACCGATTGCCTCAAGTGCCTTATTTCTATTAAATTCATCTGAAATAACCAAGCTTACTTGAGAATTTGTTTTAAACTCTGAATGGGCTCCCCTATATGTGGCTTGACCGGTTGCAACATCTATTTCGTATTCATTTATGCCTCGTTGGGACAATTCTTCCAAAAATTGGGCAAAGCTTATTTCACCTTTACTTCTTCTGCGGATTATTTCTTGAAATTCACTTTCAGTTAATTCGCCCTTCATACCATACCTCCAATTAGAATGGATTCTTAAATATCCTTCACAATCATTCTAACCTCGGCGGCACTTCTTATTCTTGTAATTAGTTTTTAAAACTCACTAATATCAATCATGACACTTTTCAATAGTTCAATAGATTTTATTGGATCTTCATCAAGCTCTAAACTGTGATTTCCACCTTCGACTACTTTGAAACTTAGATTAGGATTATCTTTCAACTTTTCAAAACGTTCCACAATGAAACAATGATCTTTATCTCCAATAATACAAAGTCCCTTATGATTACTATTAACCAATGCGTGAAATACATCATCTCTTTGTAATAATGGAGTCAACCATACTACTTTCGCTTCCTTAAACATTGTATGATCTAATAGATAACTTAAAGCGACTGTGCCTATCGATTTAGCCACCACGTAGAAATTACTATAGTTCTTGTCCTTTATTGCATGGTCAATGACATGTTGTACATCTCTAGTGAAATCCTCTTCACTTAGTACAGATAACTCCTGCCTATTAAATGTATAGTTAATATGTAACACATCAAAACCTTTGTTGTAAAATATGCCCGTTGTGAATCGTAACAATGGAGCCTGTGTGGTGTAACCAGCCCCAGGTAGGATAATTACCAGATTATTTGATTCTTCTTTTTGCTCTATTAGACTGAATGAAATCAATTTAGAACCAACATTACCATTATTAAGTACCATTTTCTCACCCCTTATATTTATAGGTGTCTATTCTCCACTAGGTGATATTCCTTTTTCGTGATAACTGACCTGTTTCTTAGAAGAGGACGAAGCAATCCTTCGCTATGGAAGAATCGCCCCTGTTAGTTCAATAAATGTGGGAATCTGCGACGAACTGATAAATAAGCGGAGAAATTTCCCCAATCTTCAAAAAATCCCTATAAATAGCTCAAATAGACGGAGAAATTCCGACTATCGACTCACAAAACAGGAAAATGGACAATTTTGCTTCCCTTAATCGAAAATTCTCCGCTTATTTACACCCATCCGAGCCATATTCTGCTGTCTAACCGGAGAATCTCCGCTTATTTAGTCCTGTTGTTTACCCAATTAAGCATAAGACTTTGTATTTTTTTAAGACCATTCCTTCAGTATACTGCCCCGATTGTTTAAGTTCCCTGTTTCACCTATTATTTAAAACAACCTTTTTCAACTAAATAGTTTTCATTTGAATTTTTTATAACCATGTCAAAATTCCGATGATAAGGATGCATAAATAAATCATATTGAATTCTACGCTCTTCATGAGATTTTCTTAAATCATTTATATTTGTTCCTCTTTCAGAAACATCTCGTATACTTCATCTCATCAGCTCGGTTTCTTCATCAGTATATAAGAATATTTTCAGGTCATACAAATGGGGATCTGTAAAGGCAACCGTCATGCCTTCTATAATAGTTACTTTGTTTTGTGAAGAGATTAAAGTCCTCTCTGTATAAGTCGTGCCTATTGTATAAAAATCTAAAGCATCTCTCACCATTTGAATGTCTCTTTCTAAAACATTGATGTTATGAGCAGCAGGATGACAAGCTGTCATTTTATTTTGATGGTGTTCATTCTTATATTCATAGTTGATTAATGTGTACTTCCTAAGTTGAGAGCTAATAATATAGGGGTCCGTATTGATATAATTCACTTCTTCATGTTCCAGAAGTTTTATTAGATTATGGGCAAATGTTGTCTTCCCAGAAGCACCATGACCCGAAATTCCAATGATGTTTTTTTGTCGATACGGTTAATCAAATGGACTATCTCATATAAAACCTTCTCCATATTTCCCTCCATTTGCCTAATAAATAGATTCATCATTAGCATAACTCTTTTCTATGCTCTAATGTATAAAATCTACCAATCTGGAAATAATAAAAATTATTATTATAGCGGAGCGTGATTGTATGCTGAAAAAATATTTAGAAACTCGTGGTATTAATAAGGAAACCATCTTAATCTCCCCCATAACAGGTCGTACGTTTTCCATTGAAAGATTAATAGAAAGTCTAGAAAAGAAAGGCAACGAGGAAACTTTCCTTCATGTTCTTAACATCTTGCCATTTAGAAACGATACACAATTACTAATTAACTATTTATCGGGAATTGGAGAAGGCTACTTAAGAAAAATTGCTTTGTAAGTTCGTGATCGCGTAGCTTGTAAAGGACGTAACCCACAAATGGGAGAAGAGATTGAGACCTTTACTAGTAAGGCACCGGCATTCGCACCAGGAAAACTTATAAAAGAAGCTGTAAAAACTTATCAAATAAAATAGGGGTATGTAGACTTATAAAATGTCCCATACCCAAAAACAACCCTATCATTATTACACTTTAAATGTTTTAATTAGCGTTTGTAGCTCTTCTGCCATTTGAGATAATGAAGCAGAGGAGGCTGCGATTTCCTCCATTGACGCTACCTGCTCCTCTGTGGCTGAAGCCATTTCTTGGGTTCCTTTGTCCGTTAATTCAGAGATACGCTCAAATGTTTCAATATCTTGAACCATATCCTTCGTGCCTTCACGCATGACATGAAAGGCTTGTGAAACCTCTTGAATTTGATTGGAAACTTCCCATATGGATTGTTTAATTTGTTCAAACGACTCACCTGCACCACTAACTAGAGTGATTCCCTCTGATACTTTGTTTGTTGTATCATTCATGGACTTCACCGTACGTTGGGTGTCCGTTTGAATGGTCTCAACCAGTTCAGAGATTTGTTTGGCTGATATGGATGACTGCTCGGCAAGCTTTCGAACTTCATCCGAAACGACCGCAAATCCACGTCCATGCTCTCCAGCTCTAGCGGCTTCAATAGCAGCGTTCAACGCAAGTAAATTGGTTTGATCTGCAATTCCTGTGATGGTTTCAACAATCTTACTAATCTCATTAGAGCGCTCCCCTAGTCTTGCCACTTCTAATGATAATTGGTTCACTGTATCATTCATCCCATTCATTTGAGCGACGATATTTACAATTGCACTATTCCCTATTTCCGCCTTTTGTGAAGCAATATCAGCGGTCTTGGTTGCTTGTTCAGAATGGCTAGCCACCCTAGAAACCATTGAAGATAATTGATTGACTGTTTTTGCTGTTTCTTTTAGACTTGAAATTTGTTTCTCAGATCCACCTGCTACTTCTTGAACGGTTGTTGAAATTTGCTCAGTAGCACGAGTTGTCTCTTCAGAGCTTGCCGTTAACTCTTCAGAAGCAGCCGCTACTTGTTCAGCACTTAATCCAACTTGTTTAATCAATACGCGTAAGTTACGTATCATTTCGTTAAATGATTGAGCCATTACACCTAACTCATCTTTTTTGGAAATGGAAATTTCTTGAGTAAGATCTCCTTCACCTTTAGCAATTTCTTGAAGAGATTTCGTCATTACACTTATAGGTTTTACGATTGAACGAATGATAAAGAATGCAACAACCAATCCAATTACAATCAAGGCCAAGATAAGTGTATAAAATATAGTTGTTTCTAATTTTTGGGTATGTGCTAATGTCTCTTTTTCTTCTTCTACTTTTTTGGTGACCTTTTCTATAATCTTATCAATACTTGGGTCAACTAATTCTTTTCTGATACTCCGTTGATCTTTCATATGTGTTTCTAAAGCTTGTTCAACATGACCACTCTGATATTGACTTACCATTATTTGATTTGCATCAAAATATTCATCTAAGTTTTCCTTAATAGATTTAATATCCTCCATATCACTTGCATTCAAATTAAATTTTTCAAGTTCCGTAAAATACTCTGCAATCTTCCCTTTTTTCTCTTCAATTCCTTCAACAAGTTCAGTATCTCCAGTTAATAGATACGCTCTTTCGTCATTGGATATCCCTGTAAATCGGTATTGAATAGATTTCAATACTAACTGAAGTTCTTCATCCTCTTGCATTTCTGTGTAGGCATTCTTAGTATTATTCAGTTGAAATGCCGATAAACTACCTGTTAACACCACTGCAACTGTTAATACAGCTACAAGTAAAATTAACTTTATTCTTATTTTCACTGATGACTCCCCCATGTAGTTTACTCTTGAATATTAGTTTATTTTATTAAGCATCATGATAATATACCTAATGTACACTCTTCTTCATGATAATGGAACTATAAATTTCTCGCAGCTTAAGTTTTAAGGAAAGCTTAAATGGTTTGAATCCTTTCTTATGCTTCGGGACATTACTTCCTTCGTTTAGAGAAATATGATGGTAAGCCTGGTGGGACAATAATACTTGACTATTTATTTTCTCCTCATCACTTTTCCTCTGAACATAGCGATAACGGCCCTTTGAATCTTGTTCTCTTGCTTTACAATTATCTCTCAAAATAAGTAACAAACATTTATAGATTCGATCTTTCAGGTGATCTTTCAAGATGGGGAAGAGGATTTCAACACGGTTTTCCATATTTCGAGTCATCCAATCTGCTGAAGATAAAAATATCTTACCGTCACCATTATGATGAAAATAAAAAATCCTTGTATGTTCTAAGAATGTCCCTACAATACTTCGGACCTTTATGTTTTCACTGACTCCCTCAATTCCCGGTTTTAAACAACAGACACCTCTTACAATTAGATCAATTTTCACTCCAGCGATTGAGGCTTCATAGAGTTTTTTAATCATTTTTTTATCAGTTAAAGAGTTCATTTTTGCAATAATCCTACCCTGACCATGTTGCTGGTGATAACTAATCTCTCTATTAATAAGCTCAATAAAGGTTTCTCTAATCCCAAAAGGGGACACAGATAAATGGTGATATACTGGTTTCTCCATATATCCACTTAAGTAAATAAAAAAATTAATCGCGTCAATTCCAATCTGTTGGTTACATGTCAACAATCCCATATCCGTATAAACCCTTGCTGTGGCATCATTGTAATTCCCTGTACCCAAGTGTACATATCTTTGAATTTTTCCTTTCTCACGACGGACAATGAGAGTGATCTTGCTATGCGTTTTTAAATTCGTCATTCCATAAATTACATGACAGCCAGCTTGTTCTAATTCTTTTGCCCACTGCACATTGTTCGCTTCATCAAATCGTGCTTTTAACTCTACGAGAACGGTTACTTGCTTTCCGTTTTCAGCAGCACGTTTAAGACTTTTTATTACTGGTGAATCTCCACTAACACGATAGAGAGTTTGCTTGATGGCTAATACATTGGGATCGTCTGCTGCCTGAGACATAAACTTAATAATGGGTTCAAACGATTCGTATGGATGATGAAGCAATATATCCTTTTTCTCAATTTCCTCAAATATGTTCCCTTCTCGATCCAAATCTTGTGGACGTTGAGGGATGAATGATTGTAGACCTAAACTTTCATGCGACGTTTGTATAATTTTACAAAAAGAAAATAGAAAGGTGAAATCTAATGGTGCTTGTACAGCATAGACATCTTTACTATGAATCTCTAATTCCTTACTAAGGAATTGAATCAAATTTATATCACTATCCTGCTGCTGTACTTCTAACCGGACTGCTGCTCCCCATTTTCGTTTTTTTAATTCTTCCTCAATTTCCTCCAATAAGTCGACTGCTTCATCTTCATGAATGGTCAGATCGGCATTTCGAGTAATTCTAAAAGGGGTGACCGATTTCACTTGATAACCTTTAAATAATTTATTGATAAAATAAGAAATGACCTCCTCTAAAAGGATGAATTTCCTTGCCGTACTCTTTGGGGAGATTTCTACCAAGCGATCAATCACCGAAGGAACTTGGACAATCACTAAATTACCATCCAATTCTCGGTGCTTCTTTTCATCTAGCGACTTC
The DNA here is from genome assembly GCF_052983275.1 of Robertmurraya sp. GLU-23. Classification (NCBI taxonomy): domain Bacteria; kingdom Bacillati; phylum Bacillota; class Bacilli; order Caryophanales; family Bacillaceae; genus Robertmurraya; species Robertmurraya sp. GLU-23. Next base: position 164,649 of record NZ_JBRKCV010000008.1, read on the forward strand.
TCTTCAATAATGACTGCTAAATTTAAAGATTTATTTAAGATCATAGGAAAGGGGCGATAGGCATCAATGGCCAAAGGGGTTAAAACAGGATAAACTTGTTCATCAAAAAATTGTTCCAACCTTTCTAATTCTTTTGATGTTAAGTTATTAATTTTCAAAATTTCTACCTGTTCTTTTGCTAAAAGAGGAGTTAATTCATTAAAATACAAATTTTCTTGCTGCTTTACAAGGTTGTGAGTGATTTCCGAAATGGCACTCAGTTGCTCTTTAGGCGTTAATCCAGCTTTGTTTTCAGGCTTATTAAAACCCGCTTTAACTTGGTCAAGTAAACCAGCCACTCGAACCATGAAAAATTCATCTAAATTCGAACTAAAGATAGCTAAAAACTTATATCGTTCTAATAAGGCGTTTCCGTTATCTTCTGCCTCTTCCAGCACCCTTTTATTAAAATCCAACCAACTTAACTCTCGGTTATTATAATATTCAGGATGATCCAAATCATAAGATTCCGTTCTCTCATTTGGGATTTTCATGGTTTCCTCTCCTTAAGTCAATATTCGACTATGTAAAATTACCATAAATCTGTAAAACAATAATTAATACTTTGTAAATTTTCTGTAAATACAACAAAAATAGTATGGCAGAATGAGAACAAATTAGCAGTCCAATTCACCCCCCTTTTAACAGGATGACAAAAGTTAATGCCATTGGGGTTAGATGCGCTGAAAGTGGTAGGTAGGTTGGGGAAATTCCGGTTAAGGTGTATAGTAGGGGCTCAGAAGCAGATATAGGCGGAGAAATTCCGATTAACTTCTCTATCTATAACTAAATCTAAGGATTAGGTTCCTATAAGCGGAAAAACTCCGCTTATTTTGCGGGAAATGTTGGTATTTCCCAAAATAAAAGGAATTTCTCCGTTTATTTTTTAAACTTAGTGAAATCAAGTGCAAAATAATGTAAAAATACATGGAGACACAATGTTCCAAGTTTTTTACTTATCAAATTGTCTATGAATTTAAGTGTGAATAACAGGGTAAGTTCTAATTTTGTACTTCAAAATCGAACTACTTAGATTCATACCTGTCTTTTTCCTTTGCCAAATCAATCTTGATTAGTGTTTTTGATCAGTAATTTTAGTGATCGTTTCGTTCTTTATTAATATGAGATCAGTATGTATATACCTTGTTCCAAACAAGTTTTTTAGATCCATAAATCCCAGATGGGTTGCTTCCATTATGCTATCATCTTCTCTATATACATAAATTGAAAAATACTCCTTAATAAAGTTTAAAAAGTCATCTACAGCTACACCAAGCTTTTCAATATATTCACTATTAAATTCGATAAACCCAACTATTGATTCACTTTTAATAAACAGATTGGTCATTCCTTTTAATACTAATGTCTCATAACCCTCTACATCTACTTTAAATAGGACGGTACTAAATGACCTCTGCCCAGAAAATAGAGAGTCTATTTTAACCGATGTAACCGAAACCTTTTCAATCAAGTTATGTGAGGGAATATAGGTAGCAGAGGAGGTGCCAGACCAATGCTTATCTATAAAAAAAACCTTATCTTCACCATCCGTATCTGATGCAATAGCGTTGATGATATGGATTTGTGATTTATTGGGATGTTCTTCTTTCGATCGGTTTATATATTCGAGTAAAGTGGAGTTTGCCTCAATTCCGTAAATAGCTGTGTTGGATGGGTAGGTAGCAGAAAAGATACACTCCCCATAATTAACTCCAACATCTATAACAAGATCTGGCTTAAGCTTATTAACAGAGTTCGCCCAAAAATTTGATAACCTTTTTTGAGTAACTCCATTTCCAATAAGTAAGGCTCTTCCTCTATTTTCTTTGGGATTTACATAAAGGCTATGGGAACATGACAACTTTATTTTTTCTGGTAATTTGTTTATATTTAACGTTTTATACTTGAAGAAGATACCCAAATCAATTAAAAACTTCCATGTCCTCGGATAGTTTTCCCACATTCCCATAAGTAATGGCTTTCGAATAACTTCTTTAATCTTCATGTATGGCCTCCCCTTTAATAATCCGTTTCTTATATGATTCTTAAGAAAAATAAAAATTCCTTTAAAGAGTATGTTTCTTAATGGTAAATTTACATTCAATATAAAAAGACGCCTCCTAATTAAAGTAAGCAAATCATAACCCCAATCCCATAGTGATTGGGGCTTTAATAAATCTTATTAAATCAACGATTATTTGAATTATTCTACATGAATTAACATAACAGTTATCCGTCTAAATCTCAGTATGACAATATCTATTGTCAATTGTTTATTAGAGTGCGAATTCTTCTGTTAAAATACTCCTGTTTTGAATAAACCACTTATTCGGACAACAATAGGCAATTTCCCGTTCTTCCTGTCCGAATCTACTTCGTATTCGGACAACAATAGGTAATTTTACATATGAAGGCTTTACCCAATACAGCAAAACCCCTGTTACCTTTATTTTACAATTAATATGATAGATAAACAAAAACGGATGTATAAAATCTATCAATCTGGAAATAATAAAAATATAATTATATTCGGAGCGTGATTGTATGCTGAAAAAATATTTAGAAACTCGTGGTATTAATAAGGAAACCATCTTAATCTCCCCCATAACGGGTCGTACGTTTTCCATTGAAAGATTAATAGAAAGTCTAGAAAAGAAAGGCAACGAGGAAACTTTCCTTCATGTTCTTAACATCTTGCCATTTAGAAACGATACACAATTACTAATTAACTATTTATCGGGAATTGGAGAAGGCTACTTAAGAAAAATTGCTTTGTAAGTTCTTTTATTTTCGCAGATGAAATACACTCAGCAAAAGAGGTGCAAGAGCAATCGTTGTCTTAATAAGTCTTACGTGGCTAAATAGATTTTAAAGCTGTCGACAAACTTCGGTGTTTTAAGTTTGTCGACAGCTTTTATTTCGGTTGCCTTAGGAATTAGGAGAGTTTCCTGCTCTTTGTCTTTCATCCCAGACCCCTCCTTATAGAATTCATAATAGGTTCTCCAGCTTATTTTAATAAGTTAGTTAAGTATAGTTTTTATGGTGCACCTGGAGGATAGTAATATGGAGGTACCTTTAACCACCCTCGCTTACGCATAAGTGTTTTTAATGTATTTCCAAACATTGACCATTCTAAATAGTATTGTAACCACATAATCCCTACATCACTACGAACAGAATCAGCTTGGCCTTTAGAGCATGCTTGTAAACATATAACAATCTTAAAGGCTACTCCATTGGCCAGCTCATTATCCGTTAACTTTACACCTAAAGGAATATGAGTGGGATGAGAGTCTGGTTTGGATGATGTCACATCCGGTAAAGGAATTCCCTCTCTTCTCATAAACTTACTTAGGTTTTTTACTTGAGTCTCACATATTTTAATCAAATCATTCAGCATTTCCTTCATTTCATCATCAACTGTTGTGTTTAATCCCATTTCTTCGTAGCGTATGAACTCTTCTACCATAGTTAAATAAGTCCAACAGTCTCCAGCCTCAATAATATGTAAGGGTGATTTAGGTTCATTAGTTGTATCTATTGATATTTTTAGAGCGTTCCAAGCTGCCTCAAAAGGATTAGACATGAACACACACCTCCATACTTTTATCTTTCCAATTAAATTGAAAAGCATGTATATTGAAAGTCTGTTTTTTTTAAGCTAATATGCACCTTTAATACATTTTTCATAAAGATAGTACAAGCAGCAAATGTTGTTTGAATGCGCAGTCATAATTGAAAGTATATCTTTAACGACTTAAGCTTAATACATGGACCCCTTTTTTTTGGTACCATTTGTGATTAAATGGATACATTTAATATGTTATTCCAACGAGATCTTCACAATATCATTCAAATATTTCATTGTATTATATCCATAAATATCAATTCTTTTAGGGATCATGTTGCTGTCGTCTAACCTTATGGTTTGGACGGTTTCAAAATGACGGGGTTGCTCAATTTCTTCATAAGAGAAAGGGGTGGTATTCATGTCGTATATTACCCCATTCTTGTCAACTAGAACTCCTTCTGTTTCCATGCTCATTGACATAGCCATACTTTCATCTTCCCCAACAATATTGATTTGAAGTGACTCATATGCCCGATTCTCAACTTCATAATTACTTAAAACAATCGTCGTAGGCACTCCCACTTCTACTTTATCGATGCTGATCGTACTTCCTGCATATTCAAAGCTTTGAGGATATGGCTGAGCCATATCAAGTTCGATGCTTTTATCGTCTTCCATTGTCAAATATGCAGATTCCAGTTGAACGCTCATTTCTTTTGGTTCTTCTCCTAATAGAGAATCAAATTGCGCTTGGAAGGTATACCAATTCATGTCAGGCTGTGAATTCATTGGAATCCCTCCAAACATATCTATTTTTACGATCTTATTGTTGACTTCAAGGTCGTTAAAATTAAGGAACTCTATCCGTTTCTCCGTCTGCTCTCTATTAATGCTATATTGTAAAGAAGTTGCCGTTGGTGCAACGATTAATTTCTCAAATCGAACAGGAATCCCTTCGATATGAGTTTGTCCACCTAATGTATATTCCTTGGAAGGTTGTTTGGTTACTGGGATTTCGAAGTTCCATTCCCCTGTTTGATATTGATTGTTCCCGTAGCCCCAATATTGACTCTCCACATAGGCATCTCGATTGATCTCTAGAAGCTTATTGATCTTCAAATGGATGGTCTCGTTATCCTCCTTAAGTGGTAGTAAACTAATTTTCCCCTGATAAACATTCTTTTTCCCTTTATTTACATCCGATTCAAGATCAGGCGGAGAGTATTTCGGATAGGTATCATGGTTCATGATTTTATATGTGTTCTCCACAATAACCCCATCATCATAATTCATAAAATATTGATGATCTTCATTTGTATCTTCTATTTCATAAAAAACTACCGTCTGAATATCATCAGCTACCACGCCTTTAATCTCCACAATCACCCCGTCACTTTCCGCCTCCAGGTCTACCCTTTGACCCAGACCCTGTTGTAAAAAGGCACGCAACTGCTCATCTTCTTCGGTCCATGTATAATAGAGGTTGGAGAACAAACCGGTAAAAAAACCTATACCCATCAGCACTGTGAATACACTTGCAAAAACGAGCGCAACTTTTTTACGTTTTTTGTTCTTTTGTCGTCTGCGATTCTCCTTTTCTGCTAGTCTCCCTTTGACATTCTCCATGAAATCTGATGGTATATGAAAATCGCCCATCCGATCGGCATGGTTTAATAGCGATAACCTGACATCCTGAAAGGTAGCTAAATCCTCCTGACATTTTTCACAGTGATAAATATGCACTTCAAAATCGACCCTTTTCGGCCGCTCCATCGTTCTTTCTAAATAATCAATGTAATCCTTATGGTACTCTTTACAGCCATTAAAGGATTCTTCACTCTCCGTTTGTCTAAGAGATCGGATTCCGGAAAACAGACGACCTTTTATCTGATCCACTGAAATTCGGAGAATGCTTGCTGCTTCCTCCTGAGAAAGTCCTTTTACATATCTAAGGACCATGGCATCTTTTTCATCACCATTTAGTTGGTCAAGTGCCTTAAGTAACTCCGGACGAGGATCCCTTTCCTCTCGAGCCTGTATGCCATTATCCTGGGAAAGCTCTCGGCAGTTTTGTATGAAAAGGGATGTAACCCACAAATCGAATGATGATTCATGTTTAAATCGAGACCATTCCTTATGAACGTTTAAAATAGACCGGTAGAATAGCTCTTCTATTTGGTGCTGTTGATTAAGATAGAACCGCCCTAGCGTATAGAATGAATGCTTATGCTGCTCGAACCAATCGATAACTGGTTCAATGCGTTTTTCTCTTATCGTAGTGATAGAAGTGGAATCTAATTTTGTCGGGATCATATTTGCCCCCCTCTAACAATTTTTGGAATACTATATTCTTATTCTAATTCTTTATGGTCTATATATCTATTTGAAAAATGATATTCCTAGATCTAATAAGCACATTTATCCTACTTAATGTGAAACGAAAAAAAATTCAATCAAACGTTTGATTGAATTTTTTTTACTATTTAGGCGCGTCGTATGATACTGGAACCGGTCCCATATTACTTGTGTCCCTGTTCAATCTTCCTCAATAACCCTAGCCACATCTTTACCGCAATTTTTACATTTACCTTTTAACACAATACCGAAATCATGCTCTTCTATTAAAAAAGCAGTAATCGTTGTTACATCTGAGCAATTCCCACACCAAACATTACTTAGTAGACTATTTCTTATCTCTTTTGGAATGGAAAGCCATTTTTTATTTGCATCCATCTGTAAAACCCCTTCTATAATTTTTTTACCATTACTTAATTTAGACAAAATAGAATCAACGTAACGTAACTCTCACTACATTCTACTCCAAAACTGTTCAAAAATCCGTCACAAATATCCAAAAACCACCCTGTCCTTTTGAACCGCCCTTCTCTATATAAACAATGAAGGGACGGTGCCAAGGAATGAATTTGAAAAATGGCGGTATTGAACAATTCGAACAGTATTCTCAATTTTCTTCTTTAAAAGAATTTAATACTCATATGGAAATGTGGTTGGCTGTTCACAAGGATGATTTTTCTAAGGGAGAGCGAGTTGGCTTAAAGCGACTCGTTCGTTTTGCTGCGAAAATCCCTGGCGTTTGCAATGCCAAAATTGGGACCGTATTAAAAGCAATTTATGAGGAACACAACGGGTACGGTATCTCACGATCTACTTTCAAGCGAATGATTCAAAAAGCGATTGGTTTAGGACTATTGATCGTTCATGAAACCGAAAGAAAAAATGGTTCTCAGTCTAGTAATTTGTATGTATTTCAACCTTTTCCTACAAATGAACTACCTAAGGAAGATAATTTGAACCACCATAATAAAACTAGTAATCCTTCTAAAACTAAAAATATAAAGATTAAAGAACGTAAAGAAATGGATTCATCCGAACCTACAGAGAATACGGATAACAAGCCTCTTGATTTCACTTACACAAGTGACCGAGTTCCTTACTCCTTCTCTCAAGTCGTCAGATACTTCTTTCCAGAAGCAAAGCAGATTGAAGAATTCTGGAGAATGGCCCAAATTTCTGCCTATCGAAATAACTTTGAAAGCCAAACAGATCTCGTGATAAATATGGCCGTTCACTCCTTTAAACAAATGATTAGTAAGCTCAAAGGAAGCACCATACAAAAACCTATTGCCTATTATTACGGAATCCTGAATAAAAAGTTTGAAGAGCTTTATTTTGAAGAGTTATATGAATTGGGGTTTTGAGAGTAGTTTTCTAAATGAAAAAAACCTCCAATTGCTACTATAACAATTGGAGGTGCAGTTAGTATAATTGCTTAATTTAATGTACGCTTCAAGAATTCTCTTGTGCGTTCTTGGGTTGGATTAGTGAAAATCTGCTCTGGAGTGCCTTCTTCGGCAATCACTCCTTGGTTCATAAAGACCACTCGATCCGATACTTCTTTGGCAAATTCCATTTCATGCGTCACGATCAACATCGTCAGACCAGATTCTGCGAGTTCCTTCATGACTTTGAGAACTTCCCCTACCATTTCTGGGTCAAGAGCAGACGTTGGTTCATCAAATAGCATCACATCTGGGTCCATGGAAAGGGCTCTAGCAATGGCCACACGTTGCTTTTGGCCACCCGATAGTTGTTTGGGTTTTGCGTTAATATATTTATCCATTCCAACCACCTTCAAGTACTTCATCGCTACTTTTTCGGCTTCTTCCTTGGAGCGTTTGAGTACTTTGACTTGTCCTACCACACAGTTCATTAGAACATTGTGATTGTTAAAAAGGTTAAATTGTTGGAACACCATACCTAGATGCTGTCGGTAAGCCGCTACATCATGCTTGTCATCTAGTATATTTTCGCCATGATAAATAATTTTTCCGCCGCTTGGTTTTTCTAAAAGATTCACACAACGAAGAAGAGTGGACTTACCAGAACCTGAGGAACCGATAATGGTAACTACTTCTCCTTTGTTCACTGAAAAATTAATGTCTTTTAATACTTCATGAGTTCCAAAGGATTTGTTTAAATGCTGAATATCAATAATCTTTTCCAAATTCTCTCCTCCTTCTCTCATTACTTTTGAGCCACTTCTATTTGTGTTTCGTTAACAATCATCGTATAGCTTTCAGAGCCATCTAATTTCTTTTCAATATATAGCAAGATTCTTGTCACGATAAAGGTCATCACAAAATAAATCAGACATGCGACGAAGAACGATTCAAAATATCTAAAGTTATTGCCTGAAATCGATTTGGTAACGAAAAATAATTCGGTCACGGAGATCACATTCAGAACGGACGTATCTTTAATATTAATAACAAATTGATTTCCTGTGGCAGGTAAAATATTTCGAATGACCTGTGGCAATACCACATTCCACATCGTTTGTAGATGATTCATTCCGATCGCATGTGCGGCTTCAAACTGTCCTTTTTCAATCGACACAATTCCACCACGTACAATTTCCGCCATATAAGCTCCTGTATTGATCGATACGACAAAAATAGCCGCCACAAACACATTCATATCGATACCGAATGCCATGGCAGATCCATAGAAAATAACCATGGCTTGTACAATCATTGGTGTTCCACGGAAGAATTCTATATATATGGAAATAATTAGGTTAATCACTTTTAAAAGTATCTTTTTCCCGCCACGTTCCGGCATAGGAATCGTTCGTATAACGCCTGCTAATAATCCAATCATTGCTCCAAAAATCGTTCCAACCAGAGCAATCAAAAGGGTTAACCCAGCACCACGAAGGAACATAGGCCAGTTTTCCGCAATGATTTTAATAACCCACTCAAGGCTCATTATTTCTCCTCCTTACCGTATAAAACCGACTGTATACTTATATACAGCCGGTTCCTGAATTCTATTTTGCTGCTGGTTGATTCGTAATAGCAGCATCCATGATGCTTGTTTGTTCTTCCTCTGAGATACCTGCTAAAATTTCATTGATCTTTTCTGTTAAATCACTGTCTTTTTTCAAACCAACAGCGATTGCTGTATCATCTTCTGATGTTTCGAAACCATCTTCAAATTCAACCATTACATAGTTTTCATTGGCTGCTGATGCACTAACTCCTTCTGGACGTTCTGAAACGTAACCATCAATGATCCCTGATTCTAAAGCAACTCTCATGGCCGGGAAGTTGTCCATCGCCGTTTTCTTGTTTACACCTTCGATTTGATCAATCACATTGTAGTGGAATGTATTTAATTGAGCTGTGATCTTCGCACCTTTGAAATCTTGGATCGAAGTAGCATTTTCATACTTGCTGCCTTTTTTCACAACCATTACTAAATTTGACTTGTAGTAATTATCCGTAAAGTCGATCGTTTCCTTACGCTCAGCTGTTGGTGACATTCCAGCAATAATCGCATCAATTTTACCTGATGTTAAAGCGGGTACTAAGCCATCCCACTCAGTTTTAACAATCACTAATTCTTTACCTAAACCTTCAGCGACTTTCTTAGCGATTTCCACATCATATCCACCAGCATACTCTGCAGAACCATCAATTTTAACTCCACCGTTAGAATCGTCGTTCTGAGTCCAGTTAAAAGGAGCATAACCCGCTTCTAAACCAACTTTAAATGTATTATCCTCTGATGATCCAGAATCAGAACCATTACTTGATCCACATCCGGCTAATAATAGAATCGATGAAACTAATAAAACTATGAATAATGATAACTTGTTTTTCATGATGTCTTTCCCCCTGTTATTTTATCGTACTAAAACAAAAAAACGACCTGAGATAAACTCAAGTCGCGTTATGCATAGTTGTCCTAAAGTCCCCTCTTTTATCCCAAATGAGATAGCACAACTCAATAAACGACTAAGTTTATCAAGACAGTCCTGCAGCTCTTAACTACAGACCCAGCATGTAATACTCGAGAATATTACAAACTTCGGCGACATTTCCTTCTCCTTAGCATCACTGCTTCTCAAACTCCACTAAAGACTGTTAAATATCGCGCCTCTACCCCACTGTAAAAAGTGAGGTCTTATTCAATTATCTTCTTATACTACAATACTATCTTTTAGTTCGTCAACTAGGTTTTTCTGGTAAGGTTCTACTTTATCAATAGATCATTTACTCTTATAAAAAATGTGTTTAAAATGGACTACGTTTTATCATTCCGTTACAATGGCCAATGTAGCGAACATTAGGAGGGTGTTTATGAGTACATATACGCATGTTTTTCACGGAACTGCTTTTTCTAGTTTTTCTCCTAAAAAAATTAATACATTAAAAAATTATTTATTCTTTGTGAATTCAAATGGAATGATTGAAAAAATGGTTGGACCTGAACACGAGGAATATCAATCCTTGTTAGCGGACTACCAAGGGCAGGAGAACTTTCATCAGTTAGCAGACGGGCAATATTTCCTCCCCGGTTTTGTGGATTTGCATGTCCATGCCCCACAATGGGCGCAATCAGGGACAGCATTGGATATTCCCCTCTACGACTGGCTTCACACGTATACATTTCCTTTAGAGTCCAAATATACAGATTTAACTTTTGCCCAAACAGTCTATGAAGATCTCGTAAATACACTACTTGCCAACGGCACAACGACAGTCCTTTACTTTGCAACCGTCCATAAAGAGGCAAGTCTATTATTAGCGGAAATATGTGCAAAAAAAGGACAGAGGGGTTTAGTAGGCAAGGTTGTCATGGATGATCCTGAACAAAACCCTGACTATTATCGGGATGCAGATGCCAAAACCGCGATAGCTGATACAGAGGAGTTTATTTTAGCAGTGAAGGAGCTAGCTAAAACAGTTAAACAAGGTGTGTATCCCGTTGTGACTCCTCGCTTTATTCCAAGTTGTTCGGACGAAGCACTTAAGGGCTTAGGGGAACTCGCAGCTAAGCATGATACACATGTTCAATCGCATTGTAGCGAAAGTGACTGGGCTCATAACTATGTACAAGACCGTTTTCACAAACATGATGCATTTGCCTTGCATGATTTTGGATTATTAGGTAAGAAATCTGTAATGGCTCATTGTAATTTCTTAGATGACAATGATGCAGAGCTTTTTGCTAAAACAGGAACAGCGATCAGCCATTGTCCATTGTCAAATGCCTACTTCGCAAATAGCGTGATCCCGATCAAACGTTTTCAGGCTATGGGTATTGATGTTGGATTAGGAACCGATATCTCAGCTGGCGCGACTCCTAGTCTTTATGATAATGCCAAGCAGGCGGTGGTCTCCTCTAGAATGCTAGAAGACGGGGTAAATCCGGCTCTTCCTGCCGAGGAACGGGGTGTACCAAATTCCCGCATTTCCATTCACGAGGCCTTTTACTTGGCTACAGCCGGCGGGGGAGAAAGCTTAAGCCTACCCATTGGGCGAATTCAAGAAAACTATGCATGGGACGTACAAATCATTGATACGAAATTACCAGCAGCCTGCCTGCCCATATTCGCTGAAAATGAAGAGTTAGATGATATTTTCCAAAAAATAATGTATCTTGTCCGTCCTGAACATATTCGGGAAGTTTGGGTACAAGGGGAAAAAGTCCAATCACGGCCTTAGGGATTGGCATTTAAAGGAGCATACGCAACGCCACATTGCGTTATCAATGTGGCGTTGCTGTTTGCCATTGCAGTGTGGTGAAGTAATTTTTATGCAAGCTCCAAAGCAATTTCCATCATTTTTGTAAATGACGTTTGTCTTTCCTCTGGTGTTGTTTGCTCCTGCCTAAAAATATGATCACTAATAGTTAAGATACAAAGAGCATTAACACCCGCACGAGCAGCATTTAAATATAGACCAGCCGATTCCATTTCCGCACATAAAATGCCCATTTCACTCCACTTTTGCAAAGCTTTCGGATCAGCATTATAAAATACATCACTAGAAAGAACATTTCCCACATGAACATGCTGTCCCTGTTTATCCGCAATTTTCTTCGCCTTTTCTAATAACTCAAATGACGCAGTAATTGAATATTGTCCTGGAAAATTGAATTGATGTCCGTAATTAGAATCTGTTGATGAACCCATCGCAAAGACAATATCATATAAATTCAAGTTATCTTGTATAGCACCTGCAGAACCAACTCGAATTAAGTTTTTCACTCCAAAGACGTTAATTAGCTCCCATGAATAGATACTCATGCTAGGTGTTCCCATTCCCGTTCCCATCACAGAGATTCGCTTTCCTTTATATGTACCGGTAAACCCTAGCATGCCACGAACTTCATTGAACTGTATGACATCTTCCAAATAAGTATCCGCAATAAACTTTGCACGTAGAGGGTCACCAGGTAAAAGGATGGTTTCAGCAATCTCTGCCCCATTTGGTTTAATGTGTGGTGTTTCTTTATGTATTTTGGAACTCATTTTATACTCTCCTTTTTTATTTCGATTTTAAATCCATAAGAATATATTTTCTCTATTATTGCATGACTAATATACTACTTATTTTCCCCCTTCTCAACTCATGGGAATGAATATTATTACTCGATAAATCCCTCGCTCTTCCATTTACATTTTTATACAAAAGTGATATCATAATTATATCAAATTGATTTATAGGAGTGATAAATTTGAAAGAAAAAAGCGCTTTTCATTTTAATGGATTTATTGGTGTACTTTTCATTGCCATCTCACTTTTCTCAGGAGTATACTTTCTCATTCAGGAACATTTTGGAGCTGCCATTCCTCTTCTCTTGATCGCCGTACTTCTTGGTAGCGGCATTACGATTATTCAGCCTAACCAGGCAGTGGTTGTGACCTTTTTCGGTCAATATCTTGGATCCATCCGCCATAGTGGACTATTTCTTACCGTTCCCCTTACTTTCCGTAAAACGATTTCTTTACGAGTACGTAACTTTAATAGTAAAAGGTTAAAGGTAAATGATGTGGATGGAAATCCCATAGAGATTGCTGCCGTAATCGTATTTAAAGTGGTGGATTCAGCAAAAGCGATTTTTGACGTAGATAATTATGAAGAATTCGTTGAAATTCAAAGTGAAACCGCTATTCGTCATGTAGCAACAAAGTATCCTTATGATACCTTTGAAGATGTAGAATTAACGTTACGAGGAAATGCGGAAGAAGTATCCAACGAGCTAACAGCAGAGTTGCAAGCAAGACTAGACTTAGCAGGAGTAGAGGTTGTTGAAGCACGTTTGACCCATCTAGCTTACTCAACAGAAATTGCTCAAGCTATGCTACAGCGTCAACAAGCAACAGCGATTATTTCTGCTCGTCAAAAGATTGTAGAAGGTGCCGTAGGAATGGCACAAATGGCCATCCATCAGCTTGAGCAAGATCAAGTGATTGAATTAGATGATGAAAGAAAGGTACAATTAGTGAATAACCTCCTTGTCGCAATTGTCTCAGAAAATTCTACAACTCCTGTAATTAATACAGGTACTTTATATTAAAATGAGTGGTTTACATGACAAAAAAAAAGAGCTTTCCATTACGCATAGATCCTGACCTTTATGAAGTGCTACAAAAATGGGCTGCAGATGATTTTCGTAGCATTAACAGTCATATTGAGTATTTATTACGAGAGTCAGCAAAGAAAGCAAAAAGATACCCCAAACCAAAACAAGACTGAAGAACGGTTTCCGTTTCCTGTCCATAAACCCAAAATGGCTCAGTTCACTATACTGAGCCATTTTGGGTTACCCGAGAGTCGAGGGAATCAACTGGGATTGGTTATTAAGCGGAGAAATTTCTCTTAATTAGAAATTTACAATGAAAATTGCCTAAATAGACGGAGAAATTCCGGCTATTGACTCAAAAAACGTGAAATTGAGTGATTTTACTTTGCTTAATCGGAAAACCTCCGCTTATATCCCATGAACAGAGCTCTACTCCACCGTCTAACCGGAAAATCTCCGTTTATTTTTAAACTTTTTGTATTACCCTGTTTTAAAGGTTTTAATTCACAAACCTTCTTTAGTAATTTTATAATTTTTATGATTGACTATGGTTGTAAGTGGTTGGTTTTTTTCTTCATTGTATCCGTACTCAACAATAACAGAATTTTCTCTAACAACCGTAACATTTCCTTTATAGCTTTGCCCTTCACGCTTAAATGATATATTGTCCCCGATTTTGGCAGTTGCCATTTTATCACCCCGATCTTATTATTTTCAGCAGTGATAAAAAAATGCAGGAACAATTAAAATACAAACTGTAATTATTTTTAAACATAGAAGGCTGCCTCACCAACCCTTTGTTTTAAACTAACAATACACCATAAACTAAATTCAAAAAGGGCTTTGAACTTCAATCGTAGCTTCAGCTACCCAGCCTCAAACTTAGTTAACTGGATCCCTAACCATGTTCGAAATCTAACACTTCTACCTTAAAGTCATGACTACATCCAATTTTAGGACTATCACAAGATGGTGATACTCTTACCTTAACCAAGTCTTCTGCATATTCAAATGGATTATTAGTACTATCAGGAACTTGAATGGTTAAGGAAATATCATAAGAATGATTGTTGTTATAAACCATATTAACAATCCTCCGTTGCTGCCAGCCAAAACCTACTAATTTAATATTTATCTGATTTTCTCCGTAAACACTGTTCTTCCGGCTTGATGTTAACCTGTTTCCACTCTTCATTGAAGAATTTCCGAAATTGAGCAATTTCTACATCCGTTCCATTCGTCAAAGTAACATATATAAACCAATAATCAGCTCCATCCGTCCCTTTAAAATAAATATGTTTAAAGTATCCCTCTCTCACAGTGGGGAAAATTTGTTGTATGAATTGGCACCATTCCCCATATTTCACTTCGACGACTGATTCCGCATCATGGTCCCACCCATGATAGGGTGCACATAAAAAATCCTCTTCAAACTTACTCAAACTCGAAATTTTATAACCCTCTTTTTCATATACAAGATGGATCAATCCATATGAATAACCAAAATACTCTGCTCGTTTCCCTTTAAACCCTTCAATCGTTTCCACTTCGTAAAAAAATTTCAATCCTTTTTTTCCATCTGGTACGTAAAAAAGCTTGATTAAACTTGTATGCCCGATACCAGCAAACGAATGAAAATAGTCATCATAGCTTAATTTATTCTGATACTCCTTAGACAGAAAGTTATACGCAATTGGAAATGGAGTACGTGCCTGACCTACCGTACCGCAACTCCTCCCTCCTAGATTTTCCGCTTCACGCAGGATGCTAAAATAGTTAAGAAGGGTATCTTCTGGGGTTTGAAACCATTCAGACGGTAAGTTGACTTGGTCATGAGGCTTTTCAGAAAAATGGGAATAGAACTTCCCACCGAATCTTACATTTAAAGCTTTCAAGCAAGATGGACGAAAATATTTTTGATGAACAGAAGTGAGGTTCATCTCGGTTTGTTTTTGCATACTCATCACCCTGATCTCAGTTTATGGGTGTTTGAAGGATAGGTGAACATTCTCTATTTCTATCGTTTGTTTAGCTGAGGGAGAAAACAGATGTGTCCTATTCACGCTTACCCTTGACCCACATGAATAATTAACATGATTAATAAAAAATGAGAATACGATAGATATGAATGCAGATGAAAGCGTATAGGAATGGGGGATTTGTATGATCCAAATATCAGGGGTCCCGTTTCAACCAAATGAAAATTGGCAACTTGGGAGTATGGAGAAAACAATCATTCAACAGATGCAGAATGCTTCCTTTTTATATTCTTATTATTCCGAGTATGAATTATGGTTTGAGCTTCAAGTGCGAAAGAATATTATCGAAAGTGCGAGAAAAATGAACAATAGTCAAGCCGTGTTTACAACCTTTGTTTATGCCCGCTGCAACCCCAGGTATTGGCAATTAACAAGGGGAGGCGGGTTCCTTTTAAGAACCGATGTGCAACCAGCTGATGCGATTCTGGATATTTATCGGAATAGTTCACTCTATGCATTTGAATGTGCAACTGCTATTCCAATCATCTATTACCATGCCATATTGAATAGTATTGGTAGCCATTTATTTAATTCACTGTTTCGAGATCTATATCTTTACAGCTGGCATACAGATACAGACCTAGGGATCAATACCTTTTATTCCAATCACTTTTTACCTGGAGATGTTCTGTACGTTAATAATCCTGACTTTGATCGAAGAACACCACATTTCAGAGGTGTTAATGCCGTTCTCCTTAATGATGGTACATTGTTTGGACATGGATTTAATATAAGATCATCCGAAGAAATGATTCAAATTCTTAATGAAAAAAGAAAACCGGGTAGTCATCAATCCGCTTATATAACAAAGTTGGTAACAAGGCCTTCTTTTAAGTATTTATTCAGAGCGGCAAGTTGGAATAGAAACGGTCGAGCATACAAAATGCAGCGTCCGATCGTGCACCATAACAAAAGTTCCATTTCATATGCTCACTATCTTTATTATTCCATGTAATACACAATCCATGACATTCACCCATTTTTTTATAGACGGGCTCCAAACTCCCCTTCGAGAGTATAATATAGAGAAATTCCTTACACGAAGGGAAGTGTAATCATGTATCCAAACATTAACGCGGCACCGACTCTTGGAGCTAATGTTCCTCCAAATATGGCCCCAATGCCTACCTATACCGCTCCTGCCTTTGATTATGGATATGCATATCCTGTTTGTCCTGATAATCGAAACGATTTTATCTTAATTGTCGTATTGTTTATTTTACTCATCATTGTAGGTGCAAGTTTTTGCTATAGCAAATGCTAAGAAATGAAAAAAAATAATAAACAACCTTATGGCTTGAGGAATCTTCCTCAAGCCTCAATTTTTATGGTAAACAGAGTTTGAAAATTAAACGGAGATTTTCCGGTTAGACTGCCGAGTAGAGCT
This sequence comes from Robertmurraya sp. GLU-23, assembly GCF_052983275.1. NCBI lineage: Bacteria > Bacillati > Bacillota > Bacilli > Caryophanales > Bacillaceae > Robertmurraya > Robertmurraya sp. GLU-23. Next base: position 181,582 of record NZ_JBRKCV010000008.1, read on the forward strand.
CTTTTCATGGTATATAAGCGGAGGTTTTCCGGTTAAGCAAAATAATATTACCCATTTTCACGTTTTTTGAGTCAATAGCCGGAATCCCTCCGTCTATTTGAGCTATTTTCAGTGCAATTTTTTGATTAAGCGAAATTTCTCCGCTTAATGATCAAACCCTGCCGATACCCTCATCTGGGTTCTAATTGAACAAAAAGAGGATTTACCTTTCTCGGATAAATGGCCTCCTATAAAAAAAAGCGATCCCTTTTTAAGGATCGTATCAGATAGCTTTCTATTTAATTCTTGCTTAATAAAATGGTTTCCGTATTACCATTCCATTCCACTGTCACTTTCACCTCAGAATCTTCAATAACTTTGGCATTGGTTGGATTCGCTTCATCTTTACCGATAAGAAAACCACCCTTTGTCAATTTTATACCACTTTCTCCAAAGCCACCCGCATTAGTCTCGATATGATAAGTTAATTCACCAACGGAGTTAATATCTTTACCTTTGTATTGAAGTTTAAATTCCTGTGTTTCATAGTCATCATTGGTTTGGGTAACCTTTAATTCAGCAGACCATAGATCTGTTTCTCCAGAAAATGTAAAAATTTCTGAACTACAGGCGGTAAGTAATAACATTAAGACAACTAATAACAATGGCATCTTTTTAATAATCATTCACCCCATTTGGTTCATTATTTATTGAAAAATTATATAAAATATTACTATTACTACCACTATAATTCCACCGATAGTAGGGCTTCCATAAAAGGTTCGATTCCAACCATCATCTGTTTCGATTTCACTCTTTTCTCGGATGTCATCTTGTTTTCTCAACAACTACACCCCCATAAGGATTTCATTACCTAATGAGATTACGTCCAAGAAAGAAAAAGGTTTCGACCTTATAGAATAAAACGGCCCCTATTGTTAAAGAAGCAAAAAAGCATCCCTTATTTAAGGAATGCCCGTTTTGTTATTTATATAAAGAGGGGATTTATATGGGACTTTAAAAGCGTGCAAGGTAAGACGACTTGGCTACTAGTGTTATTAAGTATGGTTCCGGCGGATGTGATCTTTTTATTTTTTATGTTTATATTCGGTTTTTCTTACGGGTACAGGCCATAAGGTTTGTACTTTTTATGTTCATTTCCTTATTAACCTACTAATTTAGTTCAACAAGAAATTAAAACGCTGGTGGAGTCACTGAAAATAGAATGACGGCATTTTCCGTGAAATTATTTTCCCATTTATGCTTCATATAAGGTGGTATTTTGACACTATCACCCGTTTCTAATATATATTCTTCATTATCTAAAAACACTTTAATTTTTCCATGTAGTACAAATGCCACTTCTTCCCCTTTATGTTCCAAAAGTTTCTCAGACGAAGATGTATTAGGAGGTACATTCATAATCGCGCTAGCCAGTGTTCCTGTAAAATCCGGCGACAATAACTCATACGAAAGGTTTTCAACAACCATTTTCTTACGATCATTTGATCTAACAACTAAATCTTTGGTATTAGATTCTTCAAGTAAAAAACTAAAGGTAGGAACATCAAGGGCTTTAGCTAAAACCTTTAGAGTCTGAATGGAGGGATTGGCTAATCCCCGTTCAATCTGACTTAACATGGAAGGTGTTATTTCTGCTATTTTTGCTAATTCTCTACTGCTCCATCCTTTGGCTTTTCTATATTTCTCAACTTTCTTACCAATATCTATATTTTCCATCCATTTACCCCTTATTAATAATAATATTAAATATAATTAAATTTTATTAAATTATAGTTAACATACATTCGCATCTCTGTTAAACTACACTTAACAAGTATTAAATATTATTTTATCAAATGATATTTTACAAGTCAGTAAGGAGTGAGGAGAATGAATGATTTTTTTGCGTTTCTAGTCCTTTCGTTATTTGTTGTTATGAGTCCAGGGATTGACACAGCACTTATTACAAAAAGGACCATTGCGGACGGAAAAAAAGAGGGTTACAAAATGGCTCTAGGTATTACCACGGGATCATTAGTCCATACATTCGCTGCTGCTTTTGGACTTTCCGCTATTTTGATGCAGTCGGCTGTTGCATTCGAAATGGTTAAATACATGGGTGCCATTTACTTAATATACCTAGGATTGTCTTCCTTTATCTCAAGGAAAAAGAAGGCATCTGCAAGTGTTTATAAACAAAATAACTCCGCTTTTAAACAAGGTTTATTTTCGAATGTACTGAATCCAAAAGTTGCCATATTCTTCTTAACCTTTTTACCTCAATTTGTGAAAACAGGAGAACATGCCACCCAGCACCTGATAATAATGGGTGTTATATACACACTTCTGTCTATTTCTTGGTTTTTTATTTATGTCTTTTTTATCAACTATTTACGTGAATGGCTAATGGCTCCAAAAGTACAAAAGATAATGGATAAAGCTACAGGACTTGTTCTAATTGGATTTGGATTAAAGTTAGCTTTAGATAAACCGAATTAAGATAGAAAAAACCATTGGAGTTACACCCAATGGTTTTTTGGCCTTGTTGAAATAAGATGCCTCTTTAGCTCAAGAAGTGACTATTCATATAGAACAATCGTCCCCGTTTGTTGAATACAGCATTAAAATCCATCTACACTCTTATCTTTCAACCCTTGAAAAACTTGTTTTAATTATAATGTTTCTCTAAATATTAGCCATAGAGTCCATTTTTGTCTGTTATTTTTGTAAACTTTGTGCACCCATTCCTATTTTCTTTAATAGATAGATTAACTGTTCCTTCTCTTCGTTAGTAACAAAAGATAAATTTTCTGAGATTGTTGCAACATGTTTCGGGAAAATCTCGTCAAATAATGCTCTTCCTTTTTCCGTTATGACGACATTAGAAGCCCTTCTATCATTAGGGTTGGGTTGTCTTTCTACAAGCCCCTTTTTTTCTAACTTATCCACGACGTAGGTGATACTTCCACTTGGAATAGAGAGAGTCTCACTGATCTTTTGGACAGGATGCGGACCCTTACTGTAAAGCAATTCCAGAGTCATAAAATTTTCCCTATTAAGATTATGACTTTCAATGACTTTCAGTATGTTTTCAGTAATGGCTTTGGAAGATTTCAACCAAACACGAATCAACTTTAAATCTAACTGACTTTGTTCATCTCCTTGATCCAATCACCGAACCTCCTATTACAATAATTTTTATAAATCAATAAAGGTTATCTTGGCTTTCTGTATAAAGGATAATCAACTTCAGTCGGAATCTCTATTAATAGGATCCGAAGTTCTTCATTATTAGGCTGAATAGAAAAAGTCTCAAGTTCCTCTGATTGAATAATGATGAAATCCTTATTATCAAATGAAATCTCCAATTCATCAATAACACCGCCATTACCTCTAATAGCTAAACCAGCTAGTGTCCGATTAGGTGAAAGAACATACTTATAGGTTGCGCCATTTCCAATTTCAACATCGTACATTTTGGCATCTGTCACGATATTGATTGGTGAACGTTCACCTAATATGGTCTTCACCTTTACGCCGTTTTCTGAAATGATTTGGAAATCTTCATGAACATATTTGGAGTATGTGGGTGTTCGCTTTATAGCTTTGCTTAAGTGAGGCTCGAACCAAATTTGAAATCCTTCAGTCGGCTCAAGTATCGATTCGGCATGGTGTACACCTGATCCTGTTTGCATCACCTGAGCACCACCAGCACCTACATCACTAATCGTACCAAGCGTATCTTGGTGACGACCTTTACCCTTTATGATGTAGGTTAATATCTCAAAACCTTGATGAGGATGAAAGCCAATACCACCTTCGCCCTCAGATTTTGCCCATGCCCAGTAAAATAATGGTCCTAGCCTATTTATTATCGATCCCTCTCCAGAAAAACCAATGGGTTTTTGTTCTATTATTTTACCGCCATCAAACTGTCCAAACGCCTGATCCTGTGGTTTAATAATTTCAATTTCCATTTTAATCCCTACTTTATGTTAATGGGCTTAAATCATTGATCCAAAATTTATAAGTAAAACAATTAATCCTAATATTAATAAAACGATTGGCATCATCATGTTTTTGACAGTATCTTTAATTTTGATATGAGTTAGAATAGCCCCAATCATCGTTCCCACGATAAATAATCCACCCCATGCAGCCAATGTTTCATTCCAAATACCTGCAATAACTAAAGCAGCAGAAATAAGTTCCACTAATCCTGTAAATACTCTAAACCATCCTGGATACCCAAAATGCTTAAATCCTTCAACCATTTGCTTCGAACCCAACTTCATAAATCCAAACATCAGGAATCCTAATCCTAATAAAACTTGAAGAATAATTGATAAAACTGTCATTTATATTCTCTCCCTTTACCCTAATATTATTTATCCTAAGCTTAGTGCTTTTTTATCCTAACACTAGGATATATTTTATGTCAATAAAAAAAACAACCCAAATTTTGGTTATTGGGTTGTTTTTTTATCTACTTTTCAAGTTGTTTCTTATCTCATATACAATACTGATCAATTTGTTATATCGAAAATCGTGCGATATTTACCTATATACAAATTTATATAATGTTATTAGTCTTGTATTGAGGTGATATTTGTGACCAATAAACCATTTCAGTTAGTCCAAAAAATTATTGGGTTTGTTTTACTAATACTAGTTACATTCTCACTACTAATGGGGAAGTTTAGTGTCGCTTTAATCTTTTGTTATATAAGTATCTCTATATACAATGCGGTTCTTGCTTTTGAACACTTGAACACTAAATCCTATAAAAAAGCATTACTTTACTCCATTCTTTCAATAGGTTTTCTCTCTATATTCTATTCCAGTCTTTAATTGATTAAATTACTAATGTTCAATCGCCTCTGTTTGAAAGGACATTCCTAGGCCCATGACCATGCGCTAAAAAAATCTCCTAATGCGACTAAAAAATTCAAACCTAACTTCAAACATCTCATTTATTTACTTGTTTTCGTCACAAGTTAAACAAAGGTTAGTGCCTTCATTGCAGGCTATACCGAAGGCAACGCTCCTTATGGGATTACACATGAGAAAATGGACGAATACTCTTCAGTAAACAACAAGAAAAAAATTCAATCAAACGTTTGATTGAATTTTTTTTACTATCATTCTCTTTTTTAAAAATTAATAACCACTATTTCCCGTTTCACCTTGGATAATCGCCACACTAGAGCTTGCTCCGATACGAGTCGCACCTGCTTCTACCATCGCTTCTACACCTTCACGGTTACGAACACCACCTGAGGCCTTCACTCCAATCTCCGGACCAACGGTTTGACGCATGAATTTTATATCCTCAACCGTTGCTCCTCCAGTTGAGAAGCCCGTTGATGTTTTCACATAATCAGCTCCTGCTTTTACAGCAAGCTTACAAGCCCGGATCTTTTCCTCTTCTGTCAGCAGACTGGTTTCGATAATCACTTTAACAAGTGCTTTCCCTTCGGCTGCCTCCACTACTCCGCGGATATCTTGTTGAACAGCAGCATCATCACCGTCTTTTAGTTTGCCAATATCGATGACCATATCCACTTCATGGGCACCTTTTTGTATCGCGTCTTTCGTTTCAAAACTTTTTGTCTCTGTAGTCGTTGCCCCTAATGGAAATCCAATGACTGTACATACTTTAACATCAGAACCCTTTAATAATCCAACCGCCGTTTCTATCCAAGTAGGATTTACACAAACGGAGAAAAATCCATGTGTTTTCGCCTCTTGACAGAGGACTTCCACTTGATCCTTTGTAGCATCGGCTTTTAATAGTGTATGGTCAATCATGTTTGCAATATTTTTCGTCATTCGTTTCACCTTTCCTTTTGGAACTTATTTGTTTATGTTAAATCCTCTGGAGAAAATGCTCCTGGCAATAGTTCTATAACCGTCATTTCATCTGCGTCGCCCCCACCTTAAATTTTGAATAGGGAGCATATGCCTTCTCTTGCAATTTTCGCTTCCTCAAACATGAATGGATGGTTTATCCTACAGCCTCCTCTTGACTTCCTCAATTATGAGTTTGTAAAAGTTTTAAAAATAAAATCGACTAGTACACCACCGAGGTACACACCAAATACCCCTAACACGCCCGCAAGTACAGGTGGAGCTGGTAATGGTAATCGCAAGAACTTAAAGACAACCCCTATTACAATTCCTGCAAAAATACTTAAAAGTAATTCCTTCATTTTCTTTCTCCTTTTTCATAAAAATAAAAGTCCAGCTGTTGTATGATGTCCGACATCTTAATTGTAAAAGTCAGGGCCACTCATTTGGCCCTGTTTTCTATCGATAAATGATGTCATAAATCAAAGGGTTCAACTCTACACTCTGTTGCGAAATATGATAAGCGTCATAAATTCGATTGATTACTTCAGTTACTTCTTGTGTATTACTATGAATGGTCACAAGTGAATCTCCCTCTTTAACTGAATCACCCATCTTTTTATTTAATACAAGCCCTACAGCTAAATCAATTTCTGAGTCTTTGGTTGTTCTTCCTGCTCCTAAAATACTTGAAGCAATCCCTATCTTATCAGCAATAATTTCTGCAATATAACCATCCTCTTTGGCCACCACTTCAAAGGTAAAAGAAGCTGTTGGAAGCCTTGACGGATCATCGATGATCGAATCATCTCCACCTTGAGCAGCGATAAATGTTTTAAACGTTTCAATAGCTTTCCCTGTTTGGATCGATTCCGCTAACATTTTCCGTGCCTCGTCCACATTTTCTGCTTTACCTGCCAGATAGACCATTTTACTTCCAAGTGTTAAACATAGCTCATAGAGATCTTCTGGTCCTTGACCTTTTAACGTGTCAATCGCTTCCTTGACTTCAAGTGCATTTCCGATGGCAAAACCTAACGGCTGGTTCATATCAGAAATAACCGCAATCGTTTTACGGCCCGCACCATTACCGATTTGTACCATTGCATGGGCAAGTTCCTTCGCACCTTCTAAATCCTTCATAAATGCGCCTGATCCTGTTTTGACATCTAGAACGATTGCATCTGCACCAGAAGCAATTTTCTTACTCATAATTGAGCTTGCAATCAGTGGAATGGAATTAACCGTTGCCGTTACATCTCGTAATCCATAAAGCTTCTTATCAGCTGGAGTTAAATTTCCACTCTGTCCAACAACGGCAATTTTATTTGTATTCACAAGGTTATTAAACGTTTCCCCATCCATTTCAACCTGAAAGCCGCTTATTGATTCCAATTTATCAATCGTTCCGCCCGTGTGCCCAAGTCCACGTCCTGACATTTTAGCAACAGGAACACCTACAGAAGCGACTAGGGGTGCAAGAATCAGTGTTGTCGTATCACCAACTCCACCTGTACTGTGTTTATCGACCTTAATTCCTTCAATCGAAGAAAGGTCAATTTGGTCACCGGACTCTACCATTGCCATCGTTAAATGTACACGTTCTGAAATGGTCATGTCTTGAAAGAAAATCGCCATGGCCATGGCCGACATTTGATATTCTGGGATCTCTCCATCTGTATAACGCTTAATCATAAAATCAATTTCTTCTTTAGTTAGTTCATGACCATCACGCTTTTTTTCTATTAAATCAACCATTCTCATAATATCTCATCCTTAAACAGTAGTTTTTAAATGTGGTGCAAACGCTTAAATAAATATTCCTGCAATCGCCGCACTAAGTAAGGAAGCTAACATCCCAGCCACAACAGCACGAAGTCCAAGCTTGGCAATATCCGATCGACGACTCGGAGCTAGTCCACCTAAACCTCCTAAAAGAATCGCCATGGAGCTTAAGTTCGCAAACCCACAAAGTGCAAAACTTACTACAATAACGGTTTTTGGACTTAATTGCTCAATTTGTGGTGCAAATGCAGAATACGCAACAAATTCATTTAAAACTAGTTTTTGACCAATAAAACTTCCTGCGGCTACCGCTTCATTCCATGGGACACCTACTGCAAACGCGATTGGAGAAAACAATATTCCTAGAATCGACTGTAGTGATAGAGAGTCATAGCCAAATAGTCCACCAAGACCACCTAATATTCCATTGATTAAAGCAATTAATGCAATAAACGCGATTAACATCGCACCTACATTTAAAGCAAGCTTTAATCCGTCTCCAGCACCACGAGCAGCTGCATCGATCACATTTACCGATTCTGTATCTTTTTCCATTTTTAACTCACGAGAAGTCTCTGATTCTTCCGTTTCAGGCATCATTAATTTAGCTAAAACCAAACCTGCTGGAGCTGCCATGAAACTAGCTGCTAGTAAATATTCAAGTGGAACACCTAAAAGAGAGTACCCAACAAGGACTGAACCCGCTACAGAAGCTAGTCCCCCCGTCATTACAGCAAACAATTCGGATTGTGTCATTTTATCTATAAATGGACGTACAACAAGTGGTGCTTCTGTTTGTCCTACGAAAATATTTGCAGCTGCCGACATGGATTCCGCTTGACTTGTACCTAATAACTTTGCTAATCCTCCGCCAATAATTTTTATAAACCACTGCATAATCCCTAGATAATATAAAACCGAGATTAATGATGAAAAGAAAATAATAATGGTTAGAACTTGAAAGGCAAAGATAAATCCAAATTGATCTGCACCTGCTAAAGGTCCAAAAACAAAGGAAAGTCCTTCGTTCGCATAATTAATCACATCTTGAATTCTCATTGTGAACCAGTGTAAAGCAGAACGCCCAGCTTCCCATTTTAAAACGACAAACGCAAACGTCAGCTGAATCGCTAAACCACCAATAATCGTTCGGTAATTAATCGCCTTCTTTTTATTTGATAAAAGAAATGCAATTCCTAAAACAACAAAGATCCCAAAAATTCCCCATAATACATTCATGTTGTTCACCTCTATAATGTAGTGTAAAACCTGAAAAAGCATATATTTATAGATTTATAGAAAGCGCTTACTAATTGTTCTAAAAAAAATTTTCCATTAACTCCTTTGTATCGGAACATTCGTTATCAGACGTCCGACCACTATAATCAAAAAAAACTTTAGATGAAAAGTAACTGGTTATTTTCCGCCTTTTGTATCCCCTTTCATTTTCTCGAACAACTTTCTCTCACATTATAAAGGTAAGAGGTCTAACAACTCAACACTTTTTTTATGTAAATAATATCCGGTTTGGAAACAAGGACATATTATATACATAAATTCAAATGAAACCTTACCACTACTGCGCCAATAACCTTATGGTCGTTTTCAATTCAAACTATATATTTTTGGTAGCACAGGTGATGAGACATTAAATCAACAGTCATAGGACTTAATAAAAGACTTTAAATATCTTCACCCATTAATTTTCCTCCTTCAAATTGTAAGAGGCAACTCCCAAATAAGGTTAGTTGCCTGCTTTTAATATGACTTGCGAAACGTGTTTTATTGTTTTAAAACAACTCTAACTGCTCCACTTCACCCAGACGCTCGAGTGCTTGTGGCTCATGATCCTGGAAGAACGCTTGGTGTAGCTGTTTGACTTTGGTCATAATTTGGTTCTTAGAATCAGATGCTCTTCTCAATCGGCAGCTGTAGATAACTGGGAAGAATTCTCTCAGGAACTTACCTTCAGCATGAGCAGTAAGTGCAATAATTTGAAATCCTAATTGTTCTGCAATAAAAAACACCGGATTTAATACATGGTCACTTGAGGCTTTCCCAAACGGATTATCCATAATAACAACTCTGTGCCGCTTCATATTCGCATCGATATGCTTTTGTTTTTCTGCTACATAGTTAAGGATTCCTAAGAACAATGTCATATTTTTACTCCACTTTTCACCGCCAGACCAGGCATTCGACTGCTCCCATGTATAGGATCGAGTGGTAATTTGATTATCATTGGTCACCTTTCGACAACTTACCTTGATTGATTCATTATTCATAACCACACGAAGCAGTTGTTTTGAGTGAAGCCAGGTTTCAATTTCTTTCCGTATCTTCCCATAATCCTCATTACCTTCGGCTGTTAAAAAGCGCTCTGAATCTAATTGTTGTAATATCCACTCAATATGCTTTCTAATCCGGATTTTCCCATCCTCTTCCGTCCATTCAGGTATCTTGAATTGGTAGATTTTCTTCCAAGTGTCCTCTACTTTCACCTTTGTTTTCTCAGGAATGATAGCCAGTTCCCCTGCCACGGTCAATAGATGACTATTAATGTTGGTAACAAAATGCTCTAAGTCTTTGTCATGATTGATTATGGTCGTCTCACTATATTTAATGGCTGACTGAATCCGTTTTTTCATATGTGTCTGGAACTCAATTACTTCTGAATATGTTTTCTTATTATCAATTCCTTGACGAGCCATCTCTCTCATTTTCACATCTGTTATTCTCAACTTACAAAATGACTTAAACCTTTCTTTCGCCCTATCAACCTTCTCTGATTCTTTTAAAACGGCCTCTTGAGTATGTTTCAATTGAACAGTTAATTCATTTACAAACCGTAATCTTTCATAAGTAAATTCTCTAATTTCTTCCTCACTCAGAAAGCTTGATTGAACTGAAGGTCCCTTGAAGTGATGTGCCTCTTCAAAACGATCTAGACTATAGAATGCTGTAGAAATGCTAGTTTGCTCTTCACTTAAGCGACTTTGTTCAGTAATTAAATAATGTTTTTGTTCTTTCAATTTCTTTTTCTCTATTTTTAAGGAAGCTTCTACCTCTTGCAAGGATTCAGTGAAAAGAATTGGTTTTTCTGTAGAAAAAGCCTCATAAAACTTGTTAAGGGCTTGATTGACCACTTCATCTTTCCTTATTTTGATCGCTCTCCGTTCCTCACATGCCTTACTTATCTGTTGTAACTGTAGCTCTTTATCTCTTCTAGTCGTACGAAGTACATTCAGTTGATATTGACCATCTGGTGGAAAAATCATGTCTTCATCTGGATTTGGGAAGTCTTGCCTAAGCTCTACCATTTCTTTATCAAGGCGATCCATGTCACCGGCCACTTGCTCAATCTGTATGGAAATTTCGTTTCTAGTACTAGAGATTTTTCTTAGCTTATACTGTAGCTCTTGACGCTCTTCAACAAGTAAAGTTCTCCCCTTATTTGTATAAATAGGAGAATGATGCTTAACTTCCATATACAAATCATCTTCTATTAATTGGTTATAGGCAACCTCCACAAACCTTACCCTATCTTTGATGTCATCGATCTCTCCGTTAAAACGACTTAGCTGGGTGTTGATTTTGTTTATGGACTCGTCATACTGATGGCTTTGTTTAGATAATTCAATTTGTTCGTTATTTATTTCAACATATTCCTTTTTCAGCCGAATATATTCATGACCACTGATTACTTTTTGTGATAAGCCGTTATACTCATCTTTATTTACTTGTACTCGATCTCTTTGTTTCGTGATTTGTTTATTGATCTCATCTACCTTCAACGTCCATTCTCTTTGTTGATGCTTTAGTATTTGTAAAGAGTTAATTAATGTAGCTAGGTTTTCCCGTTGTTTCTGAACATACTCAAAAGGATAATTAGTAAAGAACTGTTCAAGTTGTTCATTTGATTTTCCCCACACACTAATAAGATTCTCTACTTCCTTACGAGCCAATGTTTCCTCATCAGCACGAACCTTCGCTGTCTTTTTCCAATCAAGAAAATAGGACTCTATTTGATTCGATTTCCAGTGTTCTGGTACAACAGGATACGAATCAATCATTTCCCCTTGGACGATTGCACGAGCTTGTTCCAATGTAATAACCTCAATAGGATACTGAAGTTGTTGGGAGACAGACTGTAGTTTTTGTTTCACTTGTTCAGCTTCTGGTTTTGTTGTAACCAATGTAAGCGGCCAAAGTGGATAATCGTCCGCAAAAGTGGTGGTAGACTCTCCTAGTGACTGTATATACTCTACCCCTGTTTGCAATAAATGGAATTGATTCTTCCATTTTTTTAATTGTTGTTCAATATATGGATCAGCAAAGAAGGTATCCTGCTTTTCATAATCATCTAAAAATCTGTAAGCAAGTCGCTCCTTATACAATCGGTGCTCTTTATCACTAGACAATAATCTTATTGTCTCTTGAATCTGTTGAGTTACGGAATCCTGTCTCATGTAAACAGAATCCATAGTCCCCCAGCTAGCACGTAATTTCACTAGAGAATTCTTGACTTTTTGATGAGCTGCCTCTGCCTGATCAATAGTTGATTGTAACTTATGCCTCTCACTCTCTTTTAGAGTTATTTCAGAAATTGCTTGTTCGAGTTGAGGCTTTATTTTACGTTCTTCTTCCAACAACTGTTTATTATGATTCAGTAAGCGGACATTTTCCTCATCTAGGTAAACCAGACGTTGTTCCCACAAGACCAAATGATCCTTAACTGATTCTTGATTTGGATTAGAAAGGATACTCACTTTAATCCGTTGCAATTGTTTATCTAAACTGTCTATCTTCCCTAGATTCTGGTTAAAACTTTGTTTCACTACTTCAAGTTGCTGTACTACAGTTTGACGTTCTTCTGTTTTCTGTTGAATGTGATTTTCTATTGGCCGCAACTCTACGAGAAGGTCCTGTTTTCGCTTTTGACTTTCCTCAAACTCATTTCGAAAATAACCCTGTATTTCCTGGCTGTTGATAGTCAGTTTTTCCTGAATCTCCTCGATGTCCTCTTGTTGATCGAAAGAGGTTAGCCTCTCTTTTAGTAGAACCATTTTTTCATGCTGGTCCATAAATTCCTTTTTTAACTTTGCTAGTTTTAACGAGTAAAATTGTTTTTCAGCTAGTTGTAGTTGTTCTTTCTCAATCAGAAGTGCCTCTTCTTGAGCTTTAAGTTCCTCTTTGATGTCTTCAAGTTCGGAATTCTCTACTTGATAGTTGAAGGAAAGGAGTTTTTTCTGGTATTCTCTATCCTCTATTTCCCACTGGTTCATTTTCCCTTTTATTTCTTCATATGCTTCTTTTACCCTTTGCTCTTGGCGTAATATTTCTTCTAGCAGCGATTTGGCCCGCTGCTTCACTTCCTCATAGCTTTGCTGTTTCTCAAAAAGCCCTTCATAGGTTAAGGAGTATAGGTTAAGTTGTTCCTCAATGGCTTTATTTTCTTCAATTTGAGTCTTTAATTCTTTATATAACTTAAAGCTGTCACGCCGCTTTTCGAACGTATCGACAAAAGTGTTTGGAGAATGGCCAGCTATAGCACCTTCTACTGTAGGAATCAACAATCGATCAAATAGTTGATTGGTTTGTTTGCACTCATCGAAAAAAGCTTCGACTCCACCTTCCGTACTATTGATTTTCACGATGCTATCCCATTCGTTTGCAATAATATGGTATTGTTCCTCAATATGTTGTTGAAAGGCTTTAATGGTTTGGAAGGTATGTGCATTCATATGCTGCTGCACCATTTGCTGGTAATAATCAGAAATTTCTCCTCGGTCAGATGGACGATTGGAATCACTACGAACAAAAGGAATTCCTTCAATTCCGTTCTTGTTCCCTGGTTCATATGGATACACGTACCGATAGGAATCAAGCCCCTCTTTGGTTAGAAACAAACTTACCGCCGTAACTAAATATCTCCTTGGCTTTTCAGATAAAATCCATTCAATGGCCACATGAGCTGGGTAATTATCTAGTTGAAGGGTTTGTTTTACTTTTCTATCTGCCAATGAAGTATGGGGAATAATAGCCTGAAGAGTCATTTGAATAAAGACCGTCTTTCCCCCACCATTTTCTAGTAAAATGGCTCCATTATATCCGTCAAATCTAAATATTTCATCATTATATCGCTTCATACCATCCTCATAAACCACATTTGTGAACCGAATCTTACTAATTGAAGGCATGCTCATCCTCCTCCCATTGATAGATGAATTCCAAAATACCTTTGTTATATTCCACTTCCATGAAAAAACGTTGTACAATCGTTTTTGCCTTTTCTGTTAAAATGACTTCATTATTACCTATCTCAGCGATTAACTCCTGATCCAACAAGAATCTCTTAGCTGTATCCATAAAACTTAGTCGACTAATCGTATTCCCACTCTGTCTTTTAGCTGACTCTTTTATATCATTCATGTCTTCCCATTTATCAATAATCTGTATCCAGTTATAAGAGAACTCTCTCTCCCTTTCTTTCAACTTCTCTACTTCAAGTTCTTTTAACATTCCAATACGTTCGTCCACCATTCGGGCCCACTCCTCTATCGGGAGGAAATCCCTGGTAGGTTCAAGGGTTTGGTAGCTATTATAAAATCCACCAAATAATATTATGGTGGTAAAGTATAGCAAATAAATATCTGCATTAGTTGATCCTGATTTTAAATATGTCCTTTTCATATATTCATTGTTTATATGAAACGGTGAGAGTCTTGTTTCAGGGATTAGATAAATCTTTTCACCCGCAATGACAATGACGCAATCCACTTTATGAGCAAAGCCATCCAATAAACCACGGATGGAGTCATCCGCAACATAAACAGCTAAGGCATCAGATCCTGCAGATCCATCTCTTGCTAAAATTGTATATAGTTCAAAGGCCTCCATTACCTTGCTTTCACTATAATTCATCTATCAAGTCCTCCTGTATATGAAAGTCCATATTTTGAATGGAGTAGCGATTCGTAACTCGTATTTTCTCTTTTCTTTCTGTTGCGACCAAAACCTTACTCCCCAAAAGAGCTAAGGCTTTATCTAAACTATGGTTCTGTCCCTCTTCCCCTGCATCCATTTCTACTACCTTCGAGATAATAGGTGAGCGTTGGTGTAATAGAATCCAAAAGTCATAGAAATAACGCTGATGAAGTAGAGATTCTTCTCTTTCACGTAAGTACTCTATTACACTAGAAAGCTCTGAATAACCCTCCTCATATGCTGCTAAGAGCCATTTCATTACATTCCCATAGCAGTTACTTAGTCGAATGAGGTAATCATTATCCTTCTCTTCCCCAACTTCCATAAAGCCATAGTTCACCTTTTCTTCTCGTTCTTCACGGATATTTTGCTCGGAAAATAGGGTTAATGGAGACCAAGAACGTTCATGATGAAGCTTTAAAAAGGGATGTAGAATCCCTTTCATCGCTTCTAAAGGAAGTGGGGTTCCAATTACTCTAGCATTAATGTCTTGGTCAAAATTAAACGCATCAATTCCCGTATAATATAAGGACTCTTGTGCCGCTTTAAGCGTGTGATTCTTTAACTCTACGCTTTTCTCGAGAAGTTTTGAATGCTCATAATGGACTTCCTCTAGACGATTCGTAATGGTTAAGACAGCGGAGTAAGCTTTTGGCTCTTTTATATGATAATCCTTTTCAAAAAGTCGTTCCTTTGTCTCTTTAACAAATTGTCTTAACTCTGAGAATTCCTCATTTTCTCTTTCTAATCGGGAATGGATATCCTCTAAAAGTAGCTTATATCTATCAAATGTTTCCTCTGAAACAATACTTCTTTGAACTTCATGCCGTAGCTTGGTTATTCGTTCATTCAATGACTCCACGTCAATATGCATTTCATTAATCTGCCTTAAGGCCCATTAAACTCCCCCTTCTCCAATTGTTTCCTTAGCATTAATTGGTTAATTGACAACTGAAACTCGCTATAAAACTCCTTTGTCGCAAAAACAAGTTCTAAGCCATCTTCATCTAAAGTATAGAACTGGGTATTAGTCTTTGAGTCAAATGAGTTAGCTTTCAAAAGCGAGTACTCCAATTCTTCCTCTTTAGATGTCTCCCAATTGTGAAAACCATAGGAACGCTTTTTCCCGGTAGTTGGTCGAAAAGTTAAGATGATCGTAGAAGCGATATCCTCACAGTTTTTTGCATCCAAGGCATACTGGTTCTCAGTTATCCCTTGTATAAAGTTTGCTAAATTCTTTGCCCCTACTTTTGGGTTACGCATAATCTTTTGCTCAAAGAAAAATAGTAAAGCTAATAATCCCAAACCCTTCATATCAATAGGTTGATCCAGTTGGTCTTTAAGCTTTTTTCGATCTAATTCGTAAAGAGGATCAAACAAAGCTAGCCTTCGCATCCGTTCACGGAATCCAGTAGTAATATCTGAGACATCATTCCACTCCATGATTCTGCCTCCAAATCGCCTGAAGCTCTTTTGTTTTTAAAACTTCTTGTGGAAGGTACTTTCCTTCAGCTAAAATCAGCTGAAGTTTGTCAGTTTCTTCTTTTGTAAAGAATGGTAAGAAACCCACCAAAGCGTCTTGATCTAATCGTTGATTGATTTTTCCCGCTAATGGTGCCTTTTCCAAGCAACCCCTATAAAAAGGTAGATACGGCTGAACTTTCTTTTTCTCATTTAGCCGGTGCCATATAAATATCCCAGAACGGTCTAGATCACCAAAATAGTAAAAGGTATGCTCAGCACCCATAATCGGTAACTGCTGTTCAAACTGTTCAATACTTTTAATAATCTTATTTCCACTCCCGTAAATTAACGTAGTAAAGGACGTTACAGGTAAAATTTGAACTAGTGCTTGAAACGTTGTCTTATTCTCAACAATTAAATGCAAATGGGATTGATTTGTTACAGCTTTAGGATTAACTGCAAACATTAAAGGATCAGAAACTGGCATTACTCTCATGGCCGACCATAACCCAATTCTTTCTAGCAGCTCCTTGCCTCTTTTATCGTCAATCCATTTCTCATCTCCAACAAGCTCCACACTTCTTTCCGGAGCCGGTACCTCATACTCAGGAAGTCCATTCTTTACTAAATAGTCATGAATTTTATGTAGATAAGGGAGGTCATGTTTCCATATAGAAGAGTCTAATTTGAAATATTGATCTAACTCTATAGAAGGATGTAACTGGAGTCTGAGCTTCATGATTTCCTGATGGAGACCTTGTTTCAGAAGCTTAGTTTGTATTCGGTAGGAAAATGCCAAAGAAGGGGTTCTCCTATTTCTCCCTTGGGCTTTTACCATCACTAATATACCCTCTTCCTCTAGCGTAAGGAGTATATCGGCAAATTGTTCATACAAGATATTAGTTAGTTCTGGAAGGGTTTCAAGCTCTTCCAAGGATACCGTTTTTTTACTATATTTTAATAACGCTTGGATTACATAATCCCTCATGACAACTCTCCTTAAAAACTGACAATCTTTTACTTTATTCTACTAGAGAAGTATTATTTCGTCAGTAGGGAAAATGTGTAAGGGAAGGGCCCCCAGCCTTTCTACTTGTAGCCCAAAGCTGGAGCCACCAATCACTTTACCTTATCTAATTCTGAGCAATTCTGTTTTCTGTTTTCTGTTTCAATGTTACCTTTTTGTTCAATCACATAGACTAGTTCCTCGATAATATCGTTTAATCGCATTTGACTAGTATCTTTACCTAATATAATCGTAGTTTTATAACACAATTTTTTCTCCTGTTCAGTCATTCATATCCCTCATCTCTAATATGTTCTTACACTTATTATTACCTCTTTTTTTAATTATATTCATAGTTTCGAAGTTAATATTAAACAATAAAACGAATTTCTCATTGTTCCATTTCCTTTACGGAGCTGGTGAAGCGAATATTTATAACTTCTTAACGAATGATTTATAGGTAAAGGAAAAGGCCATTGAGATGATCTCAGTGGCCTTTTTTGTATTATTCTATTCGCTTAATATTTCTATTCTTGTGAGATATAATCAGCGGTATGGAAAGCTATGGCCATCATTGTAAGTGTTGGATTCGCAGCACCTGAATGTGGTAATACACTATTATCAGCTATAAAAAGGCCAGAAATATTATGGACTTGCCCATATTTATTTGTAACAGATGTTGCACTATTATGTCCCATTCTACATGTTCCCATTTCATGATAATCAAGTCCAGGTGGTCGTAAACAAATTTCTTCTTCTTTTTTCCCCTTCATAACAACTAAGGAGTCTTCCATTTTCTGCTTGATAATGTTAATAAGTTTAATATCTTTTTCACTATAAGAAAAATCAACATGAATTTTTGGGATACCAAAATAGTCTTTTTTCGTAGGATGTAATGTTACTCTATTCTTGAATTGAGGTTCAACTTTTCCAAAGCCTTGTAAATAAAAAGGAACTTTATCTCTTAATGGTATTCTTCTCTCATGATAAAAAAAAGTCCCTCCACGTCCATACAGTTGAAGTTGATATGAATCTTCTTCTGCTTGCGGTACTAATATACCCAGGTTCCCGAAGTTCTCCGGAAATTCAGAACGATCAAAATTGCCATTAACCTCTAAAAAGGAATGATTGACCAAATAATGTCCTATGGCTTTCCCCTCAATTCCTGAATTCAATAGAATTCTTGGGGTCTCAAGTGTACTAGTTGATAAAATAATATTTTTTGCTCTTACTTTATAAGTTTTCCCTCCCCATGTTAGAACCTTAACTCCTGTAGCCTTATTATTTTCAACGTACACCTGAACTGCACGAGAATAGATTGCCAAATCAAATGGACTTAAATTAAGAGACCTTGCTAAGAAATCAATAGAACTAAAGAAAACATCCGATCCAACTTTTCCAAACTTCGCCTGTGAAATATCCGTTGCGATTGGTACTGAAGTAGCTTGAGGAAAACCGTTCTCTCTAAGACGATCTAATAGTATATCAGTAATATGAGAATCTTTTGTAAATTCCTGGGTAACACTCAACACCTTCTCAACGTTATTATAATAACTGAGTAACTCTTTATAAGAAATTGGCCAATCCCCGAGCTCAAACTCCATTTCATGCATCCTTGGACAAACAGCTGACCAAAATAATGTTCTTCCTCCCAAAGCAAATACAAGTCTTGCTCCAGGGTATTGTGGAAGTTCCCACCCAATAGGTGTGGAAATTTTCGGATTCAAAAAGTAACGTTGGAAGCGTTCCACTTCTAACGTTGAAATATTTTGTGCATGAGTTGGCAACAATAATCCTCCAGCTTCAATTATTCCGATCTTTTTTCCTTTTCCTTTCCACTGTTCACACACTCGATAAAGAGCTGCACTTCCCCCTGCTCCACTTCCTACTATAAGAACGTCATATTCTTCTGTTGACATTTTTTCAATTGGGATTGTTGGAATCCAATAATCTAAATAGTTCTCAGGCATTTCTGGATAACATACTGGAGGAATCGTGCTTTTGAAGTTAGGTATTGTTGGAAGATACACTATCATATTTGTTATTACTTGATTAGGACTTGAAATGTGAGGATTAAGATTTAATAATGATTGAATGTCTGTTTCATAACTTGCTGCAATTTCCCATAATGTATCTCCCTTTTGAGCTATAATTATTTTAATAATATCCCCTCCTCAAATGATTTCCCTTTAATAATTTATTAAATTCGTGAAGTACTATTACACTTCTTAAGTAATTAATTTGAGTAGGGATATGATCTGTTGATGCCCCATAAGCGTATAATGTAATTTTCTTCATTCCTATCACTCCTAATTCTAAGTGACAAGATGTTATCTAAAGTATGTTTATATTCATTTGTTGAAAGGGATAGACAAAATATTAATTTACAACATATTGCAAGAAGATTGGCAAATGAGATAGCGGATAAAACAGGATTAAATATTAAAGTTATTAATGAAAATCAAGGTCATCGAATGGAATATAACGAACATGATGAAAAAATGTGGATTGCAAGTATGGCTATGCAAGGAATTGACGATGATTACTGAGTGATTAAGGTTTTGTCCCACCAGTTCAATAATGATAACGTAAAGCTATTAGGGAGAGAGTATGTTAAGGAACTTACAAGTTGAAAAGATAACAGTACCTTTTCAAAAAAGAGTTATTAACTCGTTGGAAAGAAAGAGATGAATCTATCGTTCCAGAATTTGCTTTAAATTGGGAAGGTAAAGGAGTTTCGAATGGTTTTGGAGAGTGGCTAGCTGAAGAATTGTTCAGAAATAAAGGATATTATGTTATAAATGATGAATTTGACTTGTTTTCAAAAACCTCAAAATACAAAATATATAATGATATAATTTCAGTAATAATAGGAAAAGAGAAAGTTGAATTATTTGAAAAAGTTGCAAAGGATTTACATAAGAAGGGCTGTGAAAAATTTTTGAAAGATGGCTAGTCAAGGCTAGAAGGCTTGGTAAAAACCAAGCCTTCTATCAACATTTCTCAAGTTTTAAAATATCTTATTTTATATTTAAATCTAAATTTATATCTTTTTACTTTTTATATCTAATCTTATTCCCAATTCCTTACAAATAGATAAAGAATTATGATTAAAATAAACCTTTTTTGTTATTTAAATCTAAATTTACGTCTTTTATTTCTTATAAACTAACTGTAAACATTAATTAGATGAAAGTACCCATTTAGGTTGTTTATATGATCCTTTATTCACAATAGTATTGTCTTTTTTGTGCATCTCATACAACAGGTTTGTAATTTTTTTCTTTTTTTGTTTTTCGTCTAATGCATCGGATAGTTAATATTAATATCATTCTTATCTATATCATCTTTGGGAGAAATAAATTCTATGATAAGATTAAAAATCTATCTAACCATTCTTTATTAAACTGAACTTCTACTTTCTGCTTTACCATCACTTGTGATACGGTTCACCGAACTTAATCCTAAAAGCCCCCTGCAACACTTCTGCTATAGGAATTCAGCATTTAAAAGGGCACTGCTCTTTATAGAAACAGGACCCATTTAACCATCTTAAGACGAGCCGCCACAGCCTCGCAATGTGAGAGTTGCATCGTTCCACTGTCCCCGTCTCATAAATATTCTTTTTCAAAGTGATCAAGCAACGCACGCACTTCATCTGTTGATTTCGTGTTCATCAATTGATTTCTTAATTCACCAGCGCCACGGAATCCTTTGACATAGATTTTGAAAAAGCGGTGAAGCCCTGTGATTGAACGCGGCACTAATTCTGCATATTGATCTTGAAGATCAAGCTGTAGTCTTAATAAATCAAGGTATTCTTTACTGCTATGCTCTCTTGGCTCTTTTTCAAAAGCAAAAGGATTTTTAAAAATACCTCGCCCGATCATAATGCCATCAATCCCATATTGTTCTGCCAGCTGCAGCCCAACTTTACGGTCAGGAATGTCTCCATTGATGGTTAGAAGCGTATTTGGTGCGATACGGTCACGTAATTTTTTAATTTCCGGAATAAGCTCCCAATGCGCATCTACTTGGCTCATTTCTTTTCTTGTACGCAAGTGAATAGAAAGGTTCGCAATATCCTGTTTGAAAATATGCGTAAGCCACTCCTCCCACTCAGAAACCTCCTTATCGCCAAGTCGTGTTTTCACGCTGACAGGCAGTCCGCCCGCTTTTGCTGCTTGAATCAGTTCTGCTGCCACGTCTGGACGCAGGATCAGGCCACTTCCCTTCCCTCTTGATGCCACATTCGGTACCGGGCAGCCCATATTAATGTCGATGCCTTTAAATCCTAGCTCTGCCATGCCAATACTCATTTGACGGAAATATTCGGGATTATCTCCCCAAATATGTGCCACCATTGGTTGTTCATCTTCTGTAAAAGTCAAACGACCACGCACACTTTTCATGCCCTCTGGATGACAATAGCTATCCGAATTTGTAAACTCTGTGAAAAATACATCTGGTCGACCGGCCGCACTTACTACATGACGGAAAACAACATCTGTCACATCTTCCATCGGTGCAAGTACAAAAAATGGTCGTGGTAATTCACGCCAAAAGTTATCTATCATTTTAAACTCAAATCCTCTCTATAAATACAACATTAAACTCTCGGTATAAACTCTTATGTTCTACATCTTTTACACTTATATCATGCTTAATTACTTATGATCAAACACAAGTACCTTTTGATAAAAATCGGCCAAGTTTATTTTAACGAAAATCGGCCCTAAATGGTATTTTTATAAACAAAAAAGCAGCTGGTAGATTTTTTCTATATCAACTGCTATTCTATTATACCAACTACACTAGTTTCTTCTTAATTAATCACGGTGGGTGAAACTTTAACCCTGAGGTTGCGCACGGACTGTACGCAACTTTTTGCTGTTATGAGTTAGTGGTTCTTCCGATACTAATGGCGGTTTACCGACGCATCAAAATGAGGGTCTCAGCCAAGCAAAGGTAAAAATAAACGGAGATTTTCCGGTTAAAGACAAAATGAAGCTCGTTTCGGGGCATATAAGAGGAGATTTTCCGGTTATGCAAAGCAAAACCCTACATTTTCACCTTATTTGAGCCAATAGGGGGAATATCTCCGTCTATTCTGACTGTTTTTTATTTTATTTTTTACTTAAGCGGAATTTATCCGTCTATTTTTCATTAATAAACTCAAAGAAAACGCCATTACCATGCTTGTTAGGAATGTAGGAAAATTACAAATTCAACTTACTAATGCAGCAAAAAATCCCTCAAACTATGGTACGAGGGATTTTCCACCTTTAATCATTCCTTTAAAAATGATTGTTTTCTGTCCTTTTTAAGTAAAACACACAGGATTGGAAGTCTCCTCCGCGTTTTGCTGACTGCCTATTAACACCATTAAATTCTGTTGGCAGTTGAAGACCGACTTGCATCAGTTCATCTCCAAAATACATCTGCCCCTCTACTTCATACACCCCATCTTCTATTAACCCTCTTAGCAATAAGGTCTGATGCTTTCGAGAATTCGGTGTGGCCAATACCTTATAGTAGCCTACCAATGCCTCTGATTGATCTGGACTCACCACCATCCAGGCAGTTTCATTTCCATCAAAAGGGCTTAGTAGCCTGTAAAAATTTCCATCGCGAATCAAGCGTCGATGTTCTTTATAGAAGATCACCTGCTTCTTTATTTCATCCTTTTCTTCCTCCGTTAACGTTAGGGGATCCAATTCATAGCCAAACGTCCCAAAATAAGCGGTATTCGCCCTTGTTTCTATTGGTGTTTCTCTTAATGTCTGATGATTTGGTGCAGCTGATACATGGGATCCCATACTGTACAATGGATAAGCAAAGGAGGTTCCATACTGTATCTTCAACCTTTCGACGGCATCCGTATCATCACTTGTCCATGCCTGTGGTGCATAAAATAGCATCCCAGGGTCAAATCGCCCACCTCCACCTGCGCAGGATTCAAACAATACCTGCGGAAACTCAGTCGTTAACTTTTCATAAAGAGAATACACCCCTAAAATATACCGGTGGAAAAACTCTCCCTGTTGGTTCGCACCTAATTTTTGTGAAAAAGCCTCCGTGATATTACGATTCATATCCCATTTAATATACGAAAGGTTGGTTTGCTTGATAATTCCAGCCATTTTCTCATAAATATCATCAACAATCTCCGGTCTGGAAAAATCAAGAACGAGCTGGTTCCTCCCCAATGTACGAGGCTGATTAAGCATTCCAACTGCCCAATCTGGATGCTCCCTATATAACTTACTGTTCGGGCTAATCATTTCGGGTTCAAACCAAAGACCAAATTTCATACCTGTTGCGGTAATTTTTTTGGACAAGCTTTCCAATCCATTGGGAAGTTTATTCAAGTCCACCTGCCAATCTCCTAGGGAAGAGGTATCGTCATTTCTTTTTCCAAACCAGCCATCATCGAGAACGAACAGGTCAATTCCTAATTCACTGGCTGATTTAGCAATGTTCACGAGCTTTTCTTCATCAAAATCGAAATACGTGGCTTCCCAGTTATTAATTAAAATCGGACGCTCTTCTCTTTTCCATCGCTCAGGTATTAGATTGTCACGGTATAGATGATGGAAGGCCTGACTCATTCCAGTTAGACCCTGGTCGGAGTATACCATCACCACTTCCGGTGTTTGAAAATGATCCTCAGGCAGAAGACTCCACTTAAATCCAAATGGATGAATCCCGACGGTTACTCTCGCCATATCATAGTGATCCACTTCTACCTGCATAATGAAATTGCTGCTATAAACAAAGTTAAAACCGTAAACTTCCCCAGTGTGCTCTGTCGTATATGGTCTTCTTAATGCCAGGAATGGATTATGATGGTGTGAGCTTGCCCCACGTAAACTTGAAATCGACTGAATTCCCATTTCTAGTTGGCGCTCCTTGACATGCCTCTCCCGTGACCAAGTCCCTCCTAGATGGGTCATCATAAGATCTTTATCCGGTAGGTCAAGTACTGCCCCCATGAGCCGATCAATCATCAGATTTTCGCTGCCCCTATTTTTCAAGGATGCACTTCTAGTAATAACAGGTTTGTCTCGGAAAATGGTGTAAGTAAGTGTCAATTCCGCTTCAAGAAACTCATCCTTTAGAAAAATTTGAAGGGTGCTGGCATCCTGGTGATCATTTGCATAGGTGGCAGGAAGTCCTTTTAGCTTTGGCTTTCCTTCTAAGATTTTAAAAGAGTCATAGGTGAAATTTGGTATATGGGGCTCTGATTCTTTCCTAACGATGATCGCTGGTTCCCTGAAGTCTGAGTTTCCGTACGCAGGATACTCTTGTCTTAATGTTTCTAAACTAAAGGCCGGATCATCCTCATACACATGACAACTGGCAGCGGTTGGGACATCATAGGTTTGTAAATGGGTAAAATCCTTCCTGTTCCGTAATGCCTTGCCGTAATAAAGATGACCTAACTGCCCATTTTTCATCACATGAAAAATATAGCTTATTTGCCCATTCGTTAAATGAAATTGCTGTTTTTCTAGATTTGTATGTATGAACATAATCTCACCTTCTCTTCTCCTAGTTCTAAGAATTCCTATGAAAGAAGGGAAGCTAAAAAAGCTCCCCTAATTTTGTTATACTACTACCTATTCATTCATCTATTACACTCGTTGAATCATAAATTCAAATTCTAGATCCTGGTCTCCCTTGATCAAGTGCTCGTCATGAACTGGAGCACCCCAGCTGTCGTCTCCACCGACCCCCATTTGCTTGGCGGCGACTGTTACAACCGTATAGTGGACATTGGGCAATTCATAGATATGCTGTGCATTCTCCAGTTCCAATGCCGTATATGGAGAAAAATTACACTCCAACGGCTCAGTTACCGAAGAAATCTTTATTCCCTGACCGTTACGACTGGTCACGTTCACACGACGGACACCGGTTCGATTACCAGATTCCTGTGGCATAACATAATCTGATAGATTGTCAGATACCTGGTTTTTAAAGGTAGTTAGTTTTGTACCCATCGCACGGTCTGAGTAATTTTCTTCCGGTCCCATTGCATACCAGTCAAGCTGGTCATAATCCGCTGGAAGCTTGAAAGAAACTGCAAAAATCGGCATTTGTGGTAGATTTTCAGCTCCCTTATAAGCAGACTTCACACGAACGCTTCCATCTGGGTATACTGTGTAAACAGTCTTCACCTCAATGTCTTGGTTAATGGAGAATTTATAAGTAAAAGCAATGCTCACTTGGTTGCTATTTTCTTCAAGTTCAATATTTACACACTTTCGTGCAAGACTTGCCGCAAACCATAGCCCCGAATGGAAGCTTTGAGAAAAGCCACGGTCATTATCCGTTGTGGCTCTCCAGAACAATGGTGCAGGAGGCATGGAGATCATTTCTTTCCCCGCATAGTTTAGTGATACTAAGCTTCCGGCCTGCTTCGAGAACATCACGGAGAAATCTCGACCATGAACGCCAATATTCACATCACCACGGACAACACGTAAATCCCCGCTTCCTAAAACTAATTCTCTAGAACCCACCTGATACACATATTGACCAAAGGCAATCTCATATCCTGCTTCAGCCCAAATGGTGCTTTGCTTCAATTTTAATGAGGCTTGAATGCAATATTCACCTGAATCATGAGTAACTTCCTCAGGGAATGTAAACTCCATTCGCCCCTCACTTTGCGGTTCAATGGCTACTAGAAGAGTGTTTTTGTACAATTCCTTTCCTTCACGATATAACACATACTCGAGTTTGTAATCTGCTGCATTAGAGAACAAGCTTTCATTTTTTATCGTGACACCAGTCTGGTCTGGTACTAGTTTAAAATCTTGATATAAAAATTTCACTTCCTGCATTTTTGGAGAAAGCTCGCGGTTTGCGTAGACGATCCCATTTGTACAGAACCCATAATCCGTAGGGCGATCGTCAAAATCACCACCATAGGCTAGATATTCATTTCCATAACGATCCTTCTTATAAATGGATTGATCTATATAATCCCAAATAAATCCTCCCTGATACATCGGGTACTTCTGTTCTAGTTCTGTGTATTTGTACATCCCACCAAGTGAATTCCCCATCGCATGCATATACTCGCAGCTAATGTACGGCTTTTCAGGATGTTCATTTAAATACTTCTCAATGTCGGCAGGCTTTGCATACATACGGCTTTCCATATCACTGGTGTCATTATAATCACGATTGTGGAACACACCTTCATAATGAACAAGTCTGCTAGGATCAGCCTGTTTGAAATATTTCGAGACATTCAAAATAACTTCACCCGCGTATGATTCATTCCCACAGGACCAAATTAAGATGGACGGGTGATTTTTATCTCGTTCCACCATGGATATTGCACGGTCCATGACAATCGATTCCCACTCTGGCTGGTTACCTGGAATATTCCATGAAGGCTCAACCGCCCCCATTTTTTGCCACGATCCATGGGTTTCAAGGTTCATCTCATCAATGACATACACACCATATTCATCACATAATTCATACCAATAGGTTTGGTTCGGATAATGTGACGTACGAACGGCATTGATGTTATGCTGTTTCAAGGTTTTAATATCCCAAAGCATGTCTTCCTTTGTAATCGCACGACCATGACGAGGATTGAATTCATGACGGTTCACACCCTTGAATACAATACGCTTTCCGTTAAGATGCATGATTTTATTCACGAGTTCAAATCTTCTAAACCCAACCTTCTGGGGAACGACCTCTACTAAACTTCCAGACTGGTTATAGATTTGAAGAAAACATTTATACAAATAAGGATTCTCTGCACTCCATAGGGTTGGATGCTCAACAGGCATCGAAATCAACCACTTGCCATCGAAATATGTAGCACTTGCTGTTTGAACTAGGCTCCCTTTTGCATCGACCAATTCAGCAGTTATTTTTGAAGGCTTCTCCCCTTGAAGCTTTAAATCAATCGAAAGTGTCCCTTTTGTAAAAGATGAATCTAGTTCAGGACGAACATGAAGGTCAGCGACATGAATTTCTGGAATGGTATAAAGATAGACATCACGGAAGATTCCTGAAAATCTCCAAAAGTCCTGATCCTCAAGCCAACTGCCGGTACTCCGTTGATAGACCTCCACCGCGAGTTTGTTCTCCCCCTCTTGTAAATAGGGAGTTAACTCAAATTCCGCAGGTGTAAAAGAATCCTCACTATAGCCAACAAACTTACCATTTACCCATACATAGAAGGCAGATTCTACTCCTTGGAAAGAAATATATACCGGCTTTTCCTGCATCGTAGCTGGAACATGGAAATACTTCACATAGCTTCCAACTGGATTATGATCCGTAGGAATTTCCGGTGGACGAAGTTCATGATGTCCATCCCACGGATACATCGTATTCACATATTGAGGCTGTCCGTAGCCCTGGAGTTGAATATGCCCTGGAACGGTAATGTCTCCCCAGCCAGCACAGAGATCATCTTTTTCAAAAAAGTTTACTGGGCGATGTTCGGGATTCATACTGTAGGTAAACTTCCAATTTCCGTTTAATTCGTTTCGCAATTTCATTGGTGACTCTTTACTTGCTTCTTCCATGGTTGTGTAGTACACATGGTCGGAATGAGCAGGAACACGATTAACCGCATACACATTTACATCTGTAAGCCAGCTTAAACTTGGTGTAGTTGTCATATCTATTACACTTCCTATCTATATTTTTAATTTCCTATTTAACAGAGCCCATCATTCCAGCAACAAAATGCTTTTGCATAATAAAGAAGATCAGTGCTGCCGGTAAAGTCGCAATAACAATAGCCGTCATAATCACGCCAAAGTCAGGAGAATAACTAGAACCAAGTACCGATATCAACAATGGAATGGTTTGATTTTCTGGTGACTGAAGCACAACAAGTGGCCAAAGGTAGCTATTCCAGCTGGCCATAAACGTAATAATGGCCGCCGCTGCATACGTGGTTTTCATCGTTGGAATATAAATTCTAAGAAAAACGCCTAGCTCCGTTAACCCGTCAATTCTTCCTGCCTCAAGAATGTCCTTTGGAAACATCTTCGTACTTTGTCGGAAGAAGAAGATGAGAAAAGCAGTTGTTACGGTTGGTAAAATAACCGCGGAAATGGTATCAATTCCAATCATCGGTGCCGTTTGCGAAATCGTTCCAAACATCCTGAATAACGGAACCATTAATGCGGCAAATGGAATCATCATGGAAAGGAGCAAGAAATTAAATAAATAGTCCTTTGCCTTGCTTTGGAAAATCTCAAACCCATAGCCAGCCAATGAAGCGATGAGCATTCCAAGTACAGTAGTAATAATTGAGATATTCGCAGAATTAACTAGGGCAGGAATAAGATCAACTGTATTAAGAAGATTGGTTACATTTTCTATTAAATGACTTCCTGGTAATAATCTCCCTTTTGTGACATCCACTGATTTATTCGTTGCACTGATGATCATCCATAAAAATGGAAAGATAGAGACAATTGAAGCGATCGTAAGAAACCCATACCCGAAGACTTTTTTAAGCATTTTTATCACCTGCCACTTTAAACTGAATGATGGAGAAAATAACGATCAAAATAACAATTGCATAGGAAACCGTAGCTGCATACCCAAAGTCCGGCGTATATTTAAAGGATAGATTGTAAATATACTGAGAGATGGTCATCGTCGCATTCCCTGGTCCACCCACCGTTATATTCATGACTTCATCGAACAGTTGAAGCGTTCCAATCGTAGAGGTAATGCTAGTAAACAAAATGATTGGTTTTAACATAGGAATCGTAATTTTGAAAAAGGTTTGAATCGGTGAAGCACCATCGATTTTGGCTGCTTCATAAATAGAATGATCGATGTTTTGAAGGGCTGATAGATAGAAAATCATGTTATAGCCAGTCCAGCGCCAGGTAATGGCGATAATGATCGTGATTTTCGCCCAAAATGGATCCGTCAACCATTGAACCGGCTCTGAAATGAACGATAGCTTCATTAACATAATATTAATCAGACCATCTTGACCAAATAGATATTTGAAAATAACAGAATAGGCAACAAGCGAGGTGACACACGGTAAGAATATGGCCGTTCGGAAAAAGCCCTTAAATTTCAATGCCTTATCATTCAGTAAAACCGATATAAACAATGCAAGAATAATCATCAATGGGACTTGAATGATTAAGTAAATCACTGTATTTTTTACCGTAGTTAGAAATACAGGGTCTTTTAATAAACGTGCATAATTTTCGAAGCCGACAAAGGATAAGTTTGTTCCCCTACCGGATTGTAATGACATAATAAAAGCCTGAACCATCGGGTAAAAATAAAATAAGCAAATCAACACGGCAGCAATCGTTACAAACGACCAGCCAATGACTGTGTTTTTCAATCGATGCCCGCGGGTGGACTTAACTATCTGTGTGGATGGGTTGGCTTTTGCAGGTATCACATCAAGTCATCTCCTTATCTAGTTTTTTAAAAATAAAAGCCCCGACAATCTCGCCTGACACTGAATCGCTGAAGCCGACGAGTTTCGAGGCTTTTACCCTATTAAATTATTTCACTTGGGTTTCCGCTTGACCTTGAGCATCTTCTAATGCTTTATCAAGCTCTTTTCCTTTAATAAAGTTTTGTGCTTCCACTGCAAGAATGTCTTCGATTGCATATGTGTGTAAGCCGAAGTTTACTTGTGGAATTTCTGCTGTCCATTTTGCGAAATCAGCAATGATTTGTTGACCGCCAAAGAACTCGTCTGCTGCTTGGTATGCTTCACCTTCAGAAGCTGGCTTGTAAGTACCGATTGCACCAATTTCTTTATTGATCGTCTGATAGAACTCAACGTTTGAACCGAACGTCTTTCCAAGGAACTCAGCCGCTTTTTCTTTGCCTGGTACGTTAAGAACATACCAAGAGCTTCCGCCTAAGTTTGAAGCATTTACAGAATCAGCTACACCAGGAAGTTTCGGGAATGGAACCACTGCCCATTTGCCAGATTGTGAAGCTTCCGCTTTCACAGAAGGAGTAATCCAGTTACCTGTTGGTACTGTTGCCACATCACCGCTGTTAAATCCTGCTAAGAATTGACTCCAGTCAGATACTGGTTTCACTAAATCGGCATCTAATAGCTTCTTATAGCTTTCAAATGCCACTTTAAGTGCTTCATTATCAGCCAAGTTAGGTGTGACACCATCTTCTTCTAAGTACCATGAACCAGCTGTTTGAATCATCATACGAATTAATCCAAGGTCATTAGGATCTTGTGTTAACATTTGTTTCCCAGTTGCTTCTTTTACTTTTTTTCCGATTTCAATGTACTTATCCCAATCGATGTTTTGTAGATCTTCAACTTTATAACCAGCTTGCTCTAAATAATCGGTTCTTACATATAGACCTGTAACGCCCGTATCAAATGGCAGACCGTAGTTCTTTCCATCTAAGCTTGTTGGAGCAATTTTATAATCAGCAAAATCTTCGGCTTTAAATGTGCCTGTTAGTTCGTGGAACATATCTGGATATGCCTGTAGGAAGCCTTGTGCACGATAATCTTCAATAAGAACAATATTCGGCATCCCTTTCGTTGTACCAGAACTTAAGCTCGTGTTTAACTTTTGAATAATGTCATCTTGTGCGTTTTCGATAATATTAATCTTTAGTTCTGAATCCTCTGATGCATAGGTTTCTTTTGCAAGTTCCATTGCTTTAATGTTAAAATTCGGGTCCCAAGCCCAAACCGTTATTTCATTTGTATCCTTTGCCTCACTAGAAGTCTCTTCTGTTTTAGAGCCTGAGGAACAAGCCGTCAGTAACAGAAAACTTGCTAAAAATAATACAAGAAGCTTTTTCATCGATATCCCCCCAATTTTGATTTCCATCTCTTTTGTAAGCGCTATCTAAACCTTACATTCCTTATATTAGCAACATTCCGGGGTTAGTAGTTAGGACGATATTTTTAATACCTTGTAAAATTTTCAGTTAATTGAATGCGCTTACAATTTACTTATTGTAATTTTTTTAGATTCTAAGACTATTTTTGACTCGGAAGGGTAATCCTCACCTTTGTCCCTTCTCCTAGCTTACTAGATATCGTTACACCATAATCCTCCCCATAGATAAGTTGGATTCGCTCATGTACATTTCTTACCCCAATTCCAGAGAAGTGCTGTTGTTTACGTTTCGTATCAGGGAGATCACATTCTGCAGAACCCTCCATCCCATCCCCATTATCAACAACCTCACAAATTAACGTATTGTCATCCTCCCAAACCAAGACATTGATATATCCCTCATGCTTTTGAATAAATCCATGAAAAAAGGAGTTTTCCATAAAAGGCTGTAAAATCAGCTTGGGTATTTGCATTTCTTCGCATCCAGGAGAAACAAAATAGTTTACTTTTATCCGTTCACCATAACGTTTTTGATTGATGAGAACGTAATTCTTGAGATTATCTATTTCCTGCCTTAACGTAATGGTTTCACTAACATTGCCAATGGTATTTTGTAGTAGGGAAATGAGTGCATTAATGATTGCATCAGACTCTTCTTTTCCACCTTGCTGGACCATGAACTTGATTGATGTTAGTGTATTGTATAAAAAATGGGGGTTAATTTGCTGCTGCAAGGCCGCCAATTCAGCATTCCGCTTCTGTTTTTGAGACACGACCAGTTGATCAACATACTCATGAAGCTCATCAAGCATGGAATTAAAAGCATGTCCGATTTGTCTCGTTTCATATGTTCCCGATACGGTTACATACTGGTCAAAGTCATGCTTGGAAGTACTTTCAATTTGCTTTACTAACTTTGACAATGAATTGGTCATTCTTCTTGAAGCTAGAAACACAAATAGGAGTGCAACAAAAACAATTCCCATTGAAATAAGCACCATTTTCTTTTTATCAATCAGGTTGCCAAAGGCGGTTTTTTTATCAATGATATTAAACATATACATTTCATAAGAGGGAAGGTATTTCGTCAAAATGATATGTTCTTTTCCTAAGAAGTCCCCAATGATATAATCCTTCGATTCAGTTTTTATTTCTTGAGCATAGTGAAGTAATTCCTCTGATTTTTTGCCGATAAGCTCTGACTGATCGCTCGACATAATGACTCCCGATTTGTTTACTAAGAACACATGGTTCCCTGGACTTGTATAGCTTGAGTAAAATTTTCTAAACTCACTTTCTTGTATAGCAAAGTACATAGAGCCGTAAATGTTTCCAGAAGTTCTTTCCATCAACGCCTTTGATGTAACCATGTAGCTTCCCTCTGTACTAGCAGGGCGTTGGTCCAATTGGTACATCAGCTTCTTCGGCTGACTAACCGTATTACGATCAATCACACCCTTCTTTAGCTCCTCATCAGTTATTGGCCAGTACGTACGATCAGTGGAAAAAATAATACCATTCGTGCCTGTGATAATAATCTCGGTTTCATACGTATCGACACTAGATTTTATTCTTCTCATTTGCTGCTCCAACGTAAATAAATCATGGTATCTCTCTACATTTGAACCTTTCTTTGTAAGAATTTCCTTTATCGTACCGCTTTGAAGTAAGTTGTTTGATGCAACGACAACCGAATAATGGTACTTTTCGAAGCTTTCCTCTACTTGATCCATTACTTTCGCATTGGTGATACTGAACTTATCAAAAAAGAATTCCTCTGACATCCGAATCGTCGTCCACGTAATGGTTATAGACACCGTAATGATGATGATGACACTTATTAAAAACATGGTGATAAACAAGTTGTTATGTCTAAATCGTTCGGGAATATATCTCATGTGAATACCATCTCTTATCTCATGTTATGTTTTCTTCTAAATTGACTTGGTGACAGACCTGTAAATTTTTTAAACACTTTGCAGAAATAACTGTGATCAGAGTAACCTACTATTCCACTAATTTCTGAGATCGTAGCCTTCCCCTCGACTAACCGTTTAGAGGCTTCCTCAATTCGAATCCGATTCAAATATTCAATAAAGCCTTCATCATTATGTGACGAGAAGTAACTTGATAAATAGGACGGATTGAAATGAAAATGCTTGGCAATGTCCGTCAAGGTTAACGGCTCTGCATAATGATCCTTGATATAATCTAGCAGCCTTTTCATATTCAGGTTGTCGTACTGAATAGAGGAAGACTTAATACATTCTTTTGCCTCTGAAATAAACTGTGCTAGTAGATCAACAGCCTCTTTAGCCGTCTTTGCCTCATCAATTGACTTAAAATACGTATATTTCGCTTGGTCCAATTCCTTTACTTGATAATCCATGTTCCCAAGCAGAACGGTGATATTAAAAATGATGTTTCCGAAAAATGCCTTGTATTCATATACATCCAATGTATAGCAAGTGGAAAGGGCTGTTACATGATTATCGAGATAATTGAAAGCACTTTCAAAATTTTTCCGCTTAAATTCACTTGTAAACCAATCTAAGTTAAAGCTCTCACGATTACCCTCTTGCATGGGAAGAGTTTGTTTCATCAAAAGTGGATGTTCAGCGAAATAAAAACGGTAACTTAATAATTTCGTCAGGCTCTCTTTGTACATCCTTCCTAACGATGAAAAATCAGTAAAAGATTCGCTCAAGGCAAAAACATAATCAGTAGTTGATTCACCCATTGTTTTTAGGTAGTTTATAAGTTTTGAAAAATTGTCTCCATTGACTAGAACAATATTTTTATCATAAAAAAAAGAATACTCTTCACCTAACTCAGTCTCCATATGTCCCTTAAGAGGGGGAGGCAACTCCATTTTTCCATTTCTAAATACAACACCTAATAAACAAAAATTACGATAAGGGAAGGTGTCTAAAATCTTCTCCTTTGCAAGAGGTACTTCATATCCAGCAATCAGTTTTTGGATCATTTGCTCAATGGAAAGGTCAACCGCTGCAGGATTCTCCGTTAATTGTAATTTAGGAATTCTAGCAGCAGCCGATTTTAAGGCTTTTAAAAGTCCCTTGGCCTCTAGCTTCGGCTTAAGAATATAATCAACCACTCCGCTTTGGAAGGTTGAGCGGACATAGTCAAATTCTCCAAAACTGCTTAGGATAATGATTTCAATCTGTGGATAACGTTCCTTGATAATTCTCGTTAATTCTTCTCCATCCATCATCGGCATCACAATATCAGTAATGACAATATGTGGATGGGCCGCTTCAATGATTTGAAGTGCTTCATGACCATTCGATGCTTCTCCGACAATTTCAAATCCTTCCTGTTCCCAGTTCAGATAATGCTTAACCCCTTGTCTAATCAATATTTCATCATCAACGATTAACACTCTGCCACGTTCGCCAACGGTCACTTCTATCCCTCCAGATGGTGAGAATTTCATATATTAGTAATATTTTATTATATAAAGGAGTCTTTTGGGGGAATTTGAGGATAATAACTACAAGTTTTAAGTTTCTAAAAACAAATAATGCAGGAACCTATACAGGCTCCTGCTTCTAACGGAACTATTAGCGCACAGCATCAAATTTGGCGAGAATATTGCCTACAGACTATTTAAGAATAAGTTGCGATACGCACTCGACGTGCGTCGTATGCGGAAACATATCAACAGGCTGCACCTCAACCGTGCGATACCCACCATCCTCAAGCACTCTCAAATCCCGCGCCAAAGTAGCCGGATTACAAGACACATAAACCACCTTCTTCGGTCTCATCTCAATTATGGTTTGCAACAATGCATCATCGCAGCCTTTCCTTGGTGGATCCACGACAAGAACGTCCGCCTCGATCCCTTCTTTGTACCAATTAGGGATCACGACCTCTGCCTCACCTACCGCGAACTCTACATTATTAATCCCATTTAAATCAGCATTCCGATTCGCATCCGCAATGGCTTCAGGGACAATTTCAACTCCGTACACCTTCTGGGCTTTTTGCGCTAGAAACAGTGAAATCGTTCCAATGCCACAATAAGCATCGATCACCGTTTCCTGACCACTCAATTCAGCATAAGTTAGGGCTTGGTCATAAAGCACCTTCGTTTGTTCCGGATTTACTTGGTAAAACGATCTTGAACTAATCGCGAATTTGACGTTGCCGATTAAGTCATAGATGACCTCTTCTCCCCATAACACACGGGTTTCGTCACCAAGAATAACATTGATTTTCTTCGAGTTGACATTCTGAATGATCGATTTAACTCCTTCAACACTTTCAACGATTTCCTTAACGATCTTCTCCTTGTTTGGAAGCTCCGAGGTACGAGTGACAAGAACGACCATGACTTCCTTTGTGACTTGTCCGTGGCGAGCCATGATATGTCGTAATGTTCCTTTATGACGCTGCTCGTTGTAGGCCGTGACTCCGTATTTCGTACAGATTCTCTTTACTGCTTGTACGACCTCGTCATTTTTTTCCTGCTGAATCATACAAGCTTCCATGTCGATGATTTCATGGCTGCGCTGTTGATAAAAACCGGCAATCAAGCCACCTTCACGTTCACCTACAGGAACTTGTGCTTTATTTCGGTATCTCCAAGGCTCACTCATACCTAATACAGGATGAACCTTTACATTTTCTAGTTTGCCGATACGGGTAAGGACATCTCTTACTTGTTTTTCCTTCGCTAACAGTTGTCCTTCATAACTCAAATGCTGAAGCTGACAACCTCCGCACTCCTTGTAAATCGGGCACGGTGCATCCACACGGTGCGGACTTTGTTCAAGGATTTCCTCTAAACGACCGAATCCATATCCCTTATTGACCTTAATTACCTTGATTTTTGCTCTTTCACCAGGCAGAGCATTTTTGACGAATAACGGATAACCCTCTACTTTGGCTACGCCTGCACCGTCATGGGTTAAGTCTTCAAATATAACTTCTATATAATCATTTTTTTGAACAGGTATTGTTTTTGTCATTGGTTACTTCCTTTTATCATTTTTCGATATGAAAAATTGTATCATAACTCCCTCACGGATACGAAATCACAAAAAGAAACTAACCACCTGTATCGTGATTAGTTTCCTGAAACATTCCAACCTTCCACTGGTCGGTCCTGCTCACGTATTTGGTCAATCGGTACAAACACTTCTAAATGTCGGTATAAATTCACGAACTCTGCAGGTAAAAGACCTCCGAATTCTCCATCGAGATTCAGCTGAACCTTTTCCTCAGAGTGGACTTTGATCCGGTTTGCCTTTGTATAAATAACATGTGGATCGTTAACATGCTCTCCGCGAACAGCTAATGTAGCGATGCGGATAAATTCTGCAAGGTTTGTCTTTTTTAAAATTAATAAAGTAAACATTCCATCATTAATCGACGCATCCGGAGCTAGTCGCTCAAAGCCACCCACTGAATTCGTTAGCCCAACAAGAAACAGCATGACCTCTCCTTCAAAAAGCTTTCCATCATACTCGATACTTAAATCTGTTGCACGAATGGAAGGGAGCATTTCAATGCCTTTTAAGTAATAAGCCAGTTGCCCAAGCATCGTTTTCAGTTTGCTTGGTACCTCGTACGTTAACTCTGTTAAACGGCCGCCACCAGCAATATTAATAAAATACTTGTCATTGATTCGGCCGATATCAACAGGAATCGTATCTCCCCTAACGATAATATCAGCTGCCGCTTCAATATCCCGCGGAATATGAAGAGCTCTTGCGAAATCATTGGTGGTTCCGACTGGAATAACTCCAAGCTTTGGACGATACTCTTGCTCAGCAAGTCCGTTCACCACTTCATTGATCGTCCCGTCTCCACCTGCTGCTACAACCAGATCGTATTTTCGAGCAACGGCAATTTTAGCCGCCTCTGTTGCGTCACCTGCACCCGTTGTTGCATGACAAGAAGTCTCATAACCGGCCATTTCTAGCTTTTGCAGTACCTCTGGCAGTTGCTTTTTAAAGGCTTCTCTTCCTGAGGTAGGATTATAAATAATTCTTGCTCTTTTCATTTTCATCATCCTATTTCAAAAAATAAGGTTCTTTTTGTATTCGTATGTATACATCGATGCCGATTCCATCATTTAACATTAATATCATATCTCACTGCTTACATTCCTGCAAATCTGTTGACAATCTATCATATCATGGAGATAGGTAAAAGTAAAAATCTCAACTCTACAGCACCACTAAGAATATGGTAATATTTAGACATAATAACAATTAAATGTAAGGAGGAATTCTATGGAGTATGGACTACTTATCATAGCCTATTTACTCGGATCCATTCCAACCGCATTACTTGTTGGAAAATGGCTCTTTCAAGTGGATATTCGAACGCTTGGTAGTAACAATCCAGGTGCTACGAATACGATCAGAGTTCTGGGAAAAAAAGCAGGAATCATTGTTCTTCTCGTTGATGTTGGCAAAGGAGCCCTTGCGACGTATTTACCTCTGTTGCTGCATTCCAATATTGATCCTTTGTATACGGGATTACTAGCAGTAATCGGTCATTGCTTTCCGATCTTTGCAGGGTTTCGTGGGGGGAAAGCCATTGCGACCACAGCTGGATTTTTAATCATTTATAACCCTATATTATTTCTAATAACCTTTCTTACCTTTTTCTTCGTTATTTTTGTATCAAAATATGTATTTTTTGGTTCGATATCTGTTGGCTTTGCCATGCTGATATATTCTTTTTTTGAGGAAGGCTATCATACCGATCTTATCTTTTTCTTATTCTTACTTCTCCTTTTCTTTTTACACCGTTCCAATATCCGTAATTACTTGAATCATACGGAGTTGAAAATTAATGATAAAAAGCTTAAGGATGACCGAATCCCTCCTAAGCCTATAAAATGAGGACTAAAAAATTCAATCAAACGTTTGATTGAATTTTTTAAATTATTTTCAACTAATGAATTATTATTCATGTACATAATTGGATATTATCTATGAAAAGCTTTATTGTTACCCCTTTCACGATTTATTTCGATTAAAAAAGTATCGTCTCGATCGCATAATAATGATAGAATATTGCATATATTTTTATAATTATTCTTTTACTATAATAAAGGAGCATTCCTGTTAGAAGGATTTTCGGGGACTTGAACAAAAAAGAGCCCTCTTGGTATGATACGGGGTGTCAAATCGTGTGCCGAAATGACCCCTAACTTAGTTAACCAAGGAGGACTC
>NZ_JBRKCV010000009.1:0-175445 GCF_052983275.1 Robertmurraya sp. GLU-23
GCCCTTGTTAAACAATCCTCAAACCATTGGCGTGTTTGTCAAGAGCGATTGCGGCGGATTTCCACTCAATAAATGGGAACGGAACTAACCCTTTAGGTAGTTTTCATAAAACTTTTGACACTACCAAAACTAGGTTTCACTTTTTAATAGTATTCATTGGGAAAGGAGATATGTTAGTTGAGCTTTATTATTATCAAGCCACACACCTGCAACAATTGGAAATTAAGTTGTGTAGGATTTGGCCGATATAAGTTAAGAGGGAACTAGTTATTATCTGAAATCTATATATACAATCACACAACAAGCATTGATTTCCTGGAGGTAGGTTTATGATAAAGAGAAAAAGTAGTATTAAAATGAAAATGATTAGTTTGTTTTTACCTATTATTCTTATTTCAACCATTGCAATCACGACTTTAAGCTTTTTTAGCTCGAAAAGTGAAATTACTGTGCTTACAGATTCTAGTGTAAGTAACCAAATGGCAACCGTTTTAGAGGAAATGGAGCATGGTTTTACAGCCCATACAAGGCTTGCTGAATCCATTGCCACGTTGTACAAGGTAAAAGGGAACGCTCTAGTCAAAGAAGATTATAAAAAGGCCTTAGAAGAAACCATTAAATTAAATGCCAATACGTTTGGTCTAGGTATCTGGTTGGAACCATTCCAATATAACCAAGATACTGAATTTTTTGGACCATATGTGTATAGAGATGGAGAGGCGATTTCTTACACAGAGGAGTATGAAACTGCTGATTATAACTACCCGGAGCTAGATTGGTATATTCAGGGGAAGGAAGTAGGGGAAGGGAAGATCGCATGGTCACCACCTTACTATGATGAGGGATTAAATATGACATTAATCACCGCTTCTGTTCCGATTTTTGTTGATGGGAAGTTTATTGGAAATATTACAGCAGATTATGATTTAACAACGATACAAGACTTGATTGTTACTCAAACGTTTGAACAATCAGGCCATCTGTTCCTTTTAGGCTTATCGGGAGAATTTATTGCTCATAAAGAAAAAGCAATGACAGATAACATCATGGATGATTCTGAGCTAAAACAATTAGGTGAAGAGATCCTTGGTCAAGAAAATGGAAACATGGTTTTTACAACGAACAATCAGGAATGGGAAGCTTTTTACTCTACTTTTCCTGAAACAGGATGGAAACTGGTAGCGGTAGCGCCTGAGAGAGAACTATATGATGGGGTTACTTCTCTACTAGTAAAATCCGTTGGTATTACTGCCTTCTTTTTACTAGTGTCCATCACTTTAATTATGGTATTTAGTTCGAGCATGTCAAAAAAAATGAAGCAGTTTGTTGAAAAGATCGGATTCCTTGCCGAGGGTGATTTAACCAATCCGATCGAAATTAAATCAAATGATGAACTGGGACAAATGGGTGAGCATTACAATCAAGCATTAAATCAATTAAACCAAATGTTTTATACCATTCGTTCCTCTTCTGAACAAGTAGCGGCAAGTGCAGAAGAATTATCGGCGAGTGCC
Organism: Robertmurraya sp. GLU-23; assembly: GCF_052983275.1. Classification (NCBI taxonomy): domain Bacteria; kingdom Bacillati; phylum Bacillota; class Bacilli; order Caryophanales; family Bacillaceae; genus Robertmurraya; species Robertmurraya sp. GLU-23. Next base: position 1,515 of record NZ_JBRKCV010000009.1, read on the forward strand.
GAACAAACAAGTTCTTCTGTAGCGGAAGTGGCCGGCTCTATTCAAGATGTGGCTGCAAATAATAATGAGCAAAACAATTACACGAGTCAAATGAAAACTAGTACGAGTGCTATTTATCATCGCATGGAGCAAATTACGTCCAATATAGAAAATTTGAAAAACTCTTCTGCTCAAACGACGATTCTTGCCCAAGATGGAACGGACGATGTGAAAAAGGCCATTGAACAAATGAATGAAATCCATTCAACGGTTCAACAAACAGCTCAATCCATTGACCAATTGGATAACAAATCCAGAAAAATTGAAGAGATTGTTGGCCTAATCAATTCGATCGCCGAACAAACCAACTTGCTTGCATTAAATGCAGCGATTGAAGCCGCTAGAGCAGGGGAGCATGGAAAGGGCTTTGCTGTTGTAGCAGATGAAGTAAGAAAACTAGCTGAGCAATCAGGAAAAGCTTCTGGAGATATTAAGGAACTAATTCACGAAATTCAGAATGAGATTAGTACTTCTGTAACTGTTATGAAATCTAGTACAGAGTCAACTCAGTCAGGAATTCATGTGGTCGAACAAACAGGACAATCATTCAATCAAATTTATGATGCGATTGGAAATATGACCCAGCATATGGAAGAGGTGTATCGCTCGATCGTTCATATCCTTAAAGAAGTGGATCAAATGAAAGATGTAGTAGATGCGGTGAACGAATTGGCTGTAACCAATGATGAAAAAGCTCAAAATGTATCAGCAGCAACGGAAGAACAAGCTGCTATGGTGCAAGAAATGACGGCATCTAGTGAAGCTTTAGCTCAAATTGCAACCGATCTTCAACTAGAATTAGCCAAATTTAAATTATAAGAACGGGAAGGAAAGATGGAAATTGACATCTTTCCTTCTTTCGTTTCATTTTGTAAAATGAGAAAATGTAGAAAGATGGAAGAATGGCTGTTGGAGGAATATTAATGTACCCATTAAAAGAAAAAATCGCTATTGTTACAGGGGTTAGTCGGCTGAAAGGAATTGGCGCGGCTATTTGTCAGGAGTTAGCGGAGGCAGGCTATCATCTGTTTTTTACATATTGGACCGAATATGATCAAACGATGCCTTGGAGTGTTCAGAGTGATGAGCCAGCTAGATTAAAAGAAGAACTGCTGAAAAAAGGGGGGAAGATGGGGTGTATGGAGTTAGATTTAACGCTAGATGATGCTCCTACACTGCTACTCAATCAGGTTTGCGAAGAGTTAGGTGAGCCTGATATTTTAATTAATAATGCCGCCTACTCTACGAATAATGATTATTCAAATGTAACGATTGAAGATTTAGATAAGCATTACCTTGTAAATATTCGGGCAACGACATTAGTTAGCACCACATTTGCTAAAAGGTTTCAAAAAAAATCAGGTGGAAGAATCATCAATCTTACTTCCGGTCAATTTAAAGGACCAATGCCAGGTGAATTAGCGTATGCTACCACAAAGGGGGCCATTGATGCGCTAACGATTACACTGTCTGCTGAAGTGGCTCCTTTAGGTATCACGGTGAATGCCGTGAACCCAGGTCCAACGGATACAGGATGGATGACAAAGGAATTGAAAGAGCAATTAACGCCCATGTTTCCTTTTGGGCGAGTAGGGATGCCTAGTGATGTGGCAAAAACAATTAAGTTTCTTGTCAGTGATGAAGCGGACTGGATCACGGGACAGATCATTCATTCAGAAGGTGGATTTAAAAGATAACAAAAAGGCGGGGGAAATCCCGCCTTTTACGTGACGCTTAGAATCGTCTTTTCTTCCTTTTTAGGTTCCTGAATTAACATAACTCCGACTAATCCCATAAATGAAAAAAGCACGGGAATTAAAAAACCATAATGATACCCAATTTGTATCGCTTGTTGAGGGAATACATCTAGTACTTTTCCAAAAATACTTGGTAATAAAACGGCACTTAGAAATCCGCCTGTATTGGCAAATCCTGATACCACGCCAACTTCTTCTATTGGAAATGACTTTCGTACGACAGCAAACGTTAATGAACTCGCACCATTTCCAAATCCAATGATAAATAGCAAAGCGACAACCATGAAAAAGGAAGGATTCACTCCAGCAAAAAACAGTCCTCCCCAACTAAAAAAGACGGTTATATGAATGAGGGTGTAAACTCTTTTGATCGAATCTAATCTACTTGTGATCCAACTGATTAACGGTCCACCAATAATGGAGCCGAATAGGCAATACATTATCAGTTGGCTGGCCTCAGCTCGTGACAAGTCAAAAACTTGAATACCATAAGGAACACCCCATGAACCGATAAAACCAATATAGGTACCGACGATTCCAAAGTGGCAGAGGAACGTGGCCCAACCTTGCTGAGTGGAAAACACTCGCTTTAGAATCACCCAAACACTTTCACGCTTTTTGTTGGAACGTTTTTTTGATGTTGGATTTTCTTTAAATAGTTTTTTAGGTTTTAAAACTAGAACAGTATAGAGAAGGACGGATGATGCTATTAAGATGAGCCCGATGGTAAGAAAGGGTGTTCTCCAACCGGAAAAAGAAATCCACGCAGAAAAGGGAACCGTTGACGAAAGAGATCCAAGACTGGCTGTCATCGAAACTACACCTAATAAACTGATAAATTCTTGAACTTTGAACCACTGATTCATAATTAAAACAAAGTTAACAAAAATCGTGGCGTCTCCCATACCCACTAATATTCGTGAGAGTAATAACACATACTCATTCGGGGCAACACTGTAAATCACGCTTCCGATTCCATTAAGAAGGGTTCCAAAAATAAGAAAATGATTTGGGCCAAATCGATCAGACAACAATCCGACCGGTATTTGCAGTCCTGCATACGCCAAAAATTGAATACCTGTAATTAGCCCTATGAGAGAAGCGGAAACTTGAAAATCAGTCATCAATTGGTCGGTAATGAGCCCCGGTGCGGTTCGTTGACTGACGATTAAAAAATAGGCAAACAAGACGGTACCAAACACGACCCATCTATAGCTGCTTTCTTGTTTGTTCATGGTGATTAGATCCCTTCTGAGTGTTCTATTTCAGTGGATGTATTACTCCGAAAGAATCCACCTAAATCGGCGATAGAAGGAAAGATAAAACGAAAGGTTGTCCCGATACCGACTTCGCTTTGCACACGAATCATCCCATTCATGGCTTTCACAATACTGTATACCACCATCATCCCTAGACCAGTACCCTTTGACCCTTTGGTGGAATAATAAGGCTCTCCCAGTCGATCCAATTGCTCCTTTGTCATTCCGATTCCGTGGTCAATAACTGATATGATTACATTTTTTTTGCTTTTATCAGTACGTATGAGTAACTGACCACCGCTAGGCATGGATTCAATTCCGTTTTTTATCACATTCAAAAAGCATTGGTGAAACTTTAGGCGATCTCCGAAAATATATCCTTCTTTTTCAATTTGGGTAATGACTTCAACTGAATTTTGATTCGCAGTGGGTTGTAGCATTTTTACAATAAGAGTGAGTTCCTTACTAACATCAATGGGTTCCACTTGTTCTAAAGCTGGTTTTGAAAAGGTTAGGTAATCTTTGATGACCTGTTCCGCTAAAATCAATTCATGTGAAATGATCTTCAGATAGTCTGTATGTTTTTGTGATGTTTGAGGGCCTTCTAAAAGCAATTGAACAAACCCTTTAGCTGAGGTAAGGGGATTTCGTATCTCATGGGATATGGCAGCACCCATTTGTTCCACGACTTCTAGCTTACCTGATTTAATTAATTGATTTTGTAAATGGAAATTCTTTATAACAAACTCACTCGTTATGGAAATCATGGCGATTCCTAAATTAGGAACAACTAAATACGCTATGTATGCATCCAAACGATTAACATTTAAATCCATAAATACCAAAGAAGAAACAGTTATGATACTAAGTACAATACCAAGTAAGATGGAAATGACTACCCGACGTGATGGACGTTGATTCCAAAACCAAGGGTAAATTTTCCAAAAGAAAAAGGCTAACGGTAAATAAAGGACGATATTTGCATAGAATCCCGTATCGATTCCATATAATCCTCTAATAAAAATAACCATGATAGAAAGGAGGGGGCCAATACCTAAGTAAAGTCCACCAATCAATACGGGAAGTTCTCGTAAATCCATTGATATATGTGGTACGGGATGGTATGAGAACTGAAAGCATGACCAAAGGAGAACGATGCCCCAAAATATTGAAAACCGTTTCGAAATTGAAAAATTTCTCATCTTGGCCGACCATACAAGGGCAAAGAACAGGATAATGATGATTAAGGAAAGATTAAAAAAGAAGTGTTGAGTGATTTCCATGAGACTTCCTCCGACAAATGCAACCATTTATTCTATTATATATAGAGTGATTAGAAAAAACATTAACATATTTCACGTTACTTTCTTGCTGTTGTAATCAAATTATAATATGGAAATTTATGTTACGATAGAGGTAAAAATAAAAAGAGGGAGCGTGAAAGGGATTTTATCTAGAAAAATCGTTGCTGCATCCATATCGGGGTCAATTTTTGCTATAATTTTTGGTTTCGTTTTTAATTCTCTCGGTGAAGGTAATAGCCAATCGTATTTGGTTTCCACTATAACGAGCATTCCTTTTTATATGATGTATAGCTTTCCCGTTATTTTAGTTTATGGGGTAAGTACATCGATGATTAGTGACAGTATCGGTGAGTCTATTTCAAAACAGGATAAAATGACCGAATGGGTCGTTTCAGCCATTTTACATATTCTCTTTGGTCTCATTTTGAAGTGGTTTAGTCTTTTAGCTGCCGTCTTATTTTTTATAACCGATCGGGCTTTAAGAAGACGACAGCATCATTACCCGTGGAAAGAAGCGTTGAAAAGTTTGTGTATACCTATTGGAATTTGGTTGGTATGTATGGCGCTGGTTTGGGCTGGTTTTTTTATGTAGAGCCGCCTTTGCCGTACGTTGTGTAAGAAAGTTTTAAACCACCACTCCTCAAAGTGGGTGTCCTCAGAAACATTCCTGCCTGTCCTCCCAATCATATAAATGGAGACTTGTCATTCCTGTTTCAATGTTAAACTCCCTATTACAGCTTAAAGGTTAAAACTTACTTAAGAATACGAACAATGCAGCTTGTATTGATATATTAATATAATAATTGGTGATTGTTCAATGGTAATTGTATCCTAATTCCCCCCCTCCAAACCAGAGTCTCATCAAAATAACCACCTCCCAAATTTAGAACCATTTTTTTCACTTTTAGTTGGGAAAAGAAGAATATGAAAACGGTTTCAACATAAAATGAAATACACCGAGAATCAACCAGCTAGAATTAAACCGAAAGGGAGGGGACAAAGTGAGGATTTTATTATGTTGTGCCGCGGGAATGTCTACGAGTCTACTAGTGACGAAAATGGAGAAGTCCGCGGAGGAACAGGGGTTAGAGGCGAAAATTTGGGCGGTATCCGCGGACGTGGTTCGAAATCACGTCGACAACGCAGACGTGCTGCTTGTGGGTCCGCAGGTTCGCTACATGCTGCCTCAACTGAAAAAACTTGGCCAGGAAAAAGGGATTCCGGTGGACATGATTAATACCGTGCACTATGGAACATGTAATGGCGCCGAAGTGTTGAAATTTGCAAAACAGTTAGTCACCAAATAAGGAGTGATTGGAATGAGCAAATTTACGGATGTGTTAGAAAACAAGGTAATGCCAGTGGCTGGACGCATTGCCGGCCAGCGTCATTTACAAGCGTTGCGTGATGGACTTATTTTAACAATGCCTCTTATTATCGTAGGTTCGATTTTCTTAATACTCGGATTTTTACCGATACCTGGTTATGAGGAGTTCATGGCCAATACGTTTGGGGATGCTTGGTTAACAAAGCTGCTCTATCCTGTGGGTGCGACCTTTGATATCATGGCGCTCATCGCCGGATTCGGGATCGCTTACCGGTTAGCGGAAAAGTACAATGTGGAGCCATTGTCGGCAGGGGCAATTTCCGTTTCCGCGTTCTTACTCGCGACTCCATTTGAAGTGTCCTTTTTAGCAGAAGGTGCCTCAGAAGCGGTCATGGTTGGCGGTGCGATTCCTGCTGCTTTGATGGGAAGTAAAGGGTTATTCGTTGCGATGTTAATCGCGATGCTGTCTACTGAAATTTATCGATACATTATCCAGAAGAATATTGTTTTTAGACTGCCTGATGGGGTTCCACCTGCAGTTAGTAAATCATTTGTTGCGTTAATTCCAGGTGCAATTGTTATTTTCGTTGTTTGGATTTTACGTATAGTAGTAGAAAATACCGACTTCGGGAGCTTGCACAATATCGTCGGAGAGATTCTTGGGAAGCCACTCGGCGTGCTCGGTGGAAGCTTGATTGGTAGTTTAGTAGCTGTTTTCCTTGTGCAACTCTTATGGTCATGTGGATTACATGGTGCATCTATCGTTGGTGGCGTTATGGGTCCGATTTGGTTAGCGTCAACGGATGCAAACCGTCTTGCTTTCCAAGAGGGTGCGGAAGAGTTACCGAATATTTTCACGGCTCAGTTCTTTGACTTGTTTGTCTATATCGGAGGATCTGGAGCGACGTTCGCGTTAGTAGTCATGATGCTACTAAGGGCACGAAGTCAGCAAATGAAGCAGCTCGGGCGGCTAGCGTTCGGACCGGGACTTTTCAATATTAACGAACCGATCACGTTTGGGATGCCAATCGTCATGAACCCGCTAATGATTGTTCCGTTCATTTTAGCACCACTTTCAATTGTGATTACCACTTATATCGCAATGAGCACCGGTCTTGTAGCGAAACCAGCTGGTATTGCGGTGCCATGGACGATGCCACCAATTATCGGAGGCTATTTAGCAACAGGAGGGAAAATCTCTGGAGCCCTTTTACAACTCTTTAACTTCTGCGTCACCTTCGCGATTTACTATCCATTCTTTAGAATGTGGGATCGCCAGAAGTATGCGGAGGAACAAGGGAAATAAAGCAGCATTTTAGGAGGAGCCTATGACCAAGTTAGTAATCAATGCTGATGATTTCGGGTACTCGAAAGGAGTCAACCTCGGAATTCTTGAAGCATACAAACACGGAGTCGTCTCCTCAACCACCATGATGGTCAATATGCCTGGAGCTGCGCATGCCGCAGCTCTAGCGCTTGCCCATCCAGGGTTGGGAGTTGGCATTCATCTTGTTTTAGACTGTGGGAAACCGATCCATCCAAATGTACCGTCACTCGTTGATGAAACGGGTCGTTTTTACAAAATGGAGGAAATGCTGAAAAAAGCAAAACTTACCGATATCGAAAAAGAACTTAATGCTCAAGTGGAGCAATTTTTCAAGTATGGTTTATCTCCAACGCATTTGGACGGGCATCATCATGTCCATGGAAAAGAAATGGTGTATCCGATTGTGGAAAAATTGGCCAGAAACTACAAACTACCTATTCGTAAAGTGTCAGTGGATAACCATCATTCTAGCAATCAGCTTCTACAAACCACTCAAACGTTCTTCTATGAATTTTATGGAAACACATTAACTCCCACTTCTCTCATAGATTTAGTAGTGAAGTCCACTTCCTATGAAACTGCAGAAATTATGTGTCATCCAGCGTATATTGACGAAGAGGTGTTAACGGGCAGTTCGTACAATGTTGAGCGTGCACGGGAGTTATCGATTTTAATCCATCCAGAAGTCAAACAGGTGATGGAAGAAAACCACATCGAGCTTGTTACATACAAAGACGTGATCAAGTAAGAGGGGGAGAAACATGGAACAAGAACAAATTGTGTTTCAAATCATTTTACACGGGGGAAACGGCCGAAGCTCTTCGATGGAGGCGATTATTGCGGCAAAGGCAGGAGACTTCGAAAGAGCACGGGCTAAGCTTCAGGAAGCAGCCGATGAGTTACATGAAGCTCATAAAATACAAACCAGTCTCATTCAATCGGAAATCCGAGAAGGTCCATCTACGGTCTCGCTATTAATGGTCCACGCACAAGATCATTTAATGAACGCGATCGTTGTAAAGGATCTGGCAGCCGAATTTGTGGATTTGTATGAATCACTTGGATCTTCACAGGGGGATGAAGGATGACAAAAAAACTGAAGGTAGCCACGATTGGCGGAGGATCTAGCTATACTCCGGAATTAGTAGAGGGGTTTATTAAACGATACGACGAGTTCCCAGTCAGTGAGCTATGGTTAGTCGATATTGAGGCTGGAAAAGAAAAGCTTGAAATCGTCGGAAACCTAGCGAAACGAATGGTGAAAAAAGCGGGACTACCGATTGATGTCCATTTAACATTAGATCGCCGAGAAGCGTTACAGGATGCAGACTTTGTGACAACTCAGTTTCGGGTGGGATTGCTAGAAGCTCGCGCGAAGGATGAGCGAATTCCGTTGAAATACGGCGTACTTGGGCAGGAAACAAATGGTCCGGGAGGCTTGTTTAAAGGATTACGGACGATTCCTGTGATTTTAGACATTTGCCGGGACATGGAAGAACTTTGTCCGACCGCTTGGTTGATCAATTTTACAAACCCTGCTGGAATGGTGACAGAAGCTGTTCTTCGTTATTCTACTATTAAAAAAGTCGTCGGGCTCTGTAATGTACCAATTGGCATGGAAATGGGGATTGCAAAGCTGTTGGGGGTGGAACACTCTCGTATCCGTATTGATTTTGCGGGGCTCAATCATATGGTGTATGGCCTCGATGTGTTTGTGGACGGGGAAAGTGTGAAGGAAAAGGTATTCAGTCTGTTAACGGATCCGAATAACACAAGCTTTGTGAAAAACATCCCAGGATACGGGTGGGAGCCACAGTTTTTGAAAGCACTAAATGCCCTGCCATGTCCGTATCATATGTATTATTACAAAACAAAAACAATGGTCGATAAAACGCTTGAAAGTGCCGAAAAAGAAGGCACGCGCGCCGAGGTCGTTCAACGGCTCGAAAAAGACTTGTTCGAGTTATACAAGGATGAAAACCTAAACATCAAACCACCACAGCTCGAAAAACGGGGAGGCGCGTATTATTCTGATGCTGCCGTTCGACTGATTACTTCTATTTATAATGACAAAGGCGACATCCAGCCAGTTAACACGATGAATGCCGGTGCGATCGCTAGCATTCCGTACGACTCGGCCGTGGAGGTAAGCTGTATCATTACAAAGGACGGTCCGAGGCCGATCACGATGGGGGATCTTCCGGTGGCTGTTCGTGGATTGGTTCAACAGATTAAGTCGTTTGAGCGGATTGCAGCGGAAGCAGCGGTTACGGGAGATTATGCGACCGCGTTACTTGCTATGTGCATCAATCCTTTGACACCGTCGGATACGATAGCAAAAGAAATTTTGGATGAAATGCTAGAAGCGCATAAGGAGCATCTGCCTCAGTTTCTTAAATAATAAGATTGAAAAACGAGTATAAATTTATACTCGTTTTTCTTATGTGTAAGGGAAAAAGACATTAGACCCTCATAAACCAATAATTCCTTTCGAATTTTTATAAACGGGCTTTAAGTATTTGTGTAGCAAAGGAGAATTTATTTTGAAGGAATTTAACATTTGTTATATCTATGATAATGATATTAAACGAGAAAAAATCATTACAAACCTAGATATGCATAAGGTTGAAATATTACATGAAGTATTGGAAAAGATTAGTCGCTATGGTTCCTTTATCTTACATGGCGAGCAAGGAGATACTTTAATTCAAACTTCTTTAGTGCGCTATATAAAAGTATCTGAAAGAAACGTTCGATCTATTTAATGAGTATGTGGGAGAGAATTTGAATGGCTGAAGAAAGATATAGATATCGTCACGAACGAAAGCAAGCAGAAAAAGAAAGAAAACATCAGCAGAGAAGTAGAATAAAAAAAGGGAAACACTTCAAAATATTGCTATTAATTTGTAGTGTCACAGTGTTCTTGGTATTCGGAGCAGGAGCAGTAGCTTTTGCTTCTATGGTCAAGGATGCGCCAGAATTAGACCCTGCCAAACTAGTAGACCCGCTTTCAACAAAATTCTATGATATAAATGGAAACTTTATATATGAATATGGGTTAGAAAAGAGAACGAAGATATCCTATGAGCAAATACCAAAGGTGTTGGAACAAGCATTTATAGCGACGGAAGATTCCCGATTCTACGAACACCATGGAATTGACCTGAAGAGAACGACGAAAGCCATTTGGGTGAACGTAACAGGAGACTTTGGGTCACAAGGTGGAAGCACCATTACACAGCAAGTGATCAAAAATTCATTCTTGAATCCAGAAAAAACGATAAAGAGAAAAGTACAAGAATGGAATTTGGCGTATCAATTGGAACAAGAGTATTCTAAGCAAGACATATTGATGATGTATTTAAATAAAATATTTCTTGGTAACCGCTCGTATGGTGTAGCAGCTGCAGCCCAAAACTACTTCGGGATTGGGGAAAAAGATTTAAAAAACTTAACTCTTTCACAAGCAGCCTTATTGGCTGGATTACCTCAGAGTCCGAATAATTATGATCCGACGATTCCTGAGAATGTGGATGCAGCGGCCGAGCGGCGCAATATCGTTCTAAGGTCGATGGTAAGAGAAGGTTATATTACAGAGCAACAGATGGAAGAGGCAGCAAAAGTCCCTGTGACAGAGGGGGTCATTCCAAGAGATCAACAACCCAATATGCCTTATGAAGCATTTTTGGATGCAACGTTTAAAGAGGTAAAGAAGAAGCTAAAGGATGTTGACATCAGTACGGATGGGTTAGCGATATATACGACATTGGATCCTAAAGCTCAGGAATATGCGGAAACGATGTTAAACACAAATGAGATCGTTCGATATCCAGATGATGAGTTTCAAGGTGCTTTTGCCTTCTTAGATACGAAAACAGGTGAAGTGAGGGCAATTGGAAGTGGGAGGAACCATTTTAAAGCAAAGCTTCTAGGGACGAATATGGCAATAGAAATGCAACGCCAACCAGGTTCTACATTTAAACCAATCTTTGACTACGGTCCTGCCATTGAACATTTAAAATGGTCTACAGGGCATTTAATCAATGACCAAGGCACATCATACGAAACAGGTCAACCCCTGCTAAACTGGGATAAACAGTACCATGGAATGGTTAGCATTCGAAAGGCACTTCAATATTCTTATAATATTCCAGCCTTACTTACCATGAGAGAAGTTGGGATAGAGAAGGCAAAAGACTTTTCGGAACAACTGGGTATTTCTTTCCATAACGGTACGGTATATGAATCTTATTCCATTGGAGCCAATGCGGTGAATCCTTTATCTATGGCTGGGGCTTACAGTGCCTTTGGGAACAATGGCGTTTTTAATCAACCTCATTTTGTAAAAAAAGTCGTTTACCCGGATGGGAAGGAAGTTGCTTTTACAAATGAACCAAAGCAAGTGATGCAAGATTATACTGCTTTTATGGTAACGGATATGCTTCGTACTGTGGTCGATTCGGGTACGGGTACGATGGCAAATATCCCTGAATTAGATATGTCTGGAAAAACGGGGACAACAAATTTTAATGCGGAGACACGAGCGAAACTCAATTACCCTGAAAATGCGACAAATGATAGCTGGTTTGTTGGTTATACACCGCAATACACCATGGCTGTCTGGACTGGATATGTGAAAAATGAACCGAATATATTCATGGCTGGTGATACCACTAAAATCGCCCATGTCATGTTTAGAGAAATGATGAGAACCTTCAACACAGACAACAGTCAGTTTTTACAACCTGCAAGTGTGTACAGTGAGAACAATGAATGGTTTATAACAGGGGTTCCATCAGCAGAAACTCCAGCCCAAACCATTATTAATAAAGGACCAGAAAATCCAGTTAGCCATCAAAATAAAGCAATTAAGGATTCAAAACAAAAAGGGAAAAAACAGCAACAAGGAAAAGGCAAAGGAAATGGCAAAGGGAAAAATAAATAGCGAAAATCTATTTAGTAGTACCAAAGTAGTAGAGGAGATAATCCTTTTGCCGAATAGGCAAGGAAGTAAGAGTTTGAGAAAATAACAGAAACAAACCGGGTTCGGTTTGTCCCAGTATCGGTCAGTGCTTACCATTGGACTGGTCTGGGTTTTTTTCATATACTCAAATTACCATTGACTGAATATTTGAAAATATTCCAACAGGAGGTGCATGCGATGACCATTCTCAAGAAATTGCAGCAAAGTGAAAAGGCTTCACGTGTGGCGATTATGGTGGTTTCATTAGTGGGTGGAATGGTATTTTTACAATTTGGAATCATGAGCCTAGATCCCCTACATGACCCATTTATTTTTGGACTTTTAGCTTTTTTTCTTTTTATCGTAGAATTTTATCCGATGCCAATTTGGAGGGGGTTTACATCCATTAGTTTTCCATTAGTGTATGCCATTTTTGTAATGGAGGGGTTAGGGTATGCGATTGTTACGTATGCGGTAATTCTTTTTACGATCAATCTAATAAAAAGAAGACCGTTACGAATCGTCTTCTTTAATCCTGCACAGCTGATCATTAGCTTGCTTTTGGCTTATTATTTTGGAAAGACCTTCTTTTCTTATTTACCTGTCAACGATTTTTCTCCGATCTTCCAAGGGATGATCTCTATCACCTTAATAATGACACCCTTCTATCTAATCAACAATACAATAGTAGACTTTATTTTAACGATTAGACCACAGCCTTATACATATAAAATTTGGAGACAGAAGTCCTTTCAAGAATGGAATAGTTATTTTGTTTCCTTTATTTATCTGAGTTTGTTCTATATTTTGGGGAATCAAAACAGAGGCGAGATTGATGCAGTTGCTTTCTTTTTTTTCTTCTCTCCCTTGGTGGCAGTTGCCTTGCTTTTTTCGATTATCACTCGTTTAAGAAAGGAGAAGTTCCGATTGAAGGCTCTATTTAGCATATCAACGGAACTGAATAAAAAGATCCCTACGGAGGAGTGGGTGGAGGTGTTAAAAACTCAATTGCCTAATTTTATTGAAGTGGACGCATCAACCCTATTTATTAAAGAGAATGAAACATTTTCACTGAAATTTGCCACTGGTATACTGACGAATAATGTTCATAATATAGAGTCTGTTCAAAGTGCTCTAACTCAAATTAGTAAATTAACCATTTATCACGATAGAAAAAAGGATGGCGGTCCCGCAGCCTTGTTATTTGATGAAGAGTGTCGAACGTTTTTGTATGCGCCATTGGTCATGGATGAAGAGGTTGTGGGGCTATTCATATTTGGACGCAGTCGGACGAAGAGCTTTTCAGAAGAGGATTTGCAGTCTGCTGCCACGATTGCGAATCAGCTCGCTGTCATCATTAAGACGAAGCTTCTAATCGCGGAACAGGAAAAAGCAGTGATTTTAGAAGAACGTAATCGAATTGCTCGGGAAATTCATGACGGAGTGGCCCAATCTCTTGCAGGTGCGGTTATGAAACTCGAAACAGCGGAAAGAAAATTTTATAAGATGCCGGATGAATCCCTTCACCTCATTCAAGATAGTAAAGAAAAGCTGCGAATAAGTCTAAAAGAGGTTCGAGAATCGATTTATGCTCTAAGGCCCTATCCAACAGAACGGGTTGGGTTGATAGCAGCCATTACATCGAGAATTCAATCCCTTTCACTAGAGCATTCATTAGACATACATTTGGAGACTAGGGGAGGAGAATATCCTTTAAGTTCGATGGTAGAGAAAATTATTTTTGATACCTTCCAGGAAAGCATGCAGAATGCGATTAAACACGCTCATGCGAGTAGGATTGATATACTCTTAAGTTATCAAAAGGAACATATGCTATTAAAGGTTAAGGATGATGGGGCTGGTTTCTCCTTATTCCAAGCTATGATTAAAGCGAGAAATCAACCCCATTTTGGCATTTTGCATATGAACGAAGCAGCAGAGAAAATCCATGCCTCCCTTCAGATTGATAGCAAAGAAGGGAATGGAACAGAGATTACGTTAACCGTACCGAAAATGGGAATTGAAGGGGGAAGGGTAAATGATCAAGCTTATGCTAGTCGATGATCATGCGGTACTAAGGGATGGATTAAAGAATATCTTGGGGATGGAACAGGGAATTGAGGTAGTTGGAGAAGCGATTTCTGGCAGTGAGGCCGTACAGAAGGCTGCTAGCCTGTTGCCTGATGTGATATTAATGGATATTAATATTCCTGATATAAATGGGATTGAAGTGACCAAGATGATTAAACGTGATTTTCCAATGATGAAGATTTTAATCTTGACGATGTACGATCACGATGAATACTTCATGTCAGCTATTAGAGAAGGAGCCGATGGATATTTGCTAAAAGATGCCCCGTCACAGCATGTCGTTGATGCCATTTACTCCGTTACGAAGGGGCAGTCTGTGATTCATCCAGCGATGACAAAAAAGTTTTTAAACTTTCAAAAGCCACAACAACCGCTAAGCGAAGCAAAGGAACTTTTAACAGAAAGAGAAAAGGAAGTGTTGCTTTGTCTTGTTCAAGGAATGAATAATAAAGAAATCGGTGAGGCTCTTTTTATTAGTGATAAGACCGTGAAAATCCATGTTAGTAAAATCTTTAAGAAGCTTGAAGTCAAAAGCCGGTCCCAAGTGGTTATCTATGCTGTCCAAAATCAATTGGTTCCTTTGCCATAATACTACTTTTGGAGTACGTTCAAATAGTACTTTTGTGGAAAAAAATATAGCCAAAGATGAATAGGCCCGAAGCTCCTAACACGTCATAATATCATTAAAAGAGTGAAAATTAAGAATAAGGAGAGATATGATGAAGAGGCTGGCTATATTCCTTGCGATGTTACTTGCGTTTGTAACATTTATGAGCGCACCAAGTACAGGACGGGCTGCTACTACTACAGCAGTGGTGGATGAAACGCTCACACAATTGTTGAGTCAATCCGATGATTTACAGGAAGTGATTGTCACCTTTAAAGGGGAAGCCGATACTCAACAGTCTATACTGGGAATCTTACAATCACTGGGTATTACAAAAGGAAGAGTATTACAGGAATTACCTATGGCAGGGATATTGGCTTCAAAGACTCAAATAGAAAAACTATCAGCAAATGAGAGAGTATACTCCATTTATGCCAATAAAAAACTTCAATTCGAAAATAAAGAAGCAACGGAACTAACCGGAGTGGATAAGCTCCGAACAGATGGTCAATTTCAAAAGAACAATGGTGGTTTACCGATAACCGGAAAAGGGATCGGAGTGGTCATTAATGATAGTGGAATAGACGCTACTCATAAGGATCTTGAACTAGGTACCCATGTCGTACAAAATGTGGTTGGAGCGACGAATCTGCATGCTGTAAGTGATCTTCTACCCATTACATATGTGGAAAATGTTCCAAATACAGACACGAGCTCTGGACACGGAACGCATGTAGCGGGAATTGTTGGTGCGACAGGTGAGATGTCAGGGGGAGAATACGAAGGAGTAGCTCCTGGTGCCAGCTTAATAGGGTATGGATCTGGTGCCGCCGTAGCAATGTTAGACACGATTGGCGGATTTGACTACGCCCTGACCCATCAATCGGAATACAATATTCGTGTCATAACCAATTCGTGGGGAGATACAAGTGATTCGGGAACAGATTTTGATCCGTATAACCCTATCAATGTAGCTACGAAAAAATTATATGATAGAGGAATTGTAACGGTTTTCTCTGCAGGTAACTCAGGGCCGGGGGACTCCACCATTTCCGGCAACTATAAAAAAGCACCCTGGGTAATTACGGTGGCAGCCGGTACAAAGCAAGGGCAGCTATCCGAGTTCTCCTCACGTGGAGTAAAAGGAAAGGGTGGAACGGTGATGGTTGACGGGGAAGAGTGGAAATGGGTCGATGAACCAACGATTACTGCTCCTGGTCAAGATATTGTTTCCACAAGAGTGATATCACCAGTTGCTTCTCTCGGAATCACGGATGATGTCTCTAATATACCTCCTGCCTTTTTACCGTTTTATACGACGATGAGTGGAACCTCGATGGCTGCGCCTCATGTGGCAGGGATTGTCGCATTATTGCTAGAGGCAAACCCTGAACTTTCTCCAATGGAGGTAAAAGAAATCCTCAAGAACACGGTTACAAATATACCAGGGTATGAATCCTGGGAAACAGGATCTGGTTATGTGAATGCCTATGCAGCGATTGATGCAGCTTTTACAAATAAAAATTTTGGAACGACGTTAAATAACGCTCGTACGTTTCATGCGAATGCTAATGTAATAGAAAAAAAACAAGATTTTACGATTGAATATAATCCAATTTCTTTAAACACAAACAAGCATACTTTTGATGTGTCCGCTGGTCAGACGGAGCTAACGGCGCGAATCCATGCGAAGGGATTGTTAGAACAAACCGGAAATCCGATTAACCTGATATTAACTGCACCAGATGGAACAAGATACACTTCTGGAATTTATGCTTTATTTCCGTTATATACGGACCGTACCGTTCAAGTCATTAATCCCATCCCAGGAACATGGACTGTATCCATTGAAGGGTTACAAGGCGTATTATCTCTTCCCGAAACGATTGCAGGTGAAATAGCCTTAAAAGAGTTTAGTGGATTTAGTGGACTGAATGATATATCTGGTCATCCAGCAGAATCCGCGATCAAGCTTGCTGTAAGTGAAAGGTTAGTAGATAGCAAGAGTACAAAGAATTACGAGCCGAATCAAGCATTAAAGCGCGGTGAATTAGCCCAGTTCTTGGTCATGGGTGTTGGAGTAAGGCAGTCATTACCCCCTTATGCATCAGTAATAGATGTGAAAGATCAGGATATGGCATTCATTGAGGCGGTATTAGCAAAAGGGGCTGCCTTAAAGGATCAATCACAGGTCTTCAAGGGTGTCATGCAGCCAAAATTAGCTGGTAAGTTTGCGCCTAATGATTCTGTCACTCGAGCGAGTTTAGCTTATTCTCTCGTTCAGGCACTAGGATTAGAAAAGGAAGCGATAAGTAAGAATAATGAGCCAGTAACCGTTCAATACGAGGGTAGCCGAATCCCAATTACGGATGCGAGTTCGATCCCGAATGAACTAAGAGGATACGTCCAATTAGCACTTGATTTAAATATAATGAATGCCTATTTTTCAACTGTCCAAGGGCCTTATGACTTAAGTCCAACAGTTGTCGCTAAGTTTGAGCCTACTAAGACGGTGACACGGGGCGATTACGCGGTTGCCATTACTCGCTATTTCTCCAATTATCACGCTCAATAGCAGTTTGACTCCTACTTCTCGTAGGAGTTTTTTTATTTTTCTGCATAAAACTTAAGTTCTACAGAAAGATAGTACCTTTAGTCTTCTGTTTTATATCCTTTGCTGAATAGGAGGAGAGAAGTAAATTTCAGATAATAAGTGAGAAGGAGAAAAACGGGAGGGTGAGTAAATGAAGAAAAGTGTTTCAGTATTGATTTCTTTCCTATTGATGATAGGAATATTATTTAGTGGATCTCCAGGCATGAAAGCATCTGCGACCACCACCACTATACTCGATGAAAAATTAGTGGAAGCTCTTCAAAGTGCGACTGGCATGTTACAGGTGATTGTTACTTTTGATGGGAATGGGGCGCCCAAAGATACACAGCTAAATTTATTAAAAGAGGTTGGGATCTCGACAGGAGTCTCCATGAAATCTCTTCCTATTGTAGGTGTCCTAGCATCAAAGGAACAAATTCAAAAGCTGGCCAATCAAGAAGGGATAAAATCACTCTTTTTAAATCGAAAACTAGAATACTTTAACTATGATGCAACTGAATTAACTGGGGTCGATAAGGCTAGAACAGATGAGGCAATAAGAAAAGCAAATGGTGGTCTGCCTCTAACAGGTAAGGATATTGGGGTAGTTGTCAACGATAGTGGAGTGGATGGAACACATAAGGACCACGAGTTTGGAAGAAATCTTGTCCAAAATGTAATGGGAAGTACCAATTTAAATAGCTTAGCGCCTGAATTATTACCGATTAGTTATGTAGAAAATATCATGAATACCGATACGAATTCTGGTCACGGAACACATGTAGCTGGGACTGTAGGTGGAACAGGAGCAAGCTCAGGAGGAAAGTATGAGGGAGTAGCACCTGGAGCGGACCTAATCGGTTATGGATCGGGTGCCGCACTTTTTATCCTTGATGGGATTGGTGGGTTTGATTATGCGATTACTCACCAAAGGGAATACAATATTCGTGTAATCACGAACTCCTGGGGTTCTTCAGGTGACTTTGACCCAAATGACCCGATTAATCTAGCAAGTAAGGAGGCTTATGATAGAGGAATTACGGTCTTATTTGCAGCAGGAAATGAAGGACCTGGAGAAAACACACACAATCCTTATGCGAAAGCTCCTTGGGTAATATCGGTTGCAGCAGGTGAAAAGGATGGGAAACTAGCGGATTTTTCATCTAGAGGAACAAAAGGGGTTGGCGGAACGTTTGAACTTGATGGACAGAAATGGAGCTGGGAGGACCGACCGACGATCACGGCTCCAGGAGTAGACATTATCTCTACTCGTGTCTTAGCACCAGTTTCCTCATTAGGAGCAACATCTGATGCAGAATATATTGAACCTGCATACTTACCTTTTTATACGACCATGAGCGGTACATCGATGGCCACCCCTCATGTTGCTGGTATCGTGGCACTATTATTAGAAGCAGACCCAACACTATCACCAAATGAGATTAAACAAGTGTTACAAGATACGGCTACAAATATGCCAGGGTATGAGACATGGGAAGTGGGGGCAGGATATGTCAATGCCTACTCGGCCATTGACCAGGTCATGTTCCAACGCACATACGGGAGTACGGTGAATGAGAATCAAAGTTTTCATAGTTTTGTTGACTCTAGTACAGATAGGAAGGCATTTGAAGTCAACTATAATCCAGTCACTTTAAGTTCGAATAGTTATACCTTCACAGTAGAAGAGGGAGTATCGCAAGTGGAAGCAAAGATCAACGGGGAAGGGTTATTGGGTCAGACGGGAAACCCGATTAATCTAGTGTTAATTTCACCAGATGGAACGGAATATAGTTCAGGCGTTAACCTTTTATTCCCTCTTTATTATGACCGAACGGTTTCCGTAACATCTCCACAAAAGGGAGAGTGGAAAGTCGAAATTCGAGGCCTTAGAGGCGACGAATTGAACCCCATTGGTGCAGCATTACCAGAGACCGTGAAAGGAACATTAGCTTTTTCAAAGGTTAGTGGCTTTTCTGGCTTATCCGATATAGATGGTCATCCAGCAGAAGATGCGATAAAAATGGCTGTAAATGAGAGATTGATAGATGGTTACGATGATGGAACATTTAAGCCAAATCAATATTTACTTCGTCAAGAATTGGCACGTTCCCTCGTCATGGGAGCGGGTGTAAGACAAAGTTTATTGAATAATGTTAATGATGTGAGCGGTGCTGCTCTACCATTTGTTCAAGCCGTTGTAGGGAAAGGGGCTGCCATTCGTGATCGTGGATGGACAAATAATGGTGTTATGCAGCTTGATTCAATGAATCAATTCAAACCAAATGGAGAGGTTTCAAAGGTTGATTTGGCTTTTTCATTGGTTCAAGCGCTAGGTCTAGAAAAAGAAGCTAGAGAACACAGCGGCGATGTGACCGTCTTGTACAATGGGGAAAGAATACCGGTTAAAGACAGCGATAAGATTCCTGCAACGATGAAGGGGTATGTTCAGTTGGCTCTAGATTTAAATATTTTAAATGCTAGCTTTGTAGTGAAACAAGGACCATATGATCTTTTTCCGACGATTGAAGCAAACTTTACTCCGGGTCAAAAGGTGACAAGAGGGGACTTTGCGGTGGCTTTTAGTCGTTATTACAGTGCTTGGTTTGGACAATAGGCTAAAGAAATGGACTCTCAGCAAAAATGCTGAGAGTTTTTTAATAGAAGCTACTTAAATTTCTGGAAGAAAGACACCATTGCTATAGGTCCAAACTCTTAATATAGTATTACTAGTCTTGCATATTAATAGGTTTGGAGGCCTAGCATGAAAAAATACCTCTTGTTACTTTTGATTTTTGCTATGATCATCTCTTTATTTCCATATAATAATGTACAGGCTCTAACCTCAGAGCCGATTGTAAAAGTAAAGTTGGTCAATTACTTAGGAAATAAGTCAGAAATTACCATAAAGCCAAATGGCGATTATATAACTAATGATTCGAACGTTGTTCTGAAAACGGGAGAAACGTATGTATTAAAACTAGTAAATGGAAAACTATCCTTATACCAAAATGGCAGTTTACTAAATTCATATGACACGTTCTCAGCACAAGCCGTTCAACCTAGAACAGCACTTTCAATCAACAACCGTTTATATTTAGGAAGTTTTGATTTTGTAATTGAAAACAATCAATATGTTCGCCCGATCAATTCCGTTTATATGGAAGATTACCTAAAGGGTGTTGTTCCGCTTGAGATGTATCCTTCTTGGAACCTCGAAGCATTAAAAACGCAAGCGGTCGCAGCGAGAACCTATGCGATAAGCTATTTGAGTCGCGGAATTATCAACGATACCATCTCGTATCAAGTGTATGGTGGATATATTTGGACACCGAATACGACAAAAGCAGTTGAAGACACAAAAGGTCAAGTATTGCTTTCCGGGGGCCGTTTGATTGATGCAGTTTACTCCGCTAGTAATGGTGGGATGACGGAAAGCAACGCCAATGCTTGGGGAAATATTCAAGTACCTTATTTAACGATTAAGGAAGATTCTTTTGATCCAAAAACACCATGGGTTTTTTCTTTTAATAAGACGCAAATTGATCTGACTGGTAAAGATTTATCTAAATCGTCGGAATGGTGGACTGCAACAAAAGAAGCAGATGCAACGATTGCGTATAATCTTAAGATGTGGTTAAACAATAACGGATATGCAAACAAAGACATTAAAATTGTATCAATTTCAGATTTTTCTCTTCACAATAAGGGGACTGGTGGCCGTGTCAGTCTAGGGAATATCACGGTTGATTTTCTGGTCAAAGATATGGTGGATGCTAGCGGAAAATTAATTCCTCAGCGCGTTTCCTATAAAGACGTGGGAGTATCTAGAATTCGGGCCATGATTGGAAATCGAGTCATGTTAAGTTATCTTGTGGATTCCGTCAATACGGAAACAGCTATTGTTTCTGTGAAAGGAAACGGAGATGGACATGGAGTAGGGATGAGCCAATGGGGCGCCAAGTACATGGGCGACGCTGGTAAATCTTATGAGGAAATCCTTAAATTTTACTACACAGGAGTGACGATTACTCCGACGTATGCTGAAATAGATAAATCGGTGGCTCCAACGACCATTACTCCGGTTCAGGCAGCTGTGACACAAGCGGTGACCTCGGAACCAGAACAACCAGTGGTTGTAACTGATACAACGGCACCGATTATTATAGACGTAACAAATTCTTATAACGCAACGAAAAAGGCCTATTCTTTAACCTATTCAATCAATGAAGAGTCTCTTGTTACGGTTTACGTGAAAGATTCAAAAGGAGTCATTCTTAAACAGCTAGAGACGGAGGTCAAAAAAGCAGCTGGAAAATACACGGCTGATTGGGCTGTATCGACTCTTACTAACGGAGATTATACATTTGGAATCATTGCGACTGATTTAGCTGGTAATAAAGCATCAGCAGTAAGTAAATTCACCGTTAACAATCCGGTCAAAGATACAAAAGCACCTAGTGTGAATAACGTCTCAGCTACACATAATAACAGTACGAAAAAAGTGACTCTTGCTTACTCAGTGGATGAAACGTCTTATGTTACGATAAATGTCAAGGATTCTAAAGGCAAAATCGTCAAAACACTTCAAAGTAACTTCAAAAAATCAGCCGGAAAATATAGTTTGGTTTGGGATGCGGTAAAGAATACAAATGGAGCATATACGGTTGAGATCATTGCTTCTGATGTAGCAAAAAACCGCTCGATTGCACCCCATAAATTCACCTTGAATAATGTGTTTAAAGGAAAAATCACGGTTAACAACGTGGTCATCAGACAAAACACATCTAGCAGTTCGAAGGCATTAGGAAGGCTGAATAAGAACAACGAAGTGGTAGTGATTCAAAAGACGGGTTCTTGGTACTATATTCAAAGTGGGAAAACAAAAGGCTACATTACACCTGGACAGATTACGAATATTAAGTAAGTAGTGAAAAAGGCCCTTGATGGGCCTTTTTGATGTTTTCTAAGGGACAATGCACCCTCGTAAAATAGCAGGTAAACTCTCGAAATATCAAATATATCATAGAAATAGCAAATAAACAGATGAAAAGGAGTTCGGAGCGAGTGGATTTTAATCAAATGGGTTCTAATTATGAAAAATCCCCCTCTTGAGCATCAATAAAGTATGGGCTGAATGTAATGTCAGGGAATTTTCTCTTTTTCATAGAATCGGATATCAATTACATAAAAGGGATGGTAAAATTTTCATAAGAATAAGCTTAATGGAGGTTCCTATGGAAGTAATCATCGCGAGTATGTTTTCCGCACTCATTATCCTGATAACTGTATTATTTATGATCAGAGTACTGTATATCGGTTATAAACGAAAGGAAATCAATTTTCGTCAGTTATTCGAGTATGTATCTTCAGCGGTTGCTATCGGGGCATTGATTGCTATTAGTCTACCTTTTGCATATGCAAAGCTTTTTCATTGGGTGTTAGGAGTATAAAAGGAGGGAGTAGGTTGAATGACGTTAGTAACCGAAAGATTAATATTAAGAAAGCTCGAGGCAACAGACGCCAATCGAATCGAAAAATTAGCAGGCGATCACGAGGTGGCGAAAACCACCCTCAACATACCGCATCCATATCCAGAGGGTTCAGCTGTTGCATTCATACATAGTGCGCTAGAATCGGAGAGAACAGGGAAGCTTATCACCCGTGCCATCATTGAAAAAGAAACGAACGAGCTAATCGGACTGATGGCCATCAGCATCCATTCTACCTTTAACCGTGGGGAACTTGCGTATTGGGTTGGAAAGCCTTATTGGGGACAAGGCTACGGAACGGAAGCCGCGAAGGCAGTTCTTCAATATGGATTTAAAGTACTCGAGCTTAACCGAATTTACGCCCAAAGCTTTACCACCAACCCAGGCTCGTGGAGAATCATGGAGAAAATTGGACTTAAATACGAAGGAACCTTGAGACAGCATGTGTCCCGCTTTGGTCAATACTACGATTTGGCTCAATACGGCATCCTTAAAGAAGAATTTAATTAAGGAGGACTGAGGTTGGAGAAGAAGACTGAGAGAAAGCGAGATTATAAAAAGGCCCTACTTTGGTTGATCGGGTTCACGATTGTCACAGTAGTTATGATTTATTTTGACAAGCAAAAGGTGTACAAAGAAGAGAAGCCACCCGTTCCGGTCATTTCTTTAGGTGAACAAAAAACACAAGTCTTTCTTGGTTCTTATACATGGAATGACGGTGAGGTAAAAAAGGAACTGGCTGACCTTAAAGACGTCATTTTTAAAAGAGTGGCATACCGAGATCAACTCCATATTAATTTCCCAGAAGGAAAGGAACCTTTGTACATAGCAAAGGGTGCGTACGATCCGAATGGAAAGGCTACGTATCCAATTCCTAGTATGTTTAATGATGAAAGTGTTAGCTTTTTGGGGAATTATCCCAGCGTCCTGACTCTTTCTTTTCTCAGAAGCAATCACTGGTTTTAAGTATATTAGATAAAAAGCATCGCCTCACGATGAACGAGATTGCTGAAATCATTAACGGTACCCCAAGTGCAGCGAGTCAGTTTATCCAGAAACTCGAAAAGAAGCAATATGTAAAAAGAGAGACGAATATGGAAAACCGAAGAGAAGTGTTTGTATACCTCGATGAAAAGGGGAAGCAATTTTTCACAGACATGACCGCCATAGATGAAAGGGTGTTAGGAAAGTATTTCCTTAGACTGCCAGAAGAAGATATTATCAAATACCATGAAAAATTGAAAAAGCTACATCATATTGTGGTAAGTGGAGGAGAAACATAATGGATTCTGCTGTTGGGTTGAACCGTCAATTTACGTATCATAAAAAGTCTGGTTATACTGGGTTTATTTGGGCGATGGTGGCTGTATGTGTAGTTGAGACGATTGGTGTCTCGTTTCTTCTATACAAATGGAGTCCCATTCTTCATTGGATCCACTTATTCCTATCCCTTTCCACGATTTTGTTCCTGATGATTGATTTGCGGGCAGTAATAAAAAATCCAATCCTCATTCATAACCATCAACTAACCATTAAGATAGGCATTCGTCCCGCCATCAGAATCCCACTATCTTGGATTAACACCATCAAAAGTGGGAAAATCAATTTTGAACAGGATCGAAAAAATAAAGACGTGCTCGACCTCTCCTTATTAGGCTTTGACGAACCCACTTTTGAAATCGTTTTATCAGAGCCGATCCAAAACAAAAACAAGAACATTCAACGTATCTTTTTTACCGTCGATGATGAACGTGCCTTTTACGAACTAGTGAATCAAGGGAGGGGAAATCATTGATTATATTCTATTGGATCGTCCTTTTATTTCTCGTTATGTACGAACCCGTCTATGGTTACTTTGATTATCAAAAATTTAAAAGTAGAGACGGACAAAATCCGTCGGAGAGAGTGAAGTATTATAAAAAAGTCATGCTCGGTCTTTGGATTCCGACTGTTACAATTTTAGTAGTAACTGCATTTGGTCCTTTGAACTTCCAAGACATTGGCTTAAAACGAATCAACATTAATACATCAACTTTAGGACCTTGGGTCACGTATGGTTCTTTCGGATTAGCGGGAATCTATTTGGTTAGTCTCATATATTATTTAATAGGATCTAAGATTAGTATAAAAATGAGAAATGACATTGCTGAGCTAAAGAAAAGAGAGCACGAGAAAATCGTGTTCAAAGACATCTTGCCACATTCGAAAGAAGACAAACGTGTATGGACGTATGTGTCTTGGACAGCGGGAATTACGGAAGAAATCATTTACCGAGGCTTTCTGATTTTTGCCCTTTTACAGCTGTTTCCAGGTTTTCCTATTTGGGCCGTGTTGATCTTTTCCTCCTTGTTATTTGGTTTGGCCCACACTTACCAAGGAATTCTTAATGTCTTTAAAACCTCATTGATTGGCTTGTTTTTCGCCATTTTATATATCGGATTAGACTCGATTGTCCCCCTCATAATTTTGCACTTTTTAATCGATTATGTTGGAAAGATCGGGGATGATGAGGGATGAAATAACCCGATTTGTTTAATACCTATTTTAACAAGTGCTTTCAGGATAATTATGGTAAAATTCAAGATGAGATTTCAAAATTTTCTGGAGGGATTATCTCATGGAGAAAATTTTAGTGAAAACAGGGATATATTCATTTATAGGTTCTTTCTTTTTATTAATTATTTTTATGAAAAGGGAACAAGACACGATAGATGTAGATGGGATGACTTCATTTACGGTGACGCCTTACCCAGAGTTTTTCTTTACTATTTTAAGATATTCGGTAATTTCTTCAGTCATTGCAGTGGTACTTGTATGTGGTTATATACTGACAAATAAGAACAGTTCGAAATAAACGTAACAGATTTATTTTTGGTTTATGATGGAGCGAAGTTTTTTAAGCACCCGAGTGGAGAAATTGGAGGAGAAATTCCGCCTAATTAATAATTATTATTAAAAATCATTAAAATAAACGGAGAGATTCAGCCTATTGGCTCGAAAAAGTCGAAAAGTAGAGATTTTTTTTAGCATAACCGGAAAAACTCCTCTTATTTGCCCCGTAACAAGCTCCATTTTGCCTCTAACGGAAAAATATCCGCTTATTTTACTTAGCTGGGTACACGATTAAGGACAAAACATCTTATTTTTATAGATCAATAACGATGACCATCTGACTGTCATTTCGGCACGTATTTTAAAAATAGTACCTCAAAACGGAACCATTTAATTTAAGCCCTAGTGGCTCTTTTTTATGAAAGAAACCACCATAAAAAGCATATATTAAGGACAGGCCATATATAGTTCGGAGATGAATCAACATGGTGTATTTCCTTAAGAAAACGGGAATTGTCCTGCTCGGCAGTATGTTATTGTCTTTTGGTATCAATTTTTTTCTAGTTCCCTTTGAGGTACTTGACGGTGGAATCATTGGGATTGGTTTAATCATCAAGTATTTAACGGGGATACAAGCGGGTTTAGTCATTATTTTTTTGAGTGTTCCGATTTTTGTGCTAGCTTGGTTATATAACAAAAATTATTTTTATAATAGTTTGCATGGGATGCTTATCTCTTCCTTTGTCATTGATTTACTGGCGTCTTCTCAACTTTTACCATCTGATATGATTCTTCACCCGATAGTTAGTTCGATATTGGGCGGGATTTTTATTGGAGTGGGTATTGGAATCATGCTTAGATATGAAACAAGTACAGGAGGAACAGATCTCATTGCCCAATTTATTTCAAAATTTTTTAACATTAATGTTGGAATAACGATATTTTTAATCGATACGCTTGTTATTTCCTTGGGAGGATGGCTCATTTCAAAAGATACCTTTCTCTTGTCGATTTTGACCGTGATCTTTGTAGGCTTTTTTACTAGTTTTTGCACATGGAACTACAAAACAGAAAATGGTTAGAAGTCTTCTTTAGTGGGGCGTATGAAAATGGGCATTCCTTTAAAATAGGGATGCCTATTACTTTTGCTTTTAAACAAAGCTTGGATGTCAAATTCTTTTTTTCCTCGAACAGGGAGTTTGATGACGGATACAAAAACAATCTGAATGCATTTGACATTTTTCGAAAACTGAAAAATGAAAGGTTTCAACCGAAAGGTACGGTGTTTGTTCTTTCTGACTTTATCGGCCGTTCCAACCGATTATCATCATCGGATCTAAAGATGATGGTTGGTTCGGGTATGATTTCAATTCAGTCTCATACCGCTACACATCCTGATCTGACGAAAATAAATAATTTTAAAATTGAACTAAAAGAGTCCAAAGAAAAAATTCAACACATAACAGGCAAACCTGTGATTGCTCTTGCGTACCCATATGGCAATACGGATAAAAAGGTTGTAGAAGAAACGAAGAAATACTATAGATTTGGACTAACGACAACTCCTGAACTATTTTCTGAAAAAGGCATGAAAGATGAACTTTATTTTTTACCAAGAGTGTATATTACGTATTCCACAACTCTTGATGAATTTGCAAAGATTGTGGAGGGAGAATAAAAGGATTAATATGTGGGATAAAAAAATACCTTGCCCTCGCGACAAAACCTGTTACCGAGGGCATGGTTTAATATATTGCGTATTTATCTAAATGTTATACCATTCATGTGTAGAATTAATCATCATCTTCCTTATCATCATCCTTGCGTAATGGGGAAGGAAATCTAGCAGCTTCGAAACGTGAACCGTCTTCTCCTGTGTCAATTGTTCCTGCAATGTTGCTTTGAGCAAACACTTCGACCACATCATTTTCTTTCAAATTTAAGATAGTAGATACTTGTACACTGTTTACAAATGGAGTTCCTCCACCAAAGAAATCATTGTCAATGGCTACCGCAGGATTACCATTTACACGAATTTCAATTCTTGCACGATAATCCAAATTCGGGTTAGTTGGTGCGAATCCAACTGAGGCTAATATTAAATATACGCCATCATTTTCTGGAATAAACGTTGAGCTATTTGGGTTATATTCACCAGCTAAATCAAATTGCTGTGTTGGAAATATAACTTTTATTGGAGTATTTGCTGGGACTGGTTGAGGAGTTGTAACATTAACTGCTCTAAATGCGGATGCTCTTACTAAATTTTTGTTTTTACCCATAATATCATTCCTTTCTATTATTTTGGGTTCATAGTAGAAACTACGAACCTTCAATGAACAGCATATGTTTCAAATAATAAAAAGGTAGGGCAAGTAGTAACTGTCAATCGTACATTTTTAATATAATCTGTTACCATTTTTATTATTTTAGGAAATGCATAGGTAAGGAATGAAGATTAACGTAATAGACTTATAGTTCTAGTATCAGTTTAGAAAATTATAGTTTTTATTCCTAGGTGACTCTCAACTTTTTGTTCCCCAATTAATGATTTTATGTTTAAATGAGGACAGAAAAGGGAGAGGATGGATCCAATGGCAGAATTTACGAATGTAACAATCTCTACAAAGGCAAATATTTACTTTGAGGGAAAGGTAACAAGTAGAACCGCAGTTTTTCAAGATGGTACTCGAAAAACATTAGGAATCATGCTTCCAGGAGAATATGAATTTTCAACATCTCAAAAAGAAGAGATGGATATTCAAGCGGGAGTCCTTGAATATAAATTACAGGGGCAAGATTGGAAGACGATTGAAAATAATGGCGTGTTTTATGTACCTGCAAACGAAAGCTTTTTATTAAAAGTGCATTCGGTGGTAGATTATTGTTGTTCTTATCTTTCCGAGGAGTAAATGGCTACATTCATCACAATCAAGGCCGGCACACTGTCCAAGTGTCCGGTCTTTTTTTTGGTAAAATATTCTTGACTTGATGTAAAGTTTATTATACATTGTGTATAACAGGTTTAACATCATGTAAAGGCAAGTTAACAATGGGAGGTTATTATGACGTATCAAGAAAAGAAAAGTATCGTGTCAATGATCAGTGCTATTCTCATTTTTGGGTTTTATTGTTTGTATATGTACCCGCAGTATCCTGAAGGAGGGCTAGAGTCTCCTGAAACCTTTCGTTTTTGGGGTAGCTTTGTCCTCACTCTGACTGTCGTTTCAATTGTCGCTCACATTGTAATAAGCATCATATTTAACATCGTCTTTAGAATAACAACCAGAGAAAAAGAACCAACATTTGCGGATGAATTGGATAAATTAATCGACTTGAAAGCGTTCCGAAATTCATTTTTTGTGTTTGTCCTCGGATTTCTTCTTGCCATGGGATCACTGATCATTTACCAACCGTTACACGTGATGTTCATCATTCTGATCATTTCGGGCTTTGCTTCCGATGTGACTGGATCAGTTACGAGACTTTATCACTATCGGAGAGGAGTCTAAAATGGGAAAAAATCTTGTCGGCAATCACATTCGAAAATTACGATTTAATCATGATGAAATGACCCAGCAGCAATTAGCTGACAAGGTGGGTGTAACCAGACAAACCATCGTGGCTCTCGAAAAGGGAAACTACTCCCCATCTCTTGAACTCGCTTTTCGCATTGCTCATGCCTTTCACTTGCCGTTGGAAGAAGTATTCTTTTATGGAGATGACCCAACGCTGTAGAATGTTTGATTGTTGTTACTGTACCGTTTGTCAATTTATGAACAGAAGGGGATAAATAAATAATGATAAACAAAAGAGCAGACAAACTAGTGGGAGTATTGTTTATTCTAGCGGCCGTTTCGGCGGTAGCGGGTGTGATATTATACGATCCGATCTTAAACGGTTCCGATTACTTGATCAATGGTTCCAAACACGCGAACCGAGTTATATGGGGAGCGTTAATGGAGTTAATTCTTGTCGTTTCAGTGGTGGGTACAGCAACGACGATGTTTCCGATTTTAAGGAGATATAACGAAACGATCGCTTTATGGCATGTTAGTTTTCGGTTTCTTGAAGCGATTGTCATTACGATTGGTGTGATCAGTGTGCTGTCCCTTCTGACGTTAAGTCACACATTTGTTGCAGCTGGTGCTCCAGATGCTGCAGCTTTTCAAACGTCAGGTACCGTATTAAAAGCCATCCATGAATGGACATTTATGCTAGGGCCCAACTTCATGCTCGGTATCAATACGATGATGTACAGTTATATATTTTATAAAACCAAGCTCGTACCGAGGTTTATTCCCATATTGGGTATGACCGGGGCATCTCTTGTGTTTATTTGTGCCTTGTTAGTTATGTTCGATATAATAGAACAAGTGTCTGTTTGGGGTGGGTTGTTGGCACTGCCAGTAGCAGCGAATGAAATGATTTTAGCTGTGTGGTTGATTCTGAAAGGATTCAATTCCTCTGTAACTTCTAACTTATTTTCAAAAAAACAATAGAATAGGGGAAACACGGAGAAAATTTGCGATTCTCTCCGTGTTTTTTGTATTACTCAATTTCTATTTTTAATAATCTGATTCCGATCCTCCATTTGTGGAGGTTCCTCAAACCAACCATTCTTAATTTTAATTTCGATTCCTTCTTGTGCGTAAAGATAGACGTCTTTAGCTAGAAGCATGGATTTCATAGAAAGATCATTTCTTAAACTGAAAAAAGCACCGGTACCAGTTCCTACAAGGCCAAATCCATTGAGGATATAAATGCAATGCATCATGAGTTTGTCTGAAAATGGAGCGACAGTTGAAGTAGTGACCGTACCTCCGCTAGTAGCAGAGAGCTGTACATCTCCTTCACGAAGGATGTCTTCCATCATTCTTATTTGTTTTTGTGCTAGTTTTTTTCCTTTCAGAAAGTATTCTCTCACTTCTTTCTTTTGGGCGCATTGTGCAAAGCCGGTTATGAGTTGCATCCCGATGTTGTTTGACTCTAAATTATGATGGAGAATACCAATTTCTAGGTCATTCAAAGCTCTTTTATCTCCTAAGAATTTGAGGCCTTCCATGTATTTTTTACTTTTAATAAACTCGGTTTTTTTCGGCATGGTCACTTTTGGAGGAAGGGCAAGAATTCCTCTCTCAAGCAAATAAGAAGTGGAAAGCTTATAAATTTTTTGGGTTACTGTCGTTAGTCCCTCATAGATTTGCATCACTTTCGGGTTGTAAGTCATATTCATACCTAGAGTGTACAAGCCCATGCTAACTTCCTTTAATATACGGATAAACATGATATCAAAGCCATTGTCGTATAATTTAGGAGCCTCTAAATTTACATCTTCTTTAGTAAATCCAACAGGTATGACCATTCCTTGTTCAGTCATTAATTGCTCGATCTCTCTAACAAAAAAGTTCAGCTCCTGCCATAATCCGCCTAGGATATTCCTAGCTTCTGTATCATCTGCTTTCTCAATGAAATATTCCAAAAATCTCATAATTAGTGTTTTTTCTTGATAGGTCTGCCATAGAGAGCCTATTTCAGATACACTTATTGGATTAGTCAGAATCAATTTGTGTCCCTCCAATGGTGAATACAAAAAATGTTGTTACTTACTAAAATTTCCATATTTTTCTTAATAATACCAGTTAATTGCATTTAAAAATAAAATGAATCACATAGTGGATGTTTCCGGTGGGGAATTATATCATGGTGAAATCAATCGTGGAGAATCATTGCCGAGTAGCTGGGGAAGAGTGGAGATCTTTCCCAACTACTCCTATGTCCATTCCTTCCTTAACAACTCAACTGCCGGAATATCGGCAGGAGCCCAAACAAGGGAAGACAGATGTTCTCGCTTCAGCCAAAGGAGTTTTGAGTGTTCACTTGGTAGAGGAGTGCTATCCACCAAACGACATTTGATCGTAATCAATTGAATAATAAACGTGTCATACTCGTGGATATGCTCGTTATGTAATTCATCGGGTTCGATGATACAACCCAGTTCTTCGTGGATCTCTCGCTTGATCGCTGAATACAAATCCTCGTTCTCTTCGACCTTTCCACCAGGAAACTCCCACAGATTTGGCATGGTCATGGTTGGAGAGCGGAGGGCGCATAAAATTTCTTCCTGTTCATTTTCAATCACAGCAGCCACGACTTTAATTTGTTTCTTCATGTTGACCTCCCAGTAGATTTTTACCATTAGAGACATGTAAAAGTAGTCTTGTCCATGAAATATGAATCATGCAAGAAAACGGTTTCAATAGTATAATAGAAGAAAGAAGGAAAATTTAGACGAAGCAACAAGAAAAAAATGTAGTTTTACAAGCTTTGGCCTCATACACATAATAATACCTAATTTTGTTGGAAACAAAACCAAAAAAGATTGAATGGGAGTGAGGTCCATGAAAAAGAGTGAATATTTATTCTTCTGCCAGCATTGTGGAGTGCCTCAAAGAATTCCAGAGTTTGCGTTAAAAACGTACCTGTGTGATGACTTAGTGAAGAAATATTATTGTAACAATTGCAACCGAGAAAATAAAATTCCGGAATACGTGAAAAAATTGAAATCGGAGCTCTAGGTAGAGCAATGATTCCACATATGGCTAGACAGATACCATGTAAATGCTTACATGGTATTTTTTTATTGGTTTAGATTTTTAAAGAAAATAGTAGATAGAAAAAAAGTTATCAAAAAATTAAAAAAAGATGTTGTCGAATTCTGAAACATCTATTATAATTCATTTTAATGAATGTCATATAACATAACACAATGGCGGGGGATTATCTAACATGACAAAAACTTTAGTAGAATTAGAAACTTCAACTTTAGACCAAATTAAAGAAACGATAAAAGAAAAAAGTGTAGAACTATTACACTTACAGTTCGTTGATATTGAAGGAATCTTAAAGCATGTAACAGTAACAGTTGAGCAATTAGAGGATGTAGTAGAAGGGAAAATGATGTTTGACGGATCTTCTGTTAAAGGGTTCTCCCCTATTAATAAGTCCGACCTTTACTTACAACCGGACTTAACAACATTTGCTGTTCTTCCTTGGTCAGTGGAAGAAGGGTATGCGGAAGCTAGATTTTTATGTTCTGTAAAAAATCCAGACGGAACACCATTTGATGGAGATACTAGAAATGTTTTAAAGAAAACAGTTGAGCGTGCGGCTGAAAGTGGATATACGATTTCAGTTGGACCTGAGCTAGAGTTTTTCTTATTCAAAACAGACGAAAATGGCTATGCAACTCAAGAACTAAGTGATAAAGCTGGCTATTTCGAGCCGTCACCACACGATCTTGGAGAACGCGTTCGCTTAGAAATTTATCGTGCGTTAAAGGCAATGGGCTTTACAATTGAAGCATCTCACCACGAGGTTGCTGAAGGACAGCATGAAATCAATTTCAAGTATGCCGATGCTTTAACAGCAGCAGATTTGTCTACTACGTATAAATGGGTGGTTAAGACCGTTGCTCAGAAATTTGGATTGCATGCAACATTCATGCCGAAGCCAGCATTCGGAATCAATGGCTCTGGTATGCACGTGAACATGTCATTCTTTGAAGGAAGCGAAAATGCCTTCTTTGATCCATCTGATGAGTTACAATTATCAAAGAAAGCTTACCATTTCATTGCAGGTGTACTTGAAAACGTAAAGAGCTTCGCGGCTGTAACAAACCCGCTAGTAAACTCTTATAAGCGTTTAGTACCAGGCTATGAAGCACCTTGCTACCTTGCTTGGTCAGCATCTAACCGTTCTGCTCTTATCCGTATTCCAGCGAAGAAGGGTCTTGCGACTCGTGTAGAATTACGTTGTCCAGATCCATCAGCAAACCCATACTTAACGTTTGCTGTCATTGCGGCTGCAGGTTTAGATGGAATTGAAAAAGAACTAGAAGCTCCAGCTCCGATTAATGAAGACATCTTCCACATGACAGATGAGAGAAGAGCTCATTTAGGAATTGAGAATCTTCCTGGTAGCTTAAAAGAAGCAGTTGTTGAATTAGAAGCAAGCAACTTTGGTGCTAAAGCATTAGGCGAGCACGTATATGGTGAGTATGTGGCAATGAAAAAAGCAGAGTGGGATAGCTACCGCATCTCGGTTCACGCTTGGGAAATTGAAAACTATCACTCAAAGTTCTAATACTAATATAGAAGAAACCAAGGATGGAACATATATGTTCCATCCTTTCTTTATCAATAGAAAAATTATTCGCTTATGCGTTTTTCTTTTTATCATAGGTTTCTTTCAGACGCTTGATATCCTCTTTAGGTGGCACCCCAAATAGTCTAGAATATTCTCGGCTGAATTGAGAGGGACTTTCATAGCCTACTCGGAAAGCCACATCGGCAGCACCTGCCGCCTCAGTTAATAGCAAATGCCGAGCTTCCTGCAGTCTCAGTTGTTTTTGGAACTGGATAGGGCTCATGGCTGTAACCTCTTTAAAAAGTCTATGAAGGGAAGAGACACCCATATTCGCTATTTCCGCCAGTTCCTCCACTCGAATAGCCCTATCAAAATGATTCATGATATGCTCAATCGCGTCACTGATTTGATAGGTAGAACTTCCTTCAACAGCAATTTGCCCCAGCGCATCACCATGTCGTCCTTTTAGAACCCTATAGATAATTTCCTTTTTGATAAGAGGAGAGAGGATCGGGATATCTTCAGGATGGTCAAGCAAACGAACCAATCTGGTTACGGCTTCTAACAAAGGTAATTCTATCAAGTTGACATACATACCTCTGTTCTTATTTTCCTTTTTATTCACACCTATTTGAAAATCTCCTAAAACTTCTAAAATTTCATTTGGTGTAAATTCAAGTTTAAGAGCCAAATATGGAACCTCGGAAGAAGCTTCCGTTACATGTCCGATAATGGGTAAGTTAACGGATGAAATAAGATAATCAGCAGGTCCATACCTAAAGAGCTCTTGTG
This sequence comes from Robertmurraya sp. GLU-23, assembly GCF_052983275.1. NCBI lineage: Bacteria > Bacillati > Bacillota > Bacilli > Caryophanales > Bacillaceae > Robertmurraya > Robertmurraya sp. GLU-23. Next base: position 36,046 of record NZ_JBRKCV010000009.1, read on the forward strand.
ACAGCAGGACCTCCTTCTTCCCTTGAACGACGATGCATAAGGAAGGGTTAGTAACTCCGTAAAATGGCCCGGCTACATTCGAGTAACGAGAGAAAAATAAAGTCGAAATAGCCGTCTCATGACCACCGTCCTGACTGGTGTGCGACTTAATGAGGTTGGCAAGTTCACCCCGGTAATTATGGATTTCTTTAAACATTTGGATCTCCTTTGTTCCGTTTTTATATTTCAATTGTAAGGGATGCAACTCTGTTTCGAAAGGGGAGAGAGAGAATTAGGCAAGGAATTGATAGGAATATGATATCAGGCGCCTAAGGATCTGCTGCATAATAATTAATATAAAGCTTGCTTAAGCAGTTAATGGATGAAATATAAAATACAGGAGGAATTTATATGCAAAAATTAATATTGAATAATGGGGTAGAGATGCCCATACTAGGCTTCGGTGTTTTTCAAATAAATGATCCAGAAGAATGTGAACAAGCCGTTTACGATGCTCTTATGGCAGGCTATCGTCTGATAGATACAGCTGCCTCTTATTTAAATGAAGATGCCGTGGGTAGAGCGATTAAGCGGAGTGGTGTACCAAGAGAGGAATTGTTCATTACAACCAAACTATGGGTTCAGGACGCTGGTTACGAGAGCACAAAGAAAGCATTCGGAAAATCACTGGAAAGACTGCAATTGGATTATGTAGACTTGTATTTAATTCATCAGCCATTTGGTGATGTACACGGTTCTTGGCGTGCGATGGAGGAATTATATCGAGAAGGTATCATCAAGGCGATCGGAGTAAGTAATTTCCATCCAGACCGTTTGATTGATTTAATCCTTCATAATGAAGTGGTTCCTGCGGTTAACCAAGTGGAAACACACCCGTTCAATCAGCAAATAGAAAGTGCTATATTCATGAAAGAGAATCATGTGCAAATACAGTCTTGGGGACCTTTTGCTGAAGGGAAAAATGATATTTTTCAGAATGAAGTATTAGTTTCTATTGCAGAAAAGCATAACAAATCCGTTGCCCAAGTCATTTTACGTTGGTTGGCTCAAAGGGGTGTCGTTGCCATTCCAAAGTCAGTTCGTAAAGAGAGAATGATTGAAAACTTCAATATCTTTGATTTTGAATTAACTCAAGGAGATATGGAGCAGATTTCCACTTTAGATATGAAAGAAAGCTTGTTCTTTTCACATAGAGATCCTGAAATGGTGAAATGGCTTGGTACTCGTAAACTTGATATTTAAATACTCTTTTACGTTTCAATAAGGGGGATACAAATGAAAAAGACGATATTTCTCATGAGACATGGACAAACATTATTTAATAAAAGAAGGAAAGTTCAAGGTTGGTGTGATTCACCACTTACAGAACTAGGAATTATACAAGCAGGGACTGCTGCAAAGTATTTTAAAGAGAACCATATCGTTTTCGACCATGCCTATTGTTCCACATCTGAAAGAGCAAATGACACGATCGAAGTTGTGACTGATCTGCCTTATGCAAGATTAAAAGGATTAAAGGAATGGAATTTTGGTACTTTTGAAGGTGAAAGTGAAGATTTAAATCCTCCACTGCCTTATAGGGATTTCTTTGTTAATTATGGGGGAGAAGAAGAAAAAGAATTTCAAAGAAGAATAGTTAATACTGTCCAAAAAATCGTAGAAGAAGATAATGAAGTCGTTTTAATCGTCTCTCACGGGGCCGCTTGTAGAAAATTTATGCAGTATTGGGAACATACAAGTCCCATTAGACAAAAAGAACGACTTGGTAACTGTTGCATTTTGAAATTTGAATATGAGAACAAAGAATTTAAATTAGTAGAAATTATTAATCACGATTTTAGTAATTTAAGTGAAGCTTCTCCGGTACTAACTTGATCGGTTCTGTGAAGCTAGGGCTGCCGTTCGCGACAGCCCTTTTATTTGTATTTGTTGAATAAAAATAAGGACAATTTATGTGTCACTTCCCAATTGCGGGATGATAATTTTAAAATGGGTTCCTAATGATGTACTATCCACAACAACTATATCCCCACGGTGTTCAAAGATGATTTTTTTTACAAACGGAAGTCCCATTCCTGTTCCATCATCTTTGGACGATACAAAGGGATCAAAGATATGGTCCCAATCAGATTCAGGTATGCCTTTTCCTGTATCGTAAAAGTCAATCACAATATAATCTTCATTCATATTTGTAAGAATCGTTATCTTGCGTTCTTCTCGACCTGGGGGAGTCGCTTCTGAACTATTTTTAATTAGATTGATAAACACTTGCTGCAAATAAGATTTATTCACAAACGCCTTTAGAGATTGATAGGAGTCAATTAACTCAATATCGATATTGTTTTGTTTGGTAAATTCGCTAGACAGTTCAATCGAATCTCTAATGATAGAGACAATGTTCTCCGTTTTAAAGCTCATTTTAGAATGAACAAGATATTCGTTATAATTGAATGATAGTTGTTCTAATTGTACCGTCGCTTTATAGATCATATCCAAGGCAGCCTGCTGCTTCTTAGTCAGTTCTTTATCTTCCTTGATAAGCTTTGAGAAACCTCTGATAATGGTCGAGGTATTTTTCATTTCATGTATAAGACTTCCAACAAAGTTACCCGTAAAGTCTAACTTTTTTTGCCTTTCCTTAAGTTGGGAATAATTAAACTCAATAATGGCGTTCAATTTAATAAATTCAAATATAACCATTATTGAAAAAATAATTACTCCTAAACTCCCCATGATGATTCCTGTTTTAGGATTAAAGTTAAACAATCCGAGTAGAAACAAAAGTAATGTATACATGGAGAATTGTTTTAAGAAACTCCTAATGTTTGTGTTGCGAATTTTTGTGGAGATATAGAATAAAAAAAGCAAAAATATAATTAAACTAGCCATGTGAAAAACATAAAGCGCGGCCCATTCACCGTAGACAGGAAAATAAAACTCAATATCAGATGCAGAAATACGTCTTGTTTCCAAGCCTTTCATTCCAAAGTCTGTCCAACCTATGAAATAAACAAATGAAGTCCATAAAATTAAAGCAATCATCATTTTCTTGGTAAATATAAAATTTACGACTCTATTTAAGATAGAGTCATTTTTTAAGGTAACCGAAAAACTTTTTATCGTACAATAGGCTACAAAAAATATAGCTGGTACGGAATAGGTTGGTGCAAACCTTAAGATTCTAAATAACCAAAAAGCTGATTGTTCGTCTAACAGATCCGTGAAGTAAAGTACACCTATCCCTTGTTGCCAACCCGATATCATCACCATTAACAAGGTAATCCCTAGAGTTAGATTCGACTCTTTATAAATTTTAGTAACACTAAACGCCAACACAATAGGGATCATGCCAATAGCGCAAACCAATAATCCAATAATCATACAAGGTTACTCCTATTACTCTATACTTAAGGTTTATGATCGTTTAGTTTTCCATAACTACATATCCATAAGCTAAAATTATAACATAACAAAAACAAATCCTACCCATTTAATAAGTAGAATTATTATTTGTTATGAAGGAGGGGGGAACAACTCCATAAAACTTTTTAAAAGCCCGGTTGAATGACTCGTGGTATTGAAAGCCCACATCCATTGCAATAGTAATCACCTTTTCATCCGAATAGTAAAGTCGCTCTGCTGCACGTGTAAGACGTCTTTTTCTCACATAATCCATGACCGATTCTCCAACGAGTGCTTGGAAGACACGATGATAATGAAAAGGAGAAAAGCATGCAATTCCTGCTAGTGTTTCAAGTGTTATCGTTCCATGCAGGTTCTCTTCAATGTAATCTAGCGTTCGTCCGATACAAACTACATAATCGATTCCCTTCACCTCCCTATAGCTAATATAACCGTACACAGATATCCGTTCTTAACCAAATTTGCTATATTTATCATACACTGACGTAGCAGGGATTTGGTAGATAACTTGTTTAGAAAAAGAAACCAAATAGGTTCAATATGAAGTGTTTTTTTAAGTTAAAGGATTTCACCATTAATAAAAAAACAAAAATTTCATCTAGGAAGAATATTTGACGTTACAGGCAATAAGTCCAAACCGGATTAATAAAGATGTAGAAGAAGTTAGAAGATGAAATTTGGGAGTAGTTTTTTATAGATGTACTTAAGTGGAGGGTATTAATCCAAGGAGGAGAGATGCCCCCCTTACCTTTAAATGGCATATCGACTCAGAAGTGTAGGAGAGAGTAAGAGTTCCCAAAAAGAGCTAAGACGATTAAAAAACTACTTAGATTTTTAGTAAATCGATTATTGTTTGAGTAATGCTCCTTAACAGATGGAAGAAGAGTAATGGATTGAATGGAAATTCCTAGGAAGATGTAGAAGACGTGAATAAATGCAACGGCTTGAATCATATACATTTCGACTGTAATCCAAATAATTAAAATAAAACCAATGTATAGAGAATAATTCCATGCCCAATGTATTTCTTTATAAAGGCGAAGCTTTTCAGCGAATTCTAGCGGCTTTTCAAAGATAAGGAAAACGGCAGTTACTAGTGGAAGAATTCCTAATCCAACAAAAAGTATTATGCCTGGGATGAGGAAATTATCAAATGGGCTATTCTGCAACATAGTAAGAGGCATTGACAAAATCGAACCGTCAGGAAATATAATCAGTACTCCTCCGCCAAAAAGTGCACCGATTCCAAGTAAAAAGTGTAAACAAATTAACAAATAGCAAGCATAAGACTTTTTTTGTTTCGCATCCATTAAAATCATCTCCAGAAAAATATGGTTTCAAATTGATTTTACAGGATTCTAAATACTATAGGGTCGTTACACATGACGGGACTGTGAACTTTTTTTGAAGGTTCTGTAACTTTTTTACTACCTTCCTACTTTAGGTTTAGTAAAAATCTTCCCATTGTTTAACTCACACCAATTTTCTAATTCGTCATATGTTTCCTTGTTTCCGTACTTTGCTAAAAAATCTTCCTTCGTTTCGTATACTTCCATTAAACCTTCTTCTATTAATACAGTCATTCGAAAAGGATTTAGTTGAAAAACCTTTGAGACAGCTATTAACTCACCGATATGAACAATATTAGCGATATCTTCCATAATTTCATCTCCTTTTACTGTTAGAGATAGTACTACTTGAGTATTATTTTCAGTTTTTCTGGTACTATGTATTATTTCACTAACAGAAGAAGGATTAAGATTCCTTTTCCTTATGGACTAAACAGGTTACTCAATAATCAATCCTTTAATTCTATTAATAAAAGATTTATAATAATGTTTGAATTTACATAAATATGCAATTTATTATAGGGGGAAGGGTTTGTGAGTTTCTTTTGTGAATCTGAAAAACTAGATGACTATTTACTCGAATTAAATGAAGTTAATTATTCTAATCCAAAAATAAAAAAGAAAGCAGCTGAACTTTTCAATCCAACTCAAACGGAAGTTGAAAAAGCTAAAATAGCTTTTGAATTTGTTCGTGATGAAATTTCTCATTCTTGGGATATTCAATCGAAGCGAGTTACTTGTAATGCTTCAGACGTATTAGACGGTAAAGAGGGAATATGCTATGCAAAGTCACATCTATTAGCGGCTTTATTGCGTTCACAGGGAATACCAACAGGTTTCTGTTATCAAAGATTGATGTTATTTGATACTCCAGATAAAGGGTATTGTATTCACGCTTTAAATGCTATCTTCCTTAAATCCCTTAATAAATGGATTAGAGTAGATGCTCGTGGAAATAAAGCGGGAATTAATGCGCAATTTTCAATTGAAGAAGAAAAATTAGCTTTTCCCATTAATGAAAAACTTGATGAAAAGGATTATCCAGTTATCTATGCTAAGCCTCATCCTAAAATTGTGGCTGTTTTAAAAGAAAATACAAATACATTAGAAATGTATAAACATCACTTGCCAGAGAGTTTGTAGTTGTTTGAAGAGTGATGGGGACAGGTACACTGTCCCATTTTTTTCGTATACATTCTAGAAATCCGGTCGGGGGGAAGAAATAATGGTAAAGGGGTCATTTCATTATTGAATGTTTTTTTTCTGTAACATAATCTGGTGATTGAATAGAGCGTGTTAATATGCGGTCTATTACTTTTTTAGTAAATGGCATAAAGAAATTAAGTATTAGCCCTCCGAAACAAACGGTTAATAAGGTTCCTATGCCAATAGGTCCCTTGAAGATTAGTGCCATGATCAAGAATACGAAGTAAATGATGGTCCTCGAAATGAATATATTTGTTCTAGTTAATTCTTGTATGATTAACGTTAATCGGTCAACGGGAATTGGTGCAAAATTTGTGTGTAAATATGTTGCAGTTCCTAATCCTATAAAAACTAAGCCAATTCCAAAACAAACGGCTTTGCTGACCCATAGTTCAGGTGTTACAAAATGCTGTAATAAATAAAGCCACATATCAATACCGATACCTGTTATAAATGCTGTTACCAACCCCAAGATTTCTGGTTTTTCCCTTTTTAAAATCGAATTACAACCTATCAATAGTAAAGCGATTAGTATTTCCCAACTTCCCACAGTAAGCCCTACATTGTTTGATAGTCCTACCAAAAGTGCATCAAAAGGGGATGTTCCAAGATCTGATTGGATAGTAAAAGAAATACCTAGGGTTAATAGTAAAATTCCAAATACAAAAAAAACATATTTCACTTTCCTCAACCTCTTCGTTTATTTACAAGACAATTGTTTGAGCATGAGAATATGTGGGATCCCATCTTCCATAAAGATAGGTGATGAAGTTTGATACCCGAGTTTTTGATAAAAACCTTCCGCCTGTGTTTGCCCATGTAATTTAACCTGTGACACTTCCTGTTCTTCTGCAATTTCTTCTAACGCTTTTATAATGATTTTCCCAAGGCCAAATTTACGGTAAGGTTCAAGGATGCAGATTCTTTCCAATTTGCCTACTCCATCAATAAATCTAATCCTTCCCGTTCCGACGGGTTTCTCATTGTAATGGACTAAAATATGTTCGCAGAGTCCATTTAGTGTATCAAATTCATCAAATTCATCCTCTAGTGGTACGCCTTGTTCTTTCACAAATACTTCTTTTCTAATAGCAAATGCTACCCTTAATTCTTCATCGTTCGTTGCTCTTTTTACATTCATATGAATCAGTCCTTTTATGTTATTTTGTTGCAAACGCAACAAAAATAGGTTAAATTTAACATATACCATTTTTGTTGTATTTGCAATAAAAATTCATGCTAAGGAGGTAATTATGAAGGAAATTCTTCGTGAAATTGGAATGATAGCTAGGGCATTAGATTCTATAAGTAATATAGAATTTAAAGAATATGACCTGACAAAGGGGCAGTATTTGTACCTTGTGCGAATATGTGAAAACCCGGGGATCATTCAAGAAAAATTAGCTGAGATGATAAAAGTAGATCGAACAACAGCTGCTCGAGCGATAAAAAAACTGGAAATCAATGGCTTTATTGAAAAAAAAGAAGATCAACATAACAAAAAAATCAAAAAACTCTTTTCGACAGAGAAAGGGGAAATTGTTTTTCCTTTCATAAAAAGAGAAAATAATTATTCCAATATCGTGGCATTAGATGGGTTTTCCGAAAATGAAGTAGAAACCATTTTCAATCTTCTTCAAAGAGTAAGAAAAAATGTAGAAAAAGATTGGGAATATGTAAAAAAGGGAAACAAGAGAAATTATTGATATATAAAGGAGCATCAGTTCTAAATGACTATAAATATTAAAAAATGTACCCTTGAAGATTCACACCAACTTCAAGAAATTAGTTATGAAACTTTCAATGAGACTTTTAAAGATCAGAATTCACCCGAAAATATGAAGGCCTATTTGGAGAGTGCATTTAACTTAAACCAATTAGAAAAGGAGTTATCCAATAATTCTTCAGAATTCTTTTTTGTATATTTTGAAAATGAAGTGGCGGGATATTTAAAGATCAATACCAATGACGCTCAGTCTGAAGAAATGGGCGATGAATCACTTGAAATCGAGAGGATATATATAAAGAACAAATTTCAAAAACATGGACTTGGAAAATATCTGTTAAATCAAGCAATAGAAATGGCGATGCAGCGTCAGAAAAAGAACCTCTGGTTAGGCGTATGGGAAAAAAATGAAAATGCTATAGCTTTTTATCAGAAAATGGGGTTTGTTCAAACGGGAGCCCACTCTTTTACTATGGGTGATGAAGAACAAAAGGACTTTATCATGACAAAAAATCTCAAATAACCTTTTTGAAAGGTGGATATTATGTATATTCCAAACTACTTTAAGATCACAGATGAAACAATAGCCTACGATATAATAAAAGAACATGGTTTTGCGACTCTTTTTTCTAGGCACGATGGAATGCCATTTGCCACTCATTTACCGTTAATTTTGAACAAAGAACTTACATACTTATATGGACACTTTGCTCGTCCAAATCCTCAGTGGACAGATATCAACAATCAAACCGTTCTAGCTATTTTTCATGGCCCGCATTGTTATATTTCCCCATCTTGGTATGAGACGAATAAGGCAGTTCCAACATGGAATTACGTGACCGTTCATGTTTATGGAGAAGTCGAGCTTATGGAGGACGAAAAGGAGTTAATGAATTCCTTACATGAAATGGTATTGAAATATGAAACTCCTGACAGTTCATACAGATTACAGGATGTAGATCCTGAGTTTCTCGCTGGTATGAATAAAGGAGTTCAAGGTTTCAAAATAAAAATCAATAAAATAGAAGGAAAAGCTAAGTTAAGCCAAAACCATACATTACAGCGACAAGAGTTAGTTATTAATCAACTAGAACAAATTTCAAAAACAGATGAACAACAGATTTCCTCCTTAATGAAGTCAAATGTAAAAAAAGGCAGTGATTGCTGAAGCAATAAACGATAGGCTATCTCAAAATATTTTTTTAGTGAAATAAAGCCCCTTTTAGCCATGAAAAAGGGGCTTTTGCTACTTAGTAACTAACCTCTGAGTTAGATGCTTTACTCAAGGCCAATAATACAATCATGAAAAGGATACAAGTGGTACCAACCCATTGAAACATGCCAAAGGGTTCTTTTAACCAAAAAACAGTAGTTAACACGGCCGCAAGTGGTTCGATACTTCCGAGAAGGCTGGATTCTTTAGGTAAGAGACTTTGCAGACTTTCAATATAAAACCAAAAGGCAATCATTGTTCCAAAAATAATAACGAAAACGAGGTATAAATAAGCTTCTAACGGTAACATGTTCAAATCTATTCGCCAAGGGGGATGGATAAAACTCAAGGCAACACCACCGATGATCATCGCCCATCCAACAATTACAAGGGAATCGTATTGCTTTAGTAAGGGAATGGCATATAACGTATAAAAGGCAAGTGCAACTCCAGATAAAACACCCCAAATAACTGCTAGTGGTGGTACAGATAATTGTGAGATGGATCCATTTGTTAATAAGAAAAAGCTTCCAACTAAAGCTAGTGAAACGGTGATCAAATCTCTTTGTGTAAATACTGCTTGATGGCGTAAAACCACGTAAATGATAATCATTACAGGTGCTAGATATTGTAATAGGGTGGCCACCGCAGCATTCCCATGTTGAATGGAAGCCATATAGGTGTATTGAACCGCAAGCATTCCAAGTAACCCGAATATAATCAAGGAAATAGCGATGCTTTTGGTTTTCCAAACTCCAAGGATTTGGGCACGATCTTTTCCGAAAAATTGGATCGTTAAAAGTAAAAATCCAGCGATCAGCAATCGCGTCGTTACCAGCCAATCAATATCGATTCCATACTGTTCAAATAGTTTTTTTGCAACAGTTCCTCCAACTCCCCAAAATGTTGCTCCTGTCATCACTAGAAAAATCCCTTTGTTTCTACTCATTTGGTTTCTCCTTTAAATACAAAAATAGTGCTATAATATGTACTATCTTACCTAAAAAAACCAAGTAATAATATCTAAATTGAATAGAAAAATATAAGAATATTGAGGTAGGGTTATGCAAATAAAAAACTTTATGGTTGACCATAGTTTAAAAGAATTAACAGAACATCGAACCGTTGTGTTGCCCTTCGCCTGTTACGAAACGACCATTAATCAAAATATAAATGGATATATCCCACTTCATTGGCATGAGGAATTTCAGTTTGTTCGCGTGATAAAAGGAGAGGCCCTTTTTCATATCAATGAGGAAACCGTTACCGTTCGAGAAGGGGAAGGACTTTTTATTAATGCTGGCTGCCTACATATGGCAAAAGAAATGAATGAATCTGGCTGTGTCTATATTTGTTTAAATGTTTTACCAAGCTTTGTCCTCTCACAAGAACTGTATTCCACCTTCGTATACCCATATATTCAGGCGACGAATATCCCTTATTTACTTCTAGACCCCAAGGCGCATTGGGGGAGTACGATTCTAGACTCAATGATGAAAATCAGTCAGTTGGTCAAAGAAAACCCGCCGTATTTTGAAATCGATATCAGTGTCCATCTCACGTTCATTTGGAAGAATCTTATTATGAATGGTGTTCCGTTAGAGGTCGAACAGTCGGAAATCGTTAAAAGTCAACGAATGAAGCAAATGCTTCATTGGATCCATCAGCATTATGCGGAGAAAATTCACTTAGAGGATATTGCACGAGCCGGCCAATTAAGCCGATCGGAATGTTGTCGCTATTTCAAACGAATGCTGAAGAACACACCTTTGAATTATGTCACCAATTACCGAATCCAAAAAAGCTTAATTTTATTGCAGCAATCTGATTCCAATGTCACAGATGTTGCTTATCAGGTAGGATTTAACAGCACAAGTTATTTCATTGATAAATTTCGTAATGCGATGGGTATGACACCGTTAGCCTATAAAAAGTATAAGAGGAATGGAACGAATAGACTTGAATCATAAGGGGCATGTTGTGGCAAAACCAAAGGCTTTTTTTCTATTTGTAAACACTACCGCGTAGCTTGTGCATTACTCACAGATGTATGACACTTTATTACTGTAAAATTACAGTTCTATAACAAATCGAAGAAAAAGACAGAATATCCAAGTTGGTGGCGAATTTTATAGGTATAGAGAAAAATAGGGGGCAATATCTGAAGCTTTAGGGGGACTATATATGCTAGAATTTGAAGCCAACATCGATCAATTTGCCACTATAAAAGTAATTGGGGTTGGCGGCGGCGGAAATAATGCGGTGAACCGGATGATTGAGGATGGCGTGCAGGGAGTGGAGTTTATTGCCGTGAATACAGATGCACAGGCTCTTAACATGTCAAAAGCGGAGGTCACGATGCAAATCGGCGGTTCGCTAACCAGGGGCCTGGGGGCCGGTGCCAATCCTGAAATCGGCAGAAAGGCTGTCGAGGAAAGCAGACAGCAGATCAGGGATGCTTTGCAAGGTGCGGACATGGTGTTCGTAACGGCCGGAATGGGCGGCGGAACAGGGACCGGAGCTGCGCCGGCGATTGCACATATCGCGCGCGAACTTGGCGCACTTACCATTGGAGTGGTGACTCGTCCATTCAGTTTTGAAGGCCGCAAGCGGGCACAAAATGCGGCAGCCGGAATTGAAGAGATGAAAAAAGCCGTGAATACGTTAATCATCATTCCAAACGAGCGGTTGCTGCAAATTGTCGACAAGAAAACGCCGATGATTGAAGCCTTCCGTGAGGCGGACAATGTCCTCAGGCAGGGTGTGCAGGGCATTTCCGATTTGATCGCCGTGCCAGGCTTGATTAACCTGGACTTTGCTGACGTGAAAACGATCATGTCTAACAAAGGAACGGCGCTTATGGGCATCGGAGTGGCTTCAGGCGAAGACCGTGCTGCCGAAGCTGCCAAGAAGGCCATCTCCTCGCCGCTGCTTGAAACAAGCATCAATGGCGCAAAAGGAGTGCTGATGAACATTACAGGCGGCATGAACCTCAGTTTATATGAAGTCCAGGAAGCGGCCGATATTGTGGCGGCTGCCACAGATGAGCAGCTGAACATGATTTTTGGATCGGTCATCAATGAAAACCTGAACGAAGAAATCATGGTGACCGTCATTGCGACCGGCTTCGATCATGATGAGGAGGAAGCTCCGCCATCGAACACATCACGTCGTACTAGAGACAATATTGCCAATTCCCGTGAGCAATACCAGGGTCATTCTAGACAGCGAGAGCCTGTTTCCCATTCAGAATCGGGGAATTACGGCCAATTCCAAACCTACAGCCAGTCCGGAAGCTACGGTCAATCCAACAACTACAACCAGTCTGGTAACTACGGTCAATCCAACAGCAACAACCAGTCCGGAAACTACTACAGCCAATCCGGCAATCTAAGCCAGCCGTCTGCCTACGAAGAGCCCGCGAATTTCGAACGGGGTACCCAGCAGCAAGACGACTCGCTTGATATTCCATCGTTCTTGCGGAAGCGAAGCAGTAGGCGGTAAACCAACGAACAAAAAGGCCAAATCACTTGCGATTTGGCCTTTTTTGGGGTTGACAAATTTTTAAAATATTTATAAAGTTTAATTGTTAACCTAATTTAAAAATAGTTTACATTTAGAGGGGAGAAACAAATGAAAAAGGAACAATTGAAATTAAGAATGATGATTGTAACCGCACTTTTTGCTGCAATCATTGGCGTAATGGCTCAAATGACCATTCCACTTCCGCTCGTTCCAATTACAGGACAAACCCTTGCCATTGGCTTAGCAGCAACAATCCTAGGTTCTCGATATGGAACCTTATCGGTCATTTTATATTTAATTATTGGTTCTGCAGGAGTCCCAGTATTCGCTGAATTTTCAGGTGGAGTTTCCAATCTTTTCGGACCTACTGGAGGTTATTTAGTTGGATTCCTTCCAGCTGCCTTCCTAATCGGATGGTATATGGAAAAAACAGCCTTCAACTTCAAGCATGCTATGATTGCTAATAGTATTGGAATGCTCGTTACTTTGGCGTTAGGCACGGCATGGCTAAAGATTGCTGTCGAGCTTTCTTGGTCAGCTGCTTTTGCAGGAGGATTTACTCCATTTATCATTGGTGGGTTAATCAAGGCTGCGCTTGCTTCGTGGATGGGTGTTTTAGTTCGAAATCGATTAATTTCTGCTAGGCTATTGTTTTCAGAAAAAATAGACCAAACAAAATCAGCCTAAATTTTTATTGATTTGTAGTTTTTGCTTTAGCTTGATTTAGGGGAACGTAGTAATAGTTTGTATTTACGTTAATTTGGTGTTTGTTGAACAAGAGGTTCCCTTCTTGTTCAACAAATTTTCATTAATAAAAAGTGATCTTTTATTTAATTGACACAGCAATTTCGTTTAAACTATTAAGAATCGTTGGTTTATCTCCACCACAATAGAAAGCTGTTACCAACTCATAGCATGTATCCTTATTTATTAAATAACAACGATGTGTTCCCATATCGTAAACAAAGTGACTTTGTTCTTTTCCCTTTGTTCCATCAAACACTTTATAATGACCAAGGTCAAATAGTTCGCGAACACCACTTTGGGCCATGTCTAGAAATTCTTCTCTTGATACCTCTCTTAACGCTACTAGTCCTTCTTTCATATTAAAACCTCCAATATTGATTCTATAAATTATATTTTGTAATTTTATATTATAATGACTTCTAAACTAGAATAATTATAAACTAATATCTAGTATAAAGCAAATATCATTTCGAATAATTTTAAAAACTCATTATGATATCTAGGAATCTATTATCGTAATGCATCAATATGAGGTACTCGTGGATTTTTGAGTTGAATACAATGTCTTGTCCTTAATCGAGTAACCAGCAAAAGTAAAATAGGCGGAGATTTTTCCGTTAGATGAAGAATGGAGCTCGTTTTGGGGTAAATAAGGGAGGGTTTTCCGCTTATGCAAAGAAATATCTCTACTTTTCGACTTTTTTGAGTCAATAGGCGGAATCTCTCCGTTTATTTAAGCTTTTTTTAATAATAAATTATTATTAAGCGGAATTTCTCCGCCAATTTCTCAACTCGGGTGCTTAATCTGATCCACTAACCGATAAGCGCGGACCCTCTTGACCATTCATCGACCATCTTGCAAAGATAGAAACGTTAATAAATAAAAGATGTATTCGAATTCATCCGTCAATTCTTGTGTCTTTTAATAAGAAAGCACTCGAAAACAGAACCCTTAACATTAGTTGAACCCCTTTTTTTGCTATAGAGTAGGTAAGTTACCGAGGAAATTTATGAGTATTTATAGAATATCATTATATCCGTTCATCCGTTGTAAGGAGTGACTACAAATGCGTATCCCAAATGTAAAGATATACCCTGACTGCTCATTTATATCTAGAACTGTAGATGTTGGTGGCCTAACGAAACGGGAACTTATCGAGAAATTGCAACAATCCTCTATCTTGATCAATGAGTATGGAAAGAGGCTGTTGGCTGATGACAAGTTTACGACCTCTGAATTAAAGTACAGCCTGCCGACCGTTGAACTAACCGTTGGGAATCTTGGCTTTCCTGATGGAGCTACTACGGTTGAGATCTTTAACAAAGCGAAAGAACTTGGGTTAGAATTGTGTCCGATTGAATTAGGTCCCTATTTAAGACTAGAGTATTTAGATCAGCCTGAGGGGTCTTCAGGAAATCCATTACAGCAACAACAAGCTCCATCCGGCTCCATCACCATCGCATCTGAAATACTAACCGATGATGATGATTTTCCGAAAGGCTTTTATCTTAGACGAATAAACGGAGTCTTGTGGCTACGCGGATATCTGGCAGACCATCTGCATGTTTGGAATCCTGAGGACCATTTTATCTTTTGCCATAAAGGAAGAAGAGAGAAATTATCAGGGATTTAAGGAGGGGGGAGTGAACTGAGGAAGATTCTAAGTTTATGCCTTCTCTTGTTATTGGTTTCCTGTCAAACGGTAAGTGATAGTTCTTATATTACCGAAGAAGAAGTAGTAAAGGTGATACAAGAGAATGGAATTCAATTAGTTGAAGCTGATTTTCCACGAGGGAACGCTTTCGGGTCCGAATTAAGAAATGTAACGCCAGGCAGCTATCTGTTAAATGAGAAACCGTTTTTTATTTATGAATTTGAAAATGAAAAGGAAATCGAGAAGGCGATAAGGGAATTTGCTAAAAAAACCGAAACAATGGAATTAGTTTCTTCTAGTATGTTTGAAAAGAGAAATATCTTAATCTTTTATGTGCATGAACAGGATTTTGATTCAGAATTAATCCCCTTTGAAAAAGAAATACAAGGAACATTGGATCGTATAAGTGAGGGATAATGGGTCAAGGGGACAGGTATACTGTCCTATATTCACTTAAGAACTTCACTTTTGTTCATGAAAGGTCGGAAATTATTTTAGCATTTGCTGTCGCTCCCACTGCATAATTACTTGGTAAATGACAGAAATTATGGAGGATGTAGGAGTTCAGGAGGGAATGACATGTTAAATATCATAGAGACCATCATGGATGCTATGAAATCACAATCTGACCAAGACAAAGACCAACCTCTTCATGTTGGAGAAGTAATGGCGTGCTGGATTTACTTATCAGGTCTTGAATTAGCTAAAGTGTCTGTACAAGCGGGGATCAATACTACGACTGATGAGGAACTAAAAACAATTCTTGAAGAAGATTTAAAATTAGGGAACAGTCAAAGGCAAAGACTTCATGAGTTCCTGGTGAAAGAAGGGGTTCCGCTACCTCCTGCCCCGGAAGATATGCCAAAATCAGATGCCAACAGTATTCCTCTTGGCGTTAAATTAACGGATGATGTTCTAGCAAACGAATTATCTTTAAAAATTGTAAGTTTAATTATGCAAGCTGCAACTGCAGCTTCCGAATCCATCCGTACAGATGTGGGTTTATTGTTTATTCAGTTTCAAACTGAGAAATTTGCATTCGCTACTAGATTAAAACATTTAATGCGTAAACGCGGTTGGATTCGAGTCCCACCGTTTTACCTTCCACCTGGCTCCACGAATGAATCCTAAGGGACAGGGTTAACTGTCCCGCTTTTTTTATTTTGAGATATTCCAGTTTTAATGCGGAGGAATGGTTTGTTTTCTAAAAAATTCACCACTAGCTGACTTTTCTTTTTTTGACAATAAAAAAACAGCTTCCAAAGGAAACTGATCTACTTTACTATATGTATCTGCCGCAATTGCCGTATAAAGGTATAAGAAAGTTTTAAACCACCACTCCTCAAAGTGGGTGTTCGCAGAAACATTCCTGCCTGTCCTCCTTGTCGTATAGACGGAGACTTGTCATTCGTGTTTCGATGTTAAACTCCCTATTACAGCTTAAAGGTTAAAACTTTATTATGAATACGAACAATGCAGCTGATGTACTTATACTACTATGAATTGATTTTGAATTCAATGGTAATCATTCCTCATACATCCTTTAACTTACTCTTGATTACTATGAAAAGCCTCATCCAATAGAGTGGAGGGGATAATAAATATTTTCGACAACATTTGAAAAAATTCTACATTTATCATTCGCTTGTGCTAAATTAAAGGAAAATACTTTCCTATAGAGGTACCGCAAAGTGAATTCGGAATTAACCGCTTATATCACCCTTATTTGTACATCAAGTGTATTAAATTTGTATCTATTTTTTTACGTGTTTTTCAACCGTCACAAATATACGAAAATCGCCCATTTGTTTCTTCTTTATACAGCAGCTACAACGATTTATTGTTTAGGTGCTGCCTTTGGCATGATGGGTACGACCGTTGGACAATTAAAGTTTTGGACAACGATTCAATATGTGGGCATGCCCTTTTCTCCACCTTTGAGCTTATTGTTTACGATGCAGTTTTTAGGATTGAAAGTCACAAAAAAACGGATGATCGCTTTTCTGATCATACCTTTTATTAGCTTAGTGATGGTGGCGACCAATGATTGGCATCATCTTCATTATCGCGTGTTCGAAGTGGATCCAACGCTCGGAGCGCCTTATATTCACTTGGAAATCGGTAAATGGTATGTGGTTCATGGCATTTTCACCTTCTCTTGTTTGTTTGCTGGATTTGTCCTCATACTTGCGCATTGGAAGGAAACAGCCAAAACGTATCGTCCTCAATTGATCGCTCTGATGTGCGGGCAATTAGTTCCGATGATCACGGCTTTTGTTTATCTGATCGGTTTAACACCTCCAGGGGTGGACCCTGTCCCAATGGTTCGTTGGCTTGCGACGCTCTTTTATTTATGGGCGATTAGCTCTTCACGTCTATTTACGATTATGCCGATTGCTAAAGATGAGATCTTTAATAGCATTAATGATGGGGTCATGGTGTTGGATAATTCCACTAGATTGATAGAGTTTAACAAAGCCTGTAAAAAGATGTTTCCTCAATTGAACAAATCCATGTTCGGGAACGATCTTGAACAAGTTTGGGAGGATCTGTCGGGCACATCTATTCCTTTTACACTAGACGCGACCGAGCTTCATCAGGAAATCGAGGTTACAACTGCCGAGGAGGACAAAAGAATCTATCAGGTACGAACCTCGTTATTGCAGAATTCAAAAAATAACAATGGATTATTGATTATTTTTACCGATATCACAGAGGTCAAGAGACTGCAGCTTCAGTTAGAGCACCATGCATATTATGATGAACTTACCCAAATTTATAATCGCCGGGCGTTTTTTCAGAAAAGCGAACAGGATTTTGACAAGGCCATGAAAGAACGGGTTGATTTTACCGTGATCTTAATGGATATTGATTATTTTAAAAAAGTAAATGACACCTATGGACATCATGTGGGTGATCAATTACTCATTCATGTAGCAAAGGCTTGCCAAACCCAATTACAGGAAGGAAACATCTTTGCCCGATATGGCGGGGAGGAATTTGTTTTTGCAATCAAGGGGAAGACAGCCAGAGAAGGCGAAGTGTTAGCCAATAAGATACGGGCCTATATAGAAGCACACCCGCTAATATGGAGTGAAGGTGAGATTCCTGTCACGGTCAGCATGGGAGTGGCTGAAGCAACGAATAAGACAGGGACGACACTCTATCAGCTACTGAATCAAGCGGACAAAGCCTTATACCTAGCGAAAGAGAACGGACGTAATCGGGTTCAGGTTTATTTAGAACACTCAGTTATCTATTAATGCGATTAAACCCTTACAAAGTAGGGGTTTTTCTGTTTGGATCATTCTAATATACCTATTCTATTATTACGAACCTCGGAAATTTGGTATAATAGTACCAATTCATACATTTAGGTGATGCAATGCGAAAATACGATGAAGTACGAAGAAAAAAGAACACAATCATATCTGATCTAAGAGGACAAACCGAGAGCATTCAACAACTCGCGAAGGAATCTCGTAGAGTGGCAGAAATCAGTAAAAATGCTCCGGTGATCATAACCGATCTGGATCGACAATTTGAAAAGGCAACCAAATTAGAAGGAGTGGATATCACTTTTTTATTATTTGCCACCGCTCTTCAATGTGTCAGACAGTACATAATAGGAACATTGACTCAACGAACAGGAGATCAGGAAGCCGCGAAGAAGGTAAAGGGTGGAGAAAAAGAAAAATCCAATCGGTCACATAAACTTTATCATCCTTCTTTAGAGGAAATTATCACTAATCCTGTCCCGTTTGATGCGATATTCGGTAGTAGGGAACATGGTTTGAATATTGGAGGAGGATTTAATCATCGCGCTAAAACATTAGGACATGATCCGATCCTCGGCTGGATTTTTGGAACGATGAATATTGCAACAAGTACGCTGACAATCGCGGAACTGGGAATTCCGAGATCCTTCCATATTAAAACCGGTTATACAGCCCTTGGACATGCTAGAGATAAAATTGATCAAAAAGCCAATACGTTTAAAATTATAGAGTACTCGAATGAAAAGTTATTCCATGAGGGAATACAAGGAAAACAAATCATGGGTGTTTCCTTGTTAAAAGAGGCACAACATTTACGATCAGATATGTTTTCCACCGTAAGTTTGCCCCTCCCTTTAATCTCTTCGATTTCGGTAGAGTATGCAAGCAAACTAGCAGATTATGGTTTGGACATGGGGAATGTTATCAAAGTAGGGAGTCAAGCAGTATTCGCCATGTTAATTAACTCATTGGTGGCGATGATCCATGGGCTATTTTACAAGGAAAGCAAAAATGAAAGTTGGAATCTGTATTCGGTAAAAACTAGGAGAATCCTAAGTTATTCAAATGTGATAGCTTCTGCTAGCAATGTAATAGCGGTTGCTATAGCTGCGGCAATCGGAGCGAAAACAGGTAACGAAGCACTTGTGAAAAAATCGCTCAACTACTTGGACATTGGTGGCATCATGGTGACGATTTATAGGATCGTTAATGACCAAAAGTTTATTAAAGAAGTGAAACAAGAATTTATGTCACAACATTTTTACGATCTCGTCATGGGTGACAACAATTAGGAGGACCTGCCATGTCAAATAGTGTTTTCAACAAGGGAATGGTTGCAGGAGCAAGACCATTTGAAGAAAAGTTTCAGAAACAAGCAGAGAAATTTGAAACAATCGCAAAAAATATCAATCAGAAACTAGATGATATGAGTGAAATGAACGATTTTATCATAAATGAATTAAACACAATGGAAAAAAAACGTCTGTACGATTTGAATACGGTAGTCGATATCGCGGAATTAGGTGAGGATGAAAAAGAACTATTACTTGCAGTCTTGTACACTTTAGCGAATATGAGCGAACAGATAACCCCATACCAGCAAACCTTCCTGCGATCGGTAAAGAACTATTTGCAGATCACAAATGGGCAAACGGTCGTCGACCTGGCTGCGATCGAGAATATGGAAAGCATCAATGATCAAAAGGCCATTCTGCAAGTGGTAATGGAATTTCTATTTTTACAGAATGCTAGTCATAGCTACATGGATGAATACAGTGAGGTCATGGACTATTTTAGCGTAAACAAACGAGGAGTCAGAGAAATACAGGAATGCATTGACCGTATTTACAAGGCCACCGGATTACAAGGAGTGGCAGAAAACTACGGTTATGTACCCGAGGAACCTGAGGAGATCGAGGTTAATCAAGAGCAATTTACAAAAGACTACTCTTTCTTCGAAAAACAAAAAATCACAGAAAAAATGATCGTGCCAGCCGGTGAAGTAAAGACCCTGGAACATCTAAATCTCGTGTTTGAAGACTGTATTCATGTGGAAGCAGGCGGTACCTTACTCATCAAAAATTGTTCGATCAAGGCAAAGAGATCGTTAGATACGGCGATTTCATCTGATCGTGGAGAAATCACGATGGATGGATGTGTGATTGATTATTATGGATTAGACGGGAAGCAGTTTTTCACGTTGCAGAATTCGAAACTGCTCATACAGAATACGGAATTGATTGACTGTCATCGATTACTTACTGATTCGAGTGATGAGTCAGTGATTGAAATGAATAACTGCTATAGTAATGCTTTAGGGATCGGTGTTACGCATAATATGCGGACGAATCATTTATCTTTAGTCAATTGTAAGTTTACCTCATCTAATGACGGCAGTGGGGACTACTATAAGTTCAATAATAGACAGTGTGCATTTAACTCGAGAGATCTGAATGTAAAAAACTGCAGTTTTACTGATTTTAAATACGGCGTTTTTGAAATTGTGTTTCCTTTTTTCGGAAACAACAATAAGGATGCAATTAGGATCACTGAATCGGAATTTATTGCTAGTAATGGAGTGATCGATTCATCACATGGGATAAAACCAGTGGTGATTTCCAAGTGTAATTTTGTAGATTGCATAGATGTGTTTACAGGTGGAGGAACGAATGAAGAAACTCCAGTAGTATTGACGGATTGTCAATTAGTCCAATGCAGAGGACTGATTGGAAATGGCAGTGGTTCATTTCAATTTGTAAACACGATCATGGATGAAGGGTTCCTTTTTTTACAAACTAGTGGCCGTGTTAGCTTTGAAAATTGTGAAATGAGTAATTGGAATTTAACTAAGGTGTTATCAGACTTACATGCTTATAATTATTCTAAAGACATTGCGATAGAAGTAGGATTCAAAAGTGTGTTTAAAGGTTGCAAATTCACTAACATAGATACCAGAGGAAGTGATCAAGGAGTATCGGATTATTTCATAGGTGGTAACTCGAACGGTGCCTCAATTTTTGTTGACTCCTGTGAGTTTGAGAATATCCTGGTTAACAATGAAATGTTTAGAAAGGTAAAGCATTATACCTTGTACACAGGGACCATATTCACAAGAGCTAAACAAAAATCATCGTACACCCAAATGGAAATAAGAAATTGTCAGGGGATTGAAAACACGATATAGCTATTAGAGAAATGTCAGGCTCACCTGACATTTTTCTTTTTCCCAGCTGCTTAATAGTTCATGTTAAAATATTCCTATATACTAAAGCCTTTTGAGGAGTATCTATGCTAAAACCAAAACGCTCGATCAAACAATTAAAAGAAACCGCGTCCCGGCAGTTTACCGATCGTGAGGAGCCGAGACGTTCGTATATCAATGCCTTCCAATCTTTATCACCCGAACCATACAAAGTACTTGTCTATTACGGAGTGGGTGGGATTGGCAAGTCAAGATTGCAAAAAGAACTACAACATATGACCAGCTCGCTCGACCACACAGCCATTCAAGTCACGATCGATTTTCGCGAAGAAAAACACCGTGACCCGTCGGAAGCACTGATTTGGATGCGCCAGCAATTAACGCAGGAGCATCATATTAAATTTACGACCTTTGATTTAGCGTATGCCATTTATTGGAGTCGGATGAAATCGCAAATCACGATGAAGTCTGAGCGAAAGACGATTCCCTTTTTAGAAGAAGGTAGCTTTGTCGCTGAATTAATTACCCAGTTAGAAAATCTCCCGGTCGTTCAATGGATTCCGAAGACGATCAAGCTCATTGATGGCCTATCCAATTACCGGGATGTGATGCAATGGTGGAATGGAATCGGCAAAGAGATCCTAGCCGACCTAAAGGACATGCACCCAAAGGATATTGAAGACATGCTTCTGGTGTACTGGGCGGCAGATGTAATGAGCTGGTTGGAAAAAAACAACAGAAAAGCCGTGTTCTTTTTCGATACCTATGAAGCATTATGGGAAAAGGATCGTTCCATCGGTTCCTTCCATGAAAGAGACGAGTGGATTAAGGAATTGATTCTGCAATTTGACGAGGTTTCGGTCCTAAACGTCATTTGTGGACGAGAAAAACTCGTGTGGGAAAAAAGCAATTCGGAGTGGAAATCGGTAGTCGAGCAGCACTTAATGGGGGAATTATCTCCAACCGACTGCAAAAGCTTCCTGAATTCGTGCCTCATTTCAGATGAACACATCCAAGAGGCGATTATCCAAGGAAGCGAAGGACTTCCGTACTATTTAGACTTAATGGTAGATACGTATCAGCTGATCTCGAGAAAGCAAGTGCCTGAAGTCGCGGACTTTTCAAAGAGTCCAGAAGAAGTGCTTCATCGCTTTTTAAAATATTTAGATCGACCGGAAAAAGAAACCTTAAAAATCCTATCGGTTCCAAGATTTTGGACAGAGGATCTTTTTGTCGAGTTAGTTACTGAATTCAAAACCTTTTATCCCGTGACCGCCTTTCCCGAGCTTTGTGAATTTTCCTTTATTCAAGAGCTAGAACTGGACGGATCCTGGTCGATGCATAAGTTAATGAAACAAGGACTGTATCATCAGGTGGAGGATCAAACACCATCACTGTTCCAGCAAGTCCATCGGTTTCTTCATACCTATTATTCTGCAAGACTGGAACATCAGGAGGAACTTCCAACCGTTTTTGTGGAGGCTCTTCATCATGGGGAAAGGGTTCTTTCCTCCAATGAATTAGTCGACTGGCTATCCAAGTACTCCGTTGCGATGACAAATAACGGGCATTGGAGCTCGTTAATCAACGAGTACGAGAGATTAATGGAGGAATACATTGACTGGAAATTACAAACGCTGGTACAACAAGGTCTATGTGAACTGTACTTGTTAAACGGACAATATGAGTTAGCCGAAAAGCGGGCAAATAGGGCTATTCAGCTTTTCCAAATACATGGTGAAGGCCAGATTCAAATCGCGTATCTTCAAAAGAAGCTGGGAGATTTGTACCGAAATACTAATAACTATGAAAAAGCCGTGTATTCATTTGTGAGTGCGATCCATGAACTTGAAAAAATCGAAGAAGATCCACAAGTCCTACAAGAGATCGCTTGGATGGCCACTCGACTAGGAAAAATCTATAAGCTGCAATCCAAATACGACCTAGCTCAGCAATCGTATCAACTGGCATTAGACAAGTGCTCTAGGTTAACGGAATGGGGTGAACCATCAGCTGAAACTTACGCCACCCTCGGGCAAGTGCATGAAAAATTAGGAGAGTTACAGAATGATGAAGGGTCATATGGTGAGGATCTTCATCATTTTTACCAATCCATTCAAGCATATGAGCAGGCACTGTCATCGAAGGGGCTAAAAGATACCATCACGATCCGTGCGCACCAAGGCTTGGCCTATAAACGTCTGGCGGAGGCCATATCTGATAAAGAAGAGAAACTAGCACACTTCCATCAAGCGATTTCCATTTACAATGAAGTGATCGAGAAGGCACCGGAATATGTGGATGGCTATGAAATGCGAGGACATGCGTCAGTGGACCTGTTGGATCTGTACGCCGACCTAGACCAATTCAGGCCAGCCTATGAAAGCTTTCAACTCGCCGTGGAGTCTTTTGAAAAAGCGCTAGAGCTCTCAGAAGTCCAGGGCAGTTCGAGAAACAGGCTCAGTTCTGCGTATCGTTCACTAGGAAGATTGTATAGAAAACAAAAGAACTACTCATTAGCCATTGAAGCATTCCAAACTTCACTGATCAAAAGTGATGAATTGTTCCAGCATTCTCCCGAATACATTTATGCCCACAACAGTCGAGGCAAGATCTATCGGGAAATGGGAGATTGTTATTTAGATATGAAGGAAGTGGAGCAGGCCGTTAGTTCCTATAAAGAGAGTGTAGTATGCTTTAAGAAACAACTGGAACATTCGCCTGGCTCCAAGACAGCCATGGTGAATATTGAGAGATTAGAGAAATTAATCGTTCGTTTTTTAACATAAGATGAGTAAGTTAAATTCTTATATTGAAAAGAGGTGAGGGTATGAACAACATTATTTTGTTCGATGGAGAATGTAACTTTTGTAATCATAGCGTTCAATTTATCATCAAAAGAGATAAAAATGCCGTATACAAATTCACCTCGCTCCAAAGTGAAATAGGGCAAGAGATAAAAAGAAAGTACCAAGTGCCTGAACATATTGACAGCATGATCTTAGTTAGGGACGATAAGTGTTACTTTAAGTCTGCAGCAGCTCTTCGGATCAGCAAGCACTTATCAGGCGGTTGGAAGCTCTTATACGTACTATCGATCATACCAAAACCCATACGAGACTATTTCTACGATATCCTTGCCAAGAATAGATATAAATGGTTTGGAAAAAAGGATCATTGCATGCTACCGTCACCAGAAATAAGAAAACGCTTTTTATAGAGAGGGAGAGGCCTATGAAAAAAGTGGTTATAGCCGGGGGAACGGGTTTTATCGGCGAATACTTTCAAAAGGAATTCAAAGACCAAGGATACGACGTGAAAATTATCTCGAGGCAAAAACAGCATATTTCATGGGAAGACAAGGAAGATATTGTTGAAGCTCTAGAGAATGCTGAACTCTTAATTAACCTTGCAGGTAAATCAGTCAATTGCCGATACAACGAGGCAAACAGGAATGAGATCATGAACTCAAGGGTGAAGACTACAACGATCCTTGGAGAATCCATTCAAGCGTGTACCAATCCACCTAAGACATGGGTAAACTCCAGTACAGCAACGATTTATCGACACGCAGAAGATCGCCCGATGACGGAAGAAAATGGAGAAATGGGTTCGGGTTTTTCGGTAGATGTCGCAACCAATTGGGAGAAAACTTTCTTCTCCTTTGACCTTCAGAACACCAGACAAGTTGCACTACGTATAGCCATCGTTTTAGGAAAAGACGGTGGAGTCATGACTCCTTATAGAAATTTAGTGAAGTGGGGCCTAGGAGGGAACCAGGGGAACGGAAATCAAAAGTTCAGTTGGATTCACGTCGAAGACTTATTTCAAATTGTCCTATTTTTAAAAGATCGAAAAGATCTGAGCGGGGTGTTTAACTGTTCATCCCCAGCCCCTGTTAGCAATTACGAGTTCATGAATACCCTCCGAAAGACGATGGGTGTCCCGTTTGGATTACCAAGTCCGAAATGGATGTTAGAAATCGGTTCTATATTCATCAAAACCGAAACGGAATTAGTGTTAAAAAGCCGTTGGGTGCTTCCTGATCGATTACAACGTGAAGGCTATACATTTGTCTACCCAACCCTTGATCAGACCATACAGGACATACTGAACTAAGGAAGTATGAAGAAAGAGGAGTCGATTTCATGAGTAAAGGTTCCACACTCTCATTCAGCATAGTTGAGGCATGAGAAAGTTACTGATTGTCGGTTTAGTGATATTGGCAGCCATAGGACTCGGTAGTTGGGCTCTCGCTTCTGATTTTGAATTCGGTAAATTCGACGACTTTGAAGAAGCACTACAAAAAGGGATCCCTCATCAAATTAACCATATCGTTCATAAAGATAACTACGAAGGTGTAACCATTGTGATGTATACGACATTTCCCGACCAAATGGAACTACCCCTCGCAGACTATGAGGCCCTGGCTGTTGCATTTTTTAAAGGTAGCGACAAAGAAGGTTGGGAAAGCATTGGCCACCATGGATGGACTCACTATGAGAATGACAATATGACACTTTATAGTGAAGCTCTTCGTGACTACGACCATCAAGGCAATACCCTTCATGATTTTTACGTGGTGTTTGGAGAAATCAATAACCCCAATATTGTTACAGTGGAAACAAAAACACATGAGGAAGAAACCTTTGAAGAAGCGAAAATTATTAGTAGCAATGGAATACGATACTATTTCCAAATAGGAAGAGAAATGATTGTTAGAGGTCTATCTGGTAGTGGAGAAGTGATCGATAGGCAAGGTGGTTAAGACCCAGGAGGTGGGACTTCTAACTAGCTAGAAAATATGTAAAGAGTGAAAAGGGGAATTTCCATGCTTGAAGATACAACCGGTGTCCGTCTCCTCGTATTAAAAGAAATCTTTCTTCGAGAGACGGATGAAGACAATCAGCTTTCCATCAAAAAGTTGGTGGAAAAGTTACAAATAGAAATACCTGGATGTACAGCCAATGAGAAAAAAGTAAAAAAATATATCGAAATCTTGAAAGATACCGGATTTGAGATTATTGATAATACCGAAAAGTATGGGAAGAAAATCTACAGTCACCAGGATCGATTATTTGAAAAATATCAACTAAGGCTCTTAATTGATCCGATTCTATCGGCTCGCTTTATCACCGAAGAAGAAAAGAGAAACATCGTATCCAACGTGAAAAAATTGACCAGCAGCCATGTAGCAAAGTCTCTGCCAGATCCAATTGTCTACCAGCAATCTATTAATCAAGATTACAACCTAATCAAATTACATATTGATAAAATTCACGATGCCATTTTTGAAAATAAGCTGATTAAATTCCAGTACGGAGACTTTAATATTGAGAAAGAGTTTCAACTCCGTAAAGGTGGGGAGCATTATCAGATCAAACCACTGGCACTCATTTGGGAATCGGACTTTTATTACTTAATCGGCGAAGATACGAAATACAGTGAAGAAGACAATCCTCGAAACTACCGATTGGATCGAATGAGAGATGTGGTGATTACCGAAAACAAGTTTGTGAAAAATAGAAGAGACATTAGCAGCTATGTTCAGCAATCTTTTCATATGTTTGGTGGACAGGACGAATGGATGACGTTGCAATTCCAATTAAATCGAGTCGCTCTCAATGGAGTCATTGATAAGTTTGGGGTGGATGCAGACATTAGAAAGGGAGAAGACAACACCTTTATTTTAAAAGCAAAAGCGAAGCTAAGTGAAGGATTGAAGGGATGGATTCTTGGATGGGGAAGACATGTGAAAGTGTTATCTCCTCCGTCTCTTGTGGAAGATATGAAACAGGAGCTTGAGAAAATGACGAGGGCCTATGAAGAGTAGGGTGTTTTAATGAATTTATTGAAATTAAATGTCCGCCAATCGATTTTTGTTGGTTTATTTATCATAATCGTTCTCCCTATGCTGGGTTTCTTAATAGCTATTTATGCTAAGGTGCCAGAATTTTGTCCCTATTGTAAATCGCTGCATTTGTTTGATTCTAAGATTTTAAAAACTAAGACATTATAGGGACTTATAATACAGGAGTACTTCTAATCCGTTAAAGATTGGAGATATTATGAGAATCATAGTTGGTTTTTTTCTTTTACTATTAGGAGGTTTATTAGTAGGAACCACAGTGGATGATGCAATAATCATGAATTGCATACTAAAAGGGTTTGGAGTACTATGTTTGATTGGATTTAGCAAAACGATCCCGAAAAATAACAAATTATATTAAACTCGCCATGTTCTCCCTTTTCTTTTTGGAAAAGGGTTTGTTTTTTTGTAAATTACTCTCAGACTCTTATTGATGTTGTTGAACCGGTACGAAGAAGGATAGATAGAGCAAAGAATCGCTGCTCATCCATCCTTTTTTTGTTGTTTTGTTAAATGATTTCTCTTCTTGAAAGCAGAAGATGAATTTTAATAACCTATATTAACTAAGTAGATCTAAAGTTAATTAGAGGATAAATAGTAAAAAATAGACAAATTTTTGATATGATAGGAGTAGTAAGCATACATTCACATGTCTTCCCGATCCAAGAATCCTTCGTCTCTTGTGGAAGATATGAAACAGGAACTGTATAAAATGATGAATGCCTATGAAGAGTAGGGTGGTCCAAAAATGGAACACCCCTTTGTTTATAATAGAAAAAAACGGTATTAACGATAAAAAGGAGGACCAATGATGAAAATCAACCTCGGCTTTTGGCTGGATTCTGCCTCATATCCGGACGCGCTACATGGCCAAGAGGCTTCTACGGGTACGATGGTCACGGGATTCAACGGCTTACTTGGCATCTTAGAAACGCAGCTAGGCTTAACGATTCCAAAGCAATCGGAAAACCTGCGAATTGCTGAATGGCAAGAACTGTTGCGAAAACATGACAATGGAAATAGGCTATATTCTCCATCCTATCAAACCGATTCTTGGAATACAGCGAGAGAATTGCTGCGTCGTCGGGACGAACTCGTGTTAGCTGGCTGGGACCCAACGATCCATATGGGCGGAAGCAATTGGTTGGAATTATTAGGGGAATTAGAGCAATCCCATCAAAACCGTACATGGGGATTGCCGGATCGTGTCCGTGCCCTACTCGCTAAGCTCGATGAACCGGTACAAGTACGTATAGACACCATCACGATCGTCGATGAGGACGAAACCTTATGGGACCCTTGGTGTAAGCAGTTGATCGAAAAATTGAACCATCACGGAGTGGAAATAGTGAAAGCTCCTGGTGAAAAAGAAAACCAAGAGGAGCCCACCACAGATCTTTCTCTTCTAAAAAGTGTTCTAGCTGGAGAATCATTGTCTCAAGAAGCAAAGGGGGACGGAAGCTTACTTCTCGTTCGCTCCGATCAAGAATGGGATGCCGCTGATTTTCTAACGAGCTGGCTGCAGGAACATGGCACCGAACAGACGGTCATTATTAAGGACGAAGGATCTCTACTGTTGGACGAGCTTCTTCACCGCCGCGGCGTGGCAGGAGCCGGGGCAGAGGAGGCTTCGAAATGGCGTGCAGTTCTCCAGGTGTTGCCTCTCACGATTGATACCTATTGGAACCCGATCCGAGTCGAGCGAATGATGGAATTGGTCACGATTCCCTCGTCTCCTATTCCAGGTCGGATTCGTTATCGATTGGCGACGGCTTTAGCGAATCATCCAGGAATTGGCGGTCCTGTTTGGACAGAGGCCATTGAGCAGGGACTTCGCCATTATGAAGAAGCCTGGGTGGAAGAAGGGCTGGACGAGCAGGAAAAGAAAAAGCGCCGGAAAAAGCTTGGAGAGAAGCTGGATTTGTGGGTTCGTCATGAATATTATGACCCGAATGAAGGCATTCCGTTAGAAACCTTCGTTCACATCTGTCAAAAAGTGAGCCAATGGGCCGCATCCACCTATCAAAGAACCCATGACCCAATCTATGCACAAGCCATCAAGCATGCGCAGGAAGTATTAGATGGAGTAAGAACGCTCGGTGTATCCTCCGTTTCTCAACTGCAAGTTGGACGAATCATGGACTCGGTTTTAGGCGAGGGAGCCAAGCTATCTCATTACGGAGAAGAAGCCGCCCCATGGCGAGTGGTTAATCATCCGGGGCAGATTTGGGGTCAAGCCGACACGATCCTTTGGTGGGGATTTCTTAAAAATAGGTCAGGACCAAGCATCCGAACGTGGACGGTAAAAGAACGGAATTGGCTCAAAGAGCAAGGTGTCTTTCTAACAGAGGAAGATGTTCGACGCCGCCGAGAAGCTGCTTCTTGGCAGAAAGCGATTCGTTATGCCAACCGAAAACTGATTCTGTTTGCTCCGGCCAAAGTCAAAGGTGAAGAAATCCCGATTCACCCTTTATGGGATGAAATTCGCTATGCGGTCGTGAAAGACCATCAGACAGAGAAGAAACTTACCGTGGACCCAGCGGAATGGCGGAAGCAGCCAAGTGTGACTTTATTTGAAGAGCAAATTGATCGTGTGGGGTTGAACAAACGGAACATCCCGGAACCGATCCGAACGTGGCTGGTACCAGAAAAAGTGGTTCTCCCTCGTGAAGAGGAATCGGCAACAAGCTTTGAGAGCTTAATCGGTTGTCCGGTTAAATGGACGTTCCGCTATGCAGCCAAAGTGAAACCAGCTAGTGCCCTTTCAATTCCTCATGAATCGCTCATGTTAGGGAATTTAGGACACGTGATACTAGAGCATCTGATTACGGAAAAATCCAGCTGGAGCGAACAAGAAGTACGCTTGAGAGCAGGGGAATTATTTGATGAGCTGATGCCAAAGTTAGCTGCCCCACTATTAGAACCAAAAAATAGCATTCGTTGTAATGAAACACGAAGACATTTGCAAACATCTTTACAGCAATTTTTCAAAGTCTTACATCAAGCAGGCGTTCAGATTCAACATACCGAGCTGGAATTACAAAAACCGTGGAGCGAAGGTGTCGAGTTCAAAGGAAGATTGGATTTGGTTGGTGAAACACGAACCGGGAAAAAGATTCTCTTTGATGCGAAATGGTCGAGAAAACCAAGCAATTATAAAGAGCGCTTAGAAAAGGTATCGATCCAGTTAACACTCTATCATTGGCTGTTAGCGGATCATGAGGATGAAGAACTGCCTGTCGCGTATTTCATGCTTCGTAGCGGACATTTTTACAGTTTGCCACACGAAGACTTTCCCGAAGACTACCATGTACCAGGACCATCACTTTTAGCGAATCATGACATGGTACGAAAATCGGTAGAAGACGTTTGGACTCAGCTTCAACGAGGAACGGTTATTGCTCCAGGTGTACCATCAAGAGATGCAGAGGAAGCGGGCTCTTTCGCCTCCATCATTGACCCACCTTGTATGTTTTGTGAATATCAGAATCTTTGTGGAGTAAGGAGAGTGACCACATGAGCGGAAAATTAACGATGTTAAGTGCAGGTGCGGGAGCGGGGAAAACCTTTCGTTTATCAGCCGAAATTGTCAAAGCCATCCAAAATGGGGTGCCTCCGGAAAACATTATGGCCACCACGTTTACCACAAAAGCGGCCGATGAACTGATAGAAAGGGTGCGTCTGAAATTGCTGGAAGCAGACGATGCGGAATCGGCCGCACGAATCCTTGATGGCTATGTGGGAACGATGAATAGCGTGTTTGGCCGGCTGTTACGAGAATTTGCTCTTGAAATGGGCCTTTCTCCTGTTCAAAAAGTGTTAGCCGAAACAGAAGCAACCGTCCTTTTTGATACGGTGGCCGTGGAGGAAATTGACAAATTTTATCGGGATTACCGACTCGTTTTTGAACGCTTGGGTCAAGAAGATTGGCGTAAAAAGGTGCTTGAGATATTGAAGCTAGCTCGTGAGAATGGGCTGAGCGCAGAGGATGTGAAAGCCTGTGCGGATTATTCGTGGAATACGATGATTAATTGGCTTCCCACTCCACTCGAAAACCCTAGTCAGTTGGACAGCGAATTAAAGGCGGCCCTGAACTTTGCGAAGCAAGAACTTCCAGGGGAAGATACAACAAAGAAAACCTTGGAAGCGGTAGAGTTGATCAAAACAGCGCTTGCCGATTGGGAGCGGAACGGATCACTCACCTGGCAAATGTGGGCAAAACTGAGTAAGCTCGATGTCGGGAAAAGCAGTCGTGACGTCGCTTACCCTATACAAGAAACGGCTTCCGTTCATTTCCGCCATCCCGGCCTGCATCAAGATATGAAAGACGCCATTTATGGCTTATTTCTTTGTGCGTCGGAAGCGATGGAAACGTATAAGGTGGAAAAAAACAAACGAGGCTTGATCGATTTTACGGACCAAGAGTCGCTCGCTCTTCAATTATTAAAGAATGAACCAAATATTGAGGTGTTAAAGGATCGAATTTCGGATGTGTTCATTGACGAGTTCCAAGACTCAAGCCCACTACAAATCGCATTAAATATGCAGCTTCGTGAAATCGCCCAAAAGGCTACATGGGTGGGTGACGTGAAACAGGCAATCTATGGCTTTCGAGGAACCGATCCTGAACTGATGCAAACCGCGATGACGAGCATTCCCGATTTGGACATCGAAATACTCGATGCGTCGTATCGTTCCCGCAAATCTCTAGTTGATTTCGTGAATGCGATATTCGTGCCTGTGTTTGAAGCCAGAGGAATGCGAGCGGACCGTGTCGCTTTAGACCCAAAGCGAGAGGACAAGCCTGAACAAGCAGTAGCAGTGGAAACCTGGTCCTATCTAAATTCAAAAAATCAAAATGCCGACGCCGCACATTTGGCTGTAGGTGTTCAGAACATATTACGCCAAAAAGAACAGTACATCCTTATCGATAAAACAACCCGTGAGCCTCGATCGCTAAAAGCCGGGGATATCGCGATCTTATGCCGATCCAATGATGAGTGCGTGAAAATTGCCACCGCACTTTCTAAGCTAGGCATTTCTGCGACCGTTGGAGAAGGCGGATTGATGGCCACCTCTGAAGTCGTATTTGCCGTAGCGGCTATGCGTTACTTAGTAGACGCGAATGATACGTTGGCACTCGCTGAATTGGTCCACTTTTCTTCAGACACGTGGGGTGAAGGACGTTGGCTGACTGTTTGGCTACAAACTGACAAAGGAATGGACACGATTAAGACTGAGCCGCTGATCCAAGGTTTGGACCAGGCTCGTCAGAAAATCGTTCAAATGAGTCCTTCTGAAGTGTTGGATCTAGCCTTAGTTACTTCGAAGGCAGACGAAGTTTCACTAAGCTGGGGACAGGGAAATCAACGCTTAGCGAATTTGGATGCACTAAGGAAACTGGCTACCAAGTATGAGGATCTGGCTGGAACCAATGGCACAGCCGCCACCTCGGTTGGATTTCTATTATTTCTAAATGAAGTCGAAAGAGACAAAGATTTAAATCTCGTCGCTGAGTCCACGGATGAACATGCCGTAAGAGTACTCACCTATCACAAGGCAAAAGGGTTAGAATGGCCTTTCGTAATTATGAATTCCTTGGAAAAATCGTCTGAAAAAAATGGGCCTCCCCCGGTATTCGATCGACCGATGGCCGTCAGCACCACCCCATTTAATGTGGAAAATCCGCTCCATGGTCGCAGGCTCTATTATTGGCCATGGCCGTATGGAAAAACCTATAGCAAGGTGGGGCTAGACACGCATGTAGCAGAGGCACCAGCACTACAGCAACGAAAGCAGCAGCTTCTAGACGAAAATCAACGATTATTATATGTAGGAATGACACGAGCAAGAGATTATCTCGTTTTTGCCGCGCGTGATTTTTCAAAAGTAAAATGGATTCAAGAAATGACCGATAGTTCCGGCCGTCAAGTTCTATCCGCCATTGGGGTGCAAAACGAAGATCAAGAAGAAGTACCACTTCATAATCGAGACGGTAAAATGATCGTAAATGGGGAGGAATTTCCTTGTAAGGTAAGTGTACTGACAATGGAAGAAGCACCATCAACAGCCTTTGAAATGAATGAAGAACAGGAAGTTGTCTATGTGGGGAAAACCGTTGAAAGGGTCACCTTTGTCCCAGCAAGATTTAGCCCTAGTGCATTAAAGGGTGAACTGGATGCTCAAGAAACACTTGTAAACCTAGAAACAGACACGAATCGAATTCATCCAATCGGCAGCCGTCTGCCACTCTCAGGGAACCCGGACATGGCTCTATTGGGGGAAATGGTGCACGCCTTTTTAGCTGCGGACAATCAGAAGATGGAAAAAGAAGAGCGATTAAGCCTGGCTCAATCTATTCGGGATCACTATAAGATTTCAGCTCTATCAACCGAATCGATACTAGAAGCCTCCGACCGACTGGAGGAGTTTTTAACTGAAAACTATCCTGAGCTCTTGAAAAGACATAGTGAATGGCCTATTCACCTGCAAAAAGGTCTACAAAAAGCATCAGGCTGGATTGATTTACTCCTTTTAACGCCAAAAGGCTGGGTCATTGTGGACCATAAAAGCTTTCCGGGGAAAGAAGCCGACTGGGTCACGCAAGCGACGAGTTATCTCCCGCAGTTGCGTACCTATGCTGAGGCCCTTCATAAAGCAACTGGACAACCGGTCTATGAAGCTTGGATTCATATGCCAGTTGTGGGAGCGATGATTCACTTTTCAGATGAAGAAATTATCTTTTAAGGAAATGGCCTACAAAGCAAAAAATACTCGTACTCGTTTACCAACGAATACGGGTATTTTTTAATTTTTAAAGGAGGGCGAGAGAGGGGGGAATGGGCTAGTGCGAACTTTGTACTTGGCTACCAAAGTATCAAATGAGATCATTAGTAACAATTTATTTGTACTACCTCAACAGAGTTATAGGAAAATTCATAAGGAGCCCCTTTGCTAGTTATAATAATTAGGAACTATAGAACGATAAGAAGGAATTTCTTAATTGTGTGGAGGTTGACATTTGAAAAATACCATATTTTATTCATTCGGGTTAGGGATTTTTGCGGTTGTCTTGGTTGTATTCGCTATTATTTTAGACCAATTTATTATTCATGAATTTTCCGATGTTTTTCAAATTCACCCGTATATCTTTCATGGAATCTTATTGATTATCTTACTATTTCCTTTATTGATATTTTCAAATTACATAAAGAAACAACGACAGGAATATATTATTTCCCAAATAAAAATGCAGCAATATAAATTAACACTAGAAAGCTCAACTATAGCCGCTTATATTATCAGCAATAAAGGTTTTTTGTATATTAGCCCTGCCTTTGCAGAGTTATTCGGTTATTCCAGAGAAGAATTTTATGAAAGGAAAGTTGGACTTAGTGATCTCATATTTGATGATTTTCAAGATATAGTCTCTAAAAACATGAAAGATAGACTTGAAGGAAAAGAAGTTAGTGCTAATTACCAATTAAAGGCAAGGAGGAAAGATGGGGTTGAGCTATATTTAGATTTATATCCATCATTAGAAATGTTTAATGGAATCAATGTAATTGTAGGAAATGTTGTAAATATAACTGAAAAATACCTTATGCAAATTGAATTAGAAAAACGCGAAAAGGCTCTTACTCAGGCACAAAAAACAGCTGGTATTTTTTACTGGGAATACGATACTATTCATGAAAAGCTTATTTGGAGTACCCCCATTTACGATCTGCTTGAAATCCCAAAAAATGAAGAAGCGAGCTTTGAATTATTGTTATCAAAAGTTCATCCTGATGACCGTGAAGTGCTTATAAATAGTAAGGAACAGGAAGTAAAGGGGCACTCTGTCACCAATGTGTTTCGAATTCTTAGAAATAACGGTTCTATAAGCACGGTATATACCGCATCACAATCCATGCTAGACGAGGATGGACAACCTACTATGATTATTGGGACCATGCAAGACATTACCAAAAGACTCATTGAGGAAAATCGGTTAGAACGTTCGGAAATCCAATACAAATCCCTTTTTGAAAACAACTTAGATACAGTTGTTTTGCTTGATATAGAAGGAAAAATCCTGTCTATTAATGAAATGGGGTTAAGAACGTTTGGTTATAGCAAAGAAGAACTCCTACATCAAAGTGCCATCCATGTCGTATCTCATGATTATATTGAAGCAGCAAACTATTTATATGATCAGGTATTGCAGGGCGAACCGAAAAGAATTCAGCTCCAAGCCATTCATAAGGAAGGGCATTTTGTTGATTTAGACGTAACCGTTATGCCCATCACTGTGAAGTCCGAAGTAGATGGTGTCTTTTGCATCGCTAAAGATGTAACAGAACAAAAAGAACACGTAAAAACCATTGAAAAGTTAGCTTATCAAGACCATTTAACAGGATTGCCAAATCGAAGAAGACTATTGGAATTGCTTACTTTACATCTTGATGAAGCGAAAAATAATTCTCTTATGATGGGTATTTTGTATATAGACCTTGACCGCTTGAAATTTGTTAATGATAATTTAGGTCATGTCTACGGAGATGAACTAATCATAGAAGCGGGGAAACGAATACTTAATAGCATTCGAGCCGAAGACACCCTTGCTCGCGTAGGGGGAGATGAATTCGTTGTCATCACCCCTAATATTCCAAATTTGACGGTTACTACAAGAGTCGCCAAACGGATTATGGCATCTTTTAAGCCAGGTTTCATGATTGATAATAAATTGTTTCGCACGACGGCTAGTATTGGAATTAGTGCATACCCTACTCACGGAACGGAAATAAATGAACTGGTCAGCAAAGCGGATAAAGCGATGTATTATGTAAAATCAAGAGGTAAGGATTATTATAAAATTTTTGAGTCGAATTTGAGCGAACAAGAGAAAAGAAAGTTTATTTTACAGACTACATTAGAAAGTTCTCTTAAGAATAAAGACTTCTATCTAATGTATCAACCAAGAATGGATGTGAAAACAGGGAGAATTTCTACGTTCGAATCTTTAATACGCTGGAAACATCAGGAATTAGGTATAGTAAATCCTGGTGAATTTATCAAAATAGCAGAAGAAACGGGGGATATTGTCCCTTTGGGCGAATGGGTACTTTCGGAATCTTTACGAACCATGAAACATCTTCATTTGTCAGGGAAGAAAGATTTGAAAGTCTCCGTCAATGTTTCGGTTAGACAGTTATACCATTCACACTTTGACCAAACGATAAACGCCATGCTCCAACAATTTCAATTGCCTCCTAGTTCTTTGGAACTTGAAGTGACCGAGAGTATGCTCATAAATGAAGACCAAGAAATATCAAATGTTTTAAAAAACTTACGCGCCTTAGGCGTTTGTTTATCGATTGATGACTTTGGAACAGGCAATTCGTCTATCTCTTATTTGAAAAGATTGTCGGTTGATGTGCTTAAAATTGACCGATCGTTTATAACAGGTTTACCTGATGCAAAGGAAAATGCGGCAATTACTTCTGCGATGATCAATCTTGCACATGATTTAAATATCAAGGTTGTTTGTGAAGGAATTGAAACAGAAGAAGAGTTAGCAACTATTATTGAAATGAATTCTGATGAAGTACAAGGATATTTCATAAGTTATCCATTATCGAAAGAGGATTTGTATCAATTTTTAAAAGATGAAGAGGAGAAGGGGACTCTACTTCCAGAACGTTGGACTAAAAATAATAAGTCCCCTACTGACTAAAAGGCTATGCATCGTAGGATGTATGCCTTTTTACTTTTAGCTAAAATTTTTCTTGAAAAGAAATTACTCAACTATCGGGTAGTTTATGGTAAACTTCTAGGCAACTGATAGAAATGTAGATTCTTGTGGCTGTAATTAGGTAGGGTTATTAATAAGAATCCTATAAAAGATCTGGAATGAAAAGAATAAGTAGATAAAAATTAATGTTTCAGATAATTAACTTAAAGAGGGAGAAATCATGTTGGATAAAATCAAAGCATTACCTGAAAAAATGTCATTTGCTATAGGCTTAACTTTACTATTAGGTAGCGGAGTCTTGTTATTCTTGTTATCACTGTTGTTTCCGATTGGTAAGGTGACTACGATGATTGTTGGAGGGGTTGTTTTTGGGATGGCTTTTTTATTTATAGCGAATGCGGCTGATAAAAGGCATAGGAAATCGTAAGAGCAATATGCTCCATGATAGATGAAATAAAAAAGCTCAGAGTTTAACTCTGAGTATTTTTTATGAGTCATATTCAATTCAAGTCCCTGTATATCCAAAAACCTTTCAATTAGAATTCCCATCATATGCTTGTCTTAATTTTTCCAGATCAATTTTCGTCTTCATTTGGAGAAGGGCTTTCATCACTCTTTCCGATTTTTCAGGATTTTCATCACGAATCATCTCGTTAAGGGAAGCAGGAATCACTTGCCAAGAAACTCCGAACTGATCTTTCAACCATCCACAAACTTGTGCTTTTTCCTCTCCGCCTTCAGACAGTTTGTCCCAATAATAGTCGAGTTCTTCCTGTGTCTCACAGTTGATAATAAACGAGATGGCTTCTGTAAATGTATAGGTTGGACCGCCATTTAACGCGACAAAAGGGATGCCTTCCAATTCAAATTCAACTGTCATGACCGCTCCTTCTGTACGGCTTTCATATCGTTCTTTTCCGTAGCAGGTGATCCTACGAATGCTTGAATTTTTAAAGATGGATGTATAAAAGGTGGCTGCTTCTTCTGCTTGGTGATCAAACCATAAATTTGTGGTGATTTTTTGAATTTTATTGTTCACACGTTCTACCCCTATACCATTATTTTTTATCACGATTGGTGGTTTTGTATTTTTCACCTTTGCTAACATAAGTGATCCATTCACCAACAGGTTCACCCATTTCAAAATACCCGGACCGCTTGATCGTTCCATCGGTCCGATACCATTCCCAGTAGCCATCTGGCATATCTTCAATGATTTTTCCTTTTGACCATATTGTTTTTCCATTTGCATGGTATTTGATCGTGTAATCATCATTCACCTCTAGTTTCTTTTCCTTCACACCGTTTGGGTGTATCAAGTCACATTTTTCATTTTCCATGACGAACCTCCGATACCAAATGTATATATTTATCTTACAATGAAACCGTTAACTATTATACAACCAAATAATCAATATTATTTTGATGATCACTCAGGAGGGAATCGAAATGCGTATATCACATGAAAAAATCTACCCTGAATGCCCTTTTATATCGAGAACCGTAGAGGTGGGGGGACTCTCGAAAGAGGAACTAATCGAGAAGTTGACGCAATCTTCTATCATGATTAATGAATATGGAAAGAGGCTATTCGCATCTGATCAGTTTACGACTTCTGAGAAAAAATACAGCCTGCAGTCAGTTGAATTAACCGTTGGCAACCTTGGCTTTCTTGAGGGAGCGACTACCGGTCAAATCTATAGAAGAGCGAGCGAACTGGGTTTGGATTTGTGCCCAGTAGAGCTCGGACCTCACCTAAGACTAGCGTATCTCGATCAGCCTGAAGGGGAAGCAGGGAATTCATTACAAAAACAACAAGCTCCATTCGGCTCCATCACCATCGCATCTGAAATTCTATCAGAAGAGGACAATTTTCCAAAAGGCTTTTATCTGAGACGAATAAATAGGGGGTTGTGGCTTCGAGGATACCTTGCTGATCATCTGCACGTTTGGAATGCTGATGACCATTTTATCTTTTGTCAGAAACAATAAGGAAATTCTCTAGTCTACTCTTACCTATGACCTATGATGTAAAAAGGTCATTGAAAAAAAAGAGGATAGATCGAGCATGGGTAAATCCGCTCATCTATCCTTTTTAAATGAAAGTCTTGTTATTTACAATTCCTGCGTATCCTCATCACTTCGATACTCCAAAATATCCCCAGGCTGACAATCCAAAGCCTTACAAATCGCATCTAACGTGGATAATCGGATCGCCTTGGCCTTCCCGTTTTTCAAGATCGAAAGGTTTGCCATCGTGATTCCTACTCTCTCCGACAGTTCGGTTACACTCATTTTCCGTTTCGCCAACATCACATCAACATTAATTATAATCGCCATTATATTCACCTCAGACCGTTAAATCATTTTCAGATTTGATATCGATTGCTTCTTTTAAAAGTCTCTGGAGGACGGCAGCAAAGACGGCAATGACCAGTGAAGCAAAGACAGGAACCATGCCGACGATAACAAGTCCTGGTGCATCGTCTAGTTCGGCTACGACAAAAACAAAAGGCAGAACGGCAACATACAAACCACTGAAGGTTAAGGCACAGAATTTGATCTTCTGTAGAGTCTTCACAGACAATTCGGAGAACGCTTCGTTCTTGTCAATATAGCTTAAAAGCTTAAACGCCTGATACAAGGCACCGAAGAACGGAATCACCGACACATACATGCCGACTAGGATCGGATACAGAATATGGTCAAAATCGGCATTAAATGGATGTTTAGGTAACCACGTTAACCCAAATATAGATAAAGCAAGAACAGGAATCGCAATAAAAACAAGTGCCATCCTTAAAAATATAGTTGAACCTCGTTTCATAAATAACACCTCGCTAATGTATTTTCATATTGATTCTAATACATTATTTATCGTTTTACAATAAGTAATTGTTGTTTTTTTATATTTTTTTCTCTCGGAGATGTGAAATGTTATTAAAAATCATACAAAGGGGGTCCGAAAATGGACCACCTTTTCTCTTATACTTCAACTATAGATGAAGAAGAGGAGAGAGCGTATGAACCAACAGCAGATCAGAAGTGCCATTGGAGTATTGGCAGACTTGTTTTACTCTGACAAAAAAAATCAAGAACTCGCGATTTTAACGATGGAACATTATATTGACGATTTGAAGATGTTACAAGATGTGGGTACGGTCGCAAGGGAGCTCGAGAATCAGCAAACCTTCTCGTTGCTCGCACCGATGAAATGGTTTGATATGAAAGCAGCAGAAGAAATTGAAGAAGTGCTTAAAGGGGATGTATCTTTTCGCAGGTAAAATGAGCGACTGGATCTGACTACTGGTGACTTACTAGTTTTATAGAAAAATAATAATGAGGTGGATGATGATGAGAGGTTGGTTGAATGTTTTCTTAGCAGTAGCTTTAATGGTGTTTGTATCCGCATGTGGAAATGAGCTTGCGGGAGATACCAATACATCGGAAGGGACCGAGGAACAAACAGCATCTAAACAAGAAGAAACAAAAGAGGTTCAAGAGGAATCAAAGCTTGAAATAGTTCAGTCCACTGGGGGAGCCTGGAAGGATTCCATTGATAGCGTTTGGGTGCATTCTTCTGCGATCTTTGAAAATACGGGCAATGTGCCGGTCTCCATTGGAGAAACGCAAATGAATTACAAAGATCAAGGGGGAGGCATTCTCGGAACCTCTACGATGATTTATTCTGTCCCAAGTGTGGTAGGTCCTGGTGAACAAGCCTATATTACCGAAACGACAATCCTTGAAGGAATGACCGACCCAGCACTATACAGTGAAACTACTTATAATTATGGGTTTGATCCAACCGAAGAAAGTGCTAATTTACTAGAGGTGTCAGGAACGAAAGGAATTCCTTCCACCGATGACTATAGCACTCCGTACACCGTGACAGGAGTAGTGAAAAATACGAATCAGTGATTTACAAGATGACATCCGAATTTCTGCGGCGTTATTTGATGAAAGTGGAACCTTACTTGGTGTGTTAAATGGGAGCGTGGATGTGGGTGTTAATCCAGGTAGCGAAGCGGGATTCGAATTAAATTATCCAGAAGTACCGAGAGAAATTGCAGGAAAAGTGAAAACCATTGATGTGAAGGCATACGGTTGGACTTGGTAATCTACAAAAAACAGGAGGAAAAATAATGAAAAAACTACTATTCATGTTTACAATACTCATCGTGGCTCTATTAACGGCCTGCTCGTCATCAGAATCATCGAATGAATCTGACAAAGAGAACAGTGCGGCAACAGATCAAGAACAAACCAATGAAGGGGTGGAAGTAGATAAAGGGTTGCTCAACGTAGAAGTCACTTTGCCGGCCTCCATGTTTGAAGGAGAAGATGTGGATGCTTCCATTGCTGAAGTAGAACAGGAAGGAGTTAAAGCAACGAAGAACGAAGACGGATCCGTCACGTATAAAATGTCCAAATCGAAACACAAAGAAATGATGCAAGAGTTAGAAACGGGGATTATCGAGTCCGTTGAGGATATGAAAAATAACACAGATTTTGTTTCAATACAAGAGATTACCTATAATAAATCCTTTTCAGAGTTTACGATGGTCGTAGATAAAGAGGCGTATGAAAATAGCATGGATGCTTTTGCTATATTTGGGCTTGGATTATCCGGGATGTATTATCAGCTCTTTAACGGAGCGGGTGAGGAGGATTATCGAGTGAAAATCATGGTCAAGGACCAAGCAACCAACGAGGTCTTTGAAGAAGTGGTTTATCCGGATGATTTGGAGGAAGAAGAAACTCAGTGATTCTGACGTAATGAGTCTTTTTATAAGGCTGTTTTCGTAAAGTTTGTTGTTTTGGAAAAATCCCAAAAGCCGGATTTTTCCCCGTATAACGCTGGGTTTATTGATTTATTTGGAGAGTAGCTCTTTTCTAAGTATGAAAATATTCTGATTGGCTGCTGAAACATATACTTAATTTCTTGAAAAATGTGTATATAGCAACAATGTTTTAGAAAAGAGCCTTTTATAAAAGTAAAATAGGGACCAACCTGCTTTCACACTAGTTTTATGAAAGAGAGCAGGTAAACGTCCCTCTTTACTTTCCAGTATGAACCACATTCATTACGGTATCCTAGATACTGTAGGTAAAAAATTGATTATGTTGGTAGGGAGATAAGGTGTACGTTCTAAGAGGGAAGAAAAAAGCAGAGAAATTGGAGGCAGTCACTTTTACGGAGTTAGGGATGCAGGAAAGTGATCTCGAAGAAATACTAAGAAATAGTATTGATATGATCTGTGATGAGGAAGAATCCATGCTGATTGTGGGCCAACAAGTGAAGAATGTAAAGAATGGCCGAAGTGACTTAACGGCCATTGATAATAATGGAAATATCGTGTTAATAGAGATCAAGCGGGACCTTAAAGACATTGAAGGTCGGAAAGAGGCATTCGAATTCCAGGCGATCCGCTATGCAGCCAGTTATGCGACCATTGAAAGTCCAGATGATCTGGTGAAAAAAGTCTACGCACCTTACATAGAAAAATATCGAAGTGAATTCGAACTCAGTGAGTTAACTTCCTTTGAGCTAGGGATCCGAAAATTAAATGAGTTCTTAAAAGTCAACGAGGCGGAGAAGAGTTTTAATCAAAAGCAAAAGATCATATTAGTAGCTTCAGACTTTGATGAACAAACACTATCTGCTGTTTCTTGGTTAAATAGTAATCAAGTGGATATGAGCTGTTATAAACTGACCCCATATAAGGTTGATGATGACATTTATTTGTTGAAAGAGAAAGTGTTACCGGTTACGAATTATGAAGACTATTATGTGAATCTCATGGACAAATCATTAGCTGTTTCTATAAAGAGGAGCAAAGGCGGTACACGAAGAACTCTGCCGAAGATAGATGCCATGCTTGAGTGGGGAGTGGTAAAAGAAGGAGACGTTATTGTGGCCAAGGATCGGGGCAATGAAGGCGTGCTTATGGCTAATGGGAACATTGTGGTGAATGAAGAGGAACAATCGATGCAAGCATGGTTGAAGGAAATATACGGATGGTCGAGTGTTCAAACATATGTTTTTGCCATCCATAAAGAAAGCGGAAAATCTCTATCCCAGATACGCGAGGAATATATGACTCGCCAAGCAGTAGAGGCGAGTGAAGATTCATTTTGATTTTGCAATAAGGATAAAAACGAAAGAGAGTTGATTACGAATTGAATACTCAAATAACAACAAAATTTAAAATACTTACATCCGCTAATGAGGTATTTGAAGCGATTGTTGACCCAAAGAAAATAGGGAACTACTGGTTCTCTTCCAGTTCAGAAAGATGGGAACAAGGCAAGAAAATTACCTTGAGATATGACGAGTATGAAGCAGAAGGGGTTATTAAGGTAGTAGAAATCGTGGAAGGGAAGAAGATCGTCTATTCTTGGGGAGAAGAGCATGGAGAAGAATCGACGGTTACCATAGTATTAAAAGAATTGAATCAGTCGACAACCCTGATTGAAATAACCGAATCCGGCTTTAAAGAAGATGATCCTGATTTAGTAGCCAAATTGTTAGGGAAAAAAGAAGGTTGGGTCTATATGTTATCCTGTTTAAAGGCTTATTTGGAAAATGGGGTAAAAGATTTAAGAGCTTCGTTAATTCACTAATAAGTGATTATTTACATAAAACTGGTTAAAGCAAATCCTGATAAAACGATAAAATACATAATTGTTAAAAATGGGGAGAAACATGATGAAATCACTAAAACGAATGCTGTATGAATTAACGATGGATAAAGAATTTGTCGCCTTAAAATTCCTAATTGACCGACCGAATGTGTTCCATGTGGTGGGGGCAACCCATTTAGAAACCTGGCATTCACGGTTCTTAACCTGGCTGTTGGATCCGACCGAACGACATATGTTAGGGTATTATCCGTTTCAAAGATTCTTAATGGCCGTGGCTGAATCTGCTGATGAAAACTTGGATGATATTACAGATCTA
The DNA here is from genome assembly GCF_052983275.1 of Robertmurraya sp. GLU-23. NCBI lineage: Bacteria > Bacillati > Bacillota > Bacilli > Caryophanales > Bacillaceae > Robertmurraya > Robertmurraya sp. GLU-23. Next base: position 79,939 of record NZ_JBRKCV010000009.1, read on the forward strand.
GCCATGCTGAATGTGAATCAATTTAGACATCCGGAAGTTATCGCTGAAAAAGATATAAACAAACTGGATATCGATGAGCAGGAAACACTCGAGGAATCTGAAAAAAATGACGACAAAGGAAGGCTCGATGTCTTTTTTAAAGTAAATATCGTCGATGAAAAAGACCCTAGCCAGGAAAAAAGATTAATCCTAGCGGTCGAGCAAAAGGTATATGCAAGAGTAGAAGTGAATCAATGCCATAAATACTTAAGAAAGTTCGAAGAGAAATTCAAAGACGAAACGTTCCTGCTGGTCGGCTTAATACCCAAAAGCCAAATCAAAGAATCCAATGAAGCAACGTTTGGCAGCTCCAAATGGAATGGAATCGATTATCAGCAATTAGTAGACATCGTTCTCATGCCTTGTCTGGAAAATCCAGATTTAAGCATTTACGCCAAACCCATCATTCAGCAGTATGTAGATGCCTTACGTATGCCTTATAAGGGGAAACGTGAGAAATTGGCGACGATTGAAGAAGAACGCATCCTCGTTCGCTCCATCTATGACCGCTTTGAAGATGTATTTAAAGCCATTACGAACATATCAAATGAAGACGACAGTGAAGAAAGGAACTACGTGAACACAGTTGTGAACGAAACGTACGGGGAAGTATTCAGAACCATCAAATGGATCCTGAACGAGGAAAACGATGTAGAAGAGCTATGGAATTTCTCGACACCATTTCAAAGAACGATACATAAAAGATGGGACAAGCTTCATATCGTGATTAATTACGAGAATGAAGAAACCGTTATTGATGGAAAAACAGTGGCGGAACTTTGGAAAAAGACATTGCAGTGGATTGAAGAGCAGCAACTTCCTCTTCATCAGCTGGTTGAAGAAGGCTTTATTCTTGGGGGCGGAGATAGAGGGAACCGTTATGCGATCGCGTTGCAGCCGATCCATAAAAATAGGAAGAAGTTTGCTTCGGTACATACCTATGAATCAATTATTACTGGGGAGACTTACTTCTTGGAGACTAAGATAAATCCTCATAGTGGGATGTTGACGATTGCTAAGCTACTTAAGAATCTAGGGGTAGTGGTGGAAACTCCGTTGCTAGAGAACAGTGGGACCGTTCTCGTATAGACTTTTTTGGGCAATTAAATAAAAACGACAAGTACAGTACTAAGTATTTGTCTTTTTTAATTCTTCAGGATACTCCAAATATATTACTCAATATTAGAAACTTTATATCACCTTTAACTAAAAAAATGTGGTTTAATGACATTCGCTAAATATCTAAAGAACTACGACTATTGTTGTATAATGGAAATAGAGTACTTTATTTAATAGAAACATGCAGAATGTACCAGAAACAAACCTAGAGCTACATGAGTACGAGATAATTTTTTGTATCCGACAACTTAGAAAGTCAATTAGTTGTTAATCTATTTTCATCTTGAAAGGATGATAGAAATGAGACAGGTATTATCAATTCCAGCAGGTGAAACTATTCAAAATATAAAAGTATATAATGTGCATGCTTATCCGCACCCACGTAACTATGAAGCAAGTGAGTATATCACTTTTCGTGCCCCAAAAGGTGGCAAGATGGATATGTTATACAAAGTTATACATGAAATTGTCCTAGACCCTAGAAAAAATAATATAGAAGATGATCTTACTCATCTAGATAATGATACTAAAGATAGAGTTTTAGGATATATTCAGGCAAGAAAAGCAACACGTTTTGGGTTTGAGAAGGAAGATAAAGATTATATGTTTTATTTATTAAAGGAGGAAGAACCTCTCTCTCATACCCCTAGACCGAAAGGGAAAAATACGGCAGGTCATACGTATTATACTTATGGTGAAATCACAAGTGGTAAAGAAGAAGTAACGAATGAATCAAAAATGTAAGTCAGTAGGATGTTAAGCTAAAGAGTTTATAAATTGAGGTATTAAAAATCATGATTGAACAAAGAAAACTAATAGTTAACTCGGAAAAAGGTAACTTTTTAATTGAACTAGTTAAATCGATTAATGAATGTACTCGTTTTTATTTTAGTGTCGCTTTTATAAATTTTAGTGGTTTGCAGCTTTTACTTGATTCATTGAAACAAGCGGAAGCTAAAGGAACAAAAGGTAAAATAATTACTTCAACGTATCTAAATTTCACCGATACCAAATCTTTAAGAAAGATTAAGGATTTCAACAACATTGACCTTAAAGTATTTGTTACTGATAAAGAGATTGGTTTTCATACGAAAGCTTATATCTTTGAGTATGATGATTATTATAAGGTGTTTATAGGCTCTTCAAATATCACTCAAAGTGCGTTGAAGAGTAATATTGAATGGAATGTTGAAATGGTTTCAAAAGATGACTCATTCTTAGAGAATCTATTATCAGAATATAATTATCTATGGAATAGTAGTACGGTTGCAGATGACGCATTTATCATTAGATATGAAGAGTTTCTGAGTAAATTAGTTAATCGTAACAACCAGCAACAATTAATTTATGAACATGGTGAATATATTATCCCAAATCGTATGCAAAAAAGAGCGATGGAAAACTTAGAGAGGCTTCGTTCCTTTGGGGAGAATAAGGCATTAGTTATAGCGGCTACAGGAACTGGGAAAACGTATATGTCTGCTTTTGATGTCAAGCATTTTCAGCCAAAGAAACTACTTTTTATTGTTCATAGAGAAGAAATATTGAAAAAGGCGAAAAAAACTTTTGAGAAATTAATTACCAATACAGGTGTGACATTTGGTTTACTAACAGGAAATCAAAAAGATAAACAGGCGGATTACCTTTTTGCTACGATCCAGACCTTATCTAGATATTACACTGAATTCGAACCAACAGAGTTTGATTATATTATATTTGATGAGGCACATCATGCGACTAGCTCTAGTTACCAGACAGTGTTTAATTACTTTAAACCACAATTCACCTTAGGAATGACAGCAACACCTGAGCGAAGTGATGGTCTAAATGTTTTTGACTTGTTCGATAATAATGTGGCTATAGAGGTTCGTCTTCATGAAGCATTAGACGATGAATTAATCATACCTTTTCATTATTTTGGAATTACAGATATTGAAGGAATTGATTTAAGTGATGTGGATATAGATGATGTAGCAGAAATAACGAAGCGTTTAAAGGTAAATGAGCGTGTTGATTTTATCATAGAAAATATGATTTTTTATAGTCATGATGGTGAAAAGAGAAAATGTTTAGGGTTCTGTGCAAGTAAAGAACATGCGAAATACATGTCAGATGAATTTAATAAACGAGGATATAATTCTATCTATTTGTCTGGTGATGATTCAGTTGAAAACCGGTCGTACCATATTCAAAAGTTAGAAGATGATAAAGACGAATTACAGTTTATTTTTTCCGTTGATATCTTTAATGAAGGGGTAGATATTCCTTCGGTTAATACTGTATTGATGTTGCGACCTACTAATTCTCCGATAGTTTTCATTCAACAATTGGGTCGTGGACTTCGTAAGTATAAGGGGAAAAACTTTTTAACCGTTCTGGATTTCATTGGTAATCATAGCAAAACATTCTTGATTGCGATCGCATTAAATGGTAGCAGATATTATGATAAGGAAAGCTTAAAGGTTGCTATCGCCACCGGTTTTGCAAATATACCCGGAGCGACTCACATCCAAATGGATAAAATATCTCAGGAGAGAATACTTGAGCAAATTGATAAAGAGAACTTTAATTCGATGAAGTATTTAAAAGAAGAGTATTTTGAGTTTAAGAAATTAAATCAAGGTCGTACCCCTTATTTACTTTTAGACTATTTAAAGTTCGATGGTGCTCCAGACCCAATAAAGTTTATTGATAAAGAGAAAATTTATCAGCAATTTGTAGCGAAGGTAGAGCGAGATGATCCTTTAAGGTCGTTGTTGAGTAATGAGGCCTTTGAGGCAGCTTTAAGAGAATTATCCGGACAGCTCCCACTTAAAAGAATTTATGAGTTTGTAATTCTAAAATACTTATCAGAACATGACCTTATAACAATTCAGGAAGCAAAACGTGAAATATTAAAACATGTGAAAGAGGTCGATGAAGATAGTATTAGTCATGCTTTTGAATGCCTTAATCAAGATTATTATGATAGTGTTCAAAAAAGAGGAAAACTACAATTATGTAAGCATTCAAATGACGCTCTAATGAAAACAGAAGCATTCAGAGATCTTCTTGCTAATAGTGAATACAGAAAATATTTAGTTGATATTATTAACTATGGTATTTACCGTTATGAGAAGGAATATAAAAATGAATACTATGGTGTACCTCATTTTAAACTTTATGAACAATATCAAATGATTGATGCTGCACTACTTTCGAATTACAGGAAAACACATAGTTCATTTAGAGGTTCTGGTCTTCTTGCAAATGGTAATGAGTACTTTTTATATATTGATCTTCACAAAGAGGAAGGGATTAAGGAGAGTATTAATTACAAGGATAAATTCATTAACGAAAAGTACTTTCAATGGCAAACGCCTAATAGTACTAGTCAAGGAACTGACCGTGGGAAAAATATCATTTTTAATAAAGCAAGAGGAGTCAATCTTCATTTGTTTATTCGAAAGTATAAAGAAATTGACGGGAAAGTAGAACCCTATATTTATATTGGAAAAGGTAATGTAGTTGAGTATGAAGGGGAAAAACCTATCACGGTTAAAATGAAACTCGAACATGAAATTCCAGCAAGATTGTATACTGAGTTTGTAAAAAAGGTTTAAGAGTTGAATAAGAACCAGGAATGAATAGATTCCTGGTTCTTATTTATTTCGTCTGACTAATTAATTTTTCTACAGCTGGTATATCTGCTGGGGCCCACTTTAACGAGTCGAGGTTTTCTCTCTTTAACCATATCAACTTTGAATGTTCACTTGGAACCGGGGTACCATTAACAACTTTACAAGTGATACAAAGAATATTAATAATAAATGTATCATATTCGTGGGTATTGTCATGGAATAAATCAATGGTTTCAATTGTACAGTTTAACTCCTCATTAATTTCTCTCTTTAAAGCGGAATAAATGTCTTCATCCTTTTCTACTTTTCCACCAGGAAATTCCCACATATTTGGTATCGCCATCTCAGGTGATCTTAAAGCGCATAATATTTCATTTTTCTCATTTTCTATGATTGCGGCTACAACCTTTACTAACTTTTTCAAAATAATCCTCCTTGAATGACTGTTCGTTGATTATAATAATATCATTTTTTTACTTTGAACTAGAAATGATATTATTTAATTGTTGTTAACTCTATGTTAATCCCTATTTATATCAAGTTATAATAAAAGTGTTAGATCTCATCTTGTACCTAACAAGAATACTATATAGGAGAGATATGTAATGCCAATATACAACAAACTAGTCCGTGACCGAATTCCAGAAATCATTGAAAAAACAGGGAAGAGATTCACTTCCCACATCCTTTCAGATAAGGAATACATAGAAGAGCTAAGAAAAAAAGCTTATGAAGAACTAGAAGAATATATGAATACAAAAGATAAAGAGAGCACCCTTGAGGAACTTGCAGATGTTCTTGAGATTCTTCATGCACTTTCCGAGGCACATGGCTCTTCAATAGATGAAGTTGAGACCATTCGTAAGGAAAAAGCCGAAAAGAGAGGTGGATTCCAAGAAAAGATATTCTTAATTGAGGTTGAAGATGAGTGAGGTAAAGTTAATTACAACCAATTTGAAAGCTGAGATAATAGAAAATATAAATAAATCATCTACCATATACATTTTAACTTCCTTTGTAATGAAGTCCGGTGTAGAACTACTAAAAGCACCGCTTTACCAAGCAGCTATAAGAGGTGCGGATATTAAGATTTGTACGGGAGACTATTTGTTTGTAACCCAGCCAGATGCACTCAAGGAATTAATTAGTATCCATGAAAGTATTAAAGTACGACTATGGAGAAGTAGTGGGACATCGTTTCATCCAAAGGCATATATTTTTCAGGATAAAAATGAAGGGATGTTGGTGATCGGTTCTTCAAATCTATCAAGATCAGCCTTAACTACTGGGATTGAGTGGAATTTATTAGTCGGTGAGTCTTCAGCAAAAGATAGCTTCCAAGATGCATTAGATCAGTTTTCTAGGCTGTTTTATCATGATCAAACGATTCCGGTGAATCATGAGTCAGTAGCCTTTTATAAGAAGGAATACGATACATATCATCAAAAGTATCCTAACCTCGTAAATAAGTGGACAGAACGTGAAGAAATCGAGTTAATGCTGTCAACAGAAGGTAAGCTTAATGAGGTAGAGATAGTAAAAGAAGAGTCTCTTTCCTATGGAAGTATTCAACCTCGTTTTGCCCAAATTGATGCACTTGATGAATTGGAAAAGACTTTAGAAGAGGATTATTCAAGTGCATTGGTTGTAATGGCTACTGGATTAGGTAAAACTTATTTAGCAGGATTTTTTGCTCGAAGTTTCTCCCGAATTCTTTTTATTGCACATCGAGAAGAAATTTTACATCAAGCACAGAAATCTTTTAAAACCATCATGCCAGATAGATCATACGGTATATACAATGGAAAGCAAAAGGAAGGAACAGCAAACTGTGTTTTTGCATCCATTTTTACACTGAGTATGAAACAACATCTTGAAGTATTTAATCCAGAAGATTTTGATCTCATCATAGTAGATGAATTTCATCATGCTGCGGCTGATACTTATCAACGTGTGTTAGATTACTTTAAGCCAAAGTTTTTACTAGGAATTACGGCAACACCTGATCGAAATGATAATAAAGATGTTTTTGCATTATGTGATGGGAATGTTGCTTATCGGATCGATTTTTTAGAAGCGATTCAACGAAGATGGTTGGCTCCATTTCAATATTTTGGGGTATACGATGATACTGACTACTCGCAAATAACTTGGTTAGGTAACAAATACTCAGAGAAGGAATTACTTCAAGCTCAATTACGTGATGATTTAGCAGATAAGATTCTGGAAGCGTGGAATACATACAAACAAACAAGAACCATTGCCTTTTGTTCTTCAATAAAGCAAGCTGACTTTCTTTCTGAGCATTTTAATAAAAAGGGCTATCGAACAATTAGTTTACATTCTAAGGAGCTTTCGGTTAGTAGACAAAGAGCGATTGAAATGATTGAGGCACGAGAACTTGATGTAATCTTTACAGTTGATCTTTTTAATGAAGGGGTCGATATCCCAGTTATAGACACACTACTTTTTGTTCGACCAACTGAGTCATTGACTGTCTTTACCCAGCAGGTTGGTCGTGGGTTGAGACTTAATGAAAATAAAGAGTATTGTGTAATTATTGACTTGATTGGGAATTACCGAAATGCTGATGTGAAATTAAGCTTATTTGATACAAATAGGGGAGAAGGTACTAAAAAGAATATCCAACCTGAAGTTCCTGAAATTTGTTCAATCAATCTAGATATAGCTGTAATTAATATGTTGGAAGAAATGGCTAAGAAAAAACAACCTAGAAAAGAAAAACTTTTACAAGATTTCATTGATTTAAAACTAGAGCTTGGTAGAAGACCAACCTATTTAGAGTTGCATTTAAAGGGAAGATCTGAATCAAATCATTATAAACAAGAATTTAAATCATATATCGGTTTTTTACATTGGGCCGAGGAATTAACTAAAAACGAAAGTGATATTTATAGACGTTTCGAAGATTTGATTATTGAAGTTGAAAGAACTGGCATGGCTAAAAGCTATAAAATGGTTGTTTTACTTGCTATGTTAAGTCGAGGTCATGAAAATTGGTATAAGCCCATCACACCTGAAGAAGTGGCACCGTTCTTTTATCAATATTTAACGGAAAAGGAATACAGAAAAAGAATTGATTTCTCCGACAAAGAAACAAAGCGTTTATGGGAATATGACGAAGATAAAGTAAGTAAGCTTATTGTGAAAATGCCGATGGCTAAGTGGAGTGGAAGTTCAAAAGGACTTGTAGTGTTTGAAAATAATCAATTTTACTTTAAAGTCGAGGTAAATTCAGAAAAAGAAGAGACTCTGTTTAATTGGATTAATGAAATTTGTAAGTATCGTTTACATTGGCATTTTGAAAGAAAAGGGAATAGTCAATTGCTTTAATATTGCCATTCAGTTTTTAAGAGGCAGCATTAACTTGTTCGACCCTGACCACCGGTATCTAAAGTGAATTTTTATAAGACAGAGTTACAAATCTTTTAATTTGATTAGTAACTCTGTATTTTTATGTAAAATAATATCTAACTTGATAAGATAAGTCCTCCATTTAAAAAAAATAAATAAAAAAAATGTGTACCAATTTACGTTAATAGTAACAACTGCTTAGATTTTTAAAATGAATAAAAAATTTCACATAATTTTCACAAGGATACATCCTTAAAATAGCTAACTTAATTAAAAAAGACAAAGGAGGTTAGTCATGAAACATAGTATTAACAAAACATTTTTGTATCTAAACAGACTAGGGATTTAGAAGTTGAAAGTACAGAGGTAGATGTAAAAAATATTATTAACACTATGAAGTTGAACAAGGAAAAAAATGAAAAACGAACTTTACGAAGGCTAAAACGTGATTTTAAAGGAAAGACAATTCAAAAGGTAGGAGATAGTTGGATAATTAGTTAGTGTTGTTATCTCTAAATAACCTGAAATGATAGAGAGTTATGGATGTTTCTTCTGATTTTTAAAACCATCGTAATGGCTAAGTATTATAAATTTGGTGTCCAGAACTGGGCACTTTTTTTGTTTTTGAATAAGAAATAGGGAATTAAAACGTTTTTTTGTAACTTTGCAGGACTATTATGTACCTAGAGATTGCATTGTCATAAAATAGACAAAACTTTTCTAAAAACACCTAACCTTTTTCATCATTACTTTATATATCATCTATGAAAGCACTTTTTATAGATGAAAGGGATGAAGTTAAATGGCAAGATACCGAATCGTTCGTACTGATTTTTGGAAGAACCCAGTTATTAAAGAGGAATTAAATGGGGAGGAAAAATACTTTTACCTTTACCTACTGACCAATCCAAACACCACACAAATTGGAATCTATAAAATTATGAAAAAGCAGATGGCCTATGATATGTGCTATTCCCTCGAAAATATTCATTCATTAGTGGAACGATTCTCTGAGGATTATCAGTTGATTCGTTACAATCCTGAAACTAGAGAACTTGCCATTAGAGACTGGTGGAAGCATAACCTACAAAAAGGTGGGAAACCAGTGATGGATTGTATATACAGCGAATTAAAAGTGGTTCAGGACCTTTCGCTCATCCGATATGGATCAGAAACCATTACTAAGCCAGACATCTATAGCCTCTATGAATTCTTTTATAATCAAGCTGACAGAGATTCTATAGATGCAGTAAGTGTTGTAAATGAAACGGATACATATGTAGAGCTGGTTTGTGAAGAAGCTGCCGATACGTTTACGTGTCGTGATACGCTTCGTGAGCAAAATAAAAAAACTAAAAAAGAAAAAGAAAAACAACTACAACAAAAAGCTTTTACTCCTGAGATAGAGAAAAATAGTCAGATAGAGTCGCCACATGTCACTCAAAAGTCAGGAGATGTGAAAGAAATTATAGAGTTTTGGGACTCCAACGGATTTGGTTTTACAAACGTAAACGGAAAAGAGCAGCTGTTAGCTTGGTTAGATGATTCTCGTTTTTTACAGCCGAAAGAGATTATCCTAAAAGCCATGACGATTGCCTGTGCCAATAATAAGCGCAAGCTAAATTATGTGGTAGGTATTCTGAAAAACTGGGAAAATGAATCTTTACTAACCGTAGAAGAAATAGATTCGTATGTTGAGGACCAAAAGCCCGTAGCAAAGCAAAAGCAAGCATCTGGAACACTACCTGCGGGAAGAGATATTCCAAGTGGATTTGTGCTTGATCTTACGGCTGGTGAAAAGTGATGAGTATTCCTGAAAAAGCATTTTTAGGCAGCTTGATGAAGGCAGAGTACTTACTCAAGGATACCGTGGTTCAACCGGAACAACTCGAACTCTCACGTCACAAAGAACTCATGAGGAGAATGATAGAGTTCAATCAAGCTGGCAAGAATATTGACTTGATCACCTTAACGACCTTACCAGACTTAGAATCATTTGGTGGGATGTCCTACCTCTCGGAGCTGTTATCTCATGCAGATGTGGAGAAATTTGACGGATTGGAAAAGCTCATTCTGGATTCCTGGAAAGAAAGGGAAAAGAGAAACATCTTAACGATCGCAACCATGAATGATTGGGAGGTTGCTAAAGTCATAAGTGAATTAGATAAAATCAACCAAGCGAAGATGGATGATCACACGTCTATAAACCAAGCCTTATCATCCATTTGTGAGTCTCCTTGGGAAGATCCAATAGGGTTACAAACGGCAACAACCGGTATTAAAAAGCTCGACGAAGTCACGGGAGGCTTTCAAGGTGGGGAGGTCACCATTCTTGCGGCTAGGCCATCGATGGGAAAAACGGACGTGATGCTTCATTTTGCCAAAATGTCAGGCTGGGCGGGGTTTCTGCCACTCGTCTTCTCTCTGGAAATGCCTGAAAAGTTAATCACTTCTCGATTAGTTGCTAGCACAGGAGGCTTTAACCGTAGAAAAATGAAAGATCCGAAACATAGCCTAAGTGAAAGTCAAAAGAATAAATGGTTTGATGTGATAGGTGAACTCAATGAAACCAATATCCAAATATTTGATGGATCTGGACAAACCATTAGTGAAATGAGAGCAAAAACACGAAAATTGATCAACCAATTTCCCTACAAGAAACCCATCCTCTTTATTGATTACTTAACATTAATCCAGTCAAGTCAATTTTATGGAGGCAATGCCCATCAACAAGTAACGGAAATATCCAAATCCCTAAAAACGATGGCGAAGGATTTCGATTGCCCAGTGATTTGTTTGGCCCAGCTCAATCGATCGGTCGAATCAAGAGCCAATAAGAAGCCGATGATGTCTGATATTCGGGAATCGGGGAGTGTGGAGCAGGATGCGGATGTGATTTTGTTCTTGTATCGAGAAACCTACTACGACAAAGAAACCGAGGATCGTTCCCTTGAAATCATAATCTCAAAAAATCGAAACGGTCCAGTGGGAAGTATTAAAATAGATTACAACGAGCATACAGGAGAGATTGAGGAACCAAAGGAATCAGTTATTTCTTGATAGACCAAATAGAGCCCATTGAACGGATAAAAATATCAAATGCCGAGGTGTTTTAACATGGTTGTGAAAGAGGTTTACCGAGATTGTATAATGTATGAAGAATCCGCATTGGCCCACTATATCCACCATTTACTAGCAGAAAAGAAACTGACATTAGACGACGATATGTCCAAAATAGACTTACAACAAGCCGATCATCAGAAAGTAAGGGAAATGATTGAAAAGAATGTGTTAGGTTTTCGTAAGGTGGGCATCTACTCTCTGAAAATGAACCAGCAGGAGTTTATCTTTATCTTTGCTCATAACCGGGAAGAGGCCATCCAGTTCTTTATGAAAACCTTCCATGAACACCCATTGAACTGTCATGAATATTCACTAGATTTCGAGCTTGCTAGAGGGAATGATGTGATTTCGTTTCGGGATATGAGGAAGGAATATAAGAGTTTTCCGGCTGTTGCGGGTAGTTATAAAAGGATGCGTTGAAGGGTGATGATTATGAGAAAAGGAATGGGAGGAGTTGCTTTGATCGCAGCTGCTTCCTTTCTCACCTTCTATTCGTCTCCGAGAGAAGAAGTAATACAAGAGGTTAGCTTTCAGATGACTGAAAATCGGGTCAATAAATTACAGAAACAGGTACCCGTTACAATAATAGAAACGATTGACGGTGATACGATAAAAGTTCGATTAAACGGTAAGACCGAAACGGTTCGCTATTTATTGATTGATACACCGGAGTCGAAACATCCAAACAAGTGTGTTCAAATGTATGCTGAGGAAGCCTATTTACGGAATAGAGAGTTAGTAAAGAGCGGCAATCTTACCTTAGAATTTGAACATGGGAATACAAAAGATTACTACGGACGGTTGTTAGCTTATGTGTTTGTTGATGGGGAATCTATTCAAGGAACGCTACTAAAAGAAGGATTTGCACGAGTGGCTTTTGTTATGAATCCTCCCTATAAGTATCTTGAGTTATTTAGGGAAAATGAAAATCTAGCTATAAGAAGAAAATTCAATTTTTGGAGCAAGGTTGATTTTGTGACGCTCAGGGGATTTAATGGGTGTTTACTTTAAAAAAATATATTTTTTGGATTCCACCCATATTCGGTACTGCTATTCTTGTAGGACACCTAAAAATCAAATTTGTTTACGGTAAAAATGCCAACGACTGAAGGTATAGCTGATAGTGCAAATGAAATTTTGTATTGTTTTTTTTATCGTGTAAAACAGATTGTATTTTAAATATAGATTGGCTCTTAATTCCAGATTCTTGTAAGTGTAAATATAAGGAGTAAGATATTCAACTAACATTGAATCCTTACCCACAACTATTTTCTACTTATTAGAAGTTATAATTGAACTTAGATATTATGATCCAAGGTTATGTTAGAAAATCTTGGATCTTTTTTTGTAATAGAGTTCATACAGGTTGATTAAAAGGGTAGCAGGTAGGAGAAATATCAACATTTTAAGAGATTAGCAAATTGGGTGTTTAACAATGTTTGCCTTATGGAAGATTAGCATCAATTGTCGAATCATTGTTCATCTATAAAGGTATTTTATTTGGTAACATTGTAGAAAAAGGGGGGGCTTATATGAGATATTTATTTTTTTTATGTTTAATTTGTTCTTTTTTACTAACGTCCTGTTCTTCTAAAGAAACAACTAATGCGGAAGACACTAAAACAAACGTAACTGAAGAAGTGAAACTTTTACTTGGAAAAGGTCAATACACAAAAGCTCAAACATTAACAAATGAAGCTCGTACTAAAGATACTAATGAAAATGAATACTATGAGATCCTATTGGACTATATTCGATTAAAGAAGTTATTTGACCAAGAGCGTTATGCAACATATATAGATGAATACATTTCATCCCCAGTAAAGGAAAAGAATTTACAAGAAGAGATAGTAGAGATGGTTATCTTCTCTTTTGAATTTTTGCTTGAAAAGGAAAAGAATATTTTGGCTACTAAATATTATTCATCGTTAGATGACGATACTAAAGTTCATTTAGGTGAACTTAATGGTAAATTAGAGCAAATAGAAAAAGAAGTTAAGAAACAAGAACAAGAAAAAAAAGAAATTGCAAAAGCTTCCCCTTCTAAGTTGGAAAAGTATATAAAATATATGAATGAAGGGAACTACGAACTTATATCAAACGAAACAGCTACTGATTTGTCTAATCTGGGGGGAAACTTTTTTAACTTAAGTCTTGCGTATAACAATTTCTATAATAATAACAGTATCGTTTACATTCAGGGTAACGAATCATTACCGGAAAACTTCTTAAACGCGATAACTAATCCGCTACCTGAAGTTCAACCGTTTATTGATCGGTTAAGGACCGAAATTAACAACAAGAAACAACCATCAGAAAATTTTGGTGTAAGTATTGGTATGACCAGGGAACAGGTATTAAGTTCTTCATGGGGAAATCCACAATCAATAAATACCACAACATCATCCTATGGGAGCAGGGAACAATGGGTATATGGAAATGGGAATTATTTGTATTTTGAAGATGGAATATTGGTTACAATTCAAAATTAAATTGGTCTTTAGTATCTAAACCCAATACTCATTCTGTATACATGGCAAATTTATGAGGAAAAAATAAAAAGTAATTTTGTATCTTTATTGTTATTAAACAAGTAAAAATATCTTTTCAATTGGAGGCTAAAAAGATTTAGCCTTTTCTATTTTTTTATTTGGAGATGTAGTTATTAAAGAATTAACCAATATCTCGTTCATTATATTGGTTAAGTCAAGCCTTATTAATAATAAACACTTTATTATTTTGCCTATTTCTTTTTGCTTTCGGGAATTTGTGGGTTCTTATTAGTACATATACTGTTACTAAATTTTGGTATAATGTCAATATAAGTAGTTTTTAAATAGGTCTGATGTAAATGATGTGCTATTTGTCGGTTCACAACCAATTGGTTATTAGCATTTTTCTCACAGGGTGTTACTTTTGCTGCTGTGAGAACAATATTCTAGAGGGTGATGATAAAAATGAAAGCTTCTGAAACAAATTTTTTGAAATTTCTTCAAGGTACAAAACAATTTATTATACCGATTTACCAAAGAAGATATAGTTGGACTATAGAACAGTGTAGGCAACTTTGGAATGACATTGTTCGTGCCTCAGAGGATGAAACAGTTAAAGGTCATTTTGTAGGATCTATCGTTTATATAGAAAAGGGCTTATATCAGATTTCTGCAGTTCCTCAATTACTTGTTATAGACGGGCAACAACGTATGACAACACTTACTCTTTTACTTCTTGCTTTGGGAAGAGCGATAAAAGAAAGTACTGAAGCAGTGGAAATTACAAGTAAAAAAATCATGAATTACTATTTAGTCAATAATGAAGAGGAAGATGAACTATTTCACAAGCTAATATTAACTCAGACCGATAAAAATACTCTACTTTCACTCATCAATGAAAAAGAAAGACCTGAACCATATTCACAAAGAGTATTTGAAAACTTCACTTTCTTTTTAAATCAATTAAACAAAAGTGGAATAGAGCTAAATTCCATTTATAGAGGTATTTCAAAGCTAATTGTAGTTGACATATCACTTGATCGCGATCATGACAATCCACAATTAATATTTGAAAGTTTGAACTCCACTGGCTTGGACTTATCACAGGCGGATCTTATTCGTAATTATGTATTAATGAAACTTGATACAAAAGAACAGGAGACTCTTTATAAATCTTACTGGCATCCAATGGAGAAGGGTTTTGGAAACCAAAGTGACTCTTCTATGTTCGATAGATTTATGCGTGATTATTTAACCGTAAAAACAGGGCGGATACCAAACATTAAGTCAGTTTACTCAGATTTTAAAGATTACGTATCGCAAAAAGAGAATTTGAGCATTGAACAAGCAGTTCAAGATATTTACCAGTATTCAAAATATTTTGTGAATCTAGCCTTTCTGACTGAAAAAGATAAGGAGATAAATGATGTCCTGAAAGACATTAATTCCTTAAAAGTTGACGTATCATACCCATTTTTGCTTGAGGTTTATGATGACTTCAACAAGCAAAAAATAACAAAAGATGAATTTATTTCTATTCTAAAATTCGTCGAAGCATATGTGTTTAGAAGAGCAATCTGTGGAGTACCGACGAACTCCCTCAATAAAACTTTTGCAACATTTAGTAAGGAAATAAATAAATCTAAATACTTAGAAAGTGTAAAAGCAATTTTTGCACTTAAAGATTCTTATAGAAGGTTTCCGAGTAATGAGGAATTTGTAAGAGAGCTTAAAGTTAAGGATTTATATAATTTTAGGAATCGAAATTACTTATTGAGGAAGTTAGAGAATTTTGATCGCAAAGAAATCGTCGATATTGAAGCCTATACGATAGAACATATTATGCCTCAGAATGAGAACTTATCTATAAAATGGAAAACTGATCTTGGTGAAAACTGGGAAGAAATACAAAAAACGTTTTTACATACGTTAGGTAATCTGACGCTTACAAGGTATAACTCCGAATTAAGTGATAAGCCATTTAAAGAGAAAAGGGATATGAATGGTGGTTTTGCTGACAGTCCTCTACGACTTAATAGAGGGTTGGGTAAAATTGAAATATGGAATGAACATGAAATCATATCACGTGGGGAAAAGCTTGCTGAACAAGCCGTATTAGTTTGGAGTTACCCAGATATATCAGAAGATGCTTTATTACAATACAAAAAGAAACCTGTAGTAAGCGAAAAAGATACATATACGATTAATGACTATCCTGAGTTGAATGGAGAGATGCTTAATCTTTTTCAAGAACTTAGCAAAAGGATTTGTAACCTTGATAGCTCAGTTAGACGAGAGTTTAAAAAACTCTACATCGCGTATAAAACGATAACGAATTTTGTAGATATTGTGCCACAGAAGCAAAGACTTCGATTAAGCCTTAACATGCCTTTTAATGAGATTCATGATCCAAAAGGAATCTGTAAAGATATAACAAACCTTGGTAGATGGGGAAATGGTGATGTAGAGGTTGGGTTATCCAACCCTTCTGAAATTGAAGATATAATGTATTTGATTCAACAAGCTTTCGAAAAGCAGAGAGATGAAGAGTGAGTTGAGATTGAAAAATTCGCTCATAGTATTAAAATTTTTACTTTGTTGATTCAACTGAACAATTATTTAATGGAAAGGGATTTCCCAATTTGTGAACTCTCTTTTTGTTTACATGGAGCCCTGTTACATTTATGTTAAAGTTAGGATGGAAGTAGAAAAAAAGGGAGTGTCATATGATTAATCTTGATTTATACAAATCTGTAAGAGTCTATAAAAGAAATAGAAAGAAATATATTTATGATCCTATTAGAAAAAAGCTTATTCTACAAACACCAGAAGAGTTGGTAAGGCAAAAGTTTGTCCAATATTTAATTCATGAAAAAAACGTACCTAAAGAATTGATAGGAATAGAAGTGCCTATGTCTTACTTTGACCATAAAGCAAGCGGTAGAGCAGACATTATAGTTTATACTACCGATCAAAATGATTCCCTCGTTCCAATTTTGATTGTGGAGTGTAAATCCGAAATTACACCATTAATTGATGATGTTTTTAACCAGGTTTATGATTATGAAGATGTTATCTATGCAGATACGATTGCAGTGACAAATGGTGTCGAACTTTTTGTGGAATCATGGAATGAAAAACAGGATCAATACCTACCTTTAGAGGAATTACCTGATTATGTTAGTTTGGTAACAAAGATGAACTATAGATATACAAAGCAAGAACCCTATGTCTATAAAAGAAGAAAAATTGAAGATTTTAATAAGAAAGATGTTCTAGAATTCTATCAGAATCGTTTTTTGGGAATTACTGATGAGAAATTGTATTCTTTTATTATTAACCTCAATGAATTATTCTGGGATGATTCTGTAAAAATTCCCTATAAGGAACTTTATGGTATCAAGTATGTTAATGATCTTGGTGTAAGGTTCACCAAGTTTGGTAATGCTTCAGGATATGATTGGACTGGAGATTATCGCTCATTTATTGTAGAGGATAAAAAAGGAAGTAACCAAATCATTAGTCTTGCTATATTAGGAGGATATCTAATTGTAGCAATAGACAATGATAAATATAGTCATAATTCACTACAATTGTTTATACAAAATTTTGTAGAGGTCAAAGGAAATAATGTTGAAGTGTTCCATAATGGAAGACTTACTTTAGGAAAGAGTGGAATGGTAAAGTATTCCGAGATACTAGATTACGTTGAAGAAAAGGCTCCTGGTTTAGTAATCAATCCTAGAAAAATAGATCTCGGATATCTGGATAACTCAAAACAATTTGATTGGGAACAAGAAGATGTTCGTAATTTCATTGGGAGACTAGTAAAGTATGCAATTATAAGAGATGATTTTAGAGAACAAAAGAGGAAGCAACTAGCAAAAAGTAAGAAGAGAAGTCTATCCAAAAAGTTATGATTTTTTTATATAGTGAAAAAAGCAATCGAACAAAAAGGATAAATCCGTACAATCTGTTGATAAACAGATATCAATAGCAGATATAGGGAGAAACGTATGAAACTAATACTTAATTTATTTAAAAAGAATAAAGGTGAAGACATAATAACAAAAGAAACTCAAACTCCACCTATAAAGAAAAATAATGAAAAAATCGCAAATCGCAAGGGGGTACTGGGTGAATATAAAATTAATATTCAGTTAGACCAACTTCCTAAGGAGTACAAATACTTAAGTGACGTACTGGTTGAAAATCTAAAAGCTAAGTCTGGCTATTCTCAGATTGATCATATTGCTATAACTCCCTATGGGATCTTTGTAATAGAAACAAAAAACTATCAAGGCACTATATATGGTGGGAAAACAAGAAAAACATGGTCTGTTAATGGAAAATTCAAGATGATGAATCCATTCATTCAAAACTATGGTCACATCCAAGCAATAAGAGATATTCTTGATAAGAAGTACCATGATTTATTTATTTCGATGGTCTCCTTTACGAAACGATGTACGTTTAAAATAGATGAGTTAGATTTTAGGAAGATTGCTTCGAATGAATTACTTGTATATGATGTGGAATTGTCTGATTACATACACAGGAAGGTATCAGTGCTTAAGATACACCACAAAGAGCCACTATTAAGTGTGGAGGATATTAGCATTATTTATAATGCAATTGTAAAAGCAAATATTGAGGACCAAGTGATCAGAGAGAAACACGTTCAATCGTTAAAAGAGGAAGCTGTGCCAGAAAAAAATTCTGCTATAAAAGACAACAAGCAAGATAAATGTATGGTTTGTAATAAGCCTGTATCGGATAAAGTGAGAGAATTTTGCTTATCAAACAAAAAGTTTTATGGGAAGATATATTGTTATGAACATCAAAATAAAAGTTAGGAACTTGAAATTGAGAATAATATGAAGGAACACGTAATTAATCAATAAATGAACTTCCTAAAATACGAATTTCTTGTGGATCTTGTCAGATTTACAAGGATTTTCCGAGAGAGTAGCTAGGGGGATTACTCCCTATTTTTTTATTTATTCCCTTGTATATCTAAATCTGTAAGTAACAACAATTACCCAATTGATTGCCTGAGTTTAATGTCTGTGTTCGAGAAAGATGAGATTTAGCTATTATTCTTGTAGAATGAATGAATGATGCTTGTACCTATTGAAGTGCGGGGGTTAAAAATATGAAACAATTTGGGACACTATACTTTTTCTGTGGAAAAATGGGAGCTGGAAAATCAACTAAATCAAAACAATTGGCGATAGAAAAACATGCGGTACTGTTGTCAGAAGATGCATGGCTTTCATCTCTTTATCCCAATCAAATTGCATCATTTGAGGACTATCTAAAATTCTCAGCTCAGCTCAAGCCGTTGGTGAAAAAGCATGTCCAAAACATATTAAGTGTCGGTACAGATGTAGTGATGGATTTTCCGGCTAACACTCAAAATCTGCGAAAGTGGTTTTTGGATATGGCGACAGAGGTCAATGCAAGCCATCAACTAATTTTCCTTAATCTAAATAACGAGCAATGCTTACGTCAAATTGCACAAAGGCGTAGCGAACAACCCGAAAGAGCAGCTTTTGACACGGAATCGGTGTTTATTCATGTTACTAAATTTTTTGAAGCACCAGAGGCATCCGAGGGTTTAAATATTTTAGAGTTTAGCGGAAGAGAATAACAAGGAGTTCAATGCTTCGTGTGTATTGAATACCTTGCTGGGAGGTGCTCTATAAGATATAAAATGATATGTGAGTAAGTATAGTTTCAATGTATATATTTTAATATCGGTGTAACTTTGTGAACTGGTATATTTAATCTAACAATTTCCGTTGACCGCACACCGATTAGCAATCGCTTAAAAATAATTATGCAGTTACTACTCAGTGTGCGGTTTTATATGCTATTCCTGACACTAAAAAACCGACAGAGAGTTGTCGGCAAATTCCAAAGTAATTTAAACTTTTCACAAACTAATGAAACTACACCATTTGTTTAATAGTTTACCTTCTATAGATAAACGTACCATTTATATAGTTATTCCTTTATTTTAAGAACAATCTTCCCCTTTGTACGACCACTTTCAATGTGCTGGTGAGCCTCTACAATCTGTTCCAAAGGATAGCACTTCTCAATAACAGGTTTTAGTTTTTCTTCCTCCACAAGACTGCATAAGAAATCTAGATCTCTATTATTTGGTTTCGCAAAATGAATTTTTGCTTTCTTCCCACCAATGAATGAACTTATCATTAATTGAACCGGGTGGTATTTAGGGTAAAATAGGTGTTCAGTAATATAAACACCATTTTCGGTTAAAGAGCGTAAACAACTGAAAAATGTCCGCTTCCCAACTGCATCCAGAATAACATCGTACTTTTTTCCATTATCCGCGAAATTTTCCTTCGTATAATCAAGAACGTGATGCGCCCCCAGTTCTTGTACCCAACCGAGATTAGAGGTACTACAAACAGCAGTCACCTCAGCCCCAAAGGAACGTGCAAGTTGAACAGCAAAGTGCCCAACACCACCTGACGCACCATATATTAAGACTTTTTGTCCTTTTTTTACCTGTGCTACATCACGTAATGCTTGTAGTGCGGTTTGACCAGCACATGGTATAGCTGCTGCTTCTTCAAAAGTGACGTTTTTAGGTTTATGACTTAGGAAAGTCTCACGCGAAGAGACATATTCAGAATGTGACCCGAAACAACTTCCAAAAACATGGTCACCTACCTTAAATCTATGTACGTTTTTACCGACTGCCTCAACCGTACCCGCAACATCTATACCCAGTATGGAATTTTTAGGTTTTTTTAGTCCATTATCTAACCTTGTAGGTAAATAGCCCTTTCGGTACAAATAGTCTAAAGCATTCACCGACGCACTGTGTACACGAATCAACACTCTATCATCATCCATAATGGAAGGCTCTTCGACATCTTTTAACTCTAGTACCTCAGGGGGACCATAGGTTGAATAAATAGCTGCTCTCACCAGCATTACCTCCTTTAGTATTCTTTTTTGCTTTGGTTAGAACTTGCCATCTCATGTTAATCTATACTTTTTTTGTATAAAAATAGGGATATACAATCACTGTTGTATTTTTTCTATATGAAGTCATAATAGGGATATTTCTATATATTCGTCTAATTAATTTATATGACTTTTAGTAAGCATTTTGATGTGATTTTGAAGGAGAACACCATTTTGTTTATCATACGAATCACCTTAACCTTCCTATATTCATTTAAGTTTGTAAAAGAATAGAATTGTAAATGATATTCATGTTATATGGTAAAATATTTATATAAATAATTAAAAGGTTTTATAAAGGGTAATTTCCAATAAATAGATTAGAAATCATATCCATGCCATTTACTCATACTTCAATAGACTCTTTCCTTGGTAAACCTTGTTCCGATTTTGATCTACGCATTACTTCTATCAAATGAGCTAGAAATAAATTTAGAGCAGGCCATTAAAGAAAACATCCGAAAAATTAGACTAAGTACCCGGTTGATAAGGCATTTGGATCAAGTAAGAAATATAATGATTTATAAGTGAAAAGGGGAAAAACGATGAATAACAAACAAGAATTCAAAGACTCTGGAAAACACTTTTCGGATGAAAAGTTTTGGGGAAAATTAAAAAAGTTTGCAAAAAAAGCAGGTTCTTCCGTTGTGTATGCAGTTTTACTATTATACTTTACTCTTCAAAAACCAGAGGTGCCGGTAAAGGCAAAGACCATCATCATTGGAGCTTTAGGATACTTTATTCTACCGTTTGACTTAATTCCAGATGTAGCGGTAGGAGTAGGATATACAGATGATTTAGGCGCTCTTGGAGTTGCTTTGTTCCAAGTGGCTATGTATATTGATGAAGATATTAAGAGTAAAGCAAAAGAGAAATTAAGAGAATGGTTCGGAGATAAGGTTGATACATCTGATATTGATGGAAAGATTGGTTAATATGGGATGGACACTAGGGGGATTACTCCCTAGTTTTTTATTTATTCTCTTATATATCTAAATTCTGTAAGTTTTAGAATTGAAATAATTTCTATCAGCCTATGGACTACCTTGGGGAAAATTGGGGAATAAGACAATCCAGATCACTCATATGTATATAAAAAAATTGGGTGTGATCGGGCATGAAAAATCAAACTGTAGTTTTTTATTCAATTCGAGGATCTACAATTAAAAAGTTT
Source organism: Robertmurraya sp. GLU-23 (assembly GCF_052983275.1). NCBI lineage: Bacteria > Bacillati > Bacillota > Bacilli > Caryophanales > Bacillaceae > Robertmurraya > Robertmurraya sp. GLU-23. The sequence goes on from NZ_JBRKCV010000009.1 coordinate 101,886, forward strand.
ATCATACTTGATTGTATGACTGGTAAAGGGATATATTATGCGTTGATATTTATAACTTCTAGTATTCTAGTTGGGATTGTTGGAAGTATGGTTTTTACAGAAGGTTTTAAAAGATTGTCTTGTAAGTTCAGCTCATAAGCAAACAGGGCTAATGATCCTTGCTACGATTATTTGTTATATTTCTTGATAGGCTTAGGCCAGATTTTGAAATAATCATATTGGAGGGGTTTTATGGAGTTAGTAGGGCATCAAATTTACCTTCGATTTTACAAAACTTCGGACGCCAGCGAGTTAGCTAACTTACATACTAGAAATCGCGAATTTTTCCAGCGAGTTTGCCCATTACTTCCAGAAGTCTTTTATACAGAAGAACATCAGAAAATACGCATTGAACGGGCATTAAAAATGACAGATGAAGGGCAATTATATGCTTTTGGAATCTTTATAAAAGCAACTGACCAACTTATCGGAGACATTTCATTAACTCAAATTACTAGGGGAGACGTCCAAAGCTGTTATACGGGATTTACTTTAGATAAGGAGTATAATGGAAAGGGCTATACAACAGAAGCTCTTCAACTTGTTGTAGACTTTGCTTTTAGAGGTTTAAAACTACATAGAATTGAAGCTGGAGCTATGCCTGATAATCTAGCTTCTATTCGTGTATTAGAAAAAGTAGGGTTTACAAAAGAAGGGATAGCTAAAGAAAATCTAAAGATTAATGGAAAATGGACCGATCATCAAATATTAGCTATCATCAATAGCTCGGATGTGTAAGCTAAATTCAATATTATTGTACAAGGCAGTCTCACGTGACCTTTGGGCTGGAATATATTTATGGGTTTTTTCTACGGTAATGCAGCAGTCGGTCTTTACGCATCTTTAAAAACGCAAATACATGCTTTTAGAAATACAGAAAAATAGAGGGACCAAAAGACCATCAAACGTTTAAAGCGTAGATGGTCTTTTATCTTTATTGCTGTATATGATATTTTTTAATTTTAAGATAAAGTGTATTCCGGCTTATTTTTAGGATCGTAGCGGCCTTACTAATATTCCAGCTTACATAATCTAACGTTCTTCGAATCACCTCTTTCTCTGAATGAACAAGTGAGGTAAGGGGATCCTTTTCTTCCTGTAGAGATAGTTTATCCTGTTCGTATTCGATTTCAAAATCCAAGTCCTTCGCCTTAATCTCATTAGCATCAGCTAGAAACGAGGCCTGCATGAGAACACTGTTCAGCTCTCTCACATTTCCAGGCCAATGATACGAGAGTAGCTTCTTTTTTGCCTCACTTGAAAGGGGTAAAGAAGGGTAATCTAAATTCTTCAATAAGTGATTGGATAATTCTATCAGGTCTGAGCGCTCCCGGAGAGGGGGGAGTGTCATAACGACACCTTTCAGTCGATAATACAAGTCTTCTCGAAAACGTCCGGCTTCTATTTCTCTTCTAAGGTTTTTATGTGTGGCTGCAATGACTCTGGTATTGATCGCAATGGGTTTAATTCCACCTACACGAGTGACTGATTTTTCCTGTAAGACTCTTAGCAAAACCGCTTGTGCCTTGAGGGACATGTCCCCAATTTCATCAAGAAAGAGGGTCCCGCCATTCGCTGCCTCCAATTTCCCTATCCCTCCTTCACGATTGGCACCGGTAAATGCTCCCTTTTCGTAACCAAACAATTCGCTTTCAATGAGGTTCTCCGGTATCGCGCTGCAATTAACCGCAATAAAAGGCTGATCTCCTCTTGGTCCAGAGGTATGTATGGACTGTGAAACTAACTCTTTTCCTGTCCCGCTTTCCCCGTATATGATCATTGGAAAATCAGTTAATGCTGCTTTTTGTACAATTCTTCTTATCTCATTCATCTTTGCGCATGAACCGACAATATCCTTAATGGTATATAGAGGTTGTGGAGTTAATTTCTTATTTGTTGTTTGATTTAAAGCTAATATGGATCGAAATTGTTTTCGTGTTGGATCAGAAACCACTTTTGTCGGATATCCCTTTGTATTGTGAAATTCTTTTCCCAAACAGTCATCACCTAGTAATTTACGTGCTGACTGATTGGCACGGATGATCCTTTTGTCATCATCTAGTGAAAGAAGGGGAACATTTGCAAAGTTAGCAGTCGCTTCAAGCTCTTTAATGGTCAAAACCTTTTCATTCTTCGCAATGTCTAAAAGCAAGCCATTTTGAATAAAAGTCGCCATGATGTTGGTTAAGGAGAAAATAAATGGATGATACAATTCCTTTCTTGCACTGATATTAACGGCACCAATTAGTTCACCCGTTGGTGAATAAATAGGGCTTGCCGCACAGGTTAGAAATTGATTTTTTACATAGAAGTGGTGATCCGCATGAGTGATAATGGGTTCTTTCGTAAAGATAGCAAGCCCCATGGCATTGGTTCCTTTGTTTTCTTCTGACCAATTTGAACCTATGGATAGAACATCAACAGAACTTGTTACATCCAATTGCCCTACTCTATGTATGATGGTTCCTTTTCGATCAACAATGGTGATCACTAGACCAGAATAGTAGTTGGGAAAGAGTGTGTTAATAGCTGAAGAGGCATGGTGTATTAACTGTTCATTTTCTTTAATTAGATCACTCAAAGCCTTACCAGTCAAAATAGAGTCCTCTAAAGGATCGGTTGGTGAGAGGCCGAAATCATGACAACGCTTCCAAGATTGACTAATGAGATTGTACTTATCGAAAAGAACTTCCGTAACCATATGACGATTATTACCTCCTTTTCACATTAAGGCCATTTAATCTTGTCCATATTATACTATTATTTCAATATTCAGGAAAAGGTTAAAAGTAGTTTGTCTTAAAATAGGACACCCTTTGCTCATTTATTGAACACACCTTTACCAGAGGGTACATGGAAACGCTTACCCAATCACTTTTTAGAGTTGGCATAAAAATTGCAATGATATGGTTGTAAATAAAACTTCATAGCAAAAAGGGAGGATTTTCACATGAAAGGAAATAGAGCAGTAGCTTACATGGGTCCTGGTAGAGTAGAGGTAATGGATATTGGTTATCCAGATTTAGTTTTAAGAGACGGACCTGGGGTAAATCCTTTAAACGTAGGACGTAAATGTGATCACGGTGTTATCTTGAAGGTAGTAACAACGAATATTTGTGGAAGTGACCAACATATGGTGAGAGGGAGAACGACTGCTCCCGAAGGACTTGTGCTTGGACATGAAATAACGGGAGAAGTCATTGAAGTTGGTCGTGATGTGGAATTTATCAAAATAGGGGATCTTGTGTCTGTCCCGTTTAATATTGCGTGTGGACGATGCAGAAGCTGTAAAGAGCGCAACACACATATATGTGAAAATGTAAATCCTGATCGTCCTGGTTCTGCGTATGGTTATGTAGATATGGGAGGCTGGGTAGGAGGTCAGTCTGAATATGTAATGGTGCCTTATGCAGATTTCCAATTATTGAAATTTCCAGATAAAGATCAAGCGATGGAAAAAATTAGAGATTTAACGATGCTATCTGATATTTTTCCAACAGGTTATCATGGGGCAGTGAGCGCAGGTGTTAAGCCAGGAGCTACTGTTTATATTGCGGGAGCAGGTCCTGTTGGGCTAGCAGCTGCCCATTCGGCACAACTATTAGGGGCTGCTGCCGTTATTGTAGGGGACTTAAATGAAGAAAGACTTGCCCAAGCAAGAAGCTTTGGTTGTGAAACCGTCAATCTACGTAATCACCCTGATTTGGGAGAGCAAATTGATCAAATTCTAGGCAGTCCTGAGGTTGACTGTGCAGTAGATTGCGTAGGCTTTGAAGCATCTGCACATGGTGCAAATGCGACCGAAGCGCCGGCAACTGTGTTAAATTCCATTATGCAGGTCACTCGTGCTGGGGGACGACTTGGGATTCCAGGTCTATATGTAACAGGAGATCCAGGTGGAGTGGATGAGGATGCAAGAATTGGTACATTGAGAGTTCGTTTAGGATTAGGGTGGGCGAAAGCACATACATTTGTTACAGGTCAAACACCAGTCATGCAATACCACCGCGACTTAATGCAAGCGATCTTAAGTGGAAAAGCACAGATTGCAAAAGCGGTTAATGCAACGGTCATATCCTTAGATGAAGCGCCAAGGGGCTATGCAGAGTTTGATAAAGGAGCTTCAAGAAAATATGTCATTGACCCTCATGGACTTGTGAAATAATGGTGGCTGCTGATGGAGACGCCCAGCCAAATAGTAAAATAGTGTAAGGATGAAAACTAGGGAATCACCCCCTAGTTTTTTCTTTTTTTTATATAAACTTAGAAAAATCAAGTAATCATTGATTTTCTCCCTTCAAATTTGACAATCAAGTGAAATATGTCTTAAAAGTGAGTTATATCACACCTACTTTTTCTGATCGTTGTTAAAGTGAAATCATTATTGAATAAATATGTAAGATCACCTAATGGTTAGAATGTAGGGGGAAGAAAAATGAGTATGTTTTGTTATCAATGTCAAGAAACAGCAAATGGAACAGGTTGTACGATTGCGGGTATTTGTGGGAAAAAAGATGATTTAGCGAATATGCAAGATTTATTGGTTTATGTAGTTAAGGGTCTAGGGATTGTTCATACAGAAGCTAGAGTACTAGGATTGAAGAATAGTAAAGTAGATGAGTTTATTGTAAATAGTCTTTTTATGACGATTACAAATGCTAACTGGGATAAGAATGACTTTTATAACAAGGTTAGAGAGGGTCTGAACATTCGTGAAGAGATCAAGTCCTCGATTGAAAAGGCTGGCTCACAATTAGCTAATAGAAGCGATTTTGTTACCTGGTATGGTGAGACTAGTCTTGAATTTGAAAACAAAGCCGCTTCACAAGAGGTAAGCATTCTTGCCACAAGGGATGAAGATATTCGCTCGTTAAGAGAACTAATTACATATGGTCTAAAAGGATTGGCTGCATATCTTCAGCATGCCGCACATTTAGGCTATAAAGAGGACTCTCTATATGCTTTTATGCAAAAGACATTGTCGCAGATCACAGATGATACATTAACATTGGACGAATTGATTGCCCTTTCTATGGAAGTTGGAAAGTATGGGGTACATGGGATGGAATTATTAGATACGGCAAATACTTCCACTTATGGACATCCAGAGGTAACAAAAGTAAACATCGGTGTTGGTAAAAACCCAGGAATTTTAATAAGCGGACATGACCTGAAAGATATTGAACAATTATTAAAGCAAACCGAGGGCACGGGTGTGGATGTGTATACACATAGTGAAATGCTCGTCGCCAATTACTATCCAGCATTTAAAAAATATGATCACTTTGTAGGTAACTACGGAAATGCTTGGTGGGAGCAAACACGTGAATTTGAAAGCTTTAATGGTCCGATTCTAATGACAACCAACTGTATTGTACCACCAAAAGCTTCCTACAAAGATAGAATGTATACCACTGGTGCAACAGGAGTAGAAGGTGTTACTTATATCGCGGAGAAAGAAGATGGAACAAAAGACTTCTCAGTGATGATTGAGCATGCGAAACAATGTGAACCTCCAATTGAAATTGAGACGGGGGAAATTATTGGAGGATTTGCACATAATCAAGTCGCTCAAGTGGCTGATCAAGTAGTCGATGCAGTGAAGAATGGAGATATTAAACGATTCTTTGTTATGGCAGGCTGTGATGGACGCCATAAAAGTAGAACGTATTATAAAGAGTTTGCTGAAGAGCTTTCTAACGATACCATCATCTTAACAGCTGGTTGTGCGAAATATAGATACAATAAGCTTGATTTGGGTGATATCAATGGTATTCCAAGGGTACTAGATGCTGGTCAATGTAATGATTCTTATTCACTTGTCATGACCGCATTAAAACTAAAGGATGCCCTTGGCTTGGAAAGTATTAATGACCTTCCGTTGTCCTATAATATCGCATGGTATGAGCAAAAGGCAGTTATTGTATTCCTATCACTTCTATATCTAGGTGTGAAGAATATTCATGTTGGTCCTACATTACCAGCATTCCTTTCACCAAATGTTACAAACTTCTTGGTAGAAAACTTTGGTGTAGGAAGCATTACGAATACAACGGATGATATTGATATGTTTATGGATGTGGTAGTAAACTAACTTTCAGCCGTTTCATTAAAATGATAAAAATAAAGTGGGAAAACCTGAATGATCGAGGTTTTCCCACTTTTCCTATCTTCTATTTGAGTTACATATAATCATAAACTGAATCATCAAAATAGAGCCAGTTGTAATATTCAATCTGTGAATCTGTCATTTTAGAAATTTCTTTCTCATTGAATTTTTGTAGCTCCATTAATTTCTGCACTTTTGTATTTCTTTCAACTTGGCTCATTTTAAATCCTCCCTATAATGTGAGAAGTAAGTATGTATTTGAATATCGTTGAAAACGTTTTCTTTTCTTGTTTTTATTATATATCTAAATATTAGATTAAACCAATATCAAATTTAGATTGTTTTTTAGAAAATAATATAGAAATGTTATTTATCTACTTACTTTGAAGATGAAAAAGGGTATGAGTTGCCAGGCTGTGGATTGTTAAGGAGGTTGGAGTAATGTCAATAAGTGCACCGGAGAAAAATTAGCTCAAATGAGTTGACAAAAAGTACATAGATATATTAGAATTATCTCAGGTTAAAGATATTTGGATTCAAAACAAAATGAAAGTTTTATTTTTTGGTTATATATCTCGAAATCAAGATAACTGAAATAGAGGAATAATTCATGTGCATATAGTAAGTTCTACATCCTGTCACAGCAATGATCCATATTTCAGAACTTAAAAGGAGGTGAAAGTAGGAAATGGGATTATTAGATAAATTATTTGGAAAAAAACAAGAGGAGGAAGAAACAATGACAAAATTAAACATTGGGATTATTTTAGGTTCTACACGTGAAGGTCGTGTAAGTCCGCAAGTAGGTGCATGGGTAAAAGAAATTGCTGACAAACGTGGTGACGCTAACTATACCATTATTGATATTGCTGATTACAAATTACCATTACTTGGCGAAACTGGTGCAGATGCTTCAGGAGCTGCTGCTTGGTCAGAAATAATCGCTAATCAAGATGGATTCGTATTTATAGTTCAAGAATACAATCACTCCATTACTGGAGCACTAAAAAATGCATTAGACTATCTACGTGTAGAGTGGAACAATAAAGCAGCTGGAATCGTTTCTTACGGTTCAGTAGGTGGAGCTCGTGCGGCTGAACATTTACGAGGTATTTTAGGTGAATTATTAGTGGCTGACGTTCGTGTACATCCAGCCCTATCGTTATTCACTGATTTTGAGAATGGAACAGTCTTTAAACCACAGGCAGTTCAAGAAGATTCTGTCAATCAAATGCTAGACCAATTAATTCCTTGGTCAAAAGCATTATTCACCATCCGATAATTTACTTAAAAATCTGACTGAAGTGTAAATATGTACATGAGTATTTTTTTATACCCATGTACATATTACCAATTATTAAAGGAGTATGAAGGTTGAGCAGGTCATATTAAGCAAAATTGATAGATGTGCTCAGTAGTTATGCTAATGAGAACCTAATGATAGGGACGACAAATAGGTTATTCATCCATTCAACCAAGCGTACTATTAAATCAGAATTTTCTAGGAGGAAAATACAATGAATCAACTTAAAGGAATTCACCACGTAACAGCTATTACCAGTAGTGCAGAAAAGAACTATGAATTTTTCACCTATGTATTAGGGATGCGTTTAGTTAAAAAAACAGTCAATCAAGATGATATTCAAACCTATCATTTATTCTTTGCTGATGATAAAGGCAGTGCTGGCACAGACATGACATTCTTTGACTTCCCAGGCATTCCAAAAGGTATACATGGTACAAACGAAATTTCTAAAACATCTTTCCGTGTACCAAGTGATGCAGCATTGGATTATTGGGTAAAACGGTTTGATCGTTTACACGTCTTGCATACTGGAATTAAAGAGCAATTTGGCAAGAAAACTCTCTCTTTCGTTGATTTTGATGATCAACAATATCAATTAATTTCTGATGAATTAAATAGAGGCGTAGAATCTGGTACACCTTGGCAAAAAGGTCCTATCCCATTGGAGCATGCCATTACGGGTTTGGGCCCTGTCTTTGTTCGTATTGCGAACTTTGATTACTTTAAAGAAATGTTGGAAAAAGCACTATTATTCAAAGAAACGGCTCAGGAAGGATCCTTCCATTTATTCGAAGTAGGGGAAGGCGGTAATGGAGCATCCGTTATTGCAGAGCACAATGCGATTCTCCCACAAGCTCAACAAGGTTATGGCACCGTCCATCATGTGGCATTCCGCGTAGAGGATCGCTCCGTATTGGATGAATGGACAGAGCGATTGAGTAGTATGGGATTCTCGACATCCGGTTATGTTAATCGTCACTTTTTTGAGTCATTATACGCAAGAGTTGCTCCACAAATTTTATTTGAGTTTGCTACAGATGGCCCTGGGTTTATGGGGGATGAACCTTACGAAACCCTTGGGGAAAAACTATCTTTACCTCCGTTCTTAGAGCCTAAACGTGAACAAATAGAAAAATTAGTACGCCCCATTGATACAGTGAGAAGTACAAAGGAAATCATTAAAGAATAGTAACCGTTTCATAAACCCATTCCACCGATAAATAGGAAAGTGTTCTGTGTTGAACAGGATGCTTTCCTGTCTTCCATTAGAAATTACATGAAAGAGATATTTGCAACTTTTTGGCTTGCTTATAAGTCTATAATATAGATATTGATGTAAAGGGGGAGACACAATGATTACAACACAATACAAAATTGCCTTACCAAGTGATTATGACATGAACATCATCAAGGAACGAGTCAAAAATAATGGTCATAAAACAGATAGATTTGATGATTTGAAATTTAAACTGTATCTGATTACGGAAAAAGGGAAAAATCATAATTTGCAAAATAGTTACTGCCTGCTATATCTTTGGAAAAATCACAATGGCCTAAATAAATTCTTATTTGAAAGCTATTATGACAACATTCTTACTTCTTTCGGATGGCAGCAGGTTAAGGTGGGGATCCCACATTTCGCGTAAAAATTGTTGTGGTAACAAAATTTATTTATTGAGGAAGGTGTTCAGCGATTGTGCTGAGCACCTTTTTGAATGTCCACCCAGCATATGCGCACATTCGAAAAGGTGTAAGTTCCGAACTAAGTAGTTTTATCACTTGGACAAATAGTTATAGATGATCTATTGGAAGCATTTGAAGAAAAAGCCAAAACTATGATAAAATAGAAAAAATAACTAGGTTAAGAGATTAAATAAATGAAAAAATACAAACTAACCATTTTTTCTTTTTCAATTACATTTTTAACTATACTATGGAATCTTTTTTATCCGATCGTTGCAGATGTGGCATTAGGAGAAACAAAAGATGATATAAACGTATTTTTATCTACGTACTTAAAGCCGATGTCTCCTAGTGTGTACATACCTTTTATTCTATTAATAGTCAGCTTGATCATCTTTGCTTACCAATTATGGACAAATCAAGATGTACTCAACGAAAGAATCAAGGAGTTAGAAGGGGATAACAAGGAATTAAATCGAAGAATTGGTAACCTTACCGACGAAAGGATCACAAAGCCTCAAGTTCGTATTGTTACAGACACCAAAGAGCAAAAAATTCACTTCCTAGAAGAGAAGATGAAGGCGTTCGTTAATAAAGAAAAATATATTAACGGTATTCAGCTTTATGAATACTCGATCTCTAATAAAGACATTCGCATTGGCAGAGTGGCTGAATTCATAGACGATGTCAGTAGCTGGGAAACGATAAGTATGAAAACCAATGCTACCATTTACAAGAAATTCAAATTTGCCAAAACTAATCACACGTTAAAAGCGTTTATTGAATCTTGTAAACAACATCTAAACTCGGTTCCTATAGATAACCTTGGAGACCAACATATTTACGAATATGCTTTAATGAAGGTAGCTGCCAGAATCCTCGGTGACCAAGGTGAACAAATCTATTCGACCATCAACTCGAGATTAGAAAGCCAACTGTTCCGATTGAACAAACGTATAGGGATCATTGAAGCTATCCTCTATATCGAAGAAACAAACCCTATAAACTTTTATATTTTCCAAAAAAGATTTGGAGACCGTGAAAAGTATGGAAGGTATTATTTCAATAATCTATATACGGTAAACGAACAACCACACATTTTGTTAGTGACCTTTGAGAAGGAAATTAAAGACTTATCAAGAAAGGGTCCTATTCAAGAGATTTTAAAAGTGAAGGTTGAAGAGTTCTTGACATTATTAGAAAATTAACGATACACTTAGTTATAAGTAAAGGGGTGGTTCTTATGTTTAAGGTAATTAATTTTAAAACAACTCCCAAAAAAGCGCGGAAAAAAAGAACAGTCCAGTTGAGTTTTCAAAATAAAAAAGACGACTCGAAGGACGTGGAAATCATTACGTTTCGTTCTTCAGGACAAATGAATAAGAGATATGGTATTTAAGACTTAAGAGCAAATGATATTTGCTCTTTTTTATTTATATCTTTTACGTAGCCCTCAATGCTAAATTCACTTTCCCTGGAATAGGGAAGACTAAATCTTTATTTAACATCACCAGTTAACTCTAATAAGATAGTTGACTCTCTTTCACTCAACAGTACATATGCAAAATCTCCCTTTACCAACTCAACTTGCTTTTTGTTAGGACTAATTCACACTTCGTATAATAAAGGCTTGGCTTCTATCCAAGAATCAATATACTCGAACACAAATCGGTAATCAGGGGGCCGAGTCATTTCCACTTTTTCTTGTTCCCACGAAGCGTCATTTATAATGCTTTTTACTTTTTGCACCTGTTTCTTCTCTGTAATCTCTTTGAAGTCTTCATATGTATGTTGGACTTTCTTAAGTGGTTGCTTCTTCCAATAATTTTACTTTGTTAAGAATTATGGAAGGATGTAAGATATAAGGATGATTGAGACGAAAATCAAGATTGAGAGAGGCAATTTTATGGTTCAACAACTATCATGGGATGAGTGGTATCGGCTAGCATCAGAGTATTATCTTGATAATGGAAATTTACTAGTTCCTATATCTTTTAGTATAGACGGAAGACGCTTAGGGCAATGGATAAGCAATCAAAGGAGAGCATATAAAGGAAAAGCAGATTATCAAATTCACCCTGACCGAATCAAAAAATTAGAAGCCATTGGAATGGTTTGGGATGTCAAATCAGCAAAGTGGGAAGAGATGTATGTATTGGCCAAGAACTATTACAAAGACAATGGTGATCTACTTGTGCCTGGCAGATATAAAATAGGTAACACTAAATTAGGCTATTGGATACAGACTCAACGTAAAGCCTATGTGGGCCACCCAGAATACAAAATATGTGCAGAACAAATCCGTAAATTAGAAGCACTAGGGATGGTTTGGAATATTCACGACGCCCAGTGGGAGGAATGGTATTTACTCGCTTTGTTTTTTTATCAAAAACATGGTCATCTAATCATACCAAGAAACTACCAAATTGAAGGTAAGAAAATAGGTAGTTGGTTAAAAAATCAGCGTTCTTCATATAAGGGCTCTGGGGATGGGAGAATCACATTAAGTCAAATAAAAAAACTTGATGCAATAGGCATGATTTGGGATGTTAATGAGGCAATGTGGGAAGAGTGGTATGTTCTTGCAAAGCAATATTTTGAGATCCATCAACACCTGCAAGTTCCCAGATCATATGAAATTAATGGAAAAAAGTTAGGTGTGTGGATTGGAGCTCAACGAACTGCATATAGAGGGAAGAATCATTCGAAAATAACTCAACAACAAATAGAAAAACTTGAGGCAATTGGTATGGATTGGGATCCAAATAACAATCAGTGGGAAGAGATGTACCTTCTTGCCAGGTCTTTCTACGAGGAACACAGGCACTTGAATATTAACGGAGAATACCAAGCGGAAGGCAAAAAATTAGGTGCGTGGATACTAACTCAACGGCAGGCGCTTAAAGGAAACACAAATGGGAATCTAACGGAAGAGCGAAAAGCCAAATTAGACTCAATCGGAATGGTTTGGGAACATCACGAAGCCTTCTGGATGGAGATGTACAAGCTCGCAGAGGATTTTTATCAATACTATGGGAATTTACTAATTCCCATGCAATATGAGAAGGATGGCGCGAAGCTAGGCTATTGGATTGGTAATCAACGAAAATCCTATAAAAAAAATAATAATACCCTCTCGAGTGAAAAAATAAAAAAATTAGAGAATATCGGAATGGTGTGGGATGCGTCTAAAGTTGTTTCTCAAACATCCTATAGTGAACAGGCATTATTCTTTTATATCAAACAAATCTTTAAACTAGCTGTTAATAGATGTATGGAATTTGGTTTCGAGTTAGATATATTTATTCCAGAACTTCGGTTGGCCATTGAATACGATGGTTTTTGGCATAAAAACAAAGTGGAAAAAGATCTAGAAAAAAATAAGGCTTGTGAAAAAGAAAATGTAAATTTGATTCGTATTAGGGAATCATCTTTACCACCCCTAAACTATTATGCAAAAGAGTTTTTGATTAAACCTCAAGATATGGTAGAGCTTGAAAATACAATCAGTGATGTTCTTATATATATTTCAAAAGAATTTAACGTACCTATCAAGCCCAGCATTAATCTCTCTAAGGATTGCGATGCGATATTAAAGCAATATAAATTTGAAATAGAAAAGAATTGGAATGAATGGTACAAGCTTGCTTACATGTATTTTCAGAAGTATGGAGATTTATTGGTACCTTATAAATATGTTGCTCCTAATGGGAAATGTTTGGGCACGTGGATCCTTCACCAAAGAGCAGGAAAAAATAGTTTGGTTGACGGTGGAGGTTTAACAGAAAAACAAATTAAAATGTTAGAGGAAATAGGAATGGTCTGGAATACCATAGAGAGCCAATGGAATCAATGTTTCGAACAAGCGAAGCAGTTTTATTGGAAACATGGACATCTAAATATCCCTATTAAATATGAGATAAATGGACTGAAACTTGGGGGATGGATTTCGGAACAAAGGAGGCTATATGCAGGTCATAGAGGCAGTCTAGACTTAGATAGAAAACAAAAATTAGAATCAATCGGTATGATATGGAATTCTTTTGAAGCTAAATGGGAAGAAATGATTTTGTTAGCTAGCAGGTATTATGAGGAATATGGTGATTTGCTTATTCCACAAAGAGAATCATATCTTGGTGAAAAACTTGGTAGTTGGATTTCAGACCAACGTAGAGCATATAAAGGCCAAAGAGGTAGATTATCAGCAAGCCAAGTCAAAAGGCTAGAGAGTATTGGGATGACCTGGGAAGCACCAAAAGGATTTGCAGCAATTAGCAGAAAAGAAAGCTGATATTAAACTAGTAAGTTCTACTATAAACCATTAGTAGGACTCGTATATAAAAATTAATCCCCTACAAGACTGTAGGGGATTGTTTATCTCTATTCAGTTACTTTTGAAACAGTAAATATAACCCCTGATGCCTGGCTATATTTCAAATTATATCGAATGTCACTCTTAGTAACCGTTGTTTCATTGTTTTCAAACTCATACGACTTATCAAACACACGCAATTCCACTAGCACATCACCAATCTGGCTATCTTTCTGTTCAGGTTGAACAGTACCAATAAGTTGACCCATCCCTAAAATAATATCCATCCCATCCCGTTCTTTTCATTTGTATTTTACATTTCTAATTAATTAATTCTATTTTTATTTCTCTTTTTAGCATGATACATATTTTTGTCAGCTTTAGAGAATAAGCTGGTCATATTGCCCAAAGAATGATCTTCGAAAGAAAAGCCGATCGATAATTTGATTTCCCTCTTAGAGGTTTCATTATACTTTTTAAACTCCTTTTTTATTTCATCGACTAGTTCTTTCGCGGTGACCTCTGTAGAATGTTCAAGTATGAGAGCAAACTCGTCTCCACCAAGTCTAGTAACTGTTACTACATCTGAGGAGAATCTATTGAGTAACCACGCTGTTTCCATGATGATAAAATCTCCCTCTTTATGTCCGAAATGATCATTAATATATTTCAACTCGTCTAAATCACATATGATAATGGCTATAGAAATATCTAATATTTGATCAAACTGTTCAAATTTATATTCAAAGTACTCCCGATTATATATCCCAGTTAAAGAATCGTGGCTAATTTGATACTGCAACTCCTTTTCTAACAGGATTTTATCGTCGATATTTCTTAAAACTCCTTGTATCGCAACAAGCTTTCCATTTTTATAAATGGGTGTAGCATATTCTTCAAAATATCTATATTCCCCATTTTTATCAAGCCATCGCTGTACAATACTCTCGTCAAAATTTAGTTCTCCCTTAACTTTTTTTTCAAGAATATGAAAATCATCGGGATGAATATCGATAAAGGGTATGTCGGAATTCTTAAAGGCACGCTCAATCGAACCTGTTCCAAAAAAATGTTCAGCTGAAGGACTAAGGTACTTGAATTCTCTTTTTGGATAAACCTGAAAATAATATAGAAAATCCCTTGTATTTTCAATTATGTGAACAAAACTTTTCTGATTTTCTATTATCTTCTTTTTTTGATTTTCCCATCTTCTATATAAAAGAGGGATTATCAAACTAACTATAGCCATACCTGTAATTAACCCTGATGTAAACTGTATGCTCATTTTAGACCCTCATCTTTTAGAATATATTAAAATATAAATCATACTATTAAGTAAATGGATGTCCTTTGTTCCTAGAGTACTTAAGATAATAAAAGACCTACCGCTACCGATAGGCCTTGAATCACTTTAATCGGTAACTGGCTAACTTAGTCGAATACGACCTTAGTCCCTATAGTTTTGCGTCGTCATTTTTCAATGAGTTTGCCTTTTTTTATTATTGAGTAAATAGTCCTGTTTCTATTATAATAGCTAAATTTTTAATATCAATAAAAGTTACTTTGAACCAAATAATCAAGAGGTGTTTATATGAAAAACTGGCTAGTGCGACACAAGTGGGATATTCCCCTTGCTATTGTATTCTTGGTATCTCTTACAATCATCCTTCAAGTACAACCTGAAGGAACTTCTTGGCATTTTCTAACAATTCCTCCATATTTGATACTTTCATCGATACTAAGGAGCATAAGAAAAAAACAAATCAGACAAGAAAGTAGAGGTCGTGCCTAGTGGCTCGGCTTTTTTTATTTTTTTAAATATTTATCAGATAACGTCTATATGAGAAAATTTTCAAGATTGATTTTGAAAATCTTAATAGTAGTAATTGACAGGGCCTTACAAGTTACCAATGATCCTTTTACTGAAGTGAAAAAGGATATTTTTAACCTGAGGAACTACGCAAGAAGAATAATACTAAATAATTTACTAGATGAGAATTGATCATTAATAAGAAAATCGTACTATATCAGTATTTATATAACACATAAACTATATAAATTTTTAGAAAAGTTAGTTTTTATACTTGTAAGCCCTTCCAAATGATGTTATGATTCGAATATAACCAGTAAATATTTTAGTAAATGAAAAGTAAAATATTTACGGGAGTTGACAAGAACATGAAGAGGGTTATGAGATGGCTACTATCAAGGATATTGCGGACAAGTCGAATGTATCAGCATCTACGGTTTCACGGGTGTTAAATAACGATGATACGATTTCCGTTCAGGATGAAACGAGGGAACGTATTTTCCAGGTCGCTAAGGAGCTTGGATATGAAACGATTTTAGAAAGACGGTTGAAACAAAAACAGCAGACTTCGAAACATATCGGGATTATCGTTACCCAATCATTGGACGAGGAGATCAATGATCCCTATTTTTTATCCATCCGCCAAGGGATTGAAATGGAACTTGCGAGTCATGGGATCAGAACCGTTACGTTCCGTTTACATGAAACGGAGACCAATCAAATGATTGACGGGCTCGATGGACTCATTGTCGTCGGTAGGGTAAAAGAGATGGCGCTCAAGGCCATCTGTAAAGTGGAAAATGTGGTGTACATTAACCATTCGCCTAACGAGGATCTGTATGATGCGGTTGTGATTGATTTTGAAAAGGCCACAGAGAAAGCAATCAAGCATCTATTTTCAACTGGCTACAAGAGAATCGGGTATATCGGAGGGAGGGAGAAGGAGCATAGTAAAAATCAAAAGTTCAACTCTGAAGATAAACGTCTCACCACCTTTGAACGCTTGATGAAAGAACAAAAAATGTTCGACCCGGAGAGCGTATTTATCGGTGAGTATACCATGGCACAGGGGTATGAATTAATGAAAAAAGCGATTAATATGAGGAATTTTCCCGAGGCATTTTTTATTGCCAGTGATCCGATGGCGATTGGGGCGTTAAGAGCATTACAAGAAGCCAATCTCAATGTTCCTGAAGATGTTGCCATTATCGGCTTTGACGATATTGAAGCTGCCTCATTCGCAAGTACACCTTTGACGACCATCAGAGTGCATACGAAGGAGATGGGGAAAACAGGAGTAAAACTTTTACTAGACCGCCTGAATGGGAGAGAGCTTCCATTAACGGTGACCCTGCCGACCACATTGGTGATCCGGGAGAGCTGCAAGAAAAATTAATAACTTTTTAGGAGGTGGTTCTCGGAATTTACGACCATGTATATCTGTTCAATGATTTCATGCCCACCCTGCACAGCATGAAAGCTAACAGGGTGCAAAGTGACTGCCATCACATTGCATTGGGCGAAAACTAACAATCTACTCCACCTATGAACGGGAGCTAATTCTATTATATAGTTGCTCCCAAACGTCAGCAAGAAAATGAACTCATTTTAATAGGTAATTTTACTTATTGTTTAAAAAATGACTGAGGGGGCGTTTATTTTGAAAAAGCTATTAAAAACGGTGGCGGTCGCAGCCGCATTGACAACGATTGTGACTGGTTGCAATAAGGCTTCCAGTGGTAATGAAGCAAACAGTGATATGACGGTTGTGAACTTGTATTCGACGGTAACGAATGAAGCAGATAAAATCACACTGCAAAATGTCGTAAAAAAGTTTGAAAAGGAAAATCCTGATATCGATATTAAAGAAAATTATCCTGCTGACGGGTATGAAGGAATGCTGCGAGTCAAAATGGCTGCAAATGATATGCCTGACTTATTTGATACCCACGGCTGGGCGATTCACCGTTACGGGGAATATGTAGAAGATTTAAAAGATATGGACTGGGTGAAGGATCTGGATCCAGCACTGGAGCAAATTTTAAAAGATGAATCTGGAAAAGTTTATGCGTACCCTCTAAACCAGGCAAAAGACGGACTTACATATAATGCAACACTGCTAGAGGAATATGGAATTGAGCCGCCGACCACCTTTGATGAGTTCTTGACAGCACTTGAAACCATCAAGAAAAAAGGAAAGGGCGAAGTGACGCCACTTTGGTTTGCTGGTGCTGATAAATCCGCATTCGGACAATATTTTGATCAGTTTTCCACACCACTTCTAATTACTGGAGAACAAAACTTCCAAAAAGAATTGCTAGATGGGACGTTTGATTGGTCAAATTATACGTTTTTAGCAGACAAACTAAAGGAAATGCACGATAAGAAGCTCCTGAATGAAGATATATTGACGGCCCAGAATCATCAGATGGTCGACTTAATGGCGCAGAACAAAATTGGATTTATCGTTGGTGGCGGAATGCTTGGTCCTTCTGTTGAAGAGTTAAACCCAGAGGTCAAGCTTGGGGTGATTCCAATGCCTGTGATCGAGGAAGGCGACGAGCCGAGCTGGATTGGTGGGGAGCGTCATACCTTAGCGGTTTGGAAAGATTCTAAAGTCAAAGAAGAAGCGAAAAAGTTCTTAGAATTCATTTCGCAGCCGGAGATTGTGAAAGAGATTGCGGAGGGGACGTCTCTTCCAAGTGGTCTGACGAATACGGAATCGAAAAACTATTACTCTGAATACTACGAAAAGTACGCGGATGTGAAAGTGGAACCTTACTTCGACAGAATTTACCTTCCTAGTGGTATGTGGGACCCAATGGGTGCTACGGGTCAGGAATTATTGTCTGGAACAATGACACCGGACGAAGTTTCGAAAAAGATGGAAGAGGAATATAAGAGATTGCTAGCGCAGAAGAAATAGTTTTGGGATGGAGGGGGGTAGCGCCTCTCCTCCTAATCTAACATTCTAGGAGTTGGTGACGGTGATAGGAGTGGAGACAAGAAGCAAGTCGATGGCCGGCTCTTCTGTAGAAGTGAAAAGGAACCGTAAAAGGCGGAAGGAATCCTCGCTTTGGTGGATGTATCTTCCAGCTTTAGCTGCTGTCTGCTTTTTCATCCTTTATCCATTTTTAAACGGAATTAAAATTTCTTTTACAAACTGGAACGGGTTTTCACAAACGTACGACTATGTTGGGTTTAGTCAATATACGAGGATGCTGAAAGATCCGGATACGTGGCTGGTCGTGAAAAACACCTTGCTGTATGGTGTTGGCAGTACCGTTTTACAGAATGTGATTGGTCTTGGGTACGCACTTTTATTAAATCAAAGCATTCGTTTTAGAAATTTTACCAGAACGGTTGTGTACCTTCCGGTTATTATCAGCCCACTGATTATGGGGTACATCTTCTACTTTTTCTTTGCCTTCCAAGGAGGGGCACTGAATGATCTACTTGTATTTTTCGGAATGGATAAAATTAATGCATTAGGCGATCCAAAAATTAATATTTGGTTGATCGTTTTCGTTAATACCTTCCAGTTTGTCGGAATTGCGATGATTATCTACCTGGCTGGATTGCAAAGTATCTCTAAGGATTATTACGAAGCTGCACAAATTGACGGAGCGTCTAGTTTTCAGCAATTTAAAAATATCACCTTGCCGATGTTAATGCCTTCCATCACCATCAACATGGTGATTAACATTATTGGGGGATTGAAATTGTTCGATGTAATCATCTCACTGACAGGCGGTGGACCGGGCTATGCTTCGCAATCCATGTCTACGTTTATGTATGACCTTTATTTTAATAGACAAGATGCGGGATATGCCGCGACGCAAGGTGTATTTATGGCAATCATCATTTTGATCCTTAGTCTGGCCGCGCTTGTGTATTTCAAACGGAAGGAGATTGAGGCGTAATGGACTATATGGGTAAAAAGAAAAAGTGGTTACTCTCAGGAGTCGCGCTTTTGATCTCAGCCTTTCACTTAATCCCTTTTTATATTTTGATTACGACCGCGTTAAAGGAAAGGGGAGACTTTAGTTCGAAATGGGTGTTTCCCAAGGTTCTGGCGTTTGAGAATTTTGCGGAGGCGTGGGAAACGGCGAGTCTTGGCAATGCGCTTTCGAATACCACGATTATTACCTTTGTAAGTGCGTTATTATTGATTGTTTTTGGCTCGATGGCCGCCTATCCCTTAGCTAGAAGGCAGACGAAACTAAATAAATTAGTTTTCATGATATTTATTGCGGTGATGGTGATCCCGCCTTTAACCGCTTTAGTTCCATTGTATAAGCTTGTAGTCGACATCGGAATGATGAATACTCTCGAAATTGCCATCTTGAATAACGTGGCGTCCTTCCTTCCATTAACCATTTTCTTGTATTCCGGCTTTATTCGCTCGACGATTCCAAAGGAATTGGAAGAAGCCGCAAAAATGGATGGTGCTAGTACACTGGGAATCTTTTTCCGGATTGTCTTCCCTTTGTTGAAGCCGGTTACGGCATCCATCTTAATCATTTCATGTGTATTCATCTGGAACGATTACCAATTCGCCATTTTCTTCCTTCAAGCAGAGGAAGTGAAGACAAGTACCGTTGCGCTGGCAGGATTCTTTGGGGAAAATGCCAACCGAATGAATCTTGTTGCTGCTGCAGCCATCATGGCTGTCCTTCCAATGGTCGTATTGTTTCTGCTATTGCAGAAGCACTTTGTTAAAGGCTTGGCATCTGGATCGGTTAAAGGATAATTTACGAGAAAAAGCTTCGTATAGTTAAACTCACTTAAAAAATTGGAGGTTCACTTATGTCTAAAATTACTTTTCTTGGCGCAGGTAGTACCGTATTTGCAAAAAATGTATTAGGAGATTGCATGTTTGTTGACGCGTTGGATGGCTTCGAATTTGCCTTATTTGATATTGATGAACAACGTTTGCGTGATTCCGAACAAATGTTGAACAATTTAAAGGAAACTCTCGGAAAAAACCTTACGATTAAAGCGTATACGGATCGGAAGGAGTCTTTAAGAGGCGCGAAATATGTTATCAATGCGATCCAGGTAGGAGGCTATAAGCCCAGTACCGTGATCGATTTTGAAATTCCGAAAAAGTATGGTTTACGTCAGACGATTGCAGATACAGTTGGGATCGGGGGGATCTTCCGTAACCTACGGACAATTCCTGTGATGCTTGATTTTGCGAAGGATATGGAAGAAGTTTGTCCGGAAGCCTTATTTATGAATTATACCAACCCGATGGCTGTCTTGACTGGGGTCATGAATCGTTTTACAAATATTAAAACAGTTGGTCTATGTCACAGTGTGCAGGTTTGTACCAAAGATTTATTTGAGGCATTGGGCATGGACCGTACAGGTGTGAAGGAGAAAATTGCCGGGATCAATCACATGGCGTGGCTGCTTGAGGTGAGCAAGGATGGTGTGGACTTGTATCCTGAAATTAAGAGAAGAGCCCGTGAATTGCAAAAAACAAAGCATGGCGATATGGTTCGATTTGAGCTAATGGATAAGTTTGGATATTATGTGACGGAGTCATCTGAACACAATGCAGAATATCACCCGTACTTTATTAAATCTCGTTACCCTGAGTTAATTGACCGTTTTAATATTCCGCTTGATGAATATCCACGTCGCTGTGAAAAGCAAATTAATGATTGGGTAGCCATGAGAGAGGATCTGGTTAACAATCATTCCTTGAATCATGTTCGTTCTCGTGAATATGGATCGCGTATTATTGAAGCCATTGAGACAGATGTACCGTTTAAATTTGGTGGGAATGTTTTAAATACAGGAAGACTGATTAGCAATCTTCCAGAGAAAGCTTGTGTGGAGGTGCCTTGTATCGCGGATCGCAGCGGAATCACACCAACCTATGTGGGAGACCTTCCAGAGCAGCTCGCAGCGTTAAACCGTACGAATATCAACACGCAACTCTTGACCATCGAAGCAGCAGTCACGTTGAAAAAGGAATATATTTATCAGGCTGCCATGTTAGACCCACATACCGCTGCTGAGTTATCCATGGACGACATTATCTCTCTATGTGACGACTTAATTGAAGCACATGGTGAATGGCTGCCTAAATTTACAAGTGAGAATGGTGTAGCCATAACATTATAAGTCCCAGTCAATGT
The DNA here is from genome assembly GCF_052983275.1 of Robertmurraya sp. GLU-23. NCBI lineage: Bacteria > Bacillati > Bacillota > Bacilli > Caryophanales > Bacillaceae > Robertmurraya > Robertmurraya sp. GLU-23. Next base: position 123,297 of record NZ_JBRKCV010000009.1, read on the forward strand.
CTGTCCATCATAAAGGAGACCTGATTCTGAATGAATCCGGTCTCTTTTTTTATTTTGTCTTTCCTGTGATATTTACATGTATAAAAGAAATTTAGGAATTGGCATGAGTACCTTATTTGATCTATCTTTGCTCTACATCAGTGATATCTGAGTCCCAAAAGGTAGAGTGCTATGGTATAGTATAAAAAAACTTACCAGAACAATAGATAGGGGAACCTATATGAATAGTGTAGAATTACGAAACTTTCTCTTAACAAATAACAAAAACGAAGCACCAGATTGGAATGTAATTAAAAAAATCTATAATCCTGAATGTATCGATGTGAATGGTCAACAGGTATACATTTTTGATCTGAGTTTTGATTCCTCCATTACTCCTGTAGAAGATAACATGGTAATCTGGCAACAACTTCCTACCGCATACGTCCCTATACATATCCATCAATACATTGAGTTGATCTATGTTTATCAGGAATCATGTACAGTGGTTATTGATAAGGATGAAATGTGCCTAACTAAGGGAGCCATTATTATCATTGATAAAAACACTCCTCATACGGTAAAAGATATTTCACCATCTGATATTATTATAGATATCAAACTCAAGCATGATTTCCTGTCAACAGGGTTTCTCAGTCAGTTTACAAATAAGAGCATTATCTCGCAATTTTTAATAGATTCACTTATTAACAAACGAAGAGAGAATAATTATCTTTATTTTCCTTTGGAAAACGGTTCTAAGATTGTTGGCATTATGGAGCAAATCATGTGCGAATATTTCGATAAGGACTTTGTTTCGGCGGATATGATCAATGCGTATCTTTTCATTCTCTTAACAGAATTAATCCGCCATACGAATAGTACAACAGATAAAAAGACGGACCAGATGTCACAGAATGATGTGAATGTCCTCGATTTCCTCAAATTTATTGAAGACCATTATAAGGAATGCACGTTAACCGAAATCGCTTCTTATTTTAGATACCACCCAAACTATATATCAGCTGTCCTAAAAAAAGCGACAGGAAAATCGTTTAAAGAACTTCTACAAAATCAACGCTTAAATAAGGCAGCACTGTATCTATCAAACTCTGACTTGCCTATACCTGAGATTGCCGAAGAAGTTGGTTATTCGAGTGTTTCCTTCTTTTACAAAAAATTTAATGAGGTGTTTGATCAAACACCGAAAGAATATAGGGAAAACCACCGCTAAAACTAATGGCTTAGTTCAATAGGAACTGAGCTATTTCTATTTTCATTCTCTTTCAGTCCATATTATACAAAGGCCCACTCCTTATTAAAGATTGAGTTACTGATATTCAAATCTTTGATTCGAGCAATCATCATCTTTGTTTTTACCATTATAATCTCTGAAAACGCTTGCTACAATGAAATCAGAAAGTAAGTTGTAGCAGTGAGGAGTGTTAGAAATGGAATTTCAATTTCCACCCGGTTTTCTTTGGGGATCAACAACAGCAGCATATCAAGTGGAAGGAAATAATGTGAATAGCGATTTTTGGGCAGAAGAGCATGCGGAGGGCTCACCGTATAAAGATAAATCTGGTGATACAATCGACCATTATCGTCTATATCGGGAAGACATTGCTCTCATGGCCAGTCTAGGATTGAACACGTATCGATTCTCGATTGAATGGTCTCGTGTAGAACCAGAACCAGGACAATACTTACGGTCGGCTATTGAACATTACCGGGATGTACTGGAGACATGCTACAAACATGGTATAACACCGATGGTAGCGATGCACCATTTTTCATCACCGAAGTGGCTGATGAGATTAGGCGGATGGGGAAGCCCAGAGATATCCGACCGTTTTGCGAAATATTGTGAAGTGGTTTTCAGTGAAATTGGACATCTAATTCCGTATGTACTGACCATGAATGAAATCAATCTGCCAGTCATGTTACGTGAGATTTTTTCAAGAATTGGATTCATCCCACCTGTTGGAATGAATAGAGATGCCTGGACGGCTCCTAAATGGAGAGAATCAGCTGCTCGATTGTGCGGAACGACCATAGAAAATTACTTTACCTTTCATATGATTTCAGATGAGATTTCTATCAAGAATTTAAAAGAAACCCACCGTAAGGCACGTGAGGCAATCAAACGGATTCAGCCAAATACAAAAATAGGCTTTTCGATGGCTCTTTCCGATATTCAGTCGATTCCGGGAGGGGAAGAGGAGGCCGACCGCAAGTGGAACAGTTATTTCCGTCAATATCTAGATATGTTAGAAGGAGATGACTTCTTCGGACTTCAAAATTATACTAGGGAAGTATACGGACCAGAAGGGCAAGTAAAGCCAGCGGAAGGTGCGGAATTGACCCAAATGGGATATGAGTTTTATCCAAAGGCGCTTAGTAATGTAATCCGAAAGGTTGCAAAAGATATATCGATACCGATCATTATTACCGAACATGGGATCGCAACGGATGAGGACGAGCGTCGGGTAGAATTTATTCGAGAAGCATTAGAGGGTGTAGAGGACTGTTTGAACGAAGGCTTAGACGTTCAAGGGTATCTTCACTGGACCACCTTTGATAATTTTGAATGGCAATCCGGCTACTCAATGAAGTTCGGATTGATTGAAGTGGACCGATCCACGCAGAAAAGAAAGGCAAAGGAAAGTGGGAAGTACCTAGGACGAATTGCTCAACAAAATACTCTAGTTTGTAAATAATGTTCATGGCTCCCTGGGTCCTAGATTCGGGGACTATAAAAAAATCTTTGAAACACGCAAAGAAAAACTTTGCTTTTACTATTATTCAGAATGTAAACGCTTGCTATGATTTGAAAAATGAATGATTACTAAGGAGGTTATGAAATTGGAACATGGTTTACTAAATAAAACGCCTTTTAAGAGATTGGTAGTAGCCGCCATGCTGGGAGTAGGCACGTCGATTGCCCCATTAGTTTTACTATCGTTTGGACTTTCTACTTTTATTGTCATCCGAATCGTTGGGCAAGAACATGCTACGGCTGCCTTTGCAACGGCAACGGGAATATCAGGAATAGCGGTCGTACTTTTTGGACTTTTAAGTGGAGTGATCGCGGATAAGACGAAAGTAAGGATGGGGAGACGGCGGTTTTGGATGATTGTGGGCAGTATTGGTGGAGCCCTATCTATGTTAGCCCTTACGTATGCTACCTCGATCCCTATGTTTATTCTTTCCATGTGTTTGATTAATTTCTTTTACGGGATGGTTGCACTCTCTTGCTACGCCATTGTTCCTGAACAAGTAGAGGCGGAGAAGTATGGTCGAGTAGCCGGTTTAATTGGTGCAGCTGCACCTGCATTTGTGATGACGGGACAAATGACGATGGGAGCTTTTGCTGATTCTACTATTGAACAGAAAATGATTACGATTATTATTGTCCAACTGATCGGTGGATTTTTAGCTGCTAGCCTTATTAAGGACAACTCTTTTGCCGGGACTACAGCGAGTGAAAAGAAATCATTAGGTCTCCGTGGTTTTTACCCTAGTTTTAAACAGCATCCTTCTTATACATGGGCGTTACTAACCAAGTTATTTATTAACTTCTCGAATGCAGGGATGGGGATGTTGGTATTATTCTATATTGCAAGATTCCACCTAGGGGAAGCAGATATATTCAAGATCATGGGACTTACCGCTCCTGCGATTATGTTAATGGTTGTCGCTGGAATTCTTGGAGGTTTCTTATCTGACAAGGTGAAGAAACAAAAGCCTTTTGTAATGGGAGCAGCACTTATTACAGGACTCTGTTTAATTGCCTTTGCCTTTTCAACAAACGTGACATGGGTCATCGTTGGTAACTTTATCTTTAACTTTGGATTCGGAATGTACAATGCAGTGGACAATGCTCTTGTTAACCGCATTCTCCCTTCAAAAGAACAAGCAGCTAAAGATATCTCTATTATGAATACAACGACAAGCTTGTCTTCTACATTAGTAAATTTTGCGGCACCGAGTATTATTGCTTTAGGAGTCAGCCTGTTTGGTGGAGATGGTTATACATTATTTTTCCTAGTGCTTGCAGCCTTCTCCATTCTTTCAGCTGTGGTGGTAATTCCTATTCCTGAAATGGAATCAAATAAAAAAGATAGCGATGCTCCTGATAATGAAGTAGTAGCTTAAACATTAAAAAATATGACAGGGGGTGAAGTATACTTGAGTGTATATTCATCCCTATTGTCTTTTGACAATTTGTATAGAAAGGAATCTAGAAAAATGACAAACCTAAAAGTAGAAGCAACAACATGTGAGTATAGAAAAAACCCTCTAGGAATTGATATAAAAAGACCTCGTATTAGTTGGAAGATCCAATCGGATTTGCGGGGCACGATGCAAAAGGCGTATCAGATTCAAGTAGCAGACCATCAAGAAGATTTTCAAGAGACGATATGGGACACAGGGATGGTCCAATCAGACGAATCCATTCAAATTGAATATAATGGTCCTCAGCTTGAATCCCGTACAAGATATTTTTACCGCATCAAGATTTGGGATAACCATGACCGTGAATCGGATTGGAGTGAAACAGCTTGGTGGGAAACGGCTCTGTTTTCACCAGTAGAATGGAAGGCCGAATGGATCACACCAGACCCTAACCAACTGGATTCCCACTCGGAAGCGGCTTTTCTTTTACGAAAAGAATTTGTCCTTAAGACAGGTATTTCTTCGGCTCGGGTGTATGGAACCGGTGTGGGTTTATATGAATTATTCCTTAATGGCGGGCGGGTTGGAGAGGATCTTCTTGCTCCAGGCTGGACTAGCTATCATAAACGCCTTCAATATCAAACGTATGATGTAACCGAGCAGCTTCAGATTGGTGCAAATGCTATAGGGATTGTACTAGCTGACGGTTGGTATAAAGGGAACCTGGTAAGAGAAGATCACCGAAATATTTATGGTGATACACGTGCAGCAAAACTACAACTTCATGTCACCTATAACGACGGGACAGAAGAGCTGATTATAACGGATCCTTCATGGAAGGCGGCAACTGGCCCTATTTTATTCTCAGAAATTTATCATGGGGAAACGTACGATGCCAGACTGGAAAAAGAGGGGTGGAGCCAATCCCTTTTTCATGATGAGGATTGGGCGGATAACGTCATTCAAGAAATGCCATTTACGAAATTGGTGGCACAGGAAAATGACCCAGTTCGTGTAACTGAAGTTCTAAAACCAATCGAATCGTTTGTTACACCTGCGGGGGATACGGTTCTAGATATGGGCCAAAACATGGTTGGTCGGATTCGATTCCAAGTCCGCGCTCCTGAAGGTACTCGAATTGTCTTGAGACATGCCGAGGTACTAGATAAGGAAGGGAATATTTACTTTGGTAATTTAAAATTTGCCAAGCAGAAGGTTGAATATATTGCCAAGGGAGAAGGGATGGAAACCTTTGCGCCAAATTTCACGTTCCAAGGCTTTCGATATGTGAAAATTGATGGATACCCTGGACAGGAAAATGGACTGCCACTTGACAACTTTATCGGGGAAGTCATCCATACAGATATGGAGCCAGCAGGAACATTTGAATGCTCCGATCCACTCGTGAACCGACTGCACCAGAATATTGTTTGGGGGCAAAGGGGGAATTTCCTCGATGTGCCGACCGATTGCCCGCAACGGAGTGAGAGACTCGGTTGGACCGCAGATGCTCAAGTGTTTGTTCAGACAGCATTGTTTAATTACCATGGAGGGCCATTTTTCACCAAGTGGCTACGGGATTTACAAGCCGATCAGCTTCCGGACGGCAATGTTCCATTTGTCATTCCAAATGTGGAGGGTGGAAAGGGCTCTGCCGCCTGGGGGGATGCAGCAACGATCATTCCTTGGACCGTCTATCAGACATACGGAGATAAGCGATTGCTTGCCGATCAATATGACAGCATGAAAGCATGGGTGGAATATATTCGTAGGCAGGGTAAAAACGAATTCCTCTGGAACACAGGCTTTCACTTCGGGGATTGGTTAGCCCTGGATGCCAAAGAAAATAGCTTTGTTGGCGCCACACCAAAGGATTTAATTGCAACGGTGTTTTATGCGTATTCCACAAGAATACTGAGAGATGCAGCAAAGGTCCTTGAGAAAGCGGATGATGTTGAAGAATATAGCAACCTATTAAATCATATTATCGAACAATTCAATCGGGAATTTGTTTCACCAGCAGGAAGATTGGTGTCTCCAACCCAAACAGCTCACATCATTACTTTAATGTTTGATATGGTCGATGGGAAAGCAAAAGAGAGAACTGCCTATGAGCTGAACGAATTAATTATTCTAAATGACTATCATTTAAATACAGGCTTTGTGGGAACTCCCTATATTTGTTTTGCTCTTTCCAAAGGTGGTTATCACGAAACAGCGGTTAAATTATTAATGAAGGATGACTATCCATCCTGGCTTTACCAAATTAAAAAAGGCGCCACGACTGTTTGGGAGCATTGGGATAGCATCAAGCCGGATGGCTCATTTTGGAGTGACCAAATGAATTCTTTTAACCATTATGCCTATGGTTCAATTGGCAATTGGATGTACAAAGTCATAGCAGGGCTCGATATGGATGCGACAAGTCCTGCCTATAAAAAAATCAAAATTGAACCGAAGTTTGCTGGAATTTCGTTCACTTCTGCAAAAGCCATTCATGAATCGATGTATGGAAAAATTGTCTCCTCCTGGCAGCTAACAAACGATCAGGTAGCGGTTGAAGTCGTAGTTCCTCCTAATACAACAGCAGACATACTTTTACCGAGAGCAAAACTTGTTGATGTTTTAGAAGGGGGCCAACCATTAGGATCGAGTGATATCTATTCTTTTGTCAAAACAGCAGAGGGTGTGAAGGTGACAGTTGGCTCTGGCTCCTATCAGTTTCAGTATTCAAACGAACGGGGACTAAAACCACGTTTTACAGAGAATACGAAAATGATCGACTTCCTTGATCACCAAGAGGTAGTAGCTGTCCTTGAGAAAGTAGCTCCAGGTATCACCAAACCACCTGCTCTATTTACAACAAAAGCTAGAAGCTTAAAAGAGCTTGTTGAAATCGGAGAAGCCAACCTGACAGAGGATAAAGTGAAAGAGATTATGGAAGAAATTAATCAGCTTAAATGGGAAGAGGTTTTGGTTTAGTGCCTGATAGATTTCTTGGCTGTCAAAATATAAAAAAACATGGTGATTATCACCATGTTTTTTTGTGTTTCTAGGAAGCTAATACGTTAGGGCTCCTAGAATTCCAAGTTCAACTACTATCAATAATAGATTCATGTTTAATAAGTAATTGTAAATTTGTAACAAATAATTAACATTCTTTCCTCACAAAAAACTCCTGAAAACCACCTATTCTAGAAAATAACACTATTTAAAAAGGTAGAGAAGCAAAAATATGAATGATTCCATTACAAGAAATTTACAAAATATTAGTCGTGCGTCAAATGTCGCTTAATATCTATCTTTTACACTTACATTTATAGGTTTGGAGAGGAGGATGATTACATATCCATTCCGAGGATTCGGTCGAGCAGTAATTGAGCATCTTATTGTTTTGAAAGGCATTGTTCATAAAGAGACTTGCAAAAATTACATACGAATCATTAGATCAACATTTCAATTCACAAAAACAACATTCTTAAGGAGGAAGTAAACATGAATAAAGTAAAAGGTGGACTACTATTAGGTCTAGTATCATTCGCACTTGCTGGCTGTGGTAGTGAGGAAAGTAATACAACTAGTGAAGGTACGGCTGGAATTGAAGGAGATTTATCTTTTTACACCTCACAACCAGATGAGGATGCTCAAAAATTAGTAGATGCGTTCACTGAGAAATATCCGGATGTAACTGTTCAAACGTACCGTTCAGGAACAGAAGAGGTGATTAGCAAAATTAAAGCGGAGCGGAAAGCGGGAGACATTCAAGCAGATGTCTTACTAGTAGCGGATTCGGTCACCTTTGAGGAATTGAAGGAAGAAGATCTATTACTGGAATATAAGTCAGAGGAGCTAAGTGAAATACCTTCTAATCTAGTCGATCCGGATGGCATGTATGCTGGGACAAAGGTGATGGCCACAGCCTTAGTAGTAAACACAGCAAATGTATCGGAAATGCCGGACTCATGGGATGTTTTAACAGATGAGAGTTCTAAAGGGGAAAGCATCATGCCAAGTCCCTTTTATTCAGGTGCGGCTGCTTATAATTTAGGTGTATTTACACGAAATGACACCTTTGGCTGGGATTATTTTAAGAGTTTAAAAGAAAATGAAGTGACGGTGACAAAAGGGAATGGAGCGGTTCTTCAAGCGGTTGCAGGTGGTGAAAAATCATATGGGATGGTTGTTGACTTTATCGTCGCACGAGCAAAGGCGGAAGGATCGCCAGTAGAACTGCTCTATCCAAAAGAAGGGGTACCAGTGATCACGGAGCCTATTGGAATTATGAAGGATGCGGAAAACGAAGGAGCAGCCAAGGCATTTGTTGATTTTGTTTTATCAGAAGAAGGTCAAGAATTAGCAGCGGAAATCGGCTATACACCTATCCGCAAAGGGGTGTCAGCTCCAGAAGGCTTACAAACGATTGACGAAATGAATGTGATGGATGCAGATATTAATGAATTATATCAAGCAAGAGAAGATGATAAAAAGGAATTTGAAACCATTTTTGGACAATAAACCTTACAATTTATAAGGCTACTCAAATTCTTTCGTTGAGCTAGCCTTATTTCTTTAGGTCATAATCATCTAAGGAGAGTATTCCCGAATGTTGCAAAATTTTATTAGTCGTGTTCAAAAACAAAATAAATGGTGGTTTTTCATTGGTGTAGTTATTGTTGTGATCTTTTTTGTTCTCCCTATTTGTAGACTGGTTTTTCTAAGCTTTTCTTCCGAAGGTGGCTTAACTCTAGAGAATTATACGTCCGTCCTTCAAAATCGCTCCACCTGGAAAACGATTGAAAATACGTTATATGTTGTTGGTGGTTCGTCTATTATTGCGATCATTTTAGGGGTGATCACTGCTTGGGTTGTGGCATACACCAATATTAGGCAAAAAAAGCTGATTCAATTATTCATTTTTTTCCCTTTTATTATTCCGTCCTATATTACGACCTTAGCATGGACTCAGTTCATGAGTAAAAATGGATTTTTCGCTTATCTATTAAGTTTGCTTCCGGGCTCAGTCGAACCATTGAACATGTATAGTTTACAAGGAATCATCATTGTCATGGGATTATCACATTATCCACTTGTCTATATATTAACGGTGGGTGTTCTTAGAAAAATTCCCCGTGATCTGGAATATGCAGCAAGGGTTTCAGGAGCAAGCAAGTGGCAGTCTTTCAAAAAAATCACCCTTCCGCTTGCGTTACCTGGAATAGCAAGTGGCGGGTTTCTATCCTTTATTGCCAGTTTAGATAATTTTGGCATTCCTGCGTTTCTTGGGATACCAGGTAATATCAGAGTGCTAAGCACATATATCTATGAGCAAATCGTAGGGCTAGGGCCCAATTCCTTTGAGATAGCAGCCACTTTATCGGTTATATTAGGAGTCATTGCCTTAACAGGTACTTATCTTCAGTGGTTTCTAGTCAGGAAGTCTAAAAATATGGAAACAGCAGTCGAGGATAAAGAACCTAGATTTCTATTTACTAAAAGAACCCGTCTTACAATTGAACTGCTTTTATTGAGCTTTTTGCTAGTAACCACCATGATACCTCTTATTTCAATGATCTCTGCATCTCTAATTAAAGCGTATGGGTTGCCGTTTGCTCCAGAAAATATAAGTTTAAAAAACTATCAATTTGTGTTGCTAGAGAATCAAAAGGCCATCACTTCTTTGAAAAATAGTGCCAATTTAGCGATCATCACGACGGTTGTTTGTTTGGTGATCGGTACTGGAATGGCTTATGTTAGGACAAAAAAGCCCTCTATGATCTCAAAAGGTTTAGAAATGATCATTGGAATTCCTTATGCATTACCTGGTACGGTGTTAGCGTTAGCGATGATTTTTGCTTGGATGGAACCCATCCCGGGTTGGAATCCCGGTATATACGGAACCATCACGATTCTATTAATCGCTTATGTTACACGATTTTTAATTTTACAGGTTAGGGGAAGCATTACAGCGTTTATGCAGGTTGACCCTTCGATTGAGGAAGCGGCTAGAGTGAGTGGTTCGAATGGATTTTTTAAATGGAAACAAATCTTGATGCCATTGATTTTACCTGGAGTCATCAGTGGGGCGTTACTCGTTTTTTTAACCGCACTAACTGAACTAACGGTTTCCTCCCTTTTATGGTCTAGTGGTACGGAAACGATCGGGCTTGTGATCTTTAATTTTGAACAAGCAGGTTATTCCACTTATTCAACTGCTTTCTCAAGCATCATTGTTTTATTCATTTTGTTAGCTTTTATAATGGTAGCTGTTTTGCAAAAGGTATGGGATAGGAAGGTGCTGCATCATGACCACTCAAATTAAGAACGTAGATAAAAGTTTTGATTCATTTCAAGCCTTGCATCAAATTAACTTGGATATAAAAGAGGGAGAGTTTGTTGCGATTCTTGGTCCATCAGGCTGTGGGAAAACTACATTGCTTCGATTATTAGCTGGTTTTGATTCACCATCTTCAGGAGAAGTGTGGATGAATCATAAAGTAATAGCTAACTCAACCACCTTCTTGCCACCTGAAAAGCGGAATATTGGGATGGTGTTTCAGTCCTTTGCTTTGTGGCCGCATATGAATGTAAGGGAGCATATTCGATTTCCTCTAAAACATCATCAATTTTTAAGTGAAGAAAGTAAAACAAGCATCGATTATAGAGTGGACGAAGTTTTAAAAATAGTAGATATGCTTAATCTTGGAGAAAGAATGCCCAGTGAACTATCAGGAGGTCAAAAACAAAGGGTAGCTTTAGCACGTGCAATCGCTCCTAAACCAGCCTTATTGTTAATGGACGAACCACTTAGTAGTTTAGATGCTGAATTGCGAATGGGGATGCGAAAGGAGATTCAGCAAATACACCAGGTAACAAAGGCTTCGATTGTGTATGTGACACATGACCAAAGTGAAGCACTGGCCATGGCAGATAAAATCGTTGTTATGAATAAAGGAAATATTGAACAAGTAGGGACTCCAAAGGAAATTTATAGCACACCAACATCACCATTTGTTGCCTCCTTTGTTGGGAAAGCGAACTTAATAAAAGGAAAATGGGAAGGTGCAACCTTTTATCCTTTTCATCAACATTCTATTAAATGGGATGGAACAGCGGTCACCTCAAAATTAAGAGGAGAAAACATCTTTCCAGCTCGTCCCGAACAACTAGAAATCTCATTTAGAGACGATGGTGTAAAAGGAATCATCACGAATGTGCAATATCAAGGAAAAGAGATTCACTACACGGTAACGGTAGAAGGGGAAGAGTGGGTGGTTCATCAAGATATTTTTGCTGAATTTTCCATTGGGGATGAAGTATATGTTCATTTGAAGGAATTTCCATATAGTAAGAAGATGGATGAGAGAAATGAACTTCATTATGCATAATACACTAAATAAACTTTGGAAGACTTCTAGGAGATAGCCTTAACGGGTTATTTCCTATTTTTTTTAAAAATATATTTGGGCACATGGAAGGTTAGACTATAGCTTAAAATCTAGCAAAAAAAAAAGTAAAAGAAGGAAATATCATATCGAACGAGATCCAAGGAAGAGCAATCGTTCTGTATAAAGTGTGCTAGATTTAGAGAAATCATAATATAAAAGTGACTTCAGTCATTGTATGCGTTTTCAAGCGCTGATATTGTATAGGTATATAGAAGTACTGGGGGAATCAACATGAAATTACAAGAATTAATTCAATGGGCTAAAGATGAATACGAATCAGCAAGAAAACAGTATATAAAAAATGGAGAAGATTACTGGTTTGGTCGTATGAACGCTTTTAAAGAAATACTTGATCATCATCGTCTCGACCTTCCAGACACGTCTCCGTTAATTAGTGCAAGATGATTATCAAACTTACGAAATATGATCTTTTGAGTCAGCCTTCTCTTTTTAGGATGAAAATTTTCTTATTTTAGGTTATTCTTCTTTTAAATTGGGGGTTAACCGTTATTTCTTCTATTTGTTAATTTTTCCCTGATGATTGCCACATTCTTAATTAATGGGTAGTAAAAAGTAGACCCTGGGCTATGGTATTTTTAAACAGACCGTTCATTCTAAACCGATTGAATTTACGATTGGATTTCAGGTAGCTAAAGACTGGTTCAATAACAATTTTTCGGTGAGGATTTTTTTCTTTTCGTCCTTCAGTTTCCAATCGCTCACGTATTTCTCTTAGTTTTTTGGATTGACTAGGGTTACCGTTAGCGTGATACTTTTTCCTTGACCCATATTATTTATTACTCCTATCCTTAGCAAGCGATTCTCGGTCACTTGCTAATGGAGGCTGCTCTAACCATCCATTTTTTATCATTATGTTTGCTCCGTCATCAGCAAAGTGTAAAAGTTCTAACATTAGTCGTAAGTATTTAGCTCCTAGATCTCTTCTTGCATTGACACTTAAAGCAGAACCATAAAATGAAAGGCTTAATTGTGCAGACAATTGAATTTGGTACATCATATATTTGTCTGAAAAGGTCATAGAGGTAGAGTTAGTGATCATCGATTGCCAGGAAATAGGTGAATTTAATTTATCTTCCTCAAATACCGATTCAAATATTTTTATATGTTTATTGGCGATGTCTAGCCCCCTGTTGAAATGTTGACGAACCTCTTTTGATTGAGCTACTTGTATGAATCCCACTTTTAAAGCAGCGTGTAAATGCATTTTCAACATATTGAAAGAAATATCCCCAATTTCGATAGCATTCAGAGGACGATGTTCTCCCAACCACCCAGTTAAAAAACTTTGGTGCTTTACAAAATCAATCGATTCAGGTGGTGTAATAATAGGAGGTCGAGTAAAAAGTCCTTTTGAAAGCATTAAATCAATGGATCGATCAAAAAGCTCCATCGTTTCGGACATACAGGTTATGTAATATTTACGTAAGTCAGAACGAACTGAATTACTAACTGATAAAGCATACCCAGTCATTCCTTGCAAAGTCATGATATAAATATAATTTAGGTAGAAAGGGTCTTGAAAAAGCCGTGGTGCGTGAATGTTTACGTCGTCTTTTTCTGTAAACCCACGTGGAATAGGGTGATTTTCTTTTAACAGGAATACTGTAATTTCTTCGACATGCTTTTTGGATATTTCAAGGGAAGTTTGGTAGATCGATTTGACTTCGTGATCTTCGATATGTTCGAGTGCATAACGTAAGAAACAAACGGACATTGTATCAAAAATGTATTGAGTCCAAAGGGACGCAATTTCCGGAGCAGTCAATCGAATTGGGCTATTTGTCTCCAAGGTTCATCCTCCGATTTACGATATTATATAGTGTTTTTATTGTTTTCACAGAGAATAAAAAGTATGTAACAAGTTAGAAAATTCAACAATCATATGATTTTACTGAAGAGAAACAAGGTAAAGAAATGGATGTAATCAGATTATCCTTATTACTAGTGGGAAAAACAAAATTGCTCCTACTGATCTTTAACTAAATTTACCACTAAAATGTCACAAATATACGACGATATACATAGTAAATAACCATTGATAATGGCAAACTTATTGAAAAATAAGGACGCAAAGCTACGGGTCTAATGCTTTAGTTTAGCGATGACCGCCGGGTTTCCGAAAAGGGTTGGAATAATTTTACGGGAAGTCCGTTCTATTAAAGCTCACCATTCTTTTTGGTGAGCTTTTTTACTAAATTCCTAAATCTTAAACTTTTCGAGAACTTTTAATAAAATAAATACTGGATAGGCGAGAAAAATGGTTGTGTTTTTTTTTACCAACTTAGGATAAAATATAACTTTATTCATAATTAACCATATAAAAGACCTATGAGAACAATAATAAGAGAAACAACTTATTACAAACATAGAATATAGAGCTTTTCATTAATTGAAATTAGTTTAGAAGGTGTAGTCATGCGTTGGACCACTAATAATACATATCTAGTCATATTAATATACTCTCTTATGATGTTTCTAACCATTTTTTTTGACCACTTAATCATTCACAATCTATCCCAGGCTCTAGATTTCCATTCTTGGATATTTCAACTAGTTTTATTGGTTATGTCTATAATTCCGTTATATATCTTTTTAGAGTATGTGAAGAAACAACAGTTAAAGTATTTTGGTTACCAAGTGGAAATCGAAAAGTATAAACTAACACTTGAAAATTCGACCATAGCTGCTTTTATCTATAAAGATAATGCTTTCCTTTACGTCAGTCCTGCTTTTGCTGAATTATTCGGTTATACACGAAAAGAAATCTATGAAAAACCAATAACCTCGTATGATTTGTTGTCTGAAGAATACCACGAAACAGTATCTATGAATGTCAAAGATAGGCTTGATGGTAAAAAGGTAAGTAGCCATTATCAAGTGAAAGCTAAAAGAAAAGATGGTTCCGAACTCTACTTAGACCTTTATCCTTCTTTACAAGCCTTTAATGGGAAAAAAGTAGTTGTGGGAAGTGTCGTTAACGTCACAGAAAAGCGTCAAATCCAGAATGAGTTGGAAAAAAGTGAAAAAGTATTATCACAGGCCCAAAAGATAGCAGGCATTCTCTATTGGGAATTTGACAATGTGAATAATAAGTTAACTTGGAGCCCCCAGACTTACAAACTCTTTGGGTTGTCTCCAAATATCAATCCTACGTTTGAGTATTTATTGTCCAAAGTTCATTCTGAGGATCGAGATACTTTAATAAATAGTAGAGAAAAGGAAATTACAGGGGAAAACGTTACGAATATCTACCGCATCATATTAGATGATGGAAGTATAAGAACACTACATTCCATCTCTCAATGCCTTCTCGATGATAATGGACGACCCATTCAAACAATTGGAACGATGCAAGATATTACAGATCGCCTTGTAGAAGAAAATAAACTAGAACTAACTGAAAATCGTTATAAATCTCTGTTTGATAACAACTTAGATAGTGTGTTCTCACTAGATCTTGAAGGAAATATCATCACTGTTAACAAAATGGCCATTCGAACATTTGGGTATTCATGGGAAGAAATGATTCAACAATACATCATTGATTTAATTGCGCCTGAATTTAGAAATGAGGCAGAACAACTATTTGTACAAGTTTTGTCAGGTAAACCACAACGAATACAAATTCAAGGATTTCATAAAGAAGGCCGTAGAGTCGACCTGGATGTCACGGTAATGCCTATCATCGTCAAATCTATCGTAACAGGTGTATTTTGCATCGCAAAAGATGTTACCAAGCAAAATGAACATATAAAAACCATTGAGCAACTGGCCTATAATGACCATTTAACAGGATTACCAAATCGTAGAAAATTATTAGAACTTATGCATAGTCATATCCAAGAAGCCAAAAACCATGGATCTATGATGGGGATCTTGTATATTGACTTAGATCGATTAAAATTCATTAATGACAATTTAGGGCATGACTTTGGTGATGCAATGATCATCGAAGCAGGAAACCGAATTTTAAGCTGTATAAGAAATGAAGATACACTTGCCCGAGTAGGGGGGGACGAATTTGTCCTGATTATTCCGAATATCAGCGAGTTTGATATTACTATTAACATAGCTAAAAGAATCATAGAGGCGTTTAAACCCGGATTTTATCTCGAAGAAAAATTATTTCGAACGACAGCTAGTATGGGAATTAGTGTTTTTCCTACTCACGGAGGAGATATTAACGAATTACTTTGCAAAGCCGATAAGGCTATGTACTATGTTAAAACAAGGAAAAAAAATGATTACAAAGTTTTTGAAGATTCCATAGTAGAGCAAGAAGAACGGAAATTCCTTATTCAAAAAAGTATAGTTTCGTCTTTATCTAATGGAGACTTTTTTCTTGAGTACCAACCGAGAATAGATGTGAAAACAGGAAAAACGTCAACCTTTGAATCATTGCTAAGGTGGAAACATCCTGATTTGGGTTTGATTAACCCAGAAGAGTTTATTCCTTTGGCTGAAGAATCAGGAGATATTGTTCTCATTGGTGAATGGGTGCTTAATGAATCGCTGCGAACCCTTAAGCATCTACATTTAATAGGGAATACAGATGTTCGAGTCTCCGTTAATGTCTCTGTTAAACAATTGTATCAATCGACTCTAGACCAAGCCATTAATACAATGTTACAACATTATAAACTTCCTCCAAGAACTTTGGAACTGGAATTAACAGAAAGTATTTTGATTAGTGACGAACAAAAAATACTTGATATACTAACGAACTTGAAAAGCTTGGGTGTTCTTTTGTCCATTGACGATTTTGGAACAGGAAATTCTTCGATTACTTATCTAAAAAAATTGAATATGGATATTATTAAAATTGATCGCTCCTTTGTGAAGGGCGTTCCCGAAGCAAAAGAAAACGCAGCAATCACCTCAGCAATGATAAATTTAATACATGACCTTAATATGAAAGTTGTTTGTGAAGGAATTGAGACAGAAGAAGAATGTCAATTCATTATGGACAAAGGGTCGGATGAAATCCAAGGGTTTTATGTTTCCTACCCACTAGTAAAAAATGACCTTTTTCAATACCTGCAGAGAGAAGCTATAAACGGACCAAGTCTACAATACCAATCCAAAACAAGTTGGAAATAGAGGATAGACAAATTGATAGACCTAATGTTAGCTATAAAGGGAGTGGGAAGAGATACAGATGCAGGCTTCTTTGCGAAAGTGGAAGTCTCAAAGATATGAACTGCCCCTCTTATTGTCAGATATTTATCCAACAATAAGAGGGGCATTTTTTATATGGGAAAATTTACAAAAGAAGCTAAATTCACGGCTGTTAAAAGTCGATGCTCTTTGTTAATTTAATTACTTCTGTTTCTTAGTGCCTCTCTGTCTACATTTTGAGGAGGTTGTTCTAACCAATTGTTTTCAATCATTATCTTAGTACCATCGCTAGCATACTGCATTATTTCTGCCATTAACCTCGTATAGTGACCAACCAAATCTTTTCTAAGGCTCAATCCCATTGCAACCCCATAACCCCCGACGCTCACTGCATTAAGATTCATAACATGGAACATCATTAGTTTATCAGAAAATGGTGAATCTATGGATTGTGAAATGGTTGAATCCCATGTACTTGGCATTGGTACTCCTTCTTTCTGCAATATATCTCTAAAAACCGCTTCCTGCTTTAACGCTATTTCTGCTCCTCTCTCCATATATTTCCTAACCTCAGGTGATTGAGCTGTTTGTGAAAGCCCAGACACAAATGTTCTTCCAATTGAATTGGTTTCCGTATTTTTTGAAATATGTGCAAGTTCAACAGCAGTTAAAGGTCGATGTGTCCCAATTAGTCCCGATAAAAACGATTCGCTATGTATATACTCCGCCTTTTCCATCGGTGGTATAGTAGGGGAACGGACAAGAACACCTTTTTTCAAAAGCAAATCACATGAATCATTGAAAAGCTTCAAAAAAATCTCTGATATTTTACTGAAAAGTTTTCTAATATCATCCCTTGCTAAAACTCCCATCAATAGTGAAGCTGCAGCGGTGCCTGCTGCTCCCATATATTTAATATATCTTAGTGCAAATACATCTGAATAGATTCTTTTTGCTTTTAAATTAACATCTTCTTCCGTAAAGCCAATGGGAATTGCATGATTCTCTAATTGAAATATTCTTTTCACTTCATTCATTACAAACTCACAATTTGATAAAGCTAATTGAGTAATCTTTGCAATATCGGGGTCTGCATTTACCGATTGCATATGCTGAACAACATAGTAAGTCATTGAATTTTCCATATATGCGGTCCATAATGCGGCTATCTCTGATGAAGTAAGATTTGGATTGTGTTCCATATTTTATGTCATCCTTTTTTTATTTTATTATCTGTTTTATTAATGTTTGATATACTAAGCGATAATGATAAGTGCAATTAAATCTCATTTCACTGGTCTAGTTTTTTGTGATTCGATTGTACATAAACCAATCTTTTACTACTGTACTTAGTTGAATTATCAAATGGGTTAACATGAAATTAGAAAAAGGAGATTGCTTAGCAAGATAGTGAGATTTATAGTAGATATAATAGATTAACAAAGTAATAGTTAGATAATATCTAGGAGGGCATATGAAGCAATTTCTTTCTATCAGTCTCATTCTTATCATTCTCTTGTTAGCCGGGTGTACAGGAAATGATTTAGATCAATCTCTCAAAAAAGAAGAGAAGATTGAACTGGAATTTTTTTCACCGAAACCTGAAACAGAAGTGATCTTTAATGAACTCATTCAAGAGTTTGAAGAGTTGCATCCTAACGTTACTATTAAGCAGGTTATTGTACCTGAACCGATGACCGTGTTAAAAGCAAGAATTGCAAGAGGTGATATTCCAGATCTATTTATTACTTATCCGATCGAACAAGATTATAAAGTAAGAGCTGAAAAAGGATACATGCTTGATTTATCAAATGAACCCTTCATTAAAAATATCCAACCCACTATCCAAAATCGTTATCTTATAAACGGAAAGATGTATGGTGCTGCCTTAACGCAAAATGCAGTAGGAGTTCTATATAATAAGGATCATTTCGAAGAATTAAATTTATCGGTTCCTAACAGTTGGAATTCGTTTGTGCAAGTTTTGGAAGAGTTACAGTCTAATGGAAAAACAGCTTTACTCATGCCAAACAAAGATGCAAATCAGGCGAGTATTTTTAATCTAAACCTAGTAGCCAATGAATTCGAAACAGGTTATTGGGAAAAGGATGGGTTTTCAATTAAATCTGATCAGAGGTGGAAAGAAATATCAGAAAAAACCCTCACTGTGCTTTCATATGTGCAGCCCAATTCTTTTGAAGACAGCTATTATGAGGTAAATAAAAAATTTGCTAACGGTGAAGGATCTATGTACATTATGGGAACTTGGGCGTTAAAGATGATCGAAAAGTCAAATCCTTATTTAAATTATGGTATTTTTCCGTTTCCAGCATCGAATCAAAAGGATCATAGTGTGTTGGGAGGAGTGGATATTGGATTTGCCATTTCAGCTGATACGCAACATCCTAAAGTAGCGAAATCATTTTTAGCGTTTTTAATAAAAAAGGAAAACGCTCAAAGGATATCTGATTTTGAAGGTTCGATCAGTGCGGTTATAGGAGTCACAAACACCCATCAAGAAAGTCATTTAATTAGAGAGAAAATGGCAAATGGGCAAATAGTAAATTGGCCAAATCATTACTGGGCTGGTGGAACAGCTGCAGAATCCGATTTTAGAAAATATACAGCACAGTTTTACTATGATCACAATATGGATGTTTATCTTAAGAATCTTGAAGAGATGTTTAACCGTTATTCCAATGCTAATTAAAAGAATTAGGTGCCGATATGTTAAAATTTCAGCATAAGTTAATTATTGCTTTTATCTGTTTTGTATTAATTCCTATTATTATACTAGGGATTGTGTCTT
This sequence comes from Robertmurraya sp. GLU-23, assembly GCF_052983275.1. Taxonomy (NCBI): domain Bacteria; kingdom Bacillati; phylum Bacillota; class Bacilli; order Caryophanales; family Bacillaceae; genus Robertmurraya; species Robertmurraya sp. GLU-23. Next base: position 142,848 of record NZ_JBRKCV010000009.1, read on the forward strand.
ACAAAATTTCATCCACCACGTTACAAAAAAATATTAGTGAGCAAATGATTCAAACGTTAAAGGCGGTTGATCGAAATTTATTAGCCGCTGTTACTGAAATGAATTCCTTTTCTGATTATGTTGTTTCATCAAGTGCCATTCAGGACTATTTAAATACACAAAATACGTCCTCAATCTATGAATTTTACAGTGATCAGCAGGAAATCGCCGGAAAGATGTATGGAAATTCACAGATTGATAATCTTGTTCTTTATAGACATGATGGGTATGTGATTACTTATACCGATGATATGGTTACGAGCTTAGATGATCTTCGCTCGAATTTGTTTTTGGATAAGCTTTTACAGGAGAAGGGTCGTCCTGTTTGGTTAACACCATATGAAAATCAAAATCTTATTTTTAGCCAGGACTATATTCTAACTCAATCAAGAGTCATAAAGGATATTAACACACTTGAAAATTTAGGGTATTTAATACTACATGTAAAACTAGATTTATTTGATCCTATTTTCAAAGATATTTATGGAGGTCCCAGCCATGAATTGATAGTAAATAAAGAGGGGACCGTGCTTTATTCATTAAATCGAAATTTCATTGGTAAAACTCTGGACATTGAAAGTTTTTCTGAATTTCCAACAAATAAAAGTGGTTATCTCACTGATGAATGGGACGGTGAAAAAAGTTTAATTACCTATATGCCGTCTAGTTTTGAAACCGGAGGGAACACACAGCTCATTCTAGTATCCATAAAGCCATTGAAAACAATTGCGAGTGATATTGTCAATATTCGAAACACCATGTTACTCGTTGTAGGGTTTACGGTGTTAACCGCGGGCTTATTTAATTTTTTGTATTTAAAAAGAATTTCTCGCTTTATTCATGAACTATTAAATGGGATGAAGCAAGTTGAAAGAGGCACGCTGAGCAAACGAATGGGTAGATTTAAATTTCAAGAATTACAAAATATTTCGCAGGGCTTTAATAACATGACCGGAAGACTTCAACAATTAATGAGAGATATTGAGACAGAGCAGGAACGCAAGCGTGAGGCTCAGTTTAAAGTGCTACAGCAGCAAATCAATCCTCATTTCTTATACAATACACTTGAATCGATTAATGCACTCGCCGCTTTAAACGGGCAAAGGGAAATTAGTAGAATGACGATTAACCTCGGTAAGCTGTTGCGAATCAGCATTAATGGAGGGTATGAAGTGAAAGTAAAAGATGAGATCCGTCATGTGATTAGTTATCTGGAAATTCAGAAAATAAGATTTAATAATCGATTTTCTTTTGAAGTAGATGTAGTGGAAGAGCTGAATCATTATCCGGTCCTTAAATTAATTCTACAGCCGCTTGTAGAAAATATTTTAATCCATGAGTTTTCAAAAAGAGATGATGAAGAAGGGCTGATTAAGATTAGAGGTACGATATCAAACGGTCAAGGCGAATTTTGGATTGAAGACAATGGTAAGGGTATTGATGAACGTGTACTGATGCAACTAAATAATTGGAGACTAGAAAATCTGCATAGTCAGGCAAATAATGGTCACGGTGTACGCAATGTTGATGAGCGAATGAGACTTTTTTACGGAGAGAAATATGGTCTTATCATTTGTTCGATGAAAAATAAAGGGACGGTAATTAAAATTTCATTTCCGATTAAAGGTGATTAGATGCGATATAAAGTAGTAATTGCGGATGACGAAAAGTTAATTTTAAATAATCTTACACAAATCATCGATTGGCAGGGATTAGACTGTGAAATCATTGGGACAGCTGAAAATGGACATGAAGTTATGGGGATCATCAAAGATCAACAAGCAGATCTTCTATTAACGGATATTTCAATGCCCGAAATGAGCGGCATTGAACTGTTAAAAACATTAAATCAGATCGATCATAAGCCACTTGTGATTTTAATAAGCGGCTATGATGATTTTGAATATGCAAAAGAAGCAATTAAAAATAACGCGTTCGATTATATTTTAAAGCCCATTGATTATGATGAATTGGAAGATTGTGTTAAAAGAGCACTTAACAAGATAAAAGCTCAAAAAATAACTGTGTATGAGCATGAGAAATATGCGATTTATGAGCTAATTACATCCGGGAAAGTGGACGCCCAAATCAACAACAAGCAAGCTCTTTATTTCTCAGTAATATTAAAAAACTTTAAGCAAGAAATCGAATTAATTATTACAAATATTGAAGACTGTGTTTCTAAGTGGCATGCCGATCTATTTGTTTACAAGCTGTCGGATAAAGAAGTGTTAGTAGTCGTTGAAATGCCAAAGCACTTTATCAATCAAGCAGCTGATATTACCGATGCATTTTCACAGCAACTTTTTTCTGCAGGGGCTGACTCTTGCATCATCTCTGTTGGTAAAGTTGTTGAGCAGTTATTTGAAATAAAGCATTCCGTTGATGCTGCCAAGGAATTACTAAAATATGAAAACTATATAAGTGGCAATGTTCTGACAGAGGAGCGGTTAAAGAAAGAATATAAGCCCAGCCAATCAGCTGCAGATATGATGGAAGAGGCACTCAACTATATCCGAAAAAATTTTCAAACCGATATAGGTATGGAGCAGACAGCCGAACAAGTCGGTTTAAGTGTTAGCTATTTCTGTTTGCTTTTTAAACAAAAAACCGGTCTTACATTTCTCGATTATTTAACAAATGTCAGAATAGAATATGCATGCCTATTCCTGCAAAATACAGATCTCAAAACATATGAAATTGCCGAAAAGGTAGGCTATGCCGATCAGCGATACTTCAGCCAAGTATTTAAAAAGAAAATGAAAAAAACACCAAGCGAATATCGTAAACTAGTAAAAAATAAGGAAGCCTCTCCCAACTAGGTTAAAGTGTTTCATTTTGATAAAACTCCCTAATCGAGAAACTAGCAAAAGTAAAATAAGCGGAGAATTTCCGGCTAGATGAAGAATAGAGCCTTGTTCCGGGGTAAATAGGGGGAGGTTTTCCGCTTATTAAAAGCAAAATCTCCTATTTTCTAAGTTTTCGAGCCAATAGGCGGAATCTCTCCGTCTATTTTTGCTTTCTTTCATAATTATTAATAATTAGGCGGAATTTCTCCGTCTATATATCAGCTCGGATACTTAACCTAACCCTCAACAGATAAGTTTTGTTTTGACCCTCGATTTCGTAGAAAGGTAAATAAATAAAGTAAAGCCTATGCCAATTCATACGGTAATTCTTGTGTATTTTAAAAACTCGAAAAAACATAATCCTTTATTATTTTTTTCAATAATAAGAATTTAAACATTTTTTAGAGAAATGTCGCATTTTGAAAGCGTTTTATATACCTTATCATTAACTTATGAAAGCGCCAAGCTAACTCGTACTTCAATTATGAAAGCGCTTGAAAATATATTAAGAGAAATAGGGGGAGAAGTATGAAGAAGTTAATTTTGTTTGTATCTTTACTGTCTTTAGTCTTTTCGTTAGTAGCTTGTAGTTCAGACAAGACTAGCGGCAGTGACAAAATTGTCGTTTGGACACAAGCGGCAGCAGATCATCCAGAAGGAAAGATGTTTGCTGACCGAGTAAAGAGCTACAATGAGGCTCATCCAGATGGACCTAAAGTTGAAATACAAAACATCACACGTGCAGGAGCTGGTTCAGGCTACATCGATAAGCTGAATGCAGCCATTACAGCAAACGACATGCCTGATATTTTTACATTAGACGGACCTGATATTGGGGCTTATGTTGATTCAGGATTACTTGGAGAACTTGATGGATACATGAGCGAAGGATTCAAAGATGGATTCACTCAAGCAATCATCGACCAAGGAACAGTGGACGGGAAATTCTACGGAATGGGTTATTCAGACTCAGGTGTAGCCATCATGTATAACGAAGACATGATCAATGCACTACCTGAAGAAATAAAAGCATTAGTCCCTTCCCTCGATCAAGATTGGACATGGGATCAATTTATTGAGTTATCAAGAAAAGTAGACGAGTTTGCAAAAACGTCAAATGATCCAGTGTTTGCAAATTATGAAACGGCTGTAAGTTTATTATTAACAGACATTACTGCAGGTGCCTATGAATTAGGAACATACTACTTCACACCACTTCTTTGGGGAAATGATGCAAACATCGTTGCTGAAGATGGTGTCACAGTTGATGGCGTCTTAAATAGTAAGAAAAGTGTAGAAGCATTAACAAAATATGCACAATTATTTGCTGAGCCAGCACTTGCTAGTGCGACAGAATCTGAAAAAACATTCCATACAGGAAAATCAGCACTATCTGTTAGCGGATTCTGGTATGTAAATGAACTAATCAATAATTATCCTGACTTAAAATTCAAGACCGTTCGTTATCCGAAAATGAGTGAAGACTTCGACGGGTTATACACACCATCCGGTTCTTGGGCATTTGTTCGTAACGGACAAGAAGAAGACGAAGAACGCGTCAAGCAAATCGTTGAAGTCATGGAATGGTTAACTAACGACGAAGCATCAAAAGAATACTTCGCTAAAAACGGATCTATTCCAACAAGAATCAATTCTGTTGACGCGATTGATACAAATACTGACAACCCATATCACAACGATGCGTGGACCGTATTAAAGTATCAAGTCGAAAACACAAACAAATCTCGTCCGGTATCACCTGGATATCCATATCTTTCTGAAACCTTTGCAAAAGATGTTATTCTAAAAATCGCTCAAAACAAAGCGACAGATGAAGCAACAATCAAGAAATATGTAGACGATGCAGCGAAGAAAATTGAATTAGAATTTGCAAAGTACAAAAAATAATCGGTTGTTAAAAGTAAGAGGTGAGGGAATGACCTCACCTCTTACTCTTTTTAAAAAGGGGTGTGAACCATGAAGAAATTGATCAAACGTATTGTAAAAGTGAGAAATACAACAGAACACCTCAGACAAAGTGAACATTACAAAACAAGAGATATCGTGTCCGCGTATGGATTTTTAACACCTGCTTTAATACTGGCGATTCTCTTTATTGTATTACCAATTATTCTAGCGTTTACGTACGGATTTACAGATTATTATTTATTAAAACCAAACGACAAAGAATTTATTGGACTTGAGAACTTTAAGCGAATGCTGACAGATGAAGTGTTGATCCAAAGTTTTAAAAACACGTTAAAGTTTGTGGTGTTTGTTGTCCCTCTGCAACTTTCAATGGCACTTGGACTTGCTCTCATTGTTAACAAAAAAATCAGAGGTGTAGGGTTCTTCCGTACCGCTTATTTTTCTCCAGCTGTTTTATCTCTTGTTGTTATCTCAATCCTATGGACGGTTATGTTAAACCCAACATCTGGTTTAATTAATGAACTCCTTGCGAATGTTGGGATTTCAAAGCAGCCTTTCCTCTCCAGTGCGTCTCAAGCAATGTATACGATTATTGGGATCTCTGCATGGTCAGGGTGTGGGTATCAAATGATGATCTTTTTAGCAGGACTTAAAAATATTGATGGAAGCCTTTATGAAGCAGCGGATATTGACGGAGCCAATGCGTTTCAAAAGTTTTTATTTATTACCATTCCTTCATTAAAACCCATTCTGATGTTTTTAGTGATTACCACCACGATTCAGGCATTTAAACTCATTGTTCAACCAATGGTTATGACAGGTGGAGGTCCAGATTACTCAACGATTACCATTTTGCAATACATTTATGAGTATGGATTCCGTCATCGAAACATTGGATATGCAAGTGCCATTACATTAGCATTCACAATTTTCTTAGTCGTAATCTCAATCATTATTAAAAAGCTATTTAGAGAGGAGAAAGTAGCATGAAAATTGTAAAGAAAACCTTGTTTTATCTCTTGGCTTCTATTGTGGCCTTACAATTTTTACTTCCTCTTATTTGGATGATTCTTTCTTCATTTAAAATCGATGAAGTGATCTATAAAGATATGGATACAATCTTTGCCTTTGTTCCAAGATTTTCTGATCTTTCGTTTGACTCGTATGTGGAGTTATTAGGTTTTTATAACATTTTTAAGAACGTCGGAAATAGTTTGATTTACGCATCCGTTACAGTGGTTGTAGGATTAACCATCAATTCATTGGCAGGGTATGCACTAGCAAGATTTAAATTTCCATTTAAAGATTGGATTTTAATTTTCATTATCGCACTTATGATTGTACCAATTGAAGCGACCATTCTTCCGTTGTTTTTAGTAGTAAATGAGATGGGATTAATCAACACGATTCCAGGTTATTTGCTGCCATTTATCATTAATGTGATGAACATATTCTTATTCAGACAACATTTCTTATCCTTCCCTGGTGAATTGATAGAATCAGGAAAAATCGACGGACTAAGTGAAGTAGGATGTTTCTTCCGAATCGTCATGCCGTCAAGCTTAAATATGTATATTACAGTTGGAATTTTAACGTTCTTAGCATCATGGAATGATTTTTTATGGCCGGTTATGGCGTTATCAAACGCAGATTTGATGCCAATTCAAGTTGCCCTTAATGCGGTTTTTGCAGACACGTATAACATTTTCACAAGTCATATGATGGCGGCACTAACCATCGTAACGATTCCAATTGTTATTCTTTATATCATTTTCCAAAAATACATTGTGGAAGGTTCCATGCAAAGTGGAATTAAATAGAAGAGGTGTGCTATGAATCGACTACAAAAAGCAAACGACTATATCAAAGAAAACAAGCATAAAACAAATAACCGCCCCCTTTTTCATTTTTCACCAGAAATCGGATGGCTGAATGACCCAAATGGTTTTTCCTTTTACAAGGGGAAATACCATCTCTTTTATCAGTATTACCCGTATGACATTGTATGGAATGACATGCATTGGGGTCATGCAACAACAAATGATTTTGTCAATTGGGAGTACCTTCCCGTAGCGATGGCCAATGACAAAGCGTATGATGCAAACGGATGTTTTTCTGGAAGTGCGATTGAAAAGGATGGGAAGCTCTATCTCATTTATACAGGTCATATTGATCCTAACTTAGGGTTTGATAAAGATGAATCACAAATTGCTGAACGTCAGTGTGTTGCAGTGTCAGAGGATGGTATCCATTTCGAAAAATCCAAATTAAATCCAGTGATTGGGGAAAAAGAATTGCCAGAAGGGTATCTCATTTGTGATTTCAGAGACCCAAAAGTGTTAGAGCGTGACGGGGTATACTACTGTGTATTAGCGGTAAGAAATGCGAAACGTCGTGGTGAAATCATCATGTTCCAATCAAAAGATTTACTTCAGTGGAGCTTTCATTCTTCAATATTCCAAATGTCATTTGAAGAAAATACGTTACTAGAATGTCCAGATCTCTTCCACTTAGACGGAAAAGATGTGCTAATTTTCTCAGAAATGCCATGCGACCCTGAATTTGACGGAGAAGTAGAGAAAAAAACGTCCTATGTGATTGGACACATGGATTTTGAAAACGGAGTATTCACTCCTGAGGCAAAGGGCTTGCTAGATTATTCAACGTTTTACGCACCTCAAACAACGGACGGTCAAAACGGAGAGAGACTTTTAATTGGATGGATGCATCGTTGGACAAAAGCAACACCACCAAAAGAGTACGGTTATAACGGCATGATGAGTTTACCAAGAAAGTTACACATCAAAAACAACATATTGATTCAACAAGCTTATATTAGCCATGACGATTATTTCACACCTGTTGTTTCTCATGAACATGTTTCATTAAATGAGGATTTACACATTGAAAGCGGAAGAACAGGATATTTATCCCTATCACTATTATCTAAGAGTGAATCGTTTGTTGTTGAATTAAACAAGGAAAATAAAAAAGCAACACGTGTGAGTGTGGATCCTTCATCCAATTCTGTTGTGATTACTTCTGATTATGGAGATAGTGAACCAATTACCGTACATGACTGCTTTAACAGCGAGGAAAACACATTAGAATTTTATGTGGATCTTCATTCAGTTGAAATCTTTGTGAATAAGGGAGAAAAAGTCGTAACATTTACAGCATATGAAAAAGAAAAAGGAACAAGCATTGTCCTTTCAGGAAAAGGTGCCCAATTAAAAGAAGTTCGTTATGAGGCGTTTTGTTCTTAATAAACAAAAAAACACAGCTCTGTTTAACAACAGGGCTGTTTATTTACTTAAATACTATCTTCTTTTTCCTGTACGTGATAGATTCTATTTAAAAAGGATTTTTGTATAAGATGAAAAAATATTTATCCTATATTGAAGAAATAGTCCCTTTGTACTTTCCAACTGAAAAATGGGAGATTGTTCCCGGGCCAAGTGGGGAAAACAATACAACCCTATTTATTCTGGCAAACGATGAGAAACACGTACTGAGAATTTACGAAACACATCAAGATGAAGAGAAGGTACACTTTGAACATGCTGTATTACTAGCATTAAAAGAACGGACTCTTTCCTTATCCATACCAGTACCGATAAGAACAAAAGATGGGCAAACCATTGTCAAAACTGGGTCCGGATTTCTTGCAGGATTGTTTAGATTTATCGATGGGACGAATCCTGCTCTAGAGGACTTTGAACAAATCTATTCATTTGGTATGGCGGCTGGTCAACTTACTGCAGAACTTGCCGAGATCAGTGTAAATCAACTTCCAGTATATAGACCGTATTATGATATGGATCAAACGCACCCAAGATGTTCATTGGATCAGATTAAAGATTTTTCCCTAAATCCACCTGAGGACTTTGTGGAATTAGCTCAAGAATTATTAATTATCTACAAACAATTAGTTTCATTTCAATACAGAGTCCCATTTTTAAAAAGACTTCCTCACCAGCTCGTCCATGGAGATTTAAATGCTTCCAACATTCTTTCGGCTGGGGAAGGGAAGATTTCCTCCATTCTTGATTTTGAATTTGTTACCCATGATTTACGAGTCATGGAAGTTGCGGTTTCTATTTCCGATTTTATAGATGATGAAGTGAATGAGACCATTATTTTTAAAAAGATTTCTGCTTTCCTAACAGGATATAGAAGTATAATTAAGCTGACAGAAGAAGAAATTCATGCCCTTCCTGTCCTCATTCAGCTTCGAAGTTTAGATGTGTTTATTCATTTCCTTGGCCGTTATTGGGACGGGGTGGACTCGATTGATACGGTCAAAAAGTATAGTCGTAAGGCTGCACGAAGGGTTTCATGGATTTTAAACCATCAAGAAAACTTCATCAAATTCAGTGAAAAATAGCATGATGTCCGAAATTTTGTTGGTCCATGCGGAAGATGGATTTACTGTTTCTTAACCATGCAATGAAGTATATTGAGGAAAACCTTACAAACGAAATTGACTTCAAAGTGCTGGCAAGGTTAGCTCATTGTTCCGAATATCATTTTAAAAGGATGTTTTCTTTCCTTGCGGGTATTACTTATCAGAATATATGAAAAGAGTACCAATTATTTTTGAAGGAGAAAACCCAGAAATCACACAGATGTGGAAGTCCTTGTCAATGGAGAAAATTTCTTAGATCAAAATAAAGTTTCCATAAAGTGTTTAATACAAAAAGGATCGATCGAGCAACTTTACTTTCTCATCGATCCTTTTTAATTTATAAAGTTATACGAGTGTTTTCATGGATATTATTTCGCAGAAAGCTCACTTTCTGTTACCCATTGATGATTGGTTACTTTTTCTCCATCTGACGTCGAAGTGTAATCAACCATGTATACAGTTGTTTGTTCAGCTGAATCAATTATTGCAGTTGCACCTTCCATACCTTTCATATGGTCAGCGTTTACGGTAACCTCATCACCAGGTTGATAAGGTTGGTCACCAGCATCTTTAATTTCTTCGTGAATAATCCATTTGTGATTCGTTACTTTTTCTCCACCAGTTGTAGGTGTATAAGATATCGTATAGACGGTTATATCATAAGCACCAACAATGGTTGCTTCAGCACCGTCCATCCCTTCCATATGGTCTGCATTAATAATCGCTTGACTACCAACTGCAAATTTTGGGTTTTCAGCATCTTGCAGGCCTTCAGGAATTTCCCCTGATCCAGAATGATCCATTCCTTCATGACCTCCGTGACCTTCACTGCTAGTATCCTGTTCTTGTCCTGTTTCCTCACTGCTGTTATTCGAATTGTCTTGTTCATTCTCCTGATTATTGGAACATGCTGCTAAAAAAACTGCGAAAATCAAGGAAAATAGAAATAAGGTAGTACGTTTAATTCTCACTATTGCAACCTCCTTAATATTATTTTCAATCATAATACTATAAAAATTTGCAGAAATTGTGGAGAATACCTACCGGTTTTTGGGAAATGCTTTGATTTTTAAGATGTTACATTTTATTTACCTTATTAAATTCACAAAGCTGTCAAACTCCTAGTCGGATTCTGCAAATTTTCTGCACAAGTATTTACTATATTGAACTTACCAAAGATAAGGAGTGTTTAAAGATGAAAAAAACCATTTTCATAAGCTTGTTATTATTATTTAGTATTACTCTAGCTGCATGTGGTAATACAGCAAATAATGTGGTGGAGGAGAAGAATACCGAAACGATAAAAAATAATGAGTCCAATAAGGATGGTAAAGAGCAAGAGAAAGCTTCGTTCTACTATACCGCAGAAAATGGAGGCATCACAAAAATCAACGCTACAACTAACAAGCCAGTGAAATCAATCGAAATTGAGGGTTCGGTTCATAATGTTCAACTTTCACCTAACGGAAAATTAATAGGAGCGACTGTTGTTCCAGAAACTGGTGAACATGGGGGACACGATAGTGGTCATGAAGAAAAAACAGCAGGACTGGCGCTGTTTTATGATGCGGAAACAGATGAATTAATCAGTCAAGTGGAAGTCGGATCTCATCCTGCTCATATTGTGTTTACTGAGAATATGAAATATGCATTAGTAACAAACAATGAAGATAACAATGTATCTGTAATAGATGTAGAAACATATAAAGTGATTCAAAATATTTCAACAGGAAATGGACCACATGGTTTTAGAGTAGCAGCCGATAGTAAAACAGCTTATATTGCAAATATGGGAGAGAACACGGTAAGTGTGATAGATTTAGAGAGTATGAAAGAAACCAAAAAGATTGTAGTAGGGAATACTCCTGTTACAACAGGGATAACTCCAGATGGAAAAACACTTGTGGCAACGTTAAACGCTGAAAACTCCCTAGCCGTGATTAATCTCGTTTCTGAAAAGGTTGAAAAGATTCCAGTGGGAGAAGGCCCTGCTCAAGTGTACATTCAATCAGACGGTAAATATGCATGGGTTGCCAATCAAGGAACGCCTGAAAATCCATCGAATAGTGTATTTAAAATCGAGCTAGAAACGAGAAAAGTGGTCGCAACCATTACAGTGGGCGAAGGTGCCCATGGGATCGTAACGAGTGAAGACAACCAGTTCGTTTATGTTACCAATATGTATGATCATACAGTAAGCGTAATTAAAAATGATGATAACCAAGTAATCGCAACGTTAGAAGTTGGAGAGGAACCAAATGGGATCACCCTAAAATGATGATTTTTTAAAAACAAGAGTGTCAGTTTAGAAACCGTCTCTTTTCTACTATGCAATACTTCAATGGTATTGATTGGAAGAAATATATTAGTCTATTATTATTCCTACCTCATATATTCAAATTAAAAGAGTTAAAACGCTAGAATTAAGGAGGAGTATATGAGGAATAAAAATAGCCAAATGGTTTTTATAGATCTTAAAACTGTTTTCGTTATCCTTTTCTTTATGATATTCTTACTCATTTTTATGATTAATTTTATTAATATTAAAGACAAATTTACGTCAGAGCTATTATATCGAACCAGTAATAGATTACCTACTGAGTTTTTTCTTGAATTAACGTCTAATGAAATTGCTCTTTTAGGTGAATCTGATATAGGTGACGTTAGTAACGAATTACCATCACTTTCTGAATTTATTACCAGGTCTGTATTCGATATAAAGCACAAAGATATAACAACGTTGTTTGGTAACGAAATTCCAAGTTTTCGTACGTTTAATACAGAAATAGCAGTTGCAGGTATGGGAACAGATCTTTCAAATCTCCCGACGGAATCTTCCCCACCCTTAGACATCTTGCTGAAAGAAAGAGAACTGGCAGGTCAGGAATTGGAAGAATCGAATAATAATCAGGCGAATACTTTACCACCAAAAGAAACAGGAGAAGAAGAAATTTTTATTTACCATTCACATAGTTGGGAAGCGTTCTTACCGGAATTAAACGGCGTTACGGATCCAGATTCAGCTGTTAGCTTTAATGAAAATAAAAACATCATTGATGTCGGAAAAAGCTTACAAGAAGAATTGAATAAGAAAGGGATAGGTTCAAAGCATAGTACAACCAATGCGACGGAGGAATTAAAAAAGAAGGATTGGAATTATTACCAGTCTTATACTCTTTCTAGAGAAATCGTTCAACAAGTTATGGCACAGGAAAAGACCATCCAATATTTAATTGACATACACAGAGACTCTCAACCGAGGAGTGTCACAACAATGGATATCAGCGGGAAACCATATGCTAGATTATTCTTTGTGGTTGGGAAGGAAAATGCCAATTATGATAAGAACCTTAGTTTAGCCAAAGAACTGAATCATAAACTGGAAGAAAAATATCCAGGCATTAGTAGGGGAGTGTTTGTAAAAACAAAAGATGATGGAAACGGAGTCTACAACCAAGACCTATCCAGCAAATCGATGCTGCTTGAGTTTGGCGGTGTTGAAAATACAAAGGAAGAACTCGACAATGCCATAAAAGCATTTGCAGAGGTGTTTAGTGAGTATTATATGGATGCAGAACAAGTAAATGGGCGTTCAGAAGTGGATGGAGTTTAATTAACATAAGTATCTTTGGATAGTAACTTATTTGAACAAGAACCTTCTTTAGTAAAGGAGGTTTTTTTGTGTCTTTAATTGAAAATGAAAATTGCAATGGTTACGTCATTTGCGTTAGGCCTATTATTCATTCTTGGCCAAATCTGTTTTTAAATTTACAAGGGAAAAGACCATTTTCGAACCCCCCTTTATGGTATAATTTGTATCATAATAGAGTAAGGATTGACAGCTTACCAGTTTCAGAGGAGAGAGAACATTGAGCAGAAAAGGGGAAGAAAATGACAAGATTCACCAAAAAATACAACTAATAATAATGTACCAGCAGCTGAAACTCAACCAAAGAATACAAACACAAAAGCACCCACACTGACCACACTAGTGGTAGATTTATTACTAATGTCCACATCCATCATCCTCCTCTTTATAGTGTATTAAGAACCTTTTTAAATATCCCTTTTAGGTATTTAAATCGAATATATATAGGTAATTTCCTTTGCTATAGTAGGAAGGAGCTTATGATCTGGCGAGGAAAAGGAATTCGAAAAAATGGTGTATGCTGAAATTACTAGCTACAAATTATAATTAGTAATACAGTATGCCCATCATTTAGCGTTGAAGCAATTTTAGAAGGTAGATTATTGGAAATGGTGAATAAGGGTACAGGAGGAGGGTTAGACAATGGCAGAAATTAAATATGAAATTCAAGAAACAATCGGTTCAATTTCTCAGTCTCCTAAGGGATGGACAAAGGAGTTAAATCTCATTAGTTGGAATGGGAACGCACCTAAGTATGACCTACGCGAATGGGCTCCTGAGCATGAGAAAATGGGTAAGGGTGTCACGTTAACGGTAGAGGAATTGAGAGAATTAAGAAACCTATTAAATGAGTTGGAATTATAAAGGAATTGGGCCGGCTATGTATAGCGGCCTTTTTAGTTCCAGATATTTTGACAAATAGACGAAGCGCAGCACTTTGAGAAGTCCAGAACTCCCTTCATGCAATTCTGGTATAAGTGGGAAATGCACGAATTCTTTTCCTGGGTACTCATTCTAATATTATATGCAATGGGCATACAACAACCTGAAATTATAGCATTTTTTGTCCGCAATTTGCAATACTTGCCAAAATTTACCGCTTGTAAGAATCTTTGTTCCTATGGATAATTGTGGCTATAAATATTCACATGGGGATAGAGGAGAAAAAATGATTATTTATCTAGCAACCAATAAAGTTAACGAAAAAAAATATGTGGGTATGACAACGAGAAACTTACAAGATAGAAAATGGAATCATAAGACAAATGCGAATGATCAAACAAGAACTGAAAACAATCATTTTTCTAATGCTATTCGTAAATATGGTTGGGAAGCGTTTGAATGGGAAGAAATTGATAATGCTATGTTTCTTGAAGATCTACAAGAAAAAGAAAAATATTGGATAAATCATTATGATACTTATCATAATGGTTACAATTCAACCATTGGAGGGGAAGGGTCATATGGTGCAGAAGGTTTAAAAGGAGAGAACAATCCTACTGCAAAGATAACCGAAAAACAAGCACTCGATGCTATAGATTTATTATTTGCTGGTGAAATGTCAATACGTGAAATTGCAAAAGTTACAAAAGTAAGTCCAGCAATAATTAATGCAATTAGCTGTGGTCATAGTTGGACACATTTGTATAAAGGAGATTGTCCAGCCAAAGCTGGAAGAAAACCTGTTTTACGACCATGTAAAGGAGAAAATCATGGTAATGCCATAGTAAGTGAAACACAAGTTATTGAAGTAAAACGATTATTGTCATTAAAAATTCCGATGACTGAAATTTCGGCAATTACAAATATTCCTTATGGAACCATTGACACGATAAAAAGAGGACAGTGTTGGGGTTGGTTGAAAACAGAATATGATGAAAAAATTTCTGTACGAAAACAAACAAGATTAAATGAAGAACAAGTGAAGGAAATAAAAAAATTACTTAAGCAAGGTAAACGACAATTTGAAATAGAAAAATTATTACATATTTCAAGACAAACAATCTCTCTTATATCTTTAAATAAGATTTGGAAGCATGTCACTATTGATTAAGCTACATGCTAGGAAAAAGATAGTATTTATCGCATTCTTTGATTTTGATGTTCATTTGCTGGGTTGAAAAATTCTTCTTGTTTAGACCGTCTCTGCTATCTTTTATTTTAATCAGAAAGGGGACATCCTCGTTTCGTTGGAAAAAGATACAGAGAAATAAATGGTAAGTATGTATTAAGTGATTGGGGAGGAATAAATAAAGAATTTAAAGAATTTGATGGTATTCGAATACCAAGTAAATCGGATGTTACATGGTTCGAGGAAGATGGAGAATTTAGATGGTTTGAGGTTGAAATCACCCAAGTCTAATACAACGTTCCTTTAGTTTATCGGTAACATTAGGAATTATTCATTTTGATTTGCTTATAATTTTAGACCCCTACTCAATCCAGTAAGGGGCTGGTTTTAGTTAAGAAATCTTCTACGATGGTTTCGTCATATCTATGTTTTTCCTTATATCTATAAGGTGTCTCATGAAACAATTCTTTAAATTTTTTATAAAAAAATGTCACACTCGAATAGCCTACTTCCTCTGCTATTTGTGGAATCGGAAGATCCGATTGAGATAAGAACAAGGCGGCCTGATTTAATCGTTGAATCTGGAGAAGTTCTTTGAATGACTTTCCCGTTCCTTTTTTAAGCAAAGTGGAAAGGTAACTGGGATGGAAACCGAAAGTCTGACCCATATCCACTAGGGAACAGTCCTTATAATGTTCTTCAATATATCTCAAAAAGTCTAATAAAGAAGCATCGTTTGAAACCTCATAGGTAGTAGGGGCGTTGTTATATCGAAGGAGTGTCGAAAATAACACGATCAGGTAAGAATCGATAATTTCTTCCGAACAAAAGTCTCGGTCAAAAAACTCACACATAATATTCTCCATAATTTCTATGATCTTCGTGTGATCGCCAGCTCGGAAAATCAGGAAATGATTTTGTTTCCGTTTACTTACTAACGAATCAATCATGAATTGAGAGATAATGCTTTTTTGCGATAATCTTCTTAGAAAACTGGGAGAAAGATAGTCCTGTTTCATGATCATATTTATAATGATATCCTTCTTCGTGGTTGCATCCACACTATGAGGTGTTTCTTTGTTAATGAGTATCAGTTCTCCTTTTTTCAAAACCATCTTTTTTCCTTTTACTGTAACGGTACAACTTCCTCGATAGACAAACATCATCTCAATATAATCATGCATATGAAGAGGAATCACCGAGTGATACGGCTGCTGTGAAATAGAGATGTTCTCTTCAATTGGTGAATCCTTTATATCAAATCCTTTGCTAAAGAGAAACACTTCCTCTCCATCTACTGTCATTATGGAGGGTTTATACTCCTTTAAGACTTTTTCCTCATCGACCTCAAAATGTACTGATTTCAAATAGCTTTCCAGTTCTAAACGTTCCATGGCTTCGCACCCTTTTTCGATTCGAGTAATCATTTTCCTAATTTTAATATAAAAAGTGATCGGTGTTAACCCTGAAACTGTTTATCATTCTTGAAAGTTTCATTCAAAAAGAAATCTATGATTCGAGCAATCAAGTCCTTGTATTTTAACATTATCTGAACGGAAGGCATTTGCTACTATAAAAGTAAGCTTTGTAAAATATCGTTCGGAGGTAACTTACTATGAAATATACATTTCCTGAATCTTTCCTATGGGGAACAGCGACATCTGCCTACCAGGTAGAAGGAAACAATGATCGATCAGATATGTGGGCAGAAGAGTATTCGGAAGGATCACCGTACAGAGATTTTTCCGGTGATGCGGTTGATCACTACAATAGATACAAAGAGGATATTGAACTCATGGCGAGTCTAGGTTTAAACAGTTACCGTTTTTCCATCGAGTGGTCAAGAATAGAACCGGAACCAGGTGTTTATTCCAAAGAAGAAATGGACCATTATCGTGATGTGATCAAAGTTTGTTATGACAACAACCTCACACCTGTTGTGACCATGATGCACTTTACTTCTCCGCAGTGGTTGATGCAAATGGGCGGGTGGAGAAATCCAAAAACGGCAGACCTTTTTGCCAAGTATTGCGAGGTAGTGTTTAAAGAGCTGGGGCAGGACATCCCTTATGTGTTGACGATGAATGAAGTCAATTTACCAGTGATGTTAAAAGAACTGTTCATTAATCTAGACTTTATGCCACCTGTTGGTATGGATGCTAAATCATGGACAGCACCCGGTTGGCGTGAATCAGCTGCCCAAAAATGCGGAACAACGGTGGATCAATATTTCACTTTCCACATGGCTTCTGATGAGGAGTCTTTAAAAATTGTGAAAGAAGCACATTGTAAAGCCCGAGCGGTAATGAAGAAAATAAACCCATTAACCAAAATAGGATTATCCTTAGCACTGCCAGACATTCAAGCAGTTGAAGGCGGCGAAGAGCAGGCGGCAAAGGTTTGGCATGATTACTTTGGTCAATTTAAGTCTGTCGTTGAAAGAGACGATTTCATTGGAGTACAAAACTACACTCGGGAAATTTACGGTACACAAGGACAAGTTCCGGTAGCGGAAGGAACGGAAGTGACGGCGATGGGGTATGAGTACTATCCGGAAGCCTTGGCCGGTACGATTCGTAATGTGGCTAAAGAGCTGGATATCCCTGTGATGGTGACAGAACATGGCATTGCCACGAACGATGACAACCGCCGGGTCGAATTTATCCAACGTGGACTGAAGGGGCTGCATTCGTGCATCGAGGACGGGATTCAAGTGTTAGGTTATCTTTATTGGTCCACATTTGATAACTATGAATGGACGTTTGGATATGAACCGAAATTTGGGGTTATCGGGGTGAATCGAGATACGCAAGAGAGACAGGTGAAAGAAAGCGGTCATGTGTTAGGGGATATTTCAAAGAACAATGCTTTAAATTGGTAGATTCTCGTAACCCAACAAACAGAAGGAGATTGATCATGAAGTATACCAATCCTATTATACTGGCTTTCATCCAGATCCAAGCATCTGTAGAGTGGGAGAAGATTTTTATCTAGTGACTACGAATTTGTCCATTGGAAAGAACTTTTTTGTTTGGACGGAAAACCCAGAAGGACCTTGGTCTGACCCGATTTTTCTTGAGTGGCCTGGAATTGACCCTTCTCTATGGTTTGATGAAGATGGAAAGGTGTGCTAGAAGTCAACAGCCATTTGGACCTTTTGAAAGTCATCCGAATAATCCGATCCTTACCCACAGAAGCAGTTCAAGCCCCATTCAAGCAACTGGCATCTGACATGATTCAATACACTGTTAGTAGCTGTTTGAGTATGCACAAGATTCTATTATTCTATCGGTTCTTGCAGATGCCAAAAACTATACATTCAGCTATCAACAGCCAGACAGAGAATCGATTACTATAGGTACGGGAGAATTCTCTCTATTATCGACGGAAGTGGCGGGTGGATTTACAGGAGTTTTCTTTGGACTTTACGCCACAGGAAATGGAAGTCATTCTGCAACCCCGGCGTATTTTGATTGGTTTGAGTATCGTTTGTGAATGCTCAGGAGCACCTTTTCGTAGGGTGCTCTTTTGGATCTATAAGGAACGAGCATCTCATTCTCATGCTTTTGTCAGAAAAATGAAGACATCATGGGTAAAGAATTGTTTAGTAATAGCATCTGAAATTACTAAAAGTTAAGATTTTAAAAAGCATATCTCTATAGATGTCTTATTCTAGACAGTCCTAGTGCTCCATTTTTCCATAAAATGTTTTCAACTATATGCCACTGATGTTTTTCACACCGTATCATTAAAACAATTTCTGATGAAAAAGATTTTGTTGCTCTTTTATTTTTTTTAATTAATAACATTTTTATTATAAAGCCTATAAGCAAGCCACTAACTGCGCCGATAATGCCCCATATAATGGGACCCCATTCTAAGAGATAGCCATATATTGCTCCTAAAAGCATCAAACATGTGCCGATTATGGCAGCTAGATCAAACAAACTGAGTCCATCTGCTTGATGAATCGTATCAAACAATTGTCGATGATCCAATTTTTTATCAAGTGGTACTGCTAAGATCTTATCATTTGGAATTTCATTTTGTTCCAGTTCAGTTATAGTTAATTCAATAATAATAGAATTTTCAAAGGTAGCAATGACAAACAAAATATTCACACTCCTTTTATATGGGAGGTTTAAAATTATTATTTTGGTATTTTCTTCGTAAAAATAAGGACATTTCTTTTTCAAATAGTTTGTTGTGCTCAACTGCCGAAACATAAGAATCATAAACAACAAAAAGGTATATCGATGGAAAGTATAATGTCCATTGCATATTAAGGACCTCTTTAGCTTGTACAAAATTCCCCAACATTGAAAGGTGGATGGCATGCAGAATATGTCCCCAATAACATATTGCTACAGTATAAATAAAAATGAAAAATCCAGATATGACATGATGAAGGTACAGATGTCCGAGACCTGGGAATAGAGCTGACCAGACTAAGGCAACCCATGGTTTTCGTTTATCTAAATAGTTCATGTCCCATGTCCCCATTTTAATAGGTAAAATAGGTGCATCTTCTCGGTCCGCTAAGATATATTGTTTATTTAAATCTATGGTTGTACGATAACTATCCCATATACCGAACATATAAATAGACACATATAGCATTAACCAGCGTTCATCTAATACTTCTTTTGCTTTGTCAAAGTTACCTAATAACGAATATAGGATACCAAGGTTTACATTAGCCATTTGATTGATGAATGTTTCCCATAAAATCAAAATAAAGGCGGCAGCATACCGGTGGTGCATTAGATGTCCGAATCCTGGATAAGAAAACGAAAAAAAAGCTACAACCCATGGATTTTTTAAATGAATTTGACCCGTTGTTAATTGAGATAAAAAAGCCCTTTGTCTTCGGTAGGGGGGGATTTGATTCATAATTTAATTCTACCTCGCTGGTCTTTGCATATTCGATAAGGATAACTGTAAATTTAACCCCTTATATGAACTGATTTTTTCTTACTCAATTTCACTGTATTTTTCCATTTGCTGTTCCTAAAATACTCCATTTTTAACTTTCCCTACTAATAAATTCTTAGTCAGACAAGGTTCAATTAAATTTGATAACAAACTAAATAACAAAAGTTAAGTTTTAAGAGAGGTTATGAAAAAATTTCGAATAAATAACAATCGGGTCCAAATATTGAGTAAAGAAGGGTTGTTCCAAAAAAAATTGAATTAAATAGAATACTGATAAAAATATTGATTGGGAGGATTATAAGTGGGCGATATCGATAAAAGAAATCGATTAGACGAAGCTCCATTTAGCTACAAAATTACTAAAAATAATACTGTTCTTATCGATTATTATGGAAAACAAGTAAAATTATTAAAAGGGAAAGATGCTGAAAAAATTTTAGAAAAAATTAAAATGGCTGAAAATGAAAAAGCAGTGCAACTTATATTGGCAAAGATAACAGGTAATTTTAAAAGAGGAAATGAACGAATGATGAACTCTAAGAATTTGTGAAAATCCAAACCAGTTATTTATTTAAAGGTGAATTAAAATATGTAACGGGAAAAACACCTATTTCTTCCTTTCTAAAGGGACAGCATTCTTTAAAAATAAAGTTTTTGCGTCCTCAAGCCTTTTGTCTTGCCAAATAATACTTTATAAAAAACTGCGTCATCCCATAAGCAATTCCTGAAATGACTAAATCTATAAAGAATAGATGAACAATGGTAAATCCCTTAGTAATGGAGACGAGACCTATTAACTTCTCAATAGGTGCAAAACCCAAAGCAAATAAGGCGCTAAGTCCAGTAGTCCATAAAATGAAAGGTTTTTCTTGATTTGTGCAATATTGATAAAGAAGCATAAAGGACACAGGTAAAATCGATGCTGTTATTCCAAAAGCTTGTGGCAAGAATGGCATGAGGAAATAATAATGGTCTATATAACCTTGTCTTATAAGTGCTAGATCTGTATATGTCCATAACATATGTACGGTATAACCAAAGAAAAGAATTTCAAAGGTTCTATTTCGGTCAAGCTTAATCAGAAGCACAACCAGTGGAACAAGTAAGCAGAGTAGTAAGACCCAGAACTGCCAGTTTCCCCAGTCAGAATGCTCATGCCAATAAGAATTCATTAAAGAGGTAACTTTCTTACTCGACTCGTTTATTTCCTTCCAATATTGCATAACTGACATGTTAACACCTCTTTTTAAGCCGAAAAGCATCCGAGTTACGGGAAGCCTTTCCAATTTCCTGCTTCAAATACATGTTATTAAATTAGCCAAGCACTTTCTTTTTATGCAAAAATACGGTGAAAGCAGAGGATAATTTATTTGTAAAAAATATATTGTAGTCATGCTTAAACAAAAAAAAGACAAGGCATTTCTCCAGTCTTTCTATGATGAATATACACATTAAAGAATAAAGTTTAGATCCAAACTTAAGATAGGTCTTCACCAAGGTACTCGAATATCTTAAATGAAAGGTAGATACTGAAAACATCGTCAATATTACTTAAATTAATATTCATGATTTCTTCTATCTTTCCAATACGGTAATATAAAGTATTTCTATGTACATTCATTGCAGCGGCAAGTTCGGATTGACTTTTGATGTTCATGATATAAGAGAACAGACTTTTCACGTAATCTGTTTTTCGTTTGCGATCATACTCAATCAATTTAAAGAGGGAGGGATGGCATAACTCTTTTAATTAGTGTCACGAGAGAATCTTTTAAAGCCACTGGAAGTCTACCATTTCTTAAAAGAACAAGGTGTGGAATTTATTCAATTTAACCCGATTGTGGAAAGAATACCGGATGAGATGGCCTCCCTAATGGGCCTTAGACATGCTACACCACATGCTAATTATGAAGAGGGGCAAAAAGCTTTAGCGACTAATTTTAGTGTAGAACAAGGCGTTTTTGGAACATTTCTAACGGAAATCTTTGATGAATGGGTTCACAATGATGTCGGTTCCATACACGTCATGAATTTTGAGTGGGCACTTGAGTCTTGGTTAGGGCTACCGTCAACCGTTTGCATTTTCTCAGAAGAATGCGGTAATGCACTGGCCATCGAGCATAATGGGGATATGTACTCCTGTGATCATTATGTTTACCCAGATTTCCGCTTAGGAAATGTATTGGAGCAAGATCTAATAGCGATGGTAGAGTCAAACACACAGAGGTCATTCGGAGAAAACAAAAAGAGTTCACTTCCTAAGCAATGTATGGAATGTGAGGTCAAGTTTGCCTGCCATGGAGAATGCCCTAGACATCGATTTATGCGAACACACGATAATGAACCAGGACTGAGTTATCTTTGCTCTGATTATAAGCACTATTTTCATCATATCCATCGTTACATGAAGGTCATGGTTCAGTTGATTGAAAATGGACTTCCTGCATCAAAGGTGATGGATGTGATCAAAGCTCCGATTGTTATTTCAAATCATTAAGGTACTACACTCAAGCAAATGGTAGTTATTATTACATTAAAAATAAAATTGAAAAAGCTAACAAGGTTTGAGTATAGCTACTTGTTAGCTTTTTTGCCTTTCAATTTCAGTAATATTAATGAAATTCCCTAGATCTTTTAGTACATCATGTACGTATTCTTTTATGTTTTCATCACCTATAATTAAAAATGTAAAAATTCTGAATATTTTTGTAAAGGGGGAATCAAGGCTCATACTCATGAAGAAGTATAGTAATAAAATAGGGATGAAGCTTACGCTTGACTAGGAGAGAAAGGAGAATGTCTATGAAAAAGAAGAAAAGTTATTCCATTCTATTAATAGTAGTTCTTATTATGTCATTCATTCCTTCTATTGTTATGGCAGGTGATGGAAGCGCTTTAAAAGTGACTCAGGCTACAGGAAATAAAAATGCAGGAACTTCTAACCCTATTCCTACGTTATCTCCTGCACAGCCAGGCACATTGCAGACATGCGAGAAACTAACATCTTTTAATTTTACAAATACGATCATTACAAGGGCAGAGATTATTCCTGAGGGAGAGCTGTCCAATGGTGGGAATCCTGTTGGCGAGCATTGTCTCATCATGGGAAAAATGAACGAGCGAGTGAGCCCTGTAGACGGTCAGACCTATGCCATCGGTTTTGAAATGCGTCTTCCAGTCGACTGGGCAGGCCGGTTCCTCTACCAAGCCAATGGTGGATTGGACGGCGCAGTAACTCCTGCTCTTGGTAACATCACAGGTGGCCAGCTGGATAACGGGATACAGATGGGATTTGCGGTGCTAAGCTCGGATGCGGGTCATAGCGGAGCGCAAAATCCCCTATTCGGGATCGATCCGCAGGCACGTTTGGATTACGGCTATCAGGCAGTCGGAACGCTTACTCCTATGGCTAAGAGTTTGATTGAGGCGGCGTACGGACGTCAGCCTGATCGTTCCTACATTGCCGGAACGTCCAACGGTGGCAGACATACCATGGTGGCTGCTTCCCGTTACACTGATCAGTATGACGGGTTCCTAGCAGTTGCGCCAGGATTCAACCTGCCAAAGGCAGCAGTGGCCCAGCTATGGGGAGCTCAGCAGTGGACAAAGGTAGCCACCACCAAAGAAAACCTGGAGACAGCACTACCTACAACCGAGCGGCAAGTGCTGGCGCAAGCAATTCTAGACCGCTGTGATGGCTTGGATCGACTGGTTGACGGAATGGTGCAAGACAGCGAGCGTTGCCAGAAATTCTTCGATGTTGAGAGGGACGTCCCAACCTGTGTGGCTGGACGGGATGGTACGTGTCTCACCGAAGAGCAGAAGCTTGTTGTAAAGGATGTTTTCGCAGGAGCACGCACTAGTTCCGGAGAAGAAATTTACTCTTCCTTCCCATTTGATCCAGGAGTGGTTCAGAGCGGTTGGGCAAATTGGAAGTTTAGTAGCTCCGTTGGTCCACGCGATCCCGTGGCTGTCGGCTTCATCTTCTCAACACCTCCTGAAGATCCAAGTATGTTGGAGAACACTCTGGACTTTGCGCTCAACTTTGATGTGGACACACGCTCAGGGGTAATTTATGAGTCTAACGAGCTGTACACTGAAAGTGCCATGGAGTTTATGACACCGCCTAACCCGACAAAGTTGGATACCTTGCGCAATTCAGGTGCAAAGATGATCGTGGCGCATGGCGCATCAGACGGTGTCTTTTCCCCTGACGACACAGCCCGCTGGTACGAGGAGCTTGACACGAACTACCAGAATCAAGCTGAGGAGTTCGCCCGTTACTTCGAGATCCCCGGCATGGGGCACTCCCGTGGCGGTCCTGCCACTGATCAGTTTGATGGGCTTGGAGCTCTAATTAATTGGGTTGAATACGGCGAGGCGCCGGACCGAATTACGGCCACGGCTCGCGGTGAGGGAAATCCTGGTGGCGTTAACCCGGATGTGCCTTCTAGCTGGGCACCGTACCGCTCCCGACCACTGTGCGTATACCCACTTGTGGCCCGCTATACAAAGGGTGATCCGGAAGTGGCAAGCAGCTTTTCATGCAAACCAAGTTCCGGGGGATCAGGTCTTAACCGATAATCCTGCAGGAAGGAGAAACAGATAATAGATTACTAGTTCTATAGTAGGTTTTTTCACGAAAGATTGCTTAAATAAATAGGCTACGTTTACTAGTTTTTTATAAATTCAAAAGAATCTAAATGTAAGCGTTGACAGAGGGTGCTGAATTTAGTAATTTAACAATAGAAATCTATATCATTCAAAGGAATGTTACCTCTTTTGGGCATAACCTGAACAGATTTGAATCATATTCTTGGTTCATTCTGTTCAGGTTTTTTATTTTTAAAAAAATGGAAGGGAGGTGTCTATAAGTACATATGCCATGTCCAATTGAACAAAAAAGGGTAGCATCCTTTATGGGTGATGAAGAGTTCAAAGATATTTCTAAAGGAGTGGGATCATAGTGAAAAGAGTATTGACATCCTTATTGGCTTTTATACTCGCCTTAGGGTTAGTAGGCAGTAATGTTTCAGCTGTATCTTTTCTATCAGCTAATGAAAAGTCAGAAGTTTCATCCTATCAAACTTATAAAAAAGGGATCACTCAAGAAACGAAATACGGTAATGTAAAAGGATATGTGAATGACGAAGAAAGCGCGTTGGTATGGAAGGGAATTCCTTATGCAAAAGCTCCAGTTGGGGATTTGAGATGGAAAGCTCCAGAAGACCCAGCTCCATTTGAAGGTACCTTTGATGCAACAAAGGCTGGAAATATTGCCATTCAGTCTTCTGCTCAAGGGATTATCGGGAGCGAAGATAGCTTGAATATTGACATTTATCGACCTAATACAAATAAAAAAAATCTGCCTGTTTTATTTTTCATTCACGGAGGTAATAATCAAACGGGAACATCCCAAGAAATTACAGGGGAATCTTTTGTTAATGATTTAGAGGCTATTTTTGTTTCAGTCAATTACCGGCTTGGGCCATTAGGATTTAATCCTCTACCAGCCCTAAATACAGGTAACGGACTAGAGGACTCAGGAAACTATGCACTATTAGACATCGCAAAATCCCTGGATTGGGTCAAGGAAAATATAAAAAGCTTTGGAGGAGATCCGAACAACGTGACCATCTCTGGATTCTCTGCTGGAGGTAGAGATGTCATGGCTGCGTTAGCTTCTCCAATTTTTGAGGGGAAATTTCATAAGGCCATTGCATTCAGTGGTGGAATGACGATGGCCGATCAAGATGATAGTGTGAAAGTGTTTGCCAAAGCCATCGCTCCATTAGTGGTGAAGGATGGTGTCAAATCAACAGAAGAAGAAGCATATCAATGGCTTCAGACTGAGGATGAGGCAGTAAAAGAATATCTCTATTCATTGTCTGCTGATAGATTAAGTGGATTAATGAGTAATGCAGCCATTCGAATGAGTGTTTTTCCTCACCTGTACAATGATGGTGTAGTTCTACCAAAGGAAAAGTTTGATACCAAGAACTATAACTCTGTTCCTTTAATCATGCTGACTGGAACATCGGAATTCTCCTTCTTTGCATGGGGAGATCCATACTTTGCAAGTAGTGTACAAGATGGGAGTTTATTAACGGACAAAACCAAGTATGCTGAATACTCTTTTGCTAAGAAATATGGAAGTGATCTATACAAATTGTTTAACACTCAGGAATCAGCTGAAAAAATGTATGATAGCTATAAGGCACCTATTTACACTGTTGAAATACCTTTTGGGGAAGAACTTACTGGAGCCACGGATATGATGTCTGTTTTCGGGTCATTCCATGGTGTCTTTGTCCCCCTATTAGACAGTAACAATAAAAGCTATTTATCTATGATGAGAGAATCATATAGTCTAGATGGAGCGAAGGAACTGAGCGTTCAGTTCAAACAATACCTGGCTAACTTCCTTCATGATCATAAGGGTAACCCTAATGGAAAAAAATTAACAGATTGGGAAGCCTGGACGAAAAAGAAGCCATCTAACCTAGTATTAACAGCGGATGAAACAAATGCTATCGCAGAAATGTCTGTTGTTACTACTGATAAACTAGATGTAATCCAAGAGATAGAAAATGATACGTCTATTTCATCAGAGGCCAAGGAGAAGATCGTTCGTGAAGTATTGAATGGGCGTTGGTTCAGTGCAGAGCTTGATGAATTCTATGAAAACAAAAGCTTGTGGGTTGAATAACTTCTAAAATTCATAATGTTAAAGTAGCACAGATCAGAGTAACGATCTGTGCTACTTTATTTCATCCATTATAAAACTTTAATCAATATTTACGATACTAGATAAATCCATCTCAAACGTATCGTTCCTTTAATAGCAATGGCGATTTTTATTAGTTTAGGAAACTATATTAATGCCATACACCTTGCAATGCTTTCTCTTCAAACAAAGGAGAGTGTTGTGGAAAGGAACTTTTTACACAGTAGTTCGTAGTAATTAAATATAGGAATATCTTAGGAGGGACATGTATGTTTAAATTAAAACCTCAATGCTCAAATTGCAATAAAGAAATAAAAGGAAATGAAGTAGTTTATGTGAAAATGCGTTATCCAGAGAGAAAAGGTATGACGGAGATAAAGGCATTTTTACGGAATGAGGGACAATTAATTTGTGAGGATTGTTTTAATAAGTAACTTTATTAATCAACGATCCGTTTTTTGAAGTTCGAAGTTATCAAGTATATTGAAGAGATCTAAAAAGGTGGGAGAATAACATTAGGCCCTTACCACAGTTTACATAGCAAAGGGTGGAGCACAAGTCGTGCTATGTGTATTCACCTCAAAACATGGGGAATTAGAAGATAAGGAAAATATTTAAGCACTTATAGAAGAGGCGACAAAATATGTGCCATTCGAACAATTATGCATCAGTCCACAATGCGGATTTGCTTCTACGCATCACGGAAATATTTTAACCGAGGAAGAGCAATGGGCGAAGCTGAAATACATTGTAGATATTTCAAAAGAGATATGGGATAAGATTTAAACGAACACCTTTTGGCGGGTGTTCGTTTTTTATAATATCGGAAAGGGCATTTAGTTCATCTTATCTATGCTTGGACCTGTAATTGTCGATGTAAGAATTTACAGTCAAGAATGAACCAATCAAGAATAATATTATTCCTGATATACTAGTAGGATACAATAGTTCCCACATATTAACCCCTCCTTATTTATATCGTATTAAGATGCTTTGTTATTTTAAATCATATCATGTTGAGATATAATTAACAACATAAAAAGAGTGGATTCCTTATTATCAAAAAGTGCTTTGATTCGGGTACCCTCAAAGGGTTTAGAGTGATTAGAGAAACGTCAACTAATGTGCATTTCCAAATTTGAGGAGGATATATTGATGAAACATTTAATTGATGAGTATAAAGAAAGTTACAACAAAATGGTTACAGAAATTGAAGGGTTAACACAAGAGCAAATCTTATATAAACCATCTGAGAATAGCTGGAGTATAAGGGAAATCGTCATACATGTTACGGATGCGGAATTAGTACATGTTCATCGAATGAAGTCCGTTTTATCAGAAAATAATCCCATACTTACTGCCTTTGATCAAGATGCATGGACATCTAAATTGCATACACAATCCCTTGATCATCAGCTGTATCTTTCATTGTTCGATGCTATGATTAACAGTTTTATCCCTATTTTAACTAATCTAGGCGAGGATGATTATTTGCGCGTTGGTACCCACAATATAGAAGGAGAATTTACGTTTAAAGAGTTGTTCGAACACTCGATAGAACATATCCAAAACCATGTGGAGCAGATTCGAAAGATAAAGAAGGAAATTCTGTGAAAATTTGATTCTAATCAAATCCCTTTTTTAAAGAAAGGTATAGAATATAGCTATTAACATGAAAGGAGGTACAACAATAGGGAGAAAAAACTATAGATAGACCTGAGTATAGTGCATTAATTAAAGTCTTGTAGAAATGCATCCCTCACATTTTTACAGTAACTGCCTTGTAAGTTTAATGCTTTCAGGGCTTTTTTAAAAAGTTTGTGAAAACAGAGATTCATTTCTTTCAAATAATTCAAGGGTGGTGTGAAATAATGTTATATCAAGTAACTTTATATGTTCTAGGAATCTGCTGTTTAGATAAGTTATCATCCATTCAGAAAGAAGTGGAGGGATTAGTGGGGGTTATTTCCTTTAAAGGGTATTCTCCAAAGGGAAAGATAGTTATTGAGTTCAAACCTCACTCCTTATCCACTTCGGATATTGTTGGTAAGGTCGAAGATCAAGGTTTTGCGGTAATCAAGAAAGTTCAGAGAGAATTTTTCCAGGAAATATATAATTAATTGAAGTTTGTTTTATAATGAAGTAATTATTTTTTTTTAAAAATAAATGGAAGGAGGCTCCATTCATGCCATTAGAGATTGTCCGCAACGATCTGACAAAGATGAAGGTTGATGCGATTGTAAATGCTGCAAATACCGAATTAAAAATGGGTGGAGGCGTTTGTGGGGCGATTTTTCGGGCCGCCGGTGTGAAAGAGTTATCACAAGCATGTGATGTTTTAGGAAGATGTTCCGTTGGAGAAGCAGTCCTTACAGAAGGATTTAGGTTACCGGCAAAATATATCATACATACGCCAGGGCCCATTTGGAAGGGTGGTTCTTATCAAGAATCCAAGCTGCTAATGAATTCATATGAACATTCTCTAAAGTTAGCTAAGAAGTATCAATGTGAATCCATTGCCTTTCCACTCATTTCAGCAGGGATCTACGGATATCCAAAAGAAGAGGCCTTACAAATGGCTGTTTCTACCATTAGTCAATTTCTCTTACATCATGACATGCTTGTTTATTTAGTCGTGTTTGACAGAACTTCCTTTATGTTAAGCCAAAAGCTTTTCTCATCTATCTATGAATATATTGATGAACATTATGTGGAAGAAGTAGAACTGACATTTCATCGCCGACAAGACCGCTACATATTTGAACAATTGCAAGAATCTGTGACTTTACCAGAAGATTTTTATGAAAAAAAGAATGAGCCCCTACTAGAAAATAGTCTAGCGCATCTTGTAGATGAACTTGATGAATCTTTTTCGGAACGATTACTTCGACTGATTGATGAAAGAGGGATGACGGATGTCGAGACCTATAGAAGGGCGAATATGGATCGACGCTTATTTTCAAAAATCCGTAATAAAGTAGATTACACTCCTACCAAAAAAACAGCCCTTGCCTTATCCATTTCTTTACATCTCAATGTACACGAAACCAACGATTTGCTGTCAGCAGCCGGATATACATTGTCGAGGAGCAGTAAATTAGATGTGATTATTGAATTTTTTATCCAACAAGGTAATTATAATATTCACGAAATCAATGAAGCACTATTTGCTTTTGATCAACCGTTACTAGGTGCGTAAATGTCGCTTTTGAAGCGACCTATTCTTTTTCTAAACTTGATATCCTTCATATATAAATCATGAAGTGGAGGATTATAAGAATGAAAAAGAATGTAACAGAAGTAGTGTTTATCCTAGACAAAAGTGGGTCAATGGCAGGGCTTGAAACAGACACAATCGGTGGATACAATTCAATGCTAAATAAGCAAAGAAAAGCGGAAGGAGAAGCTTTCGTAACAACTGTATTATTTAATCATCAGTATGAACTCTTACATGATCGAATCAATGTAAGAGGAATATCTCCGATCACCGAACGTGACTATGAGGTAGGGGGAACAACAGCCTTACTCGATGCCATCGGTTTTTCCATACAAAAAATCGGTAATGTCCAAAAATACACAAGTAAAGAAGAGAAAGCTGATAAGGTCCTATTCGTCATCACAACAGATGGCATGGAAAATGCCAGTCGGGAATTTACCCCTGAACAAATCAAAAAGATGATCAAACATCAAAAAGAAAAATATGGATGGGACTTCATCTTTCTAGGGGCGAATATCGATGCCATTTCAACGGCTGCACAGTTTGGAATTGATGAAGACTTCGCGGTAGACTATCATGCCGACAACCATGGAACAAAATTAAATTATGAGATGGTAAGCGAGGCCGTAGTGAAGGTTCGAAGCGGGAAGAACATTGATCGGAGCTGGAAAGAAGGGATTGAGAGGGATTATCAGGGGCGATTGAGAAAGAATTAGGGAAGTTCTAAAATTGTCGTTTTTTGCATAACCTTATCTATATTTTTCCGGGGTAGGGACAAAGGAGAAATCTGAGACAATGTCCCTACTGATTTTAGGTTTATACTAATTTCTTAGAGTTAGACATAGTTAGGAGCTGTTATTCATTTTACATTACAAATTGTTAATAAAATCAAGAGCCTCTTCCAGCTTAGCTTCCAATACCATATTCTTTAAAGTGATTGATTCGATGAGATTATTGGTGTTCTCGTTGGCTTGAATTAAATCGTTAATAATATCTGTAGACATGTTTGAAATATTGCTAATTGAAGAGTTTAAGCTAAATGATACTAAGACAATTAGATTACCCATGGCTTCCTCTTCAGATGCGATTGAATTTATAATATTGCTCAAGTTTGTTTCGATTTGTAGAATTTGAGTTTCATTTAATTCAACTTGTCGTAATAAGAAAAGAACATCTTCTAGTTTTGCTTCTAAGATAATGTTTTTCTGAACGATTGCGTCAAAAATACTACTTACACTATTATTCATTTCGAATCTTTGGGCCGTCGTAGGTCCAAAATTGCCGGCTCTATTTATTTTTTGAGCTTCACTATCAATTAGAGTAGCCAAACTTGTTTCTTCATTGCTTATAGCATTAATTAATAATATTAAGTTATTGATAACATTTACAATGGTGACCGGTAAAACAACCCCTACTGAAATTAGAAATTCGATAAACTGAATAACATCTCGGAGTTTCCGTTGTAACACAAAGTTTTTCTGAACGATTATTTTTATGAGAGCCCTTACACTTTGATCCAACTCTAATAATTCCTCTACAGAAGTGGCAATTGGAAGAGCGGTATTTATCTTTGTTGCTTCTGCATCAATTAAATCAGCTAGTGCATTTTCTTCATTAAATATACTACCAATAATATTGGCAAATTCAATTAGTAATTGTTGTACCGAATATGATCCTACATCTTGTTGTCTCAATGTATTTAGTACATCACGAAGTTTTCTTTCTAATATAACGTTTTTCAATAATACATTTTTCATTGTTCTGGTTACAGAGCGGTTAATTCTTATCAAATCGTTTATTGTAACACTTTCAACCTCAACGGCCGCTTGTATTTTATTAACCTCTGACAAGATTAAATTCCGCAAACCAATTTCTTCAGTTGCAATTGATCCAATGACATTGATTAGAGCTGAACTTTGTACTTGGTTGATTTGAATAGGCTCATCATTTTGACTATTGGTCATAGTAAACACCCTTTCGAATTTATTACTATAAAGTATTCAATTTATAAAAATATCGAACGGCGCTTGTCCTACTATTACGTATTTTTTAAAATTCATTAAGTTTTATTGTAAAACATTTCATCAGAATGGACTTTAAGTAATCAGTGGGTGAATATTTCTGCTTAAAAGTTGTATATATTGTGTCGAATACAGGAGTAAATATCTATAAAAGAAAGTAGGATGGTATAATCAAACGTTTAGGCACCATTAAAAACGAATCTGCTTCGATTACATCTGAACATCTGATTGTGAAGAAAAGTAACGGAGATGAGGAAATCTATGACTTGCCCGAAGATGAATTTTTCGTTTCAATTGCTCCTTACGTGAATGAAACCCATCCTTGAACGAATCATAGCTTGACAGGTTGTCAAGGTGAACTAGTTGAAGAAACGTTTGATGTATTTATCGAAGATATGGACGGCAATGTCGTTTTAAATGAAGAAGTACACTCTCAAAGTAATGGTTTTTTCGATTTTTGGCTTCCGCGTGATTTTAATCTTGCATGGCTCCTGCCTCTCGGGAAGTCATTGCACCTTTTCCTTGACTTACATCTTTTTGTATTTCTTCTTTCACTTTGTGTGCATCTGTACCAGCATATTCTGGTCTCATAATATTTTTAGACTGTTGGTTCTGTTGCAAAAAAGTTCCTCCCTCTATAAATGTTGATTTATCAACGGTTTGACCCGTTCGTGGGGTGTCAAAAAAATTTTTTTCGACACGATCCCTAACAATATTTTTATTTTATGTGAATCTATTCCAACACATGGGTAC